>DATKQE010000062.1:0-39167 GCA_035532935.1 Allostellaceae bacterium
CGCCGGGCTGCATCCCCGATACCAGAAGCGGCGCGAGATTGGCGCGCGCGCCATAGATCGCCGCGGCATAACCCGCCGGGCCGGCGCCGATGATGAGGAACTTGGTGTGGTGGCGCTGCGTCATGAGGGCGAGGTCTCAGAAGCCGAACATGTGGTCGAGGCTGAAGCTGCCGTTGCGACCCAATAACCCGTGATAGCCGAAGAGACGGCAGGTCCGGTCGCGCACGACGACATAGGCGCCGTCGCCGGCGCGGCGGCGCTCGGCCTCGCCGAAGCGCTCGTGATAGCGCCACAGCAGCGACCCCGAGCACGGGATCTGGACCGCGACGCGCGCGACCTCGATGCCGGTCGCGTCATGGAGGACGAGTTCGGTGCTGCTCGTCCGATGCCACGGCGTCGAGGCCGGATAGATGAGATGGCAGAGCGTGTCGAGCCCGCCGCTGCCGAGGCGAAGGAAGAGCCGCGTCGACAGGCCGGGCGGGCGCCCGACATAGGATTGCGGCTCGCCGTCATAGGTGAGCGCGGTATTGAAGACATGCGCGCCGAAACTGGTCTCGGCGGCATGGCGGCTGGCGCGATGCTCGTAGCGAAAGAGCGCGTGCAGCCAGCCATCGGCCTCGCCGCCGGCGCTGAAGTCGTAGAGCAGCTCGATATGGCCATAACCCGTCGTGAGCGCCGCGCCGTTGAGCAGCGTGTCGACGTCGATGGCGAGAGACTGGCGCCGCTCGATCCGGCCGAGGCGCGTGCGCGCGACCTCGCGTCCGTCGCGGTCATAGACGGCGACCGCCAGCGGCAGCTCGCGCTGGCGCGTCGCCATCGGCGTCGGCAGGGCGATGGTGCGATACGCGTCGCGCGGCAGCACCGGCGCCGGCAGCAGATAGCCCTTGCCGAGCAGGTTGCCGAGTTCGGCGATCTTCGGGTCGGGCTGCAGATCCGTGCGCTCGACATTGACGTGGGCGATGCGACGCTTGCCGCCGCCCGTCACCTCATAGCGCGGCCGCACCATGTATTTGCCGGCGCGCAGCTCGAGTTGCTGCGGCCAGCGCGCAGCGGGCAGCAGGCTCGCCACGTCGAGCGCCACGGTGGCGAAGGGCGCGACCGCCCGGTCGAGCCGCGCGACGCGCTCGTCGCCCATCACGTTGAGGCCGATGGCGCCGGCGGGAATGGGGCAAGGCTGGCTGTTCTGCACCCACAGCGTGACGGTCTCGCCGCTGGCGGGCGCGGGCAGGCCGGCATAGAAATCGGCCGGCCACGAATTGGCGTCATGGGTTGCGGAAAGGCACGACTCGGAATCCGCCGCGAACGTGTCGAGCGCATACTTGACGACGTCGTGGCCGGCTGCGCCGACGACATGCAGGAAGAGCTGGCCGGTGAATTCCTTGAGGCGGAAGCGCGCCCGCACCGCGCGGCTGTCGACCACGATCGCGCCCATCCCTTCGCCGAGCGGTTCCTGCCATTCGGCCAGCACACCGCCATCGGCGTCGAACAGCAAGAGCCACAGCGCCGTCGCGCGCGCGCCATAGCCGGCCCAGTAATTGGCCGTGACGAGCCGCGTCGACAACCCGTCCGCGTCGCGGAAGAACACGAAATTGGTGGCGAAATTGAGCGGATCGAGATAGCGCACCCGGTTCGCGAGCAGCCCGTCGGGGATGCGTATGGCATCGAGGCTCTCGATGGCGGCGCCTGGCGGCAGAAGGTGGCGGATCTGAGCGACGGCGCGCTCGGCCTCGAAGGCGAGGACCAACACGGCGCCGGCGTGGCAGGCCGAGGTCTCGGTCACCGGCTGCGCCGCGCGGCCCAGCACACGCCGCCCGATTGCCATCACGTCCTGAACGAAGACGCCGGCAAGCTGCAGCCCGGCGAGATCGTAGAGCTGCGCCAGCGGTTCGGCCTGGCCGTCGGGATCGTAGAGCGCCACCTTCACGCCCGCGAGACGGCGCAGCAACGCGGTGAAGGCGCGCGCGGCGAGCGGATGCGTCACCGCCTTGAAGAAGGCGTTGCCGCCGCTCTTGTTGCTGAAGGTCTCGATCTTGAGCTGCATCGAAACGGCGCCCATCGCCCACACGACCCCAAATCATGGCTTAGCAAGCAGACGCCGCGAAAGCTACAATTTTGGCCGCGTGACCAAACGCCGCGCGCGGCAGCGACGGGCGTGCGGCGCGGCGCACGACGGGCTAGTCTCGGCCGCCATGACAGTGACGGATCGCGCGCAGCCAACGGGCGTCGAGGTGGAGCGCTATTGGCGCAACACGCTCTATGCCGTGTTCGCCGTCACCGTGGCGCGGCTGGTGTGGCTGGCGCTGGGCAAGGCCGACCTTTATCCCGACGAGGCGCAGTATTGGGTGTGGTCGCTGCACCCGGCCTTCGGCTACTACTCGAAGCCGCCGCTGGTGGCGTGGCTGATCGCGCTCACCACGGGCCTGCTGGGCGATGGCGAGCTGGCGGTGCGGGTGGCCGCGCCGCTGCTGCATTTCGGCACCGCACTCGTCCTCTTCGCGGTGGCGCGGCGGCTTTACGATGCGCGCATCGCGGCGTGGTCGGCGGTGGTCTATGCGACGCTTCCCGGGGTCAGCGCCTCGGCGATCATCATGTCGACCGATGCGCCGCTGCTGTTGTGCTGGACGATCGCGCTCTATGCCTTCCTCCGGGCGCGCGAGGACGGCGCCTGGCGGTGGTGGGCGGCGGTCGGGGTCGCCGCGGGGTTCGGGCTCCTCGCCAAATACGCGATGGCGTATTGGCTCGTCTCGGCGCTGCTCTTTCTCCTCGTCTTCCGGGCCGAGCGGCGGCACCTGCCGCGCTTTTTCGCCGCCGCGGCGCTCGCGCTCGCGATCTATGCGCCCAATTTCTTCTGGAACCTCGCCCATGGCTGGGTGAGCTATCACCACACCGAGGACAATGCCGCGTTCCACGGCGTGATGTTTCATCCGGGCCATCTGCTCGAATTCTTCGGCTCGCAATTCGGCGTGTTCGGGCCGGTGCCGTTCGCCGCGCTCATCGCCATCGTCGCCCAGGGACGGCGCGTGCTGAAGGCGCCGAACGCGGCGCTCTTGGCGATGTTCGCGCTGCCGACGCTCGCCATGATGCTGGTGGTCAGCATGCTCTCGCGCGCGGAGCCCAACTGGGCTGCGCCGACCTATGTGAGCGCAACCGTGCTCGTGGTCGCCTGGCTGATCGAGTGCGGCTGGTGGTGGGCGGTGGCGGGCTCGGTCGCGCTCCATGTCGCGCTGGCCGCGGCGGTGCTCGAGGCGCACGACATGGCGGCGGCGTTCGGCTACGAGCTGCCGGCGAAATACGACATCCTGCACCGGTTGCGCGGGTACCGCCGGCTCGGCGTCGCCGTCGGGCGACTGCTGCGCGAGCATCCGGGCGCGGTCCTGCTCGCCGAGAACCGCGAGGACATGGCGGCCCTGCTCTATTACGTGCGGCCGCATCCATTCAATGCGCTCAAGTGGAACGGCGGCGACAATCTGGTGCACGACCAGTTCGACCTCGATGCCAAGCCGCAGAGCTATATCGGCGACAATTTCCTGCTGGTGAGCCCCAATCCCGACATCGCGCACATCATTTCGCGCTTTGCCTCGGCCGGGCCGATCGAGCACATCATCATTCCGATCGGCGGCGGGGAATCGCGCCATTATATCGTGCGCTATCTCGAGGGGTTCGAGGGGTATCGCTGAGCGCGAGCGCGATGCCGGCGCGTTCGAAGGAAGCGCGCGCCGCCCAACATGTCAGCCAGGCGATATAGATGCCGGCGAGCACGTCGCTCAGGTAATGCTCGTCCAGCACGACCCGGCTCGCCGCCACCAGCAGCGCCGCGGCGACGTAAAGCGGCAGCCCACGCCGCTCGACCCGTGCCAGAGAAGCGGCAAGCGCGGCGATGGTGATGGTATGGCCGGAGGGAAAGGACCAATAGACCGCGTGCGCGCCGTGCCAGGTGAAGCCGAAGATTCCCTCGTGCAGCCACAGCGTCGGCCGCGCGCGCCCGAACACCGGCTTGATGATGTCGCCGACGAGGCCGGCGCCCGCGACCGTGACGAAGACGAAGGCGGCGCGCAGCGCATGATGGTTGAGGCGGCGCCGGCGCGCGGGCTCGTCCGTCGGTCGCGCCATGAGTGCGAGCCCGACCGCCAGCAATGCCGCCGCGATAAGATAGAAGGTCGAAACGCCGAATGTCGTGACGACGCCGAAGGCGGCGTGGAGACCGGGGCCGATCGTGTGACAATAGGCGGCGAGCGGCCGGTCGACCCAGGCGATCGACGCCAGCGTCGCGGCGGCCGTGAGCGCGGTCGCGAGCGCGAACCGCCGGAATGCCGGCGTGGGCGGCACGAGCTGCCGCCGCAGCGTCGCGAGCCCGTCCGCCACGACGATCCAGCGATGGAGCAGCCAGGTCGTGGCAAAGATGATAAAGCCCGACGCGATCACGTCCGACAGGAAATGCGCTCCCTGTGCGATCCGGGCCACGCCGATGACCGCGCCCAGCGTCAGGGCGCCGGCAACGAGGCGCCGCCGCCGCTGCGGCGCCGCGAGAAATCCCGCCGCGACGAAATAGTATCCGACCGCAGGATCGCCCGACGGGAACGAGCAGTTGGTTCCGCATTGATCGCTCGGCACGAAGGCCGGGGTGAAGCGCTTGTCGCCGCCGAAGGCGACGATCTGCGCCGGCCGCGCCCGGCCCCAATGGTCCTTGAACAGCGTGTTCACGATGAGCCCCGGCCCCACCGCCAGCGCCACCAGGAGGAACAGGCCCGCGCGGTGGTCGAGGCCGCGAATGGGCCGCCCGCGCCAGGCGGCGACAAGGATCGCCACGGCGGCGATGATGGCGGCCGTCATGAGGTAGGGCGGCAGGGCATGGGCGATGCGGAACGGCAGCCAGCCGGAGGCGAAGAACCGGTCGGCCGGTGTGTAGAACAGCCGGCTCGCGGCGAGATCGATCGCCGGAAGCAGGACCAGGCCGCCGCAGATCACGAGGAAGCCGGCGAGAAACGCCGTAACGCGACGCGCCATCTCAGGCGACCGCGGCGAGGCGGCGGGCAAGCAGGTCGCGAATAGCGGCGCCGGCGCGGGCGGAGTCCTCGGGCGGGACATAGCTCCAGTGCTCGATGGTGCCGCGAAACGGGCGGGTGATCCCGGCCTCCGCCATGGCGCAATGGAAGCGGTCGAACTTGGCCGAGCGCCCCTCGAGCGGCATGACGTGGACCGGCTTGCCGGTGGCGGCGGCCTCGCTCACCATCGACACCGAGTCCGCCGTGACGATCACGGCATCGGCGAGCCCGAGCATGGCGAAATAAGGATTGTCGCCGGTCCCGTCCCAGACCACGGCCGGTAGCCCGGAAAGCCGCGCCCGCAGCATCGCCGCCTGGTCCGTGCCGGTGCGGCGCGAGGGCGTCACCATCAAACCCGTACCCTGGCGCGCCAACGCGGCAAGCGCATCGACGAATCCGCTGAAATGCTCGGGCGTGAACCGATAGGCCCGATTGTTGCCGCCGATCAGCACCGCGGCGCGCGGCCGCGGCAGGGCGGCGAAAACGGCGGCAAAGCGCTGCGCCTCGGCGGCCAGGCGGGCAGGGGTCACGCGATGGACCGCCCCCAGCGTCGTCAGCACGTTGCTGCCGCGCACCGGATCGTGGCTCGGGACGACGAGAAGGTCGGCCGCCTCGCGGGCAAAGCGCGGGTCCTGGATCTGTACCCACAGGGTCCGGCCGCCGCTCGCGCGCTTGGCGGCCAGCGATGGCGCCACCGCATTACGGCCGCAGGCGATGATCACGTCGGGCCAGGGCGGCGCTAGAACGTCGCCGTCGGGTGCCAGCGCCGCGAGCGGCTGCATCCACAGTTGCGGCATGAGATGGCGCCACGGCGCCCGGACCGAGAGGCGTTTCTCGACATAAGGCCAGCCCACCGCCTCGGCCAGCCCAAGCGCCTGGCTCGCCATGCCGACCTTGCCGTCATGGACCGCCCAAACGGTCGGCGGGGGCGCCTCTAACCCCATGGCCTGCTTCGGTCATTCTCCATCGCCGCGTGGTAGCCCCGCGACCAAGAAGGCGCAAGCACGATGGCGAAGCCGCGGCAACTTGCAATATAATTACCGACCGCTAGGATCACCCGTCATCGTTCGTGCCGCAACCGTTCGAGCGGGGGCGGCGCGGCAAGGGCCGAACGGCGTTCGGAAAGGCGATGAATGCGACGCATCAAGCTCGACAAAATCGACCGGCGGATCCTTCGCGACCTGCAGGCCCATGGCCGTATGACCAATGTCGAGCTCGCGCACCGTGCCGGGATCTCGGCGCCGCCCTGTCTCCGGCGGGTGCGTGCCCTGGAAGAATCGGATTTCATTCGCGGCTACCACGCCGACATCAATCCTGAGGCCTTGGGCTTCGGCGTCACCGTCTTCGCCCAGGTCGGGCTGTCAAGCCAGGCGGAGCCCGATCTCAAGGCATTCGAGGCGTTGACCGCGAGCTGGCCCGAGGTACGCGAAGCGCACATGCTCGCCGGCGAGACCGATTTCCTGCTCAAGATCGTGGCGCCCGACTGGGACAGCTATCAGCGCTTCCTCACGACCAAGCTCACCGCCGCGCCCAACGTGGCGCATGTGCGCTCCTCGCTAGCCATCCGGACCTCGAAATACGAGGCCGGCATTCCGATCGAAGTGGACGAGAAGTAGGCCCGTCTCAGCGGAAGCGGACCTTTACCACTTCATAGGCGCGGGAGCCGCGCGGTGTCGTGACCTCGACGCTGTCGCCGATGCCCTTGCCGATGAGGGCGCGGGCAAGCGGCGAGGTCACCGAAAGCCGCCCCTTGCTGATGTCGGCCTCGTCCTCGCCGACGATCTGATAGACCGCTTGTTCCTCGGTCTCCTCGTCCTCGAGGGTGACGGTGGCGCCGAATTTTACCACTTTGCCCGAAAGCTTCGATACATCAATGACTTCGGCCCGGGCGATCTTGTCCTCGAGCTCGATGACCCGTCCCTCGATGAAGCTCTGGCGTTCGCGCGCGGCGTGGTATTCCGCATTTTCGGAAATGTCGCCATGCGTGCGCGCCTCAGCGATCTGGCGAATGATCGCCGGCCGGTCGACGCTCTTGAGCCGTTTCAGCTCGTCCTGCAGACGGGAAAAGCCGTCCGCCGTCATCGGGATCTTGGTCATGAATGGAAATTACAACCTTTCGGTCAGATGGCGCCGCGGCCGGGGCCGTCCTTTCCGGGCATTCAGAACGATCCAACAAAATAAGATTGGAGGGAGGCGACTTCAAGGCTGCCGGTCTTGAGCGCCGAAATCGCCTGCACCGCAGCCCGGGCGCCCGCCACGGTCGTGTAATAAGGAATGTTGAGGGTCAGCGCGCTGCGCCGCAGGCTGAAGCTGTCGGCGATCGCCTGGGCGCCCTCGGTGGTGTTGAACACGAGTTGAACCTCGCCTGACAGCATCCGATCGACGATATGCGGCCGGCCTTCGAGCACCTTGTTGACCTCCTCGACCGCGAGGCCGGCGGCGCGCAGAACCCCGGCGGTGCCACGGGTCGCGATCAGTGAAAACCCCATTTCAGCGAGTTTTATGCAAGATTGTACAATCGATGGTTTATCACGATCGCGGACCGAGACAAAAACGGCGCCCGCGAGCGGCAGTTCGGTCCCGCTTCCGAGCTGCGACTTGGCGAAGGCGCGGCCGAAATCGGTATCGATCCCCATCACCTCGCCGGTGGATTTCATCTCCGGCCCGAGAATGAGATCGACCCCAGGGAAGCGTGCGAACGGAAAGACCGCCTCCTTGACCGCAACGTGGTCGCGCCGCGCCCGCGAGGCGAGCGGGAAGTCGGCGAGGCGCTCGCCCACCATGAGCCGGGCGGCGATCTTGGCGATGGCGAGCCCGGTCGCCTTGGCGACGAAGGGCACCGTGCGCGAGGCGCGGGGGTTGACCTCGAGCACATAGACCGTGCCGTCCTTGACCGCGAACTGCACGTTCATCAGCCCGACGACGCCGAGCGCGCGCGCCAGCGCGGCGGTCTGGCGGCGCAGCTCGGCGACCATCGGCGGCGGCAGCGAATAGGGCGGCAGCGAGCAGGCGCTGTCGCCCGAATGAATGCCGGCCTCCTCGATATGCTCCATGATGCCGGCGACGAAGACTTCGTGCCCGTCCGACAGCGCATCGACATCGACCTCGATCGCGTCCTGAAGGTAGCGGTCGATCAGCACCGGGTTGCGCCCGGATGCCCGTACCGCGTGCGTCATGTAGCGCGCCAGCCCGGTCCGATCGTGCACGATCTCCATGGCCCGGCCGCCGAGCACGTAGGAGGGCCGGATCACTACCGGATAGCCGATGCGCGATGCCGCCGCCTCCGCCTCGGCGAGCGACGTCGCCGTGCCGTTCTCGGGCTGCGCCAGGCCGACGCGCTGCAACAATTCCTGGAAGCGGCGGCGGTCCTCGGCGAGATCGATCGCGTCGGGCGAGGTGCCGAGGATCGGGATCCGCGCCGCCTCGAGCGCTGCGGCAAGCTTCAACGGTGTCTGGCCGCCGAGCTGTACGATCACGCCCTTGAGCCGGCCGTTGCTCTGCTCGACCCGGACCAGCTCGATCACGTCCTCGGCAGTGAGCGGCTCGAAATAGAGCCGGTCCGAAGTGTCGTAGTCGGTCGATACGGTCTCGGGGTTGCAGTTGACCATGATCGTCTCGATGCCGGCCTCGGCGAGGCTGTAGGCGGCATGGACGCAGCAATAATCGAATTCGATGCCCTGGCCGATGCGGTTGGGGCCGCCGCCGAGGATCACCACCTTGTCGCGCGCCGATGGCGCCGCCTCGCATTCGGGCGGGCTCCAACCGTCGCCCTCATAAGTCGAATACATATAGGAGGTGAGCGCGGGAAACTCCGCGGCGCAGGTGTCGATGCGCTTGTAGACGGGATGAACGCCGAGCCGCGTGCGCAGCGCCGACACCTGTTCCTCGCCGGCGCCGGTAAGCTCGGCCAAGCGCGCGTCGGCGAAGCCCATGCCCTTGAGCCGCAGCATCCCGGCGGCGTCTTGCGGCAGCCCCGATGCCGTCACCTGTTGTTCGGCCGCGACGATCTTGGCGATCTCCTCGAGGAACCACGGATCGTAGCGGCAGGCGGCATGGATCTCCGTGGTCGAGAGCCCGTGGCGATAGGCCTGGGCGATGACGAGCAGGCGATCGGGCTTGGGCTTGGCAAGCTCGGCGCGGATCGCGTCGGGGTCGCCGGCGAGCGCGCCCGGGATCTCGACCTCGTTGAAGCCGGTGAGGCCGGTCTCCATCGAACGCAGCGCCTTGTGCACGGATTCGGCAAAGCTGCGGCCGATCGCCATCGCCTCGCCCACCGATTTCATCGATGTGGTCAGCAGCGGCTCCGCGCCCGGAAACTTCTCGAAGGTGAAGCGCGGCATCTTGGTGACGACGTAGTCGATGGTCGGCTCGAACGAGGCGGGCGTGACCCCGGTGATGTCGTTCTTGATCTCGTCGAGCGTGTAGCCGACCGCGAGCTTGGCCGCGACCTTGGCGATGGGAAACCCGGTCGCCTTCGAGGCGAGCGCCGAGGAACGCGACACGCGCGGGTTCATCTCGATGACGACGAGGCGGCCGTCTGCGGGATTGACCGCGAACTGCACGTTGGAGCCGCCGGTATCGACGCCGATTTCGCGCAGCACCGCGATCGCGGCGTTGCGCATGATCTGGTATTCCTTGTCGGTGAGGGTGAGGGCGGGCGCTACCGTCACCGAATCGCCGGTATGAACGCCCATCGGATCGACGTTCTCGATCGAGCAGACGATGATGCAGTTGTCCGCGCGGTCGCGGACCACCTCCATCTCGAATTCCTTCCAGCCGAGCACCGATTCCTCGATCAGCACCTCGTGCGCCGGCGACGCGCGCAAGCCCCCGCGTACGATCTCCTCGAATTCCTCGCGGTTATAGGCGATGCCGCCGCCGGTGCCGCCGAGGGTGAAGGACGGGCGGATGATGGCCGGAAGCCCGACGAGCTTCAGCGCCTCGTGCGCGGTCTCGATCGAATCGACGAGTTGACTGCGCGGCGAGGCGAGGCCGATCCGCTCCATCGCCGCGCGAAAGAGCCGGCGGTCCTCGGCCTTGGCGATGACGTCGGCCCGGGCGCCGATCAGTTCGACCCCGTGGCGCGCCAGCGCCCCCGACTGCGCCAGCGCCATCGCCGCATTGAGCGCGGTCTGCCCGCCCATGGTCGGCAGCAGCGCATCCGGCCGCTCGACGGCGATGATGCGCTCGATCATGTCGTGCGTGATCGGCTCGACATAGGTGACGTCGGCAAGCCCCGGATCGGTCATGATCGTCGCCGGGTTCGAATTGATGAGGACGATGCGGTAGCCCTCGTCCCTGAGTGCCTTCACCGCCTGCGCGCCCGCGTAGTCGAACTCGCAGGCCTGGCCGATCACGATCGGTCCGGCGCCGATGATCAGGATCGATTTTATGTCCGTGCGCTTAGGCATCGCGCCGCCACTCGCTCATTTTGCGCGCTCGATGAGGGCGATGAAGCGCTGGAAGAGATGGAGGCTGTCCTGCGGACCGGGGCTCGCTTCGGGATGGTATTGCACCGAGAACACCGGGCGGTCCTTGAGCCGCATGCCCTCGTTCGAGCCGTCGAACAGCGAGACATGGGTCACCTCGGCCTCGCGCGGCAGCGTTTCGGGAAGCACGACGAAGCCGTGATTCTGGCTGGTGATCTCGACCTTGCCGGTCTCGAGGTCCTTGACCGGATGATTGGCGCCGCGATGGCCGATCGCCATCTTGCGCGTGCGCCCGCCGAGCGCGAGGGCGAGCAGCTGATGGCCGAGGCAGATGCCGAAGATCGGCAGGCCGCGCTCGATGAGGGCGCGCAACACCGGCACGGCATAGGCACCGGTGGCGGCGGGATCGCCCGGCCCGTTCGACAGGAAGACGCCGTCGGGCTCGTGGCGCAGGATCTCCGCCGCGGTCGCGGTCGCGGGCACGACCGTGACGGCAGCGCCATGCGCCGCGAGCGTGCGCAGGATGTTGCGCTTGGCGCCATAGTCGACGGCGACGACACGAAAGCGCGGCCGCTCGAGCCGGCCATAGCCGCGACCCCACTGCCATGCGGTCTCGTCCCAGGCGTAGCTCTGGCGGCAGGTGACCTCCCGGGCGAGGTCCATGCCCTCGAGGCCCGGCCAGGCACGCGCCTGCGTCACCAGCGCATCGAGGTCGATGCGTCCCTCGGGCGCATGACAGACTACGCCCGTCGGCGCGCCGCCATCGCGGATGCGGCGCGTCAGCCGCCGCGTGTCGATCCCGGTGATGCCGACGATGCCGTTGGCGCGGAGCCAGGCTTCGAGCGGCTGTACCGCGCGCCAGCTCGAAGGCTCGGTGATGTCGGCGCGCAGCACGACGCCGCGCGCGGCCGGCGTCGCGGTCTCGATGTCCTCGCGATTGGCGCCGACATTGCCGATATGGGGAAACGTGAAGGTGATGATCTGCCCGGCATAGGAGGGATCGGTGATGATCTCCTGGTATCCGGTCATGCTGGTGTTGAAGCAGACCTCGCCGACGCGCGTGCCGGAAGCGCCCAGTCCCCGTCCCCGGAAAACCGTGCCGTCCGCGAGAACGAGCGCGGCAGTGGCAGGGTTGGACGCAGGCGGGAGCGGCACGTGGGTCATGGGATCGGGTGCGGGTCCTCCGACGGAACGCGCGGATGAGGCGGCACCAAAATGCACCGCACGGTTGGTGTCCGTGCGGCATGTTCGGCCGGCGCTCGGGTTAAGGCCGCCACTTAGCCAATCGATGCCGCGCCGTCAAGCATCGTGCTCGCGATTACCGCGCGAGATACCGACACTTCTCGAAATGCGGCCGCGAATTGCCCGCGCCCCCGGCGATGGGCTAACGTCCGCGCTCATACGCTGATTCGGGAGGATGCGATGTTGCGCGAGCGCTTCGGCGAAGCCTTGAAGACGGCGATGCGGGAGAAGGACACGCTGACGCTTTCGACCGTGCGGCTCATTCTCGCGCGTCTCAAGGAACGCGACATCGAGGTCCGTCCCAAGGGCAATGCCGCCGGCATCGCCGAGCCCGAGATCCAGCAGATGCTGCAAGTCATGATCAAGCAGCGCCGCGAGTCGATCGAGCTCTACGAGAAGGGCGGTCGGCCCGAGCTCGCCGACAAGGAACGCGGCGAGATCGCGATCATCGAGCGCTTCCTGCCGCAGCCGCTCTCGGCCGCCGAGCAGGAGGCGGCGATCAAGGAGACGATCGCCGCCATCGGCGCCACCGGCATCAAGGACATGGGCCGCACCATGGCGGCGCTCCGCGAGCGCCATGCCGGCCGACTCGATCCCGCCGCCGCCAGCCAGATCGTCAAGCGGCTGCTGAGCTGAAGGTCCGCGCTTTTTTTGTTGCAGTGGGCGCGGTGGGCCACTATGGCGCAGGCATGGCTATCGCCAAGGGCCGGATGATGACGGCTGACGGCTGACGGAATGTCCTTCCCGCCGCGGTTTCTCGACGAATTGCGCGGGCGCATCTCGCTGGCGGAGGTGATCGGCCGGCGTGTCAAGCTGCTGCGGCGCGGGCGCGAATTCATTGGCCTGTGCCCGTTCCATAACGAGAAGACGCCGTCCTTCAGCGTCGTCGAGGACAAGGACTTCTATCACTGCTTCGGCTGCGGCGCGCATGGCGATGTCATCAGCTTCGTCATGCAGACCGAGGGCATGGATTTCCTTCAGGCGGTCGAGGACCTCGCCCGGCGCGCGGGGATCGAAGTGCCGAAACCGACGCGCGAGGAACACGACCGCGCGGTGCGCAACGTCGATTTGCACGGCGCAGTTGAGGCGGCCTGCGCCTTCTTCGAGACATCGCTGCAGGCGGCGGAGGGACGCGAGGCGCGCCTCTATCTCGAGCGCCGCGGTCTTGACGCGGCGACCATCCGCCGCTTTCGGCTCGGCGTCGCGCCGGATCGGCGCGACGCGCTGAAGCGGGCGCTTGCGGGACGCTATCCCGAGCCGCTCCTCATCGAAGCCGGGCTGCTGCGCCGGCCCGAGGGTCGAGCTCCGGGGATCGACAGCGAGACCTACGATTATTTCCGCGGCCGCATCATCTTTCCGATCGGCGATCGCCAGGGCCGCATCATCGCCTTCGGCGGGCGCGTGCTGGGCGATGGCCAACCGAAATATTTGAACTCGCCCGATACGCCGCTGTTCGAGAAGGGGCGGGTGCTCTATGGCTGGGCCGAGGCGCGCGCCGCTGCGGCGCGCGCACCCGCGGCGATCGTGGTCGAAGGTTATATGGATGTGATCGGCCTGCACCGGGCGGGTTTCGCGACGGCGGTAGCGCCGCTCGGCACGGCGCTGACCGAGGCGCAGCTCGAGGCGCTGTGGCGGCTCGCGCCCGAGCCGGTTCTGTGCTTCGACGGCGACGCGGCCGGCCAGCGCGCGGCGGCCCGGGCGCTTGATCGGGCACTGCCGCTGTTGCAGCCGGGCTTGAGCCTGCGCTTTGCCACCTTGCCCGAGGGCGAAGACCCGGACACGCTGGTGCTGCGCCACGGCGCGGCGGCGATGCAGGAGGTCCTCGATCGGGCACTTCCGCTGGTCGAGGTGATGTGGGCGCTCGAGACCTCGCGCAACCTCGACACGCCGGAGCGCCGTGCTGCGCTGCAAAAACGGCTCGATGACCGTGTCCGCCTCATCGCCGACCGCAGCGTGCAGGGCCAGTATCGCGAGTTCGTCCGCGACCGCTTCGATGCCGCCTTCGTCCGTCGCCGCGAGCGGATGGCTAAAGGATCGTTACGGAACCGGCCGCGTCCCGGCCGCGAGCGCGCGCCCCCGATCGATCCAAAAGTGCTTGCCCTCCGCCTGCAGCAGGTGGTGGTCGCAGCAATTCTTAATCATCCGTTTCTCTTGAGCGAGTTCGAAGAAGAGATTGCGCATCTCGAACTGCCGGTGCGCGACCTTGACAGGCTCCGCTGCGTGATCTTAGAAGCCCCGGCGAGACTTCCGGAGCTTGACGCCGAAAGGCTCAGGCTCCATCTAGGTGAACACGGGTTTGCCGGGGCCGTGAACGAGATACTATCGCCTCATGTATTGAGCCACGGCGGTTTTGCCCGGGCCGGTACCGATGCCGAAGCGGTACGGACGGGGTTTCGGCACGTCATGGCACTGTTCCAAAGGGGCGCGCTGACGACGCAGGTCAAACAGGCGGAACGGGAACTGGCCAGCGACATGACCGACGAGACATGGGCTCGGCACCAGCCTTTGTTCGAAGATAAGGGCTACGATGACGGCGCCAGCGGCGGAGGAACCCGTTGACGCAGAGCGGCCCGTTTCAAGCTTCCTCACGGCAGCGGGAAAATACCGATCGGGCGCGCGGACGCCGCGGCGAAGGGGGTCGCAGCGTCTAGGCTATTTCTTGGGCGAAGCTCAGGGCGGGAACGATATGGCGAGCAAGGCGGCGAATGTGGCGGAAATGCCCGAAACGAGAGAGGATGCGGCAGAGGCGCCTCTTCTCGACACCGTCGCTGCGGCGATCAAGAAGATGGTCGCGCGCGGCAAGGAACGGGGTTACGTCACCTATGACGAGCTGAACGGGGCGTTACCGCCCGAGCAGGTCTCGTCCGAGCAGATCGAAGACACGATGACCATGCTCTCGGAGCTTGGCATCAACGTCGTCGAGAGCGAGGAGGCCGAAGAGGCCGCGAGCGACGACGGCGAGGACGGCGACGTCCGTCCCGGCGGAAATCTCGGCGACGAGGATATCGGCCGCACCGACGATCCGGTGCGCATGTACCTGCGCGAGATGGGATCGGTCGAGCTGTTGTCGCGCGAGGGCGAGATCGCCATCGCCAAGCGCATCGAGGCCGGGCGCGAGATGATGATCGGGGGCTTATGCGAAAGCCCGCTCACCATCCGTGCGCTGGTCGGCTGGCGCGACGCGCTGGTCGAGGAAAAGATGCTGCTGCGCGATGTGGTCGATCTCGATGCGACCTATGGCGGTGCGTTCGAGGTGGCGGTCGTGCCCGCGGTCGACGGCGCCGTCGCCGCCCCGGCTGATGGCGAGGCGGACGAGGCGCCGGCGGCAGCGGACGACGGCGAAGCGATCGCCGAGGCCGAGAGCGAGGAAGACGGCGACGGCGAGGACGCGTCGATTTCGCTCGCCGCGATGGAGGCGGAGCTCAAGCCGACCGTGCTCGCCCATCTCGACAATATCGCCGCCCTCTACAAGCGTCTGCATCGCCAGCAGGAGCAGCGGCTTGCCTCGCTCCGCGAGGGCGAGCAACTGGCGAAGCCGTCGGAGAAGCGTTACGACCGCCTCAAGTTCGAGATGGTCGAGGCGATGCAGAACGTCCGCCTCCACAACAACCGGATCGAACAGCTCGTCAACCAGCTTTACGGGCTCAATCGCCGGCTGGTCGCCGCCGAGGGTCGGCTGCTGCGGCTCGCCGAGGCCTCGGGCGTGAAACGGCAGGATTTCCTCAATCACCATGTCGGCTTCGAACTCGCGCCCGACTGGGTGCCGCGGGTGCGGCGGCTGCACGGCAAGGGCTGGTCCGGCCTCATCAACAAGTACGGCACCGAGGTCAAGAACCTGCGCGGCGAGATCGCGGCGCTTGCCGAGGAGGCGGCGCTGCCGCCGGCCGAATTCCGCCGCATCGTCCAGACGGTGCAGCGCGGCGAGCGCGAGGCGGGCCGCGCCAAAAAGGAGATGGTCGAGGCCAATCTCCGTCTCGTCATCTCGATCGCCAAAAAATACACCAATCGCGGCTTGCAGTTCCTCGACCTTATCCAGGAGGGGAATATCGGGCTGATGAAGGCGGTCGACAAATTCGAATACCGCCGCGGCTACAAGTTCTCGACTTATGCGACGTGGTGGATCCGCCAGGCGATCACGCGCTCGATCGCCGACCAGGCGCGCACCATCCGCATTCCCGTGCACATGATCGAGACCATCAACAAGCTGGTGCGCACTTCGCGCCAGATGCTGCACGAGATCGGCCGCGAGCCCACGCCCGAGGAGCTGGCCGAGAAGCTCGCGATGCCGCTCGAGAAGGTGCGCAAGGTCCTGAAGATCGCCAAGGAGCCGATCAGCCTCGAGACGCCGATCGGCGACGAGGAGGACAGCCATCTCGGCGATTTCATCGAGGACAAGAACGCCGTGCTTCCGGTCGACGCGGCGATCCAGGCCAATCTGCGCGAGACCACGACGCGGGTGCTGGCGTCGCTCACGCCGCGCGAGGAGCGCGTGCTGCGCATGCGCTTCGGTATTGGCATGAACACCGACCACACGCTCGAGGAAGTGGGCCAGCAATTCTCGGTGACGCGCGAACGCATCCGCCAGATCGAAGCAAAGGCGCTGCGGAAGCTCAAGCACCCGAGCCGCTCGCGCAAGCTCCGCAGCTTCCTCGACACCTGACGCCGGGCCCGTAGTTCAGCTGGTCAGAACGCGCCGCTCATAACGGTGTTGTCGCAGGTTCGAATCCTGCCGGGCCCACCACCCAGTCCATATCTCTCGCATGGACGACACGACCTCGCCAAGATAGGGCGGTTTATCGGCTCTTTTTGCGCCTGCCGCTCTCGCAGAGACGCCGCCGCTGCAGGGCTCTCTGCGTTTTTGAAGAAAGTCTCTGGAGGCCATTTGCGTGGCCAACACCATCGTGGTGTCGCGAGTTCAAACCATCATTGTTGTCGCAAGTTTGTGTTTTGATCATTCCGCATTGCCTGCAGAGACACCATCATGTGAATGCGCTCCGAGCGGTGACCCCACCTCGAACCGCGAACAACTCCTTGAATTGTCGATGAGAATGAGTTTTTCATGCGGGGTCACGATCGGCGCCGATGGTGACCCCCAAAAAATTGACAAAGCGTAGCGATTTCAATTTGTTGATTATCGCTTCAAGCGGGATCCGAGTTCGGAGCGTGTTCACACTCAGAAAGCGAGTGCCGCCCCTGCTCAAGCTGTCTCCGCCGCCCGGGTGAGAACCCCCGCGATGATGTCGGTATTTTGGGCGGTCTGGATAAGCCAGCGGCCGCTGTGACATGCCATAACGAAAAGCATGATGCCGTGCCGCGGCTGCCCGACACTGCCGTCAGGCTCGACTTGGCCCTTGAGCTCCCAAAGCACGTGCGCGACCGCCACATCCCTCCGGAGGAACTTCACGTTCTCGACGTTGCCGCTGAGTACGCTGTTGCGGAGAAATGTGGAATGGCTATGGACATGCGCCGCCTCGATCTCCTCCTGGTTCTTCCACCACATGCCAACCACGTTGACGAAATCGGCGTCGGGAGCGAACAGCGCCGCAAGGGCCTTCATGTCATGCTGGTTCCAAGCGGACTCAAACGCGCCCGCGACAGCAGCGACCGCATCACGATCGGCACTCTGCGCCGAACTGTTCACGACACCGGTTGAAGCGTGACGGCTCATCGCCCTCTCCCTACGCTGACGATTGGGACAAGGATAATTACCAGGACGCTCCGAATGGAAATCGCATGTTTATATGGATATCATTTATCGCATGAATTTTGCGACGTTCGACCTCAACCTCCTGCGCGTGTTTCAGGCGCTTATGACCGAGCGTCACGTGACCAAGGCCGGTCAGCGTATCGGTCTCAGCCAGCCCGCGGTCAGCGCAGCGCTCAATCGTCTGCGCGCGACCTTCGACGATGAATTGTTCATTCGTGAGGCCGGTGGCATGCGGCCAACGCCTCGCGCCCTAGCGCTGTCCGAGCCGATCGACGATGCCCTGTGCCGCATCGAACTCGCACTCGGCAGCACGGGCCGTTTCGAGCCGGCGGCCGCGCGACGCGATTTCAGCATCATGGGCATCGACTATGTTAGCTATCTGTTGGCATCCCCGCTCGCATCGGAGCTGCGCCGCACCGCGCCGGGCGTGGTGGTCCGCTTCGTTGACGCCCGTACGGGCCCGATCCCGCAGCTCCTGGAGGAGGGACGCATCGATCTCGCCATCGAAGTCATGCATGAATGGTCCGATCCGGTACGCTCCCAGTTCCTCCTCCGCGATCGCTACGCGGTCATCGCCGCTGCTGACAACCCGGAAATCGCTCTGAGCGCGGTTCCGGACCGTGCTGTACTCGACCTCGATGTCTATTGCCGCCTTCCGCACGTTCTCCATTCGCTCACGGGAGGCACAATCGGCAATGTCGATGCCGCGCTGGCGGCTCTCAACCGGCAGCGGCATGTGGCTTTGAGCCTCCCGCATTTCTTCTCGATCGCGCGGGCGGTCGCGACATCGGAATTGATCGCGACCTACCCCGAGCGTTTAGCCGCGGAGATCGCACCCCTCCTGGGCCTCAGGTTGTACCGCCCTCCGGTCGAGCTGGCGCCAATCTCGCTGGCGATGATTTGGCATCGTCGCAACGACAGCGAGGCGGGACATATGTGGCTGCGCCAACGCCTGATGACGATCGCTCAAGGGGCCTGAGTCATGCATTTCAGGCCAACGGTCGTCGATCATGGCGGGACGACAAGCGAAGGATATTCAACGGTCCCTGTGCCTACCGAAGATCAGATCCGTGTGAACACGCGCCGAAGATTGACCCCACCCCGAGCATTGATCAACCAGTTGATTTCTAGGCGCAAATGAACTCTTCGGGAGGGGTCACGATTGGCGCCGGTCTAGACCCCCGGGAAAGTCAAGAAAGGGGAGGAAATTCAAATTGCTGACGATCGTGTCCGGGAGGGTCGCGCTTCGGCGCGTATTCACAAAGCCGTAGGATGATCGCTAGGGAAGGTCGGGTCACGTTTCCAAGCGAGTTTGCCGGGGACGCGCAATCACCTGGTCCTCATGGGGTTGAATGGCGGACAGCCGTGGATTGCCGTAGAAGGCGAGCTCTCACGCGCGCGAGGCCGCTTCTCGTTGGAGATGGAGACGCCCATGGCTGACACCGTACTGGTCTTGACAACGAACGATGCGGCGGGGCTCTTGTCGATGGGCGAGGCCGTTGCGCTCACCGAGGAGGCTTTCCGCGACTTCGGCCGCAACCGCGCGCAGGTCCTGCCGCGCCGCCGCCTCACCTTGCCGCAGGAGGGAGATGGCGAGCGGCGTTGGTTCTGGATGAATGTCATTCCGGGCGCGGTGCCTTGCCACGGCGTCGCCGCGATCCGGCTTGATGCGGCACAGACCGCGTTTCCGCTACATGGTGACGGCAGGCGCCAGGTATTTCGCGGGGATGTCTCGGGCTTCGTGCTCGTCTGGGATCTTGCCACCCGCGCCTTGCTCGGCATCGTGCACGACCATGCGGTATCGGCGCTACGGGTCGGCGCAACCTCGGCAGTCGCGGCAAAGTATCTGGCGCCGGAGCATGCGGAGACCCTGGGCGTCATTGGCGCGGGCAAGCAGGCCGAGGCGCAGGTTGAGGCGCTCTGTTCCGTGCGCCCGAGCATTCGGAGGGTCAAGGTCTATTCGCCGACACCAAGCTCGCGCGCGCGCTTCGCCGATACGATCGGCGCACGTCTCAACGTGAATACCACGGCGGTCGAGAGCGCTGAGAACTGCGTACGTGGCGCGCAGGTCGTGGTCACCGCGACGAATTCGTCGGATCCGGTCCTCCTTGGCCGCTGGCTCGAGGCTGGAAGCCATGTTATCGGCATCGTCAGTGGCAGCCGGTTCGACATGCGCCGCGAGCACGATGACGAGGTGATCCGGCGATCCGATCTCGTTGTCGTCAATCTGCGTGAACAGATCACGCTCGACGAGCAGCCCGAGCTGATCTCGCCGATTCGCAAGGGCTATATTGCGATGGACAGCATCTACGAGGTCGGAGAGCTTTGCATCGGAAAAGCCCCGGGGCGTACCGGGGCGAGCCAGATCACCACCCACAACAATAATACAGGTATGGGGATTCAATTTGCGTCGCTCTGCAAGCGGGTGATCGAGCTTGGCCGCGCGCGCGGCCTCGGCACTGAACTGCCGATGGAGCTCTTCATAAGCCGTCGCTCCGGCGGCGAGGTGCAGTCGCCTTAGCCGCGACCAGGATCGGGGGTATCAGAACAGAACTGCGAACGCCGGGCACCGTTCAGCTTGCGTTGCGCGAGGAAGTGAGCGGCAGGTCGAGTTTCACCCGGTCATGCGTGACCTTCGGCGTGATCCGGCCCCGCGTGGGATCAGGCCGCTCGGGCGGCGTGCCGGAAGCTCACAAGCTTCTGCGTTTCCTCGTCCCAGAGCGCCAGTCGCGCGGAATTCAGGCTTCCCCACAGTGTCACCCGCCGGGAGCGGTGGAGCTCGGGATTCTCCTCGAAACACGCGCGCAAGCGATAGTTCGGGATTCTGCTGGCGAGATGATGGATGTGGTGGAAGCCGATCGATCCGGTGAGCCAATGCAGCGGACGCGGCAGATCGTAATAGGAGCTCCCCTGCAACGCCGCGGCGTGGAAATTCCAGGTTGCAGCGGGACGCCAATAGGTGTCCTCGAATTGGTGCTGCACGTAGAAGAACCACACGCCAATGGTGGTCGCCAGCAGCAGCATGGTGCCCCATCCCGCGAGGAACGCCACCGGCCCGACCAACGCGGCGAGACCAATGCCGAGCACCGCCGCCGCCACGTTGGTGCCGAGAATGCTGAGCCAGATCGAGCCGTCGCGGAACGGATTTGTCATCGGAATGCGATACCGCACCATCAGCATGTAGGCCGGCCCCATGACGAACAGGACCAGCGGATGGCGATAGAATCGATAGGCCAGCCGCTGCCAGCGCGAGCGCGCGCGGTACTCCGCCACGGTGAGCGTCGTTACGTCGCCGATCCCACGCCGCTCAAGGTTTCCGCTGCTCGCGTGGTGAACCGCGTGGTCGCGCCGCCACGCCGCATAGGGCATCATCGTGACGACGCCAAGGACGCGTCCCAGCGCATTGTTGACGCGGCCCGAGCGGAAATAGGACCCGTGCCCGCAATCATGCTGGATGACGAACAGGCGCACGACGAAGAGAGCTGCCGGAACCGCGAAGGCGACCGCCGGCCAGAATCCTTGCGAGAGGCCCCAGAAAAGTGCGGCCGCACTCGCAAGCAGCGGGGCGGCCGTGGTGAGGAGCTGACCGACGGCACGCGTCCCGTCGGGTTTCGCATAGCGGGCGAGGCGTTTACCCCACGCCTGAGGCGTAGGCGGTGCAGCGAGCGAAACGCCGCTGCCGCAATTTTCGATCACGCCGACCTCGCACCATCGATGCCGCCCCGTGCGGGGCACCACGCAAAAAGCGGAACGGAGCGGCCACGGCCGCCCCGCCCCTGCACATTAGGCAGTCTGGAGATCGACCGCCGACGTCTTCCCCTGCTGGCCGCGCTCGAGAGCGAAGGTCACCTTTTGGCCCTCTTGCAGATTGCCAAGGCCGGCGCGCTCGACCGCCGAGATGTGGACGAACACGTCCTTGGAGCCGTCGTCCGGCTGAATGAAGCCGTAGCCTTTGGTGGCGTTGAACCATTTGACTGTACCTGTGGACATCAGTCCCTCCTTATGAACGAAATGCCGCGGTGCGCATGCGCCACGGGTCAAAACACGGAATTTCGATGGGACCGGGTCACACTCGGTAGAGCAGAACGACAGGCCGACCGACGATCGCTTGACCCGAGATATGTGGGGATTGCGCGGGCGCAATACAACGTCGCGCGGCACGAGGGGGTACGAACGCCGGGCTGCGAGCAATGTCCCGCCGCGGTACCGCAGGCTTCGCCCGAGCGGCCGTCAACAAGGCGACCTCGTCGGCACGGCGTCATTCAGGCGAGATCGCCTTCCATCGCCACGCGCTCGTGGCCGTCGATGGCGGATTTGATGCGGTATTGCCGAACGCCTCGTTCGCTCGGCATCGCGCGCACGATCACGAACGATCCGAGCGGCTTAGGACGAAGGTCGCTGGCGACGTATTCGACGGATTGTCCGAGCTTGAATTTATGGAGTTCGATCATCGCAGCTTCTCCGTCGTTTGCATTTGGTGGGGCGGTGGGCGATCCAAGACGCCAAGGCCGTGGCGCTGGCGGCTTTTCTCACCGATCGCGGCGGCTCCGAGGCATGCCGGCGAGGGGATCGTTGTCTGCGCGAGCGATGAAGATTCCGTGCGGAGTCTGGCGTAGGTTGCCGAGTTCCTCCTTAACCAAGCGCAGCTCGATGAGCCGCTTCTTGTGCTCATCGGAGATACTATTCGGCGCCAGCCCGTTGCCAACCTCCTTGAGCGAGGCAAATTCCTCGGCATTGAGATCTTCTCTACGCACGTTTCCCATCGTGATCTCCGTTAATGTCTTGCGGTCGATGCGGCTCATCGGCATAAGACGATTTCCCCGGAGCCGGCGCTCCAAGGGAATGTCCGTGTCCGGCATCCGCCCCATTGCCACACCCTCGATATGCGCGTTGGCATACCGATCGGCAGCATGCTCGTCCTTTGCCGGAAGTCATCCAAGAGACCAAGAGATAGCGACGCGCTCGACTTTTGCAATGGGCCGTTAACGGGACGCGCGGCTCGCATGTTCTCGATCTCGCGATCGTAGCCGGGCTGGCGAAATTGGCGCAGGGCGCTGATTGCACAAATCAATCCGCTGTCGGGACAGGACGACGCTCGCGCCCACGGCGTGCCGCCGTTGACTTGAAAAAACCCATTCTCATCCCCATTTCTTGGCTATCGCAGGGACAAATGGAAAGCCAGGCACCTGCGGCTGAGAGGTTCACGCACTCCCGCCTGAAAAGCGAAGGTGCGTGAAATGGCCCCGCGGTTTGTCCCGCCGATCGTCACCCCAATTTTCCTGGTCGAGCCGATCGTGGCTTGCGCGCCTTATCGCGCATTCTTGTGATGTGTGATGTATGCGCGGACGTGAAGCCATATTGGCGCCGATCTTTTCTCTTCAGTATTCCGAATACGGCGACTTTTTGTATGCGCCGATCGGCGAAGAAAAAAATGGCATGGTTCTGACCGCGCTTTCGGCGCTCGCCAGGATCGAGCTCGATCCCTGGCAGGAGGCGGCTCGCCTCGCCTTGCTCCCGACGGAAGTAGCGAAAGGCAGATTGGCGTCGATAATTTCTGGGCTGCCGAACGGATGCTGGGCCAGGTCGGATGCTGGAACGATCGCGGCGCGTCTGATCGCGCTCCTGCCGGCGCCCAAGGCATCTCAGGCGCTATCGCGTGGCACCACGCGCGGCAATCGTTCGCTTTCGTATCGGGTTGCCGTTTTCGCATTCTTTGTGGTGCTCAATATCGCGGTGTTCGTCGTCTTTAGAAGCCATGAGCCGGCACCGGCCATTGACGACGGCAATCACGCGACATCGACAACAAATACGCCACCCGATGTACCGATGTTCGGCTCCAAATAGCCGCCGCCCGCCGCGAACCATCGGACGGTCAGCGAGCCTCCTGACGACGGAAATGGCCGCCGGCCCCCGATCGCGGCACCGATGACGCAATTCCCGCTTGATCCCAACGATGACACCAGACGGAGACTTTGATGAACAGTTCCCCCAAGCCATCATCCTCGTGGTCCTTCGAAGAAGGATCGCTGACGATCCATCATCTGGGCAGAACGGTGTCGCTCGGCCGCTATGCGACTCACGAACTCGCCGCCAAGGCCGCCGCGCTCTATTTCGCCAAGCACGACGGCAGGGATGCGGCACCGATCGCGACCACCTCGCGGTAATTGAGCTGTTTGCGGAAACACCGGACCCGAACGAATCCATCGCGGTGTCAGGAGTAAGGCAAGTGGCGGGGTTCGCGCGGCGTTCTATATCGCCCAGCGCCGATGGATCCACAGCCACTGCTCCGGTCGCGCGCGGATCCAGCGCTCGATCATGCCATTGATGTGCGTCATGGTCGCCAGCACATCGGCGGCGACGTCGCCGGTATCGGCTGCGTTAAGCGCGGGCAGCACAGTGAAACGGAAGCGTGCACCCTCGAGACGTTCGACCAGGACCGGCACGATCGGACAATCGAACCGGAGAGCAAGACGGGCAAGTGCCGGGGCCGTCATCGCGTCGTGTCCGAAAAACGGCACGGCAATGCCGTCGTTCAGCTTCTGATCCACCAGCATGCCGACGTGACCGCCCTGGAGAAGATGCCGCACCAGTTCGCGCCCGCCTTCGGCGCCTTTGGCGACCACCTGACGCGATCCCAATCGGCGCCGTAGCAGCCAATTGACGTAGGGGTTGTTTGCCGCCCGGTAGACCGACAGCAGAGACCGGCCCATCAGCCGGTGGATCACCGTCGAGCCGACCTCCCAATTGGCGAGATGGCAGCCGAACAGAACCATTGGATTGCCGCGGGCGATCATTTGGCTGAGGCCCTCGGCATTGACGATCTCGACGCGCTTGGACCTGTCGGCGCAGATCCGCGACAGGTGCGGGAATTCCGCGACGGTACGACCAAGATTGCTCCACATCCCGCGCAGGATCTGCCGATTTTGCCGATCGTCATTGTCCGGCAGGGCAAGGCCGAGATTGCCGAGCGCTCGCCGCGAGATCCCGAGCCGCGGGCCGATGGCCCGCCCGAGCCGGGCTCCGAATCCGGATGCCCAGTCGATCGGCAGGCACGCGAACATCGCCATGATCGCGAGCAATGCGGCCGCCTCGGCGAGATCGGTGGCCGCATGACGTGTCGCGCGAAGATGTACGGTTCCCACAAAATCCTATCCCATCGCATGTCGCGATCGGCCCGGCGCAATCCGCCATTGCGATGCGCGATCGAACGCCACGCCGCTCTTCCGCCATTCCCCGGATGAACGACAATTGGAAGCCGAGTTTGATGCGGTTTGGCTTTTCCGGCAAGGCTGAGCGTCGCCGCTCTGCGCAAGCGCCGCTCCAAAAGCCAGAACGCTCCGCGGGGCCGTCGCCGGCATCACGCGGCCGCGCTGCTCAATAAATGGGCCGGGTGCGCGCCGGGTGCGCTTGGCCATGATCAATCTTCGCCCGCGTCGTCGCGGTGCGCGAACTTCCGCGACGCCAATCCCACAGTAAAGGGTGCTGCCTGTCGGTCGCGCAAGATCGCACCCCTTGGCGCGTCGGCGGGAAAAACCGGCGCGATTCCAAGGGGTGCCGGTCAAAGCGGAAAGGAGAGCCGACACCCGACCGGCCGCAGATGAACACGCCGACGAGCTCCTGGCATGCGTTTTGAATAACCGTGAGCGTGGCTGTTCGGCCGTGCCAGATGGCGTGTGGCGCATTGGAGCGTACCCCGTTGCGAGTTCCAAAACTCGAGATTCGATCGGTGTCGATGGGTTTCGACACCGCCGCCGGCACGGTCGATGCCCTGTCGCCGGTCACCTTCGCTCTCGATGCCGGCAGCTTCGTCAGCGTCATCGGACCTTCGGGTTGCGGCAAGAGCACGCTGTTCAATGTCATTGCGGGTTTGCAGAGGCCGACCGCCGGCAGCGTGGTCATCGATGGCGAGGACGCGACCGCGACGATCGGCCGCGTCGGCTACATGCTGCAGAAGGACCTGCTGCTGCCATGGCGATCCGTGCTCGACAATGTCGTCCTGGGCATGGAGATCAATGGCGTCTCGCGGCAGCGGGCACGCGCCGCGGCGCTGCCCTATCTCGAGCGCTATGGGCTCGGCGGGTTCGAGAACCGCTACCCGCGTGAACTGTCGGGCGGCATGCGCCAGCGTGCCGCCTTGTTGCGAACGCTCCTGCTCGACGCCGACATCATCCTTCTCGACGAGCCGTTCGGTGCGCTCGATGCGCAGACCCGCGGCCATATGCAGGAGTGGCTGCTGGAAATCTGGACCGATTTCGGAAAGACGGTCGTCTTCGTCACGCATGACGTCGAGGAGGCCGTCTACCTCTCTGATGAAATCCTGGTATTGAGCGCGAGGCCCGGGCGGCTCCTCGACCGGCTCGCGGTGCCGCTGTCGCGCCCGCGCCCGCGCTCGATCGTGAACGCAGCGGAATTCATCGCGATCAAGCAGCGGTGCTTTTCCCATCTCGGTCACGCGACCGAGGACGTTGCAGCATGAAAGTCGCCGAGGGTCGGGCGATGCGTAGCGACAGTGTTCCAGAGGGGGCAGTGTCGGTAGCGCGCGGCGGCCGTTTCAGGTTTCCCAGCGTTTTCGTGGCGAAGCGGCGTGTCCGACGCTTGCCCGAGCCGCGGGTCTGGAAGGCGTGGCAGATCGTCGCCGCGCAATGCCTGATCATCGTCGGCGCGATCGCCGGGTGGGAAGCGGCTGCCGCATTGCGGCTCATCGATCCGTTCTTCTGGTCGCGTCCCACCGCCATCGCCAAGACGCTGGTGATATTTTTCGTGCACGGGACCGCGCTCACCGATATCCGCTATACGTTTCAATCCACCGTTCTCGGATTCATTCTCGGCACCGCGGGCGGCTCGATGCTCGGGCTGTCGTTCTGGTGGTCACGGAACTACGCCGCGATCCTCCAGCCGTTCGTCATCTGCTTCGAGTCGATTCCCAAGCTCGCGCTGGCGCCGCTCATCATTCTCGTCTTCGGCGTGGGGCTCGCATCGAAAGTCGCCATCGCCGTCGCCCTGACCGTCGTGGTGTCGACCCTGACGACCTATGCCGGTGTGCAGGCGGTCGATCCGGACGGCGAGCGGCTGTTCTACTCGCTCGGCGCAAGCCGGCTGCAGGTCTTCCGCAAGCTCGTGATCCCGTCCGTGCTGCCGTGGACCATTTCGGTGCTGCGGGTGAATATCGGCCTGGCGCTGACGGGCAGCATCGTCGGCGAATTCATCTCGTCCCAGCACGGACTCGGTCGGGCGATCCTCTATGCCGGCCAGACCTATGACATTGCCCTGGTCTGGGTCGCCGTGCTGGTGCTCTCCGCCTTTTCCATCGTGATGTACCTCGCGGTTTCCTGGTTCGAGAAACTGCTGCGCAAAGGGATGCTCCGATGACCGCGAACCCGGACCCTCGCCCACAATCAACGGAGGCTTCACCCATGCGTCTCGTCCTGAAAGGAATGTTGGCGGCAACCGCGCTGTTGGCCGGCTCGATGGCGGTGCAGGCGGCGGCCCTCAAGCAAATCGTCATCGCCGAGCCGGTGCACGGCACCGGCTACCTGCCCCTCTACGTCGCGGTACACAAGGGCTATTTTGCGGCGGAGGGACTCGACGCCAAGATCCTCACAGTCGAGAGCGGCAGCGGCCACACCAACGCCGTCCTCGCGGGCCAGGCTTTCGCCTTCATCGGCGGGCCCGAACACGATGCCTACGCCAAGCTGCAGGGCGGCGAGCTTCGTTCGGTCGTCAACGTCGTCGACCGCGGCAATGTCTATTTCGTTGCCGCCCAGGGCAAGGGGCCCAAGAACAAGAACTACGCCGCCTATTTCAAGGGCAAGACGGTCGAGGCGGGATTCTATGGCGGCACGCCTAATTCGATCACGCGCTATCTGCTCAAGAGCTGGCGACTGAAAGTCGGTAAGGATGTGAGCTTGCGCGAGAGCACCCCGGCCGCGGCCCTGGCGGAGATCAAGGTCGGCCAGGTGCAGATCGCCAACACCTACGAGCCGCTTCTGACCCAGGGCGTTCGTCAGGGGATCTGGGGCCAGCCGTTCTACAGCGTGCCGAAGGAAATGGGACCCTATGCGTATTCGACGCTGAATGTCGCCCTGAAATCGATCCAGCAGGATCCCGGCACCGTTCGCGCCATGGTTCGGGCCGTGATCATGGGGCTGCACGAGACTTATGCGCATCCCGACGAGGCCGCCGCCATCGCCCGGGAGGAATTCCCGACGATGTCGCCGGACGACATGAAGGCGACCCTCGATCGCTCTTTCGCCGATAATCTGTGGAGCCACGACGGGATGATCTCGCGCGCGTCCTGGGCGACGGCCGAAAAGGTCGTGCGTGGCGCGAATCTGCTCAAGGCTGACGTGTCCTACGACGCCATCATCGACATGTCGTTCGTGACGGCGAAAGCCGCGTCCGACAGGTAATCCGATCGCATCGCAAGAGACGGAGGTGTGAACCATGGCCGAACCGATCTGGAATGCGTTTCTGACCGAACGCGACAAGGCAGTCTTTGGCGGCTCGGGCTACGGCGCCCGCGCCGGATTCGGCAAGCGTCCGGCCCTGTTGATTATCGATGTCAACTATGCCTTCTGCGGCGAGCAGCCGGAGCCGATTCTCGAATCGATCAAGCGCTGGCGAAACTCCTGCGGCGAGGACGCCTGGGTCTCCATCCGCTATATCCGCCAGCTTATCGATGCCGCCCACGCCAAGGGCGTTCCAGTCATCTACACCACCGCCGTCGGCCGCGAGGATAACTGGGACTCCGGAAGCTGGGGGTGGAAGAACGCGCGCAATGACGAGCGGCCGGAGACGACCGGGCGCAACCGGGACGGCAACGATATCATCGATGAAATCGCGCCCGCCCCGCAGGACATCGTCGTGCTGAAGCAGAAGCCAAGCGGGTTTTTCGGCACGAACTTGCTGAGCTACCTCGTTCTGCTTGGCTGCGATAGCGTTATCGTCACGGGAACGACGACCAGCGGCTGCGTCCGCGCGACGGTCATTGACGCCTTCAGCAACAACTTCCGGGTCGCCCTTGCCGAGGAAGGATGTTTCGACCGCTCGCAGGCGAGCCACGCCGTCAACCTTTGCGACATGAACGCGAAATACGCCGACGTGGTGAAGACCGGCGAGGTTGTTGATTTCATAGCCGGCCTGCCGGACGGCATGTTCGAACTTCCGACAGGCCAAGCCTCCTGAACGAGCCATGGATCCCATCACCGAACTCGTCAAGCAACTGGACGGCGTCGCGTGCATCACCGATCCGGTGAAGGTTCGTGGCATGAGCCGCGACGGTTATTCGGTCAGCCCCCTGCTGAAGCAGATGCTCGAGGGCAAGAAGGCGGACGTGGTGGTGTCGCCGAAGACGATGGACGAGCTGCTGCGGGTCGTCCGGGCTGCGGTGACGTTGAAGATCCCGATCACGGAGCGCGGCGGCGGGACCGCCAATTACGGCCAGAGCGTGCCGTTGCGCGGCGGGATTCTTCTCGACATGCGCGGCTTCAGCGGTGTCGTGACGCTGCGGCCGGGCATGGTCCGCGCGAAGGCGGGAACCGTCATCGCGGCGATCGATGACGAGGCGCGCAAGATCGGCTGGGAACTGCGCATTCATCCCACCACCAAGAAATCCGCGACGATCGGGGGTTATGTCGCAGGCGGTCAGGGCGGCCCCGGCTCGGTCGTCTATGGCACCTTGCGGGACCGCGGCAATGTCGCTGCCGCCAGCATCGTGACGATGGAGGCCGAGCCTCGGATCCTGGAGCTGCGCGGGCGCGACGCGCAGCTGATCCATCACACCTATGGCGCGACGGGAATCATCACCGAAATCGAGATGCCGCTGGCGCCGGCCTGGAACTGGACCGAAGCGATCGTCTCCTTCCCCGACTATATGCCGGCGGTCCGCTTTGGCGTGAACCTCGCCAACGCCACCGGGATCACCAAGAAGCTCGCCTCGGTTCAGGAATGGCCCACGCCGCGTCTCATTCGCCCGTTCAGCGCGCTGGTGCCGGAGGGGCATTCGATCGTCTCGACGATGATCGCCCGCGACAGTTGGGAAGCGTTCGAGCCGTTCGTCGCCGAAAGCGGCGGCGTCATCCGCTCGTCCTCGCCCGAGGGCCAAGGCCCCTATCGCGCCCCCATTACCGAATTCGCCTTCGGCCACGCTCTGCTCCAGGTCCAGAAATTCGAGCCCAACCGCATGGGGATCGAGGGATTGTTCCGGGACGCCGACCTCATCGGGTTGATCGACCGCGTCCACGACAAGGTCGGCTCCTATGGCCCGATGCGCATGGAGCTGATGCGGCTCGGGGGCGAATTGGTCGGAACGGGATCGCCCTACGTCGTCTATGAGAGCCCCGAGCAGATCGCCGAACTCGTTCGTTTGATGCAGGGCGCTGGCGCCGTGGTGTCCAACTCGCACACGTCCAACGTGCGGGCCGTCGGCAAGAAGGAGATCACCGAGCGCGATCTGGCATTCAAGCGGTCGGTGGATCCGCATGGCCTGTTGAATCCGGGTCGCTTCGAGGTCGATCACAATGCCGACGAGCGATTCAGTCTGGAACTGCCGACCGACCGCTGGGAGCGGCGGCTGGTGCGATCATAGATCGCGGAAGGACGCCGAACGTCAGCGCCGGCCGAGGCTGTTCACGCGCACACCGTCGAAGGGCCGGCAGAGACGGCGTTGGGCGAGGTAATAGCGCCCGTTGCCGCACGCGCCACGCCGCCGGCGAGGGCGCCGGTACGATCGCTTCGGGGACGATTGTGCCCGTCCGTCGCGAGAGCCGGCGCCCCCCAACGCGACACCCGCGATGACAACGATCCGCCGGGCACTTTGTTGCACGAGTTCGGGGCGGCGCCGTGGCCGCGCGCGACCGCGGCGCCGCATTTCATCGGCCCAAATGAGGCAGTAATCCCGCCAGTCCGATGATGATCAGGTAAATCGCAACGATATAATTCAACAGTCGCGGCATAACGAGAATCAGTATGCCGGCGATAAGAGCGACGAGCGGCTGTAGTATCACCACGTTGGTGGTCAGCATGGGATGGACCTCCTTGCCACGGAACAATCTGCCGGAAGAGATCGGGCCGAAGAGAACGGCGCCGGCGCGATTTGGTGACGCGCCATCTTGCCGGAATCCGCGCGTGCCGGCACCGATGATTTGCTGAAGCCGCCGCAGCCCGATTGGTTCCCCGCGCGGTCGGCCGATTTTTTTCGTCGCGTCCTCGCTCGGAATTATTGGCCGCTTCGGCCATTCGCTGGTCAAATGAGGCCGATCTTGACAGGATGCACCGACGAGCGCTTGCCCGCATCGCCGGATGGGAGCGATGGTAGAGACCGTGACCTCCAAGGCCGCCGATGGCGGTGCGACCGCCGCTCTCGCCGGCGCGCCGATGCTCCCCGGCGGCGACGAGGACCAGCACGCCACCCGCAAGCGGTGATCCATGAGCCAGCCGAGCCTGCTCGATGAACTCGCGACGGCGGCCGGCATCGAGCCTTACTACCAGGACATCTGGGGCGCGCATCATGTGCTCTCGGTCGACACGCGGCGGGCCTTTCTCGCGGCCATGGGCCTGCCGGCGGCGACCGATGAAGAGAGCGCGCAAAGCCTTGCGGCCCTGACGACGAAGCCGTGGCGGCGCGCGCTCGATCCGGTCACGGTTCTCCAGCAGGAGCGCGACGAGCGAACCGTCGGCGTCGTGGTCGCGGCCGGCCCGGCCGGGACCGTCACCTGGCGAATCACGGCGGAAGACGGCGCGCGGTTCGAAGGAACCATCTCTTGCGCCGATTTGCCATCGGCCGAGGCGAGAACGGTGGATGGACGGCAACTGGAACGTCGCCTGCTCACGCTGCCGGGGCCGCTGCCGCTCGGCTATCATCGCCTCGAAGTCACGGGCGATACGCTCCCCCGGGGATCGGATGCCGCCACGCTCATCGTGGCGCCGCAACAGGCCTACCTGCCCGACAAGCTTCAGCACCCCCCCGGAATTTGGGGGTTCAGTCTCCAGCTTTATGGGCTTCAGGGCCGGGAAAGCTGGGGGCTCGGCGATTTCGGCGACCTCGCCGGTTTCGCCGCGAAGGCGGCCAGCCTCGGGGCGGGCGCCTTGGGCCTCAATCCGCTGCATGCACTGTTCTCGGGGAACCCGACCCATGTGAGCCCCTATTCCCCGTCCAGTCGCCGCTTCCTCAATCCGCTTTACATCAATATCGAGGCGGTGCCCGATTGGGAGGAATGTCCCGCAGCGAGGGCGCAGATCCGTGAGCCCGGCTTCGCGGCCGGGCTCGCCGCGCTGCGGAATGCGGCGCTCGTGGATTATCCCGGTGCCGCTGCTGCCAAGCTGCCGATCCTGGAGCGGCTCTATGCGGCGTTCCGTGTCCATCATCTCCAGGCCGGGACGGTGCGCGCCGAAGCCTTCCGTACGTTTCAGCGCGAGGGCGGCGGAGCGCTCGAGCGATACGCGATTTTCGAAGCCCTCGCCGAGCACTTTCGCGGCGGCGCGCCGGGCCATTTCTCGTGGCGCGATTGGCCGGCGCCCTATCGCGATCCGCATTCGCCGGAAACGGCGGCGTTCGGGCGCGATCATGCGGATCGTGTCACGTTCCAGCAGTATTTGCAGTGGGAAGCGGACCGGCAGCTCGCTCTCGCGCAACTCGCAGGCACGCGGAGCGGCATGGCCATCGGCGTCTATCGCGACCTTGCGCTCGGCGTCGATGCCGACGGCGCCGAGGCGTGGGCCGAACAGCACCTGCTGGCGCAAGGAATTTCCGCCGGTGCTCCGCCGGATTCCTTCAACTTGCAGGGCCAGAGCTGGGGCCTGCCACCGTTCAACCCGCATGCGCTGCGCGATGCCGGCTACGGCCCCTTCATCGAGTGTCTGCGCGCCAATATGCGCCACGCCGGTGCGCTTCGCATCGACCACATCCCGTGGTTCGCGCGGCTGTTCTGGATACCGCGCGAGACCGCGGCCTCGGCGGGCGGCTATGTCCGCTATCCTCTCGACGAGCTTCTCGCCATTACGGCGCTCGAGAGCCGGCGTGCCCGCTGCGTCGTCGTCGGCGAGGATCTCGGCACGGTCCCCGAGGGTCTGCACGAACGCCTGAGCACGGCGCGGATTCTATCAACGCGGCTGCTCTATTTCGAGCGTCGGGACGACGGCGGATTTTGCGCGCCGCAGACTTACCCGGACCTTACCCATGTCGCCATCGGCACGCATGACTTGCCGACCTTTCCCGGTTATTGGCACGACCATGACATCGCGGTTCGTGCGGCGCTGAATCTCGTGCCTGCACCGGGCAACACATCGATGTTGCGCGAGGAACGTGCCGGCGCGCGCACGGCGCTCCTCGCTGCTTTCCGTGACACCGGTCTCCTGCCGCCGGCCGCGGGATCGGCCGGTGATCCCGCGATCGAAATGCCGGGCCTGGTCGATGCCGCCTATCGCTTTCTGGCCCTGTCGCCGGCGCGGCTCCTCATGGTTCATCTCGAGGATGTGCTCGGCGTCTTGGACCAGATCAATCTGCCCGGAACGGTGGACGAGCAACCGAATTGGCGCCGAAAGCTGCCGCTGCCGTGGCAGACGCTTGCCGCAAGTCCGCGGCTTTCCGGTTTTGCCGCAATGCTGGCGCGGCTCCGGCCGCCGTAATCCCAGGACGTTCTCGGCTCGGGTGCGCTCAGCCGATCGGTTCGAAGGCGCGTGGCGCGATGGGCTCCGGGGTCACGGAACGATGCGCATCCGCCCGCGCCTTCCACACCAGTTCCAGATATTGCTGCACCGCATGATCGCTCGAGAAGCCGCCGGTGCCCGCAACATTGAGAATGGTACGTCGCGTCCATTCTTCCGGCTGGCCGTACAGTGCCTCGACCCGTTGCTGGCACAGGAGGTACGCCGAAAAATCGGCGAGCACGAGATAGGGGTCGCCGCCACGCGTCAGGGCGTCAACGATCGGCTTGAACAGATCGGGCCGCGATGGCGAGAAGTGGCCGGAGGCGATGAGATCGAGCGCGCCCTTCAGCTCCGGATCGCCATGATAGTGCGCCCAAGGATCGTAGTGGCCGGCGCGGAGCCAGGCCGCTTCCGCGGCGCTCGCACCGAAGGTGAAGAAGTTCTCCGCACCGACGGCGTCGCGAATCTCGATATTGGCGCCGTCGAGCGTTCCAATGGTCATGGCGCCGTTGAGCGCGAGCTTCATGTTGCCGGTGCCCGATGCCTCGTGCCCGGCGGTCGAGATCTGCTGCGACAAATCTGCCGCAGGAATGATCTTTTGTGCCCTGCTGACGCTGTAGTCGGGAATGAAGACGACCTTGAGGCGGCCGGCGACCGCGGGGTCGCCATTCACCACCTTGGCCACGTCGTGGATGAGCTTCACGATCAGTTTCGCCATGGCATAGCCGGGCGCGGCCTTGCCGGCGAAGATCACCGTTCGCGCGATCGGCACCGGCGACCGGCCCTCGCGCAGGCGCACGTAGAGGGCGACGACGTGCAACAGGTTGAGCACTTGCCGCTTGTATTCGTGAATGCGCTTGACGTGAACGTCGAATAGCGAATCGACATCGACCGCGATATCGCATTCGCGCGCGATCAAGTCGGCCAAGCGCGTCTTGTTCTCACGTTTGATCGATCGGAACGCGACGCGAAACGCGGGCTCCTCGGCATGCGCGGTCAACGTCGCGAGATCATCGGATTGCGTCAGCCAGCGTTTGCCGATGCGCGAACAGATGAGCGCCGTCAGATCGGGATTCGCCAGGTGCAACCAGCGGCGAAAGGTGATGCCGTTCGTGACGTTGACGATCTTGCCGGGGTCGAGCGCATGGAAGTCGGCGAAGGTCGTCTCCTTCATCAATGACGTGTGCATCTTGGATACGCCATTGACCTTGCGGGAGCCGACGACGGCGAGATGGGCCATGCGAATCGAACGCGCGCCGTCCTCGTCGACGAGCGAAATGCGGCGCAGCAGCGCGTCGTCGCCGGGGCGCCGGCTCGCCGCATTGCGCAGATGCCGTTCATTGATGTCGTAAATGATCTGCAGATGACGCGGCAGCCACGTTTCGAAGAAGCGAACCGGCCAGACCTCGAGCGCTTCCGGCATCAAGGTGTGGTTGGTGTAGGCGAAACTGCGCCGGGTCACGTGCCAGGCGCGCTCCCAGTCGAAATGATGCTCATCGAGCAAAAGACGCATGAGCTCGGCAATGGCAAGGGCGGGATGCGTGTCGTTGATCTGAATGACGAGTTCGTCGGGCAACCGGTCCAACGTGTCGTGCGTGCGCCGGAACCGGCGGATGATGTCCTGGACCGACGCGCTGACGAAGAAGAATTCCTGCTTGAACCGCAACTCGCGCCCCGCCGGCGTCGCATCGCTCGGGTAGAGCACCTGGGAGAGACACTCGATCGCATTCTTGCGCGAGAAGGCACCGTCGTGATCGCCGTTATTGAACGAGTTGAGGTCGAATTCATGGGCGGTGCGCGGCGACCACAGGCGCAAGGTGCCGAGCCGCTGCGATTGATAGCCCGGAACCGGCAGGTCGTAGGCCGTCGCAAGGACCTCGTCGGTGTCGATCCATTCGTGGCGCGGGCGCATGGCGCCGCCGCGCTCGGCCACACGACCGCCGAACTTGACGCGATAGAGCAGATCGCGGCGCGGGATTTCCCAGGAATTGCCGCGATCGAGCCACAGATCGGGCCGCTCGACCTGCCAGCCGTCCTCGATCCGCTGCGCGAACAGGCCGCAATCATAGCGGATGCCATAGCCGCAGGCCGACAGTCCCAAATTGGCCATGCTGTCGAGCAGGCAGGCCGCCAGCCGGCCGAGACCGCCATTGCCGAGGGCAGGCTCGGCCTCGAGCTCGGCGATGTCGTCGAGCTTGAGCCCGTACTCCGCGACGGTTCGCCGGCAGCTCTCATAGAGCCCCAAATTCATGAGCGCGTGCATGAGAACGCGGCCGGGCAGAAACTCCATCGACAGATAGCACACGCGCTTGACGCCCGCCGCGGGAACGGGCCGGTCGGTCCCGTGCCATTGCGTCGTGAGGTGCTCGCGGACGGAAGCGGCAATCGCCGCCAGCCAATCTTCGGGCCTTGCCGCGTGCGGCGGACGCCCGGTCAGGGAACGGACATAGCGTGGCAGTGATAAAGGGTCGACCGACATTGACAAATCATCTCGTTCGGCGACGCCGATGTCAAGATATCGGGGTGATCGCGTCAAATCCCCCTACATCTGGTAGTGCCGAGGCCCACCAGCAGCGCCTGGCTTATACGTCGCCGACGGGCGTTCGGCTCACGACGCCGCAAGCATGGATGCGCCGCCGACGCAGGGCGGACGGCTAGCGTGCGGCCCTTCCCTGTCGTACCCGGGGAGACTCTAGCTTCGACACGGTTACCGAAACGCCAATCGTCTCGATGAATTGAAACACCGCGGCAGATGCTTCGATCCAGGAACAAACCTGGGTCCGAACCTCGAGGCCACACCGGCTGGGCATTCGCTTGACGCGATGATGGGAAGGCCCGATGGTTCTTCATGGCGCTTGGATCGGTCCCATGGTTGACCCCTTTTCCGTGCGCGTATCATGCCCGGCCCATCATCCTGGCCGGCGAATCCCATTGGCGGCAGGTGTTCAACCCGGATTTGCTCGTCGATGATGGCGTCATCGATCCCGAAGATCGCGAACGCTTCTGGTTCGCCGAGACCGCCGCGGAGATCTGGAGCGACATTCTGCATTGGCACGATCTGACCGGCGGCCCGCTCGGTGCCACGAACCGGTGGCCGGCGGCATGAAGCTCTCGTTCCACGGCGCCGACCGCGGCGTCACGGGCTCCTGCCACCTGATCGAAGTGGCGGGATGCCGCATCGTCGTCGATTGCGGCCTGTTTCAGGGAAGCCGCGAACTGCACGAAGAGAACGCCGCCGCGTTCGGGTTCGATCCGGCGGGGGTGGATTTCCTGTTGCTGAGCCATGCCCATCTCGACCATTGCGGACGGCTGCCGCTGCTGGTCAAGCAGGGATTCCAGGGCGAGATCATCACCACCGCCGCGTCGCGCGAGCTCGTCCGCCTCGTCCTGCTCGACGCCGCCCATCTCCAGGAGGAGGAGGCGCGCCGCCGCGCCCGTGTCGCGTCACGGCGCGGCCATGGCGAAACCAAGCCGGCGCCGCTCTATTCCGTGCTCGACGCGCTCAACAGCCTCGACCGCTTCGGCCGCGCTGCGGCCTATGGTGAGCCCGTGGCGCTGCGGCCGGGGATTCGGGCCACCTTTCTCGATGCCGGCCATATTCTCGGTTCGGCGAGCATCCTCATCGAGGCGGAGGAACAGGGGCGGCCCCGCCGCGTGCTCTACTCCGGCGATCTCGGCAATGCCGGCCGGCCGCTGCTGCGCCCGCCCGTCACCCCGCAGGCCGCCGACATCGTGGTGATGGAAACGACCTATGGCGACCGATTGCACCGGTCGCTCGATGCCTCCGTGGAAGAACTGTACCAAGCGATCGAGGATGCGTTCGCCCGAGGCGGGAACGTCATCGTCCCGACCTTCGCGCTCGAACGCGCCCAGGAAATCCTGTTCTTCCTGCGCCAGGGGATCGAGCGGAATCGCCTGAAACCGTCGATGCAGGTGTTCCTCGACTCCCCGATGGCGATCTCCGCCACGGCGATCTTCGAGCGCCATCCCGAATGTTACGAGCCTGACGTTGCCGCTCTTTTCAAGGAGGGGCGCGATCCGTTCTCGCTGCCCGGGCTGCATCTGACGCGCGAAAGCGCCGAATCGATGGCGATCAACAACATCCGCGGCGGTGCGCTCATCATGGCCGGATCGGGCATGTGCACCGGCGGGCGGGTGCGGCATCATCTGCGCCACAATCTTTCCAATCCGGACGCGACCGTCATCTTCGTGGGCTATGCCGCCCAAGGCACCCTGGCGCGGCTGATCATCGACGGCGCCAAGCGCGTCCGGCTGTTCGACGAGGAGATTGCCGTGCGCGCCCGCGTTCACACGATCAACGGGTTCTCGGCTCACGCCGACCAGCGCGAGCTCTTGGACTGGCATGCGCGAATCGGTGGCGTGACGACGACCATCCTCGTCCACGGCGAAGAAGACGCCATGGGCGCGTTCGCGCGGCACTTCGGCGGTCGGCGCGTCGAGATGCCGCGTCTCCATGAACGGCTCGATTTCTGATTGGCCTGCCCGGCCCCGCGGCCGAAATCGGCGCCGCCGAACGGGTCTTTGACCGATCCGTTAATCCAAATGACATGATTCACCGTAAACTATTCCGGTCCCCGAGCCGCAGGCGAGCGGCCGCCGGCAGGAACGACGGGAGCGGCGTGCCTTGATCACGGGAAAACCACGCACCGGAGGCCGGATGATCGCCATACTTGCCGCTTCTCGTCCGCCGAGCCGGTTGGCGACTACGAACCGGCTTGTCCCGACGGCCGAATCGGTTCACCGTCCCGTCGAGGCCCCGATCATCCAGGGCATGTCGGCGACGCTTCTGGCGCGGCCGGGCATCTGACGGGGAGATCATGGACTCGGTCCATCTCATCGTGGCGGCGCGGCCCAATTTCATGAAGATGGCGCCGCTGTGGCATGCGCTGCGCGAGGAGCGTTGGTGCCGGCCGATTCTGGTTCACACCGGACAGCATTACGACGCCGACATGTCGGACGCCTTTTTTCGCGATCTCGCTTTGCCGCCGCCGCACCACAATCTCGGCGCCGGCAGCGGCAGCCACGCGCAGCAGACGGCGGCCGTGATGGTGGCCTATGAAGCGTTGTGCATGGAGCAGCCGCCGGACTGGGTCGTGGTCGCCGGCGACGTGAACTCGACGCTCGCCTGCACGATAACCGCAAAGAAGCTGCTGCTGCCGGTTTGTCATCTCGAAGCGGGATTGCGCAGCTTCGACCGCACCATGCCGGAAGAAATCAATCGCATTGTGACGGATGTCCTGGCCGATCTGCTGTGGACGCCGTCGCCGGACGCCGACGCGAATCTGCGCCGGGAAGGCATCCCCGCCGACCGGATCGAGCGCGTCGGCAACATCATGATCGATTCGCTGGTCATGCTTCGCGCCCGGATCGCCGAGGCTCGCGCCGCGCAACGGTTGGGCCTGGCGAGCCGTGGCTATGGTGTCGTGACGCTGCATCGCCCGAGCAATGTCGACGACCCGCAGACCCTCGAGCGCGCGGTCGCGGCGCTGGAGCGGGCGGCCGAGCATGTGCCGCTCGTGTTCCCGATGCACCCGCGCACGCGCGAAAGCCTGCGGCGGTTCGGCATGGCCGACCGTCTGGGGCGACTGCCGCGGATCACGCCGATCTCGCCGCTGGGCTATGTCGAGTTCATGAGCCTGCTCACCGATGCGGCGCTGGCGATCACCGATTCGGGCGGCATCCAGGAGGAAACGACTTATCTCGGCATCCCGTGCCTCACGGTCCGCCGGACGACGGAGCGGCCGATCACCGTGACGCATGGCACGAACCGGCTGGTCACGTGGGATGATCTGGCGGCGCAGGTCGCGGGCATTCTCGCCGCGCCTTCGGCGCCGCCCGAGCCGCCGCCCTTGTGGGACGGGCACACGGCGGCACGCGTTTGCGCCTCGCTCAAGGCGGCGGTCGAACGGCGACGAAGCACGACGGCGCCGCGTGAATGATCGGCCGTAGATTTGATATGGATAGCGGGTTTTTGTTGTTCGTGGTAAGGGCTGGGTGTGGGGGTTTGGGTTTTGGGGTTTGAATTTTCTCGGTTTGTCGGGTGGAGGGCGGATTGAGCGGGCTTGCTTTTCGCGTCCTTGT
>DATKQE010000063.1:0-19029 GCA_035532935.1 Allostellaceae bacterium
GCATCGGCCGTTATGGCCGCCCCTTCGACATCTACAAGTTCCGCACCATGCGGGTCGATGCCGAAGCGCAGTGCGGCCCGTGCTGGGCGGCGCACCGCGATGCGCGGGTGACGCGCGTGGGCCGCTTCCTCCGCTACATGCTGATCGACGAGCTGCCGCAGATCCTCAACGTACTCAGAGGCGAAATGAGCTTCGTCGGTCCGCGTCCGGAGCGACCGTTCTTCGTCGAGCGCCTCGTGGCCGACATTCCGTTCTATGCCGAGCGTCACCGCGTGCGGCCCGGCATCACCGGCTGGGCGCAGGTCAATCATCCCTATGGCGCGTCGGTCGCCGACGCGCGGGCCAAGCTCTCCTACGATCTTTATTACATCAAGAACTTCACCATCCTCTTCGACCTCCGCATCATGGCGCAGACGGTGCGTACGGTGCTGTTTCCCGACGGCGTCCGCTGATCGTTCCCGGCCCGACGAGAAATTTTACACTTCCGCGACGGATCGTCGCGACCACCTGGCCAAACTTCTGGACGGCAATGCAAATTCTACGCTGGCATCGATCTTGCTTTCCCTGGTGGCGGGGGGAGCAAAATGATCGAATGGGAAGAAGCCGTGACGACGCGGCAGGAATGGCGGGAGAAGAATCGCGGGCTGCTCATCGCCTTGAGCGCATGCCTCGCGCTGTGGGCGACGGCGATCTGGCTCATCGTCAGACCGTGAGCTGCGCGGCTTTACGCCGCGCGCAGCTTCCGTCAGGATCGGCGCATGGACCGTCGCAAGGCCGCGCGCTTCTTTGAGCTGCTCGCGAGGGATCGCCCCGATCCCACGACCGAGCTCGAATTCATCAACCCCTATACGCTTCTCGTCGCGGTTGTGCTGTCGGCGCAAGCCACCGACGTGGGCGTCAACAAGGCGACGACACCGCTCTTCGCTGTAGCGGACACGCCGGAAAAGATGCTGGCCCTGGGCGAGGCGCGGCTCACCGACTACATCCGCACGATCGGGCTGTTCCGGACCAAGGCCAAGCACGTCATCGGCCTGTCGCGCATTTTGATAGAGCAGCACGGCAGCCAGGTGCCGGAATCGCGCGCGGCGCTCGAGGCGTTGCCCGGCGTCGGGCGCAAGACCGCCAATGTCGTCCTCAACGTCGCCTTCGCCAACCCGACCATCGCCGTCGACACGCACATCTTCCGCGTCGCCAACCGCACCGGGCTGGCGCCGGGCAAGACGCCGCTCGCGGTCGAGCGCGGGCTCGAGCGCATCGTTCCGATGCGCTATCGCCACGGTGCCCACCACTGGCTCATCCTGCACGGCCGCTATGTCTGCGTCGCGCGCAAGCCGCATTGCGCGAGCTGCGTCGTGCGGGCGCTGTGCGCGTATCCGGCGAAGACCGACGCAGTCGAAACAGCGAAAGGCGACGGCCTCACCCCAGCCCGAGCACGTCCTTCATCCCGTAAAATCCCGGCGCGCGGCCCACGGCCCAGCACGCCGCGCGCACCGCGCCCCGCGCGAAGATCCGGCGACTCCCCGCGCGGTGCGTGAGTTCGATCCGCTCGCCCTCGGCGGCGAAGATCACGACATGCTCGCCGACCACGTCGCCGCCGCGGAGCGAGGCGAAGCCGATATCGCCGCGGCGGCGCGGCCCGGTGATGCCGTCGCGCACGCGCTGGCTGTGCGCGGCGAAATCGATGCCGCGCGCGGCGGCGGCGGCCTCGCCCAGCGCCAGCGCCGTGCCCGAGGGCGCGTCAACCTTGTGGCGATGGTGCATTTCCAGCACCTCGATGTCGTAATCCTCGCCGAGCGTTGCCGCGACCTCACGGACGAGGCCCAGCAACAGATTGACGCCCAGGCTCATATTGGCGGCCCGGACGATGGGGATGGTCTTGGCCGCAGCGGCGAGCGCGCGCTCGTGCCCGGGCTCGAGTCCGGTCGTGCCGATGACGAGCGGCTTGCCGTGCCGCGCGGCCGCGCCGGCAAGGGCGGCGGTGGCCGCGGGCGCGGAAAAATCGATCACGACATCCGCGACCCCGAGCAACCGGGCGATGTCGTCGCCGGCCGCGAGGCCCAGCGCATCGATGCCGGCGAGCGTGCCAAGGTCGCGGCCGATCGCTTCGCTGCCCGTCGCATCGATGCCGCCGGCGACGCGGCAGCCCGCGGTGCCGCGCACCTCGGCAACGAGCATGCGCCCCATCCGCCCGCCGCAGCCGCTGATCCCGATCGCCGTCTCCGCCATCGCCGCCCCCGTTGCACGTGCCGCATGGGTTAACTTCGCGCGCTGCAAATGGCAAGGGCGGGCGCCTCTTCCCACGGGGGCAGCAGTCCACTACACCAACGCCGCCATGGCCCTTCTGCGCTCGGTCGCGACGGTCGGCGGCTATACGATGGTGAGCCGCGTCCTGGGGTTCGTCCGCGACATGTTGACGGCGGCGCTCTTGGGCGCGGGGCCGGTCACGGACGCGTTCTTCGTCGCGCTCAGGCTTCCCAACCTGTTCCGCAGCCTCTTCGCCGAGGGTGCGTTCAGCGCCGCCTTCGTGCCGCTCTATGCCGGCATGGTGGCGAAGGAAGGAAGTGCCGCGGCACGGCTTTTCGCCGAGGACGCACTCGCCGCGCTGCTCGCGGCGCTGGTCGTGTTTCTCGTTCTGGGCGAGGTGGCAACGCCGTGGCTCTTGCATGTGCTGGCGCCCGGCTTCGCCGCGGAGCCGGCGAAATTCGCGCTCACCGTCGCGCTGACCCGCATCACCTTTCCTTATCTCCTGTTCATTTCGCTGGTGGCGCTGCAAGGCGGCGTGCTCAATTCGCTTGAGCGCTTCGCCGCCACGGCGGTGACACCGACGCTGCTCAATATTTTTCTCATCGGCACGCTCGCCCTGGTGCGGCCCCCGAGCGGCGTGGCGCTGGCCTGGGCGGTGACGGCCGCGGGGTTCGCGCAGTTCCTGTGGCTGATGGCTTCGTGCTGGCGCGCCGGGACACCGCTGTCGCTGCCGCGGCCGCGGCTGTCGCCGGCGGTGCGGCGTCTGGTCGGACTGATGGTCCCCGGCGTGGTCGGTGCCGGCGCGACGCAGCTCAATCTCGTCATCTCCACGGCGATCGCCTCGCTCCTGCCGACAGGCGCGGTGTCCTATCTCTATTACGCCGACCGGGTCGAGCAGCTTCCCTTGGGCGTGGTGGGTTTTGCGGTCGGCACCGCGATCCTGCCGGCACTGTCGCGCCACGTCCGTCTCGGCGACGACCGCGGCGCGATCGCGACCCAGAACCGCGGCCTCGAACTCGCCTTCCTGTTGACGCTGCCCGCCGCCGTCGCGCTCGGCGTGGCAGCGCATCCCATTCTCGCGGTACTGTTCGAGCGCGGCGCCTTCGGCCCGGCCCAAGCGAGTGCCACTGCGGGCGCGCTCGCCGCCTATGCGGCGGGGCTTCCGGCCTTCGTTCTGGTCAAGGTCATGGCGCCGGGCTTCTTCGCGCGCCACGACACGAAGACGCCGGTCAAGATCGCGGTTGTGGCGATCACCGTGAACATCGTGCTCACGACCAGCCTCGGGCTGCTGACGCCATTGGCGCATGTCGGGGTTGCGCTCGCGACCTCGATCGCGGGCTGGGTCAACGCACTTTTGCTCATTCACGTCCTGCGCCGGCGCCGGCATTTCGCGCTTGATCGCCGCACGCGGCGGGCGCTGCCGCGGATGCTCGGCGCCGCGCTCGGCATGGGCGCGCTGCTGATCGGGTTGGAACGGTTGCTCGCCCCGGCGCTGGCGGGCGGGCTGGCGCTGCGGCTCGGCGGCTTGGCGGCGCTCGTCGGCGGCGGACTCCTTGGTTTCGCCGTTCTGGCGGTGGCGCTCGGCGTCGCACCCTGGGGCGAAGTGCGGCGCCGGCTGTTGCGCGCCTGAACCCCGGCCGCGGCGCGTCTCCGTGCCTACGGGGAATCCCTTAGGTAGAATTCCCAGCTATTTCGCAACCGGCAGATGCAGCATGTACGGGGCGTCGCAATTCGCTGGGACGTTTTCCATGGGCGATGTCACGCTGATCACCTTTCCGGACGCCCGCCGCCGGCGGATCGCCCGCATCAGGAAGCTGTCCGAGCAGATGCACAACCAAGCGCTTGCGGCGCTGCTCAGCGATCTCGCTGCGGCGCTCGACGAGGCGCGGGCGCATGACGATGCCCGCATTCCAACCCAAGGAGATTCCCATGCCGCTTCCTGTCAGCTGCGTTGAGATGCTGGTCGATCTGGTCGAGGTCAGGCTCGGCGCGTTGGCGGCGCTCGACAGCGACGACCGCCGCGACGTAAGAATGCTGAAGCGCTGCCGCGACGAGTTGACGCTGCTCCTGCGCGGCGCCCCGGACGCCGGCACGGCGCAGAAGCGCCCGGTCGGCCGGCCGCGCAAGACGGATTACAAGATGGATTACGCGTCGCAGGCATTGGCCTGACCGCGATCGCCGCCGCGGCACCTTGTCCCGCGGCGCCGCTCGGCCATAATGGCCTGGCATGTATGTCCCCGAACATTTCGCCGAACGCCGCGTGCCAGTGCTGCACGCGGCGATCCGGCGCATCGGCTTCGCGACGCTGGTGACGGCCGGCGCCCAAGGCATCGAGGCGAGCCACGTGCCGCTGCTGCTCGATCCCGAGCCCGCGCCCCTCGGCACGCTCCTCGGCCATATCGCGCGCGAGAATCCGCAAGCACGCCATGCCGGCGATGGCGAGGTCCTTGCAATCTTTCTCGGCGCCAACGCCTATGTCTCGCCGTCGTGGTATCCGTCGAAGGCGACAAGCGGCAGCCGCGTGGTGCCGACCTGGAATTATGCTGCGGTGCATGCCTATGGGCCGGTCGCGTTCTTCGAGGATGCGGCGCGGCTCGAGGCGCTGGTGACGCGGCTCACGGCGTTGCATGAAGCGGGACGGCCCGCGCCCTGGTCGGTTGCCGACGCGCCCCGGGACTATCTCGCCGCGATGCTCAAGGCGATCGTCGGTTTCGCCATCCCGATCACGCGGCTCGAGGGCAAGTGGAAGATGAGCCAGAACCGCCCGCCGGGGGACCGCGCCGGCGTCGCCGCTGCCCTGCACGGTCTCGGCGCGAGCGCGGTCGCGGCGGGCGTTCTCGGCGAGGGTGATCCCGAGCCCGCTTGACCCTGCCGGGCGCGGCGGCGATAAACCCGGCCGACCCCACGCGATCAGGATCCGATGAATCGCATCTTCTCGGGCGTTCAGCCCAGCGGCAATCTGCATCTCGGCAATTATCTCGGCGCGATCCGCAACTGGGTCCGCCTACAGCGGGATTTCGACTGCATCTTCTGCATCGTCGATCTGCATGCGCTGACCCTGCCGCAGGATCCGGCGCAGCTTCGCGCCCAGACGCGCGAGGTCACCGCCGCCTATATCGCCGCCGGCATCGATCCCGACCGCTGCATCATCTTCAACCAGAGCACGGTGCCGGGGCATGCCGAGCTCGGCTGGCTGCTCGGCTGCCTGACGCCGCTGGGCTGGCTCAACCGCATGACGCAGTTCAAGGAGAAGGCGGGCAAGGCGCGCGACGAGGCCGGGCTCGGCCTCTATGCCTATCCGGTGCTGATGGCGGCGGACATCCTGCTCTACAAGGCGACGCATGTGCCGGTTGGCGAGGACCAGAAGCAGCATCTGGAGCTATCGCGCGATGTCGCCGGCGCCTTCAACCGCCGCTATGGGGTCGAGTTCTTTCCGCTGCCCGAGCCGCAGATTTTCGGCACGGCGACGCGCGTCATGAGCCTGCGCGACGGCACCAAGAAGATGTCCAAGTCGGACAGCTCGGACTATTCGCGCATCAACATGACGGACGATGCCGACACCGTCGCGCTCAAGTTCCGGCGCGCCAAGACCGACCCGCATCCGCTGCCGGATTCGCCTGCTGCCGCCGACGCGCGCCCCGAGGCGGACAATCTTCTCGGCATCTATGCGGCGCTCGCCGATCTGTCGCGCGAGGACGCGATCGCCCGCCACGCAGGCCGCAACTTCTCCGACTTCAAGCGCGACCTTTCCGATCTCGCGGTCGAGGTTCTGGGCAAGATCGGCGGCGAGATGCGCCGCCTCCTCGATGATCCCGGCTATATCGACGGCGTCCTCCGCCACGGTGGCGAGCGCGCCAACGCCGTCGCCGCGCCGATCCTGCGCGAGGCGTTCGACATCATGGGATTGCTCAGGCCCTGAGCTTCCGTCACTCGACCAGCGCAATCAGCTCGATCTCGACCGGGATCTGGTTCGGAAGCGAGCCCATGCCGACGGCGGAGCGCGCATGCCGCCCGGCTTCGCCGAACACCTCGACGAGCAGGTCGGAGCAGCCGTTGATGACCTTGGGCTGATCGCGGAAGCTCGGTACGGCATTGACCATGCCGAGCACCTTGATGATGCCCTTGACGTGGTCGAGATCGCCGAGTTCGTGCTTCATCGCCGCGATCAGGCCGAGGCCGACGCTGCGCGCGTGCTGATAGGCTTCCTCGACCGAGATGGTGTCACCGACCTTGCCCGCGGCCGATCCTGCCGGTCCCTGGCCCGAGAGGAAGAGCAAATTGCCGGCGCGGCGCGCGGGCACGTAATTTGCCATCGGCGCGCGCAGCGGCGGCAGCGTGATGCCCAGTTCCTCAAGACGCTTCTCGATCTTCATCTTCCCCTCCGCCCGGTTGGCCGGTCGAGCCTAGCATCGCCCGGCGCCGGCGGTAACGGAAATCACGGTCGCGGCGCGCGCTCATCGACTGCCGAGAAATCCCCCGATTGCCCGTGCCGTGGCTTCCGGCTGTTCGAGCTGCGGCAGGTGGCCCGCCCGGTCGATCAGCACGACCTGCGCCTGGGCGATGCGGCCGGCGAATTCCTGGGCATAGGCAGGCGCGATGATGCGGTCGTCCTTGCCCCAGACGATCAGCGTCGGCGCGGCGATGCGGTGGGTGCGGTGCTTGAGGCCGCGATCCGGGATCGGCCAGACGAATTTGCCGGTGCAGCCCTGCGCCCAGATGAACTGCACCAGGGCGTCGGTCCGTGCCGCCGGATCATCGGGGGCGCCAAAGAACCGCCGCGCCGCCGCGCCATCGGGATCGGCGAACAGTGTGGCCTGGCGGGTATCATCCGGGAGGACCATCCAGTTCTTGACCGGCAAATCGTCGCGCCACAATCCGACCGGATCGATCAGCACCAGCCTCCCGACCGATGTCGGCGCCGCGGCCGCGAACTCGGCCGCAACAAGGCCGCCGAAGGAATGCCCGACCAGCGCCGGCGCGGCGAGTTCCAGCCGGTCGAACAGCTCGCCGTAATAGACGACGAGATCGAGCCAGGTGTCGAGCGCGTGGACCGCGTCGGGATTGCCGCGGCTGGTGCCGGGATGCTTCGGCGCATAGACGGTATGCGCGGCCGCGAGACGGGAGACGAATGCGCGGTCGACGCCGAGGCCCCATGGCCCGTGCAGATAGACGAGCGGCGGGCCGCTGCCGGCGATCTCGATGTCGGTTTCGATGCGGTCCTGCCAGAGCCGGAGCCGGCGCGTCTCGGGGGCGGGCATGATATCTCTCCGCTCGCGCTCAGGAAGCCGAGGCCATGGCGGCGGCCGGGCGCTTCGCCCTGAGCCGCTCGGGCCACCAGCGGTCCTCGTACTGATCGTCCCACAAGCCTTCGAGATGCGGCAGCACCTCGCGCGCGAACAGGCCGATGTTCTCCTTCGTGAGCTCGGTCGGCATCGAGCCGAAATGCAAGAGCGCGAGCAGATGCCCGATGCGGAGCCGCTTCACCCCGTCCATGAGCTGCTCGCGCACGGTCTTGGGACTGCCGACCACGACGAAGCCGCGATCGAAGAAATCCTTGGCCTTGAGCTCGCGCAGGTTGATCCCGGCCCGCGGATTGTTGGTCAGCGCCTGCACCAGGGCGTCGTATTCGAGGCAGCCGGGGATCGCCTGGTAGTATTGCGGCGTGTAGAGCAGCTTGTGGAAGAAATACTCGGCATGCGCCGCGTATTTGTCCTCGGCCTCGGCATCGCTCCCGGCCACGCCGATGAGCTGCAGGAAGCTGAAGCGGTAGGGATTGTCGTCGCGCCCCTTGCGCGCGACCAGCTCCCAGTAGCGGTCGCCCACGGCCGTGGCGGCCTTGGTCCCGAAATAGCTCAAATGGCAGAAGCAGTGATCGAGGCCGACGACATACTCGGCGGTCGAGGAGACACCCGAGCCGGGGATCCAGATCGGCGGATGCGGCTGCTGGATCGGCCGCGGCCACAAGTTAACCATCGGGAGCTGATAATGCCGGCCGTTCCAGGCGAACACCTCCTTCGCCGACCACGCCTTGGTCACCAGCGCCAGCGCCTCGCGGAAGCGCTCGCGCTGCTCGACCGGGACGATGCCGTTCGAGAGCGTGGCGTCGGTCGGCAGCCCGGTGGGGAAGCCGGCCACGAGCCGTCCGCCGCTGATGCAGTCGAGCATCGCGTATTCCTCGGCGATGCGCGTCGGCGGCGTCGTCGAGGGCAGCGTCGAGCCGATCTGGACGATCGCCACGTCCTGGCCGTTGGTCTGCTTTGCCAGCACCGCGCCCATCAGGCTCGGATTGGCCATGAAGCCATAGACGTTCTGGTGGTGCTGATTGGTGCACAGCCCGTGCATGCCGACATTGGCGGCATAGATCATCTCGTCGAGCGTCGCGTTGTAGTACTGGCCGACCTTGTCGGGATCGGCGACGTCGAACCACACCGGATCGATATAGGCGGAATGATAGCGCTGGTCGAAATCCGCCGGGAGATCGCGGTAGGGCATCAGGTGGAACATGCAGATCTTCACGGCGTCACCTCCATCCCGCCCTCATGCCGCGCGGCTTTTGCCCGCATGCTACGCCCGGGCGGGCGGCAACTCAATGCGATCGCCGGCCCATGCGATCGCCGGTCCGGCGCCCCGCGCCCGGGGCGGCGTGAGCGGCCCGGCCGATCGCCGGAGTGGACGCGCGGGCCGGGACTGCCTACATCTCGTGCCATCATGCAACCGCAGCAACCCGAGAGCTGGCACGGCACCACCATCCTGTGCCTGCGCAAGGACGGACAGGTGGTGATCGCCGGCGACGGCCAGGTGTCGATGGGTCAGACCATCGTCAAGTCGAACGCGCGCAAGCTGCGCCGCCTCGGCAATGGCAAGGTGATCGCAGGCTTCGCCGGTGCAACCGCCGATGCGTTCGCGCTGTTCGAGCGGCTCGAGACCAAGCTCGAGCAGCATCCCGAGCAGCTCTCCCGCGCCTGCGTCGAACTGGCCAAGGACTGGCGCACCGACCGCTATCTGCGCCGGCTCGAAGCGATGATGGCGGTGGCGGACAAGAGCGTGTCGCTCATCCTGTCCGGCACCGGCGACGTGCTCGAGCCCGAGGACGGGATCATCGGCATCGGCTCGGGCGGCGGCTTCGCGCTTGCCGCAGCGCGCGCCCTCGTCGATCAGCCGCTCAACGCCGAGGCGATCGTGAAGAAGGCGATGGCGATCGCCGCCGGCATCTGCGTCTATACCAACGACAAGATCACGATCGAATCGCTATGACCTCGTTCAGCCCGCGCGAAATCGTCTCCGAGCTCGACCGCCACATCGTCGGCCAGGGCGACGCCAAGCGCGCCGTCGCGATCGCGCTCCGGAACCGCTGGCGCCGCCAGCAACTGCCCGAAGAACTGCGCGAGGAGGTGCTGCCGAAGAACATTCTGATGATCGGCCCGACCGGGATCGGCAAGACCGAGATCGCGCGCCGGCTGGCGCGGCTCGCGCAGGCGCCCTTCATCAAGGTCGAGGCGACGAAATTCACCGAGGTCGGCTATGTCGGCCGCGACGTCGAGCAGATCGTGCGCGATCTCGTCGAGGTCGCGCTCGCGATGACGCGCGAGCGGCTGCGCAAGGAGGTGGCGGCACGCGCCGAGCTGCGCGCCGAGGACCGCGTGCTCGACGTGCTGGTGGGCGCCAATGCCAGCGCCGAGACCCGCACCAAGTTCCGCCGCATGCTGCGTTCGGGCGAGCTCGACTCGCGCGAGATCGAGGTCGAGGTTCAGGATACCGGCGGCTTCAACCTGCCGACCTTCGACATTCCCGGCATGCCGGGGGCGCAGATGGGCATGGTCAATATCGGCGAGATGTTCGGCAAGGCGTTCGGCGCCCGCACCAAGCCGCGCCGCCTGACCGTGGCCGAGAGCTATCGCGTGCTGATGCAGGAGGAGAGCGACAAGCTCCTCGACCAGGAAAAGGTGACGCGCGAGGCGATCGCCGCGGTCGAGCAGAACGGCATCGTCTTCCTCGATGAGATCGACAAGATTTGCGGCCGCAGCGAGCATCGTCTCGGCGCCGACGTGTCGCGCGAGGGCGTGCAGCGCGATCTCCTGCCGCTCATCGAGGGCACGACGGTGGCGACCAAGCACGGCGCGGTCAAGACCGACCATGTGCTGTTCATCGCCTCGGGCGCGTTCCACCTGGCGAAACCGTCCGACCTCTTGCCCGAGCTGCAGGGGCGGCTGCCGATCCGGGTCGAGCTGAAACCGCTGACGCGCGACGATTTCCGCCGCATCCTCACCGAGCCCGAGGCCAGCCTCATCAAGCAATACCGGGCATTGCTGGCGACCGAGGGCGTGACCCTCGACTTCGCCGAGGACGCGATCGACGAACTGGCGAAGCTCGCCGAGGACATCAACACCGCGGTCGAGAATATCGGCGCGCGGCGCCTCCACACCGTGCTCGAGCGCCTGTTGGAGGAGGTGAGCTTCACCGCCTCGGACCAGCCGCCCGACACGCACGTCACGATCGACCGCGACTATGTCCGCGTCCATGTCGGCGAACTGGCGAAGAACGCCGACCTGTCGAAGTTCATCCTGTAAGCGGCAAAACGGTGCTGCCGCGGCGGTGGATCAGTCCGCGAGAGCCAGGTTCGCCGCAGCCTCCTTGCCGCGGTCGCGGGCGACCTCGTATTTGACCTTCTGGCCTTCGTTGAGCGTGCCGAGGCCCGCGCGCTCGACCGCCGAGATGTGGACAAACACGTCCTTGCCGCCATCGAGCGGCTGAATGAAACCATAGCCCTTCTGGGCGTTGAACCATTTGACAGTACCGATGGCCAAGGGAAGCTCCCGTCGTACGTGGCCGTGCAGCGCCCACGGCGGCTTTCGTCAATCGCGGGGGTCGGGCCGATGGCAATCGACGGCATGGTCGGACCGCAAGATTGGCGCGGCCCAACGTCCGCCGTGTCGGGCGGGAATGCAACCGTTTTTTGCCGCGGCACCGGCCGCGGCAAGGGTCTTCAGGCGCCTTCGCCGGCTGCGGCGCGTTCGCCCGGAACCCATTTACGGACCGGCCGCTGCGGCGGCGCGGCCGTCGTGCGGACCCCGAAATGGGCGACGAACGTGGTGTAGCGGCGATAGAGCTCGGCGCGCTCGAACGGGGTCATGTCCCGGACGCTGAGATGCGACAGGTCGCGCTGCTTCAGCACCCGGGGATCGTGCTCCGCCATCCTGGGTCCTCGCGGGCTGAGGGTGAATCGCCCCTGAGCCTCGCCGAGCCGGGTTAAGACTTGGTTAGCGGCGGCCCGCCCGGCGCCGCGGGCGCTCCGGCTCCGCGCGCAGGATGTCGCGCAGGCGCGCGACCTGCTCGGGCGTGAGCTTGCGGATGCGCTCGGCGAGGAGATTGGCCAGCTCGGTCGCTTCCGGGCTCAACCCCGCGGTGTCGACCGTGATGCGCGGATGCGAGAGCCGCGCCAGCCGCCGCAGCTCGTCGGCCTCGTCCCAGATGATGTTGAGCTGGGCGCAGATCGCCACCACCAGCGCGTGGCTGGGACGGCCGCGCCGGCCATGCTCCAGCGCCGAGAGATAGGCCGCCGACACGCCCAGCGCCTCGGCCATGTGCTTGAGGCTGATGCCGCGCTCGGCGCGGAGCTGGCGCAGGCGCACGCCGAACGGCGTCACGCGCCGGCCCCAATGACGCTCGCGCCGCGCGGTTCCTGCGGCATAGACGCCTCTTCCCAAGTCGCGCCGATGCCGGGATGATAGACGATCGGGCGCGGCCCGGCAGCCTCGGGAAGGCGGCGATGATCTTCCGGCAATTGTTCGACCCGCAATCCTCGACCTACACCTATCTCCTCGGCGACGAGCACGCGCGCGCGGCGGTGCTGATCGATCCGGTGTTCGAACAGGTGCGGCGCGAGGCGGCGCTCATCGCCGAACTGGGACTCAAGCTGCAATGGACGCTCGAGACCCACGTCCATGCCGACCATGTCACCGGCGCCTGGCTGCTGCGGCGCCGGCTCGGCAGCCGCATCGCGCTGGCGCGCGCAAGCGGCGCCGCCGGCGCCGACCGCCTGCTCGAGGCCGGCGACCGGGTGACGTTCGGCGATCGCTTCCTTGCGGTCCGCGCCACGCCCGGCCACACCGCGGGCTGCGTCACCTATGTTCTCGACGATGAAAGCATGGCCTTCACGGGCGACTGCCTGCTCGTTCGCGGCACCGGCCGCACCGATTTCCAACAAGGCGACGCCGCCGCGCTCTACCGCTCGGTCCATGAGCAGATATTCACCCTGCCCGATACCTGTCTCCTTTACCCTGCCCACGACTATCGCGGCCTGACCGTGAGCAGCGTCGGCGAGGAGAAGCGGTTCAATCCGCGGCTCGGCGGCGCGGTTGGGCTCGGCGACTTCACCGGCCACATGCAAAACCTCAAGCTCGCCCATCCCAAAAAGATCGATGTGGCGGTGCCGGCCAATCTGCGCTGCGGACGGCCGGAGAACGATCGCTTCGCCGCCGCCGATCCGGGCTGGGCGCCGCTCACCTACAGCTTTGCCGGGATCTGGGAAATCCAGCCGCAGGCGCTCGAGGAATATGACGGCCCGCTGCAAATCCTCGACGTGCGCGAGAGCGACGAGTTCCAGGGGCCGCTCGGCCACATCGACGGCGCGATCCTCATTCCCCTCGGCGAGCTTGCCGCCCGCGCCGGGGAATTGCGGCGCGACCGGCCGATCGTCGCGGTGTGCCGCGCCGGTAGCCGCTCGGCGCAGGCGATCAATCTGCTGCAGCAGGCGGGATTCACCGACATCGCCAATCTCGCCGGCGGCATGCTGCGCTGGCGTGCCGAGGGCCACGAAGTCGTCGGCGGCAGCGCCTAGCAGCGCCGCGTCATGCGGATCGTGCCGAGCGGCGGCCCTGCCCAATCGCTAGGCTTACGCTATATAGCGGATGGTGCCGGCCCTGGCGGGTCGGCCGGGCGGCGGGCCGCCTTGAGGCAATTGTAAACCTCGGTTTACAGGGGCGGCTGCGGCTTCCCGATCGTGCGTGGTAACGCTCTGCCGCGGCAGATGAATTCGTTTCTGGCGCGAGTCTTGCGAGGGTTGGGCAAGGGGACAGGCGGTCGGCGCCGCCGGTCGTCCGCTTCCGTGGAGCGCACAAAGAATTTTTCGCCTGCCCACCGCCGGGCGGCGGAAGGAGGTGGGGATGGATCCGGTTTCGCGCGTCGATGACCGCGAATTGCGCTACCGGCGGCTCGTCGAGCTGGGCATCGCGCTCTCGGCCGAGCGCGACCACAGCCGGCTCATGGAAAAGATCCTGCTCGGCGCCAAGGAGCTGACCCGCGCCGACGGCGGCACGCTTTATCTGATGACCGAGGACCGCAGCGCGCTGCGCTTCGAGATCATGCTTAACGACACGATGGGGATTGCGCTGGGCGGCACCACCGGCGCGCCCGTTCCCTATCCGCCGATCCCGATGCGCGCGCCGGACGGCACGGCGAACGTCAAGCATATCGCGGCCGCGGCGGCGATCAGCGGCAAGATCGTCAACATCGCCGACGCCTATCGCGCGAGCGACGGCTTCGATTTCAGCGATCCGCGCGCCTTCGATGCCGGCACCGGCTATCGCTCGCGCTCGTTTCTCACCGTGCCGCTGGCCAATCGCACGGCCGAGGTCGTGGGCGTGTTGCAACTCACCAACGCGCGGCGCGCGGACGGCGAGGTCGTGCCGTTCGCGGCCGAGGTCTTGCCGGTGATCGAGGCGCTGGCGAGCCAGGCGGCGGTGGCGCTCGACAACCAGATGCTGCTCGAGGCGCAGAAGAACCTGTTCCGCGCGTTCCTCCAGGTCTTCGCCAACGCGATCGACGCGAAATCGCCCTATACCGGCGGGCATTGCCGGCGTGTGCCCGAGCTGACCACCATGCTCGCGCACGCCGCCGATGCGGCGACGGAGGGTCCCTTGGCCGCGTTCCGCCTCGGCGACGACGAATGGTACGCGCTTGAGGTCGCGTGCGGCCTGCACGATTGCGGCAAGGTCACGACGTCGGAATATGTCGTCGACAAGGCGACCAAGCTCGAGACGGTCTACAATCGCATTCACGAGATCCGCACCCGCTTCGAGGTGGTGAAGCGCGATGCCGAGATCGAGCATCTCAAGACCGTCGCCGCGGGCGGCGACGCGGCGGAACTTGCCGCGCGGCGCGATCGCCGGCTCGCCGAGCTCGACGACGACTTCGCCTTCGTCGCGCGCTGCAACATCGGCGGCGAGACGATGGCGCCGGACGCGGTCGCGCGGCTCGAGCGCATTGCGGCGACGCCGTGGCTGCGCACCATCGATGACGGGCTCGGGCTGTCGTGGGAGGAAGAGCGGCGCCGGCCGCGCCACGCGCCGCCGCCTCCCGTCGTCGAGCGCCTGCTCGCCGACAAGCCCGCGCACATCATCGCCCACGACCAGCCGCCGCTCGCGCCCGACAATCCCTGGGGCTTCATCGTCAAGCCGCCGGCGCAGCAATTCAATCTCGGCGAGGTCTACAACCTCGCCATCCCGCGCGGCACGCTCACCGCGGAGGAGCGCTACCACATCAACGACCACATCGTGCAGACCATCATCATGCTCGAGGGGCTGCCGTTTCCGAAGACGCTGGCGCGCGTGCCGGAATGGGCGGGCGGGCATCACGAGAAGATGGACGGCACCGGCTATCCGCGCGGCCTCAAGGGCGGCGAGATGAGCATCCCCGCGCGCATCATGGCGATCGCCGACATCTTCGAGGCGCTCACCGCCCGCGACCGTCCCTACAAGACGCCGAAGAAGCTGTCGGAATGCATCGCCATCATGGCGCGCATGAGCGAGGCCGCGCACATCGACGCCGATCTCTTCGCCCTGTTCCTGACCTCGGGCGTCTATCGCCGCTATGCCGAAGCCTTCCTGCTGCCGGAGCAGATCGACGAGGTCGACGTCGCGCGCACCCTGTGCACGGCCGAGCCGGCCGCGGTGCCGTGACCGCGGGGCGCTCGTTTCGTGCCGTCATTCAAGCTCCGTTCTGCCCTGCAGGCGCCGGCCGAGCAGCCCCCCCGGACTGCTCGAGCACGTCGCCTAGACGATCACGGTGAAGCGCTTCGACCCACAGACGGGCGCGAGAAGCCAACAACGGTTGTCGCGAAAAATCCGGTATGGTGTAGGAAACGCCACTAAGCTTTCCCGGCCGTGAAGCGAGCGCGAATTCACGCACGCTGGCGCCAGCGGCGCAGTCCCGCGAGACCGATCAGAGCCGCGCCAAAGAGGGCGAGGCTGCCCGGTTCCGGCACCTCATCGACTCTCACCACCATGTCCTGATAGTCCGCGTCGGTGGTTGTGGCGCCGTCGCTGAAGCCAAGCCAGGCCGTCGTCTGTGAAATATCGAACGCGCCCGGTGAAGTCGGCGAGTCGGCCAAAGCGATCAGATAATTGCAGCCGGATCTCGTCGAAGCCGTGCCATTCGTGACCGAGCACCCGTCATTCGAGCTGAGCGTGAACGAAATCGGGGTGCCGGACGTCAGAAATTCAAGGAAAGAAGCCTCAAGACTCGTTGAACCCCCGCCCGTGCCCCCCGGCCCGTTCGCGGTGAATGTGTTACTGCCTGATGTGAAAACGTTATCGTTCCCCGCGTCGCCGGCGCCCTCGAAGGTGAACCGATAGTAGCCAGTCGCGTCGGCCACCAGTTGCGCGCCACTGGTGTAGCCAAAGATCGTCGTCGGGAAACCTGGACCGCCGTTCAATACCGACTCTGACTGTGCCTGAACTCCGCCCGCGTTTCCGTTCCTGTCAATGATGAGGTCGGCCTTGGCCGCGCCGATAGAGCCGAAGACGGTGACGACGCCGAGAATGACGGCGAGAGACCGGTCGTGTCTCATGCGAATCTCCTTGCGTGCTGCCATCCGTCGGAGGGAGCTCCGAAGATACTGAGATTTTAAGAAGCACGTTTCGTGCCAGATATGTAGGAAGCCTTAAATATTAGATGGTTAATGCTGGCTAGTGGCCGCCGTAGCCGAGACATTGTAAAGAATTCTTTACACTGAAAACGAGACTTCGGGGGATTATGGGACGAGACAAACCTGATGCTTCCGAGTAATTGTGCGGATTCCTTACGTGGCAATTTAAGAGCTATATAAGGGCCATTTTGTGTATATTACTGGGAAAATTGGCCCCGCCGGTATGACGGCAGGGCCGATCCCTCGCGCCACGTAGGGCGCAGAGCCGCGCGGCAGTGCGCACGTCTGTCGAGCCACGTCGCTATGCGGCGCGGGCGGATCACGGTCACGCGCCAACGCGCGGCTGTGGAGCCCGGAGCACGCCCCGTCATCGATCGCTCGCCCCGCGCGAGCAAATGAAGCCGCCGCCCGGTGAGCGTCGTCGCCGTGGTTACCCTGGTGGTTACCCTGAAGCCGATTCACAGCCCTGGATATGGCTCGCCCCAGCGGTCCTGGAACACGACATCGGCCAGCGCGCCGCGGCGGACGGGACCGAACCGGCCGAGCGGATAGCCGAGCGGGATGATGGCATAGGAATGCACGTCCGGTGGCAGGCCGAGCGCGGCCTCGGTCTCCTTCTCGTACATCAGATGCCGCGTCGTCAGCGTCGCGTCGAGGCCGAGCGCGCGCGCCGCCAGCAGCATGTTCTGCACCGCCGGATAGATCGAGGCGCCCGATACGCGCCCGGTCCCGATCGCGCGTTCCACGAGGCAGGGGACGATCCACACCGGCGCCTCATGGAAGTGGTCGGTGAGATAGGCGGCGGCGTCGCGCTGGCGCAGATAGCGCTCGCGGTCCATGCCCGGCGGCGGCGCGTTGGTAAGGTAATGCGGCCCCATCACCTCGTCGAAAGCGCGCTTGTAGTAGACCTGCACCGCCGCCTTGATCGCGCGGTCCTTGACCACGAGAAAGCGCCAGCACTGCGCATTGCCGCCGTTGGGGGCGCACACGGCGGCCTGGAGAATGCGGCGGATGAGCGCGTCGGGCACGGGGTCGGGCTTGAGCCGGCGCATCGCCCGCATGGTCTCGATGATCGCGAACAGATCTTCGGTCTCGGGCATCGCCTGCGCCTCCTCGCCGCCGGCCAGTGTACGGGCGGCCGATCCGGCTCGACAAGCGCAGCCTCGCAGCGACGGCTTGCGCCGCCGCTGTGGCGCCGATACCCTCGCGCCACGCCAGAAGATCACGACTAAGGAAGGGGACCGACGATGGCCAAGGCTTATTGGATTGCCAGTTACCGCTCGATCAAGAATCCCGACGCGCTGGCGGCCTATGCCAAGCTCGCCGGACCGGCGATCCAGGCCGGCGGCGGCCGCTTCCTGGTGCGCGGCACGCCGGCCAAGACCTATGAAGCGGGCCTCGATCAGCGCGTCGTCGTGATCGAATTCGACAGCGTGCAGCAGGCCGTGGCCGCGCATGACAGCCCCGGCTATCAGGCCGCGCTGAAGGCGCTCGGCAACGGCGCCGAGCGCGACATCAGGATCGTCGACGGCGTCGCCTGAGCGCTGGCGCCGTCAGCCGGGAAGCAGCACCGGCGCGCCCTCGGCGGGCGTGATGTCGAAGGCATTGGCGGTGCAGCACACCATCGAGAACTGCCCGACGCTGGCGACGAGCGCGACCAGTTCCTCCTCGTTGAAGAGCTTGGCCGCGGCCGCATAGGTGGCCTCGCCGAGACCGCGATTGGCGAGCAGTTCGCGCGCCAGGTCATGCGCCATTTGTTCGCGCGCGTTCGAGAGCTTGAGCGGCTTGCGGCCGTTGATCGCGTCGACCGTGCCCTGATCGACACCCGCCGCGAGCGAGGCGCGCACCTGGGCCGCCCACGGATATTTGGCGCCCCAATGGCGCACCACGGTCAGGACCGCGATCTGGCGTTCACGCCCCGAGAGCGTGCTGGCGCGCAGGCAGTTGCTCATGTCCTGCGCGATCCGCATCAGCTTGGGATTGCGGATATAGGCCCAATAGGGACCGCCCAGCGGCCCGCCCGCCTTCTCGACCTCGTCATAGACGTGCGCCTGCTCGGCGTTCATGTTCTCGCGCTTGATGATGCTGATGCGTGTCACCTCGACCTCCCTCGATCCGCGGCGGTGCAATCGTCGCGGCCGAGTATAGCCGACGGCGCAATTGGCGCGAGGCCCGGGACGCTAGCGGTGCGGCCGGTCGGCCGCGACCCCGGCATAGAGCCGCCGCACGGTGCGGTAGCAGGGGCAGGCGACCGCCGCGAGCCGCTTGCGGTCGCGCACGGTGACGCCGCCATAGCGCGTGTCCACCAGCCGCGCCTGCTTCAGCGCGCCGAGCGCCGCCGTGATCCCCGTGCGCTGCGTGCCGAGCATCATCGACAGGAACGCATGGGAGACGGTGAGGGCGTCGCGACCGGCACCGTCATGGGCGGCAACGAGCCAGCGTGCCAGGCGCTGCTCGATCGAGTGGTGCGCGTTGCAGGCGATGTTCTGCGCGGTCTCAAGGCAGCGCCGCGCGAGATCCTGCATCATGATCGCCGCGAGGCGCGGGCTGCGGCGTATGGCATCGTGCAATTCGCCGGCGTCCAGCCGCAGCGCGGTGCCGGCATTCTGGACGATGCCGTCGAGACGGTAGGTCGTATCGCCGACCACGCCGGCGATCCCGGCGGCGCCGGCATCGCCGATCGCCGCGACCTGGACCGTCGCGCCGTCGGCCAGGCGATGGACCAGCGCGATGATGCCGTGCTGCGGGAAGAAGACGTGCCGAGCCGTCGCGCCGCGCGCGAACAGCCGATCGTTGTAGGCGAGCGCAACCGTCTCGGCGCTCGGCAAAAGGCGCCGCAATTCGCCCACCGGAAATCCGGC
>DATKQE010000064.1:0-49922 GCA_035532935.1 Allostellaceae bacterium
CTCGTAGGAGCGCGGGTCCTTCTCCACCGCCGAGACGTGAAGCCCGCCCTTGTGGGCAAAGGCCGACTCGCCGACATAGGCCGCGTGCCGGTCGGGCGCGCGGTTGAGGCGCTCGTCGAGAAAGCGCGAGACATGGGTGAGGCGGCGCATCGCGGCCTCGTCGATCCCGGTGTCGTAGCCGAGCTTCAGCACCAGCGTCGGAATGAGGGCGATAAGATTGGCGTTGCCGCAACGCTCGCCCAGGCCGTTGAGCGTGCCCTGGACCTGGCGGGCGCCGGCCGCCACCGCCGCGAGCGAGCCAGCCACCGCATTGCCGGTGTCGTTGTGGCAATGGATGCCGAGCCGCGCCGACGGAATTTCGCGCGCGACCGCGCCGACGATGCGGGCGATCTCGTCCGGCAAGGTGCCGCCATTGGTGTCGCACAGCACGATCCAGCGCGCACCGCCGTCGAACGCCGCCGTAAGACAGGCGAGCGCGAAGCCGGGATCGGCCTTGAAGCCGTCGAAGAAATGCTCGGCGTCGAACAGCACCTCGTCGAGCCGCCCGGCGGCATGGGCGATCGATTCGGCGATCATGGCGACGTTCTCGTCGCGGCTCACGCCGAGCGCGACTTCGACGTGGAAATCCCAGGTCTTGCCGACCAGCGTCGCGACCCGCGCGCCGCTGCCGAGGACAGCGGCAAGCCCGGGATCGTTGGCGGCGCTGCGCCCGGCACGGCGCGTCATGCCGAAGGAAGCGAGCCGCGCCCGCGCCAGCGCCGGCGGCTTGGCGAAGAACGCATCGTCGGTGGGATTGGCGCCCGGCCAGCCGCCCTCGACATAATCGATGCCGAGCCGGTCCAGTTCGCGCGCGATCGCGACCTTGTCCGGCACGCCGAAATCGACGCCCTGCGTCTGCGCGCCGTCGCGCAGCGTCGTGTCATAGAGATAGATGCGCTCGCCGTTCATCGCGTCCCGTCATAGCTTGAAAGCACGGCGAATTCCATCTTGGCACCGGGGCTCACCGGTCTTCGGCGGCTGCGTCGGACCGCCGCGCGGCAAACCACCGCCTCCCCGCCACGCTGCCGACCCCTCAAATCTATGCGGGCGGAGGGGTCGGGCGGAGGGGTGATGCGCATCGTGGACGGGTTCGGAACGGCGGCGACGATCGGGGGCCTGCTGGCGGTGGTGGCCATCGCCACCGTGGCGGTCGCCTGGCTCGGCCATCTGTTCTTGTAGGATCGCCGTGCCCGTCCCTACCCTGCCCGGCGCCAGGTCGTGCCGGCGGGGCCGTCCTCGAGCAGGATACCGCGCATCGCCAGTTGGGTGCGGATGCGGTCGGCTTCGGCGAAGTCGCGCGCGGCCCGCGCTCGGGTGCGCGCCGCGATGAGCGCGTCGATCTCGGCCGCCTCGTCGGGCGCGCCCTTGAGCCAGGCCTCGGGCCGATCCTGCAACAGCCCCATGAGCGCACCGCTCGCAACGAGCGCCGCCTTGAGGCGCGCCCGCTCGCCGGCGCCGGCCTTGTTGAGTTCGCTCAGCATCTCGTGCAGCGCGGCCAGCGCCAGCGGCGTGTTGAGGTCGTCGTCGAGCGCCGCCGCCACGCGCGGGTCCGGCGCCGGCGGCGCCGGCGCCGCATCCTCGCCGCGCAGCGCCAGATAGAACCGGTCGAGCGCGTGCCGCGCCTGCGTCAGCCGCTCCGAGGTCCAGTCGAGCGGATCGCGGTAATGCGCCGTCAGCATCGCGAGCCGCGCCGCCTCGCCCGGCGCCTCGGCCAGCACCTCGCGGATGGTGCGGAAATTGCCCTCCGACTTCGACATCTTCGCACCCTCGACGGTGACGAAGCCGTTATGGAGCCAGTAGCGCGCCAGCGGCTTTCCGCCGTGGACCGAGACGCTCTGCGCGATCTCGTTCTCGTGATGGGGAAAGATCAGGTCGAGCCCGCCGCCGTGAATGTCGAAGGTCTCGCCGAGATGCGTCTCGCCCATGGCCGAGCATTCGATGTGCCAGCCCGGCCGGCCGCGGCCCCACGGACTGTCCCAGCCCGGCAGATCCTCGGGCGACGGCTTCCACAGCACGAAATCGGCGGGATCGCGCTTGTAGGGCGCGACCTCGACGCGCGCGCCGGCGATCATCTCGTCGCGCGAACGGCCCGACAGCAGGCCATAGTCCTTCATGCTCGCGACCGCGAACAGCACATGATGGTCGGCGACATAGGCGTGGTCCCGGGCGACGAGGCGCTCGATCATGGCGATCATCGCCGCGATGTGCTCGGTCGCGCGCGGCTCGACATCGGGCGGCAGCGCGAGCAGCGCCGCCACATCGTCGTGGAACTCCTTGGCGGTGCGCTCGGTCAGCGCGCGGATGGTTTCGCCGTTGGCCTTGGCGGCGGCGTTGATCTTGTCGTCGACGTCGGTGATGTTGCGTACGTAGCGCACATGGTCGGCGCCATAGCTCGCGCGCAACAGGCGATAGAGCACGTCGAAGACGATCACCGGCCGCGCATTGCCGATATGGGGATAGTCGTAGACCGTCGGCCCGCACACATACATGCGGACATTGTTCGGGTCCAACGGCTCGAACCGTTCCTTGCGCCGCGTCAGCGTGTTGTAGAGGACGAGCACGGGCGCCCGGTCAGGTCGGCTGCGGCGCCGGCGCGCGCGGGCCGGGGCCGGGATCGAGCGCCGGCAGCGGCCCCGGATCCTGGAACGCGTTGGTGATGGGATAGCGCCGGTCGCGGCCGAAGGCGCGGCGCGTGATCTTGACGCCCGGCGGCGCCTGGCGGCGCTTGTACTCGGCGCGGTCGAGCATGCGCCAGACATTGCGCACCACCGCCTCGTCGTGGCCGCGCGCGACGATGTCGGCGACCGGCAGCTCGCGCTCGATCAGGCATTGCAGGATGTCGTCGAGGATTTCGTAGGGCGGCAGCGTGTCCTGATCGGTCTGGTTGGGCTTCAACTCGGCGCTCGGCGGCTTGGTGATGACCCGCTCGGGCATGACCGCGCCGGCCGGCCCGAGGCCGCCTTCGGGCCGATCGCGGTTGCGCCAGCGCGCCAGCGCGAACACCGTCATCTTGTAGACGTCCTTCAGCACCGCATAGCCGCCGCACATGTCGCCATAGAGCGTGGCATAGCCCGCCGACATCTCCGACTTGTTGCCGGTCGACAGCACCATCCAGCCGAACTTGTTGGACAGCGCCATCAGCGTCATGCCGCGGGCGCGCGACTGGAGATTCTCCTCGGTGATGTCGGCGGCCCGGCCGGCGAAGGCGGGCGCCAGCATCGCCGCGTAGGCCTGCATCGCCGGACCGATGTCGATGCTGCGCAACGCCGCGCCGACGAGCCCCGCGACCGCTGCCGCGTCCTCGAGGCTCTCGCGCGAGGTGTAGGGCGACGGCATCATCACGCAATGCACCCGGTCGGCGCCCAGCGCATCGACCGCGACCGCAGCGGTGAGCGCCGAATCGATGCCGCCCGACAGCCCCAGCACGACGCCGGGAAAGCGGTTCTTGCGCACATAGTCGCGCAGGCCCAGCACCATCGCGTGATAGATCGCCGCCAGCCCCTCTTGCGGCGCGACCAGTTCGCCCGGCGCCACCGTCCAGACCCCGTCGTCGCCGCGGCGCCATTGGGTGAGCGCCACCGCCTCGCGCCAGGACGCCGCCTGAAGCTTGAGCGCGCAGTGCGCGTCGAGCGCGAACGAGGCGCCGTCAAACACCAACTCGTCCTGGCCGCCCACCTGATTGACATAGAGCAGCGGCAGGCCGCTTTCCTTGACGCGCGCGACCGCGAGGCTCATGCGCTCGTCGCACTTGTCGCTCTCGAACGGCGAGCCGTTGATGACGATCAGCAGCTCGGCGCCGCTTTCGGCAAGCGTCTCGGTCGCGTCGGGCGACCACATGTCCTCGCAGATCATGACGCCGAGACGGACGCCGCGGAACGGCATCGGGCCGGGCGCGGGACCCGGGACGAACACGCGCTTCTCGTCAAAGACGCCGTAATTGGGCAGGTCGTATTTGAAGCGCAGCCCCGTCACCGCGCCGCCGTCCAACAGCGCCGCGGCGTTATAGAGCTTGCCGTCCTGGCGCCACGGCGTGCCCAGCAGCACCGCCGGACCCGACGCCGTCACGCGCGCGAAATCGCGCACCGCCGCCTCGCAAGCCGCGACGAAGGACGGCTTCAGCACCAGATCCTCGGGCGGATAGCCGGCGACGCAAAGCTCCGACGCCACCACCAGATCGGCGCCGATGCGCGCCGCCTCGTCGCGCGCCCGGCCGAGCTTGGCGAGATTGCCCGCGATGTCGCCCACGGTGGGATCGAGCTGGGCGACGGCGATGGCGAGGCGGTCGGTCATGCGCGCCGAAGGTAGGTAGGGGCCGAAAGGGTGTCAATCGCGCCACCGACTCGCGCGATGAGCGACTCGATCGATGGATGAGGTGCGTGTGAAGGGACACGGTGCGTTGCGGTGTCTCCCGCCTAACCCCGCCCCCTTCCGCCGCGGCAGGGCAAATCGATTTACAACAGCGTAAGCTCTTGCATGCGCGCCACCGCCGCGCCGGCGGGAGCACTCCACGTCATCCGGGACGCTCCCCGCCTCAAGGAGCGCAAGGTCTCCACTGCAATCAAAATCACCTCTGCGCGAGTCGCATCAGCGGATCATGGTACGTGGTTATCAGCGTCTGCATTGGATCTAGGCCATGAAAAAGCGAGGCCGAATCAATGCCCCTTTCCGCCGTCAGCCCAGTGACTTCCCTAACCGTTTTTAACGCACCCTTCCCAACCTGTGCGGTCCATCGGGGAAAACCTATTTGCCCAAGCTTAATCTCCTCACGCTGCTCGCGTGCGAACAGCCCGAAGAATGACTGCCGACGCGTCTCGATGCGCACAACGTCAATTCGATTTCCGTGCGGATTGCTCAGCCCGAAGCTATGCCTGGAAAGAATCGTTTGAAGTTCACGGTAGGTAACGCTGTAATAGGCCTTATCAATAACACGCGTGTTTTTTCGTAGAAAATAGGCTATGAACTTCACCTCGGGGTCGGGATCCCGTGACTTAACCAAGTCCTGGTAACGTGCGTATCTTCCCAGGGCGTTATCAGCGATCTCGACCGTAAAGTCCTCGAAATTCTTTTCATCAATTGCTGGGCAGCGTCCAAAACGGTGAAGGTGATACAAAACGCTTAGGAACGCCGTTCTTTTGTTTGCGTCATGAAAGGGATGGTTCTTTATCAAGCCATATAGCAATGTAGCGCACACGTCGTAGCGATCGTGCCATTTAATCTTACCATCAAACGAGACCATCTGGCGGTGAATAGCCGAATGCAGTAATCCTATATCCCTCGGGCCCAGCCCACCAAGTCCCTCGCCTTCAAGATAGAAGTGGTTAGCTATAAGGAAATGCGCCTTTAACACTTCACCTAAAGTGAGGCAATCGGGCCCGAGTCGCTCGTCGACCGCGTCCAAATCAGAGATAGCGCGTTGGTATTCGCTTTCGAGTTCCGGTTCAAGTCCGAGCATTGCCAACTCAACGGACGATGTAAATTTTTAATGCAATGCAATATTTGAGGTTTCAAGTCAAGTTATAACCGTACAAGTGCTCTCCACTCATAACTGGGCAATCGTGGAAATGCCGGTCACCGAGCCGGGTCAGGCCTGACCCAACCCTCCTCTAACCTCTCGGTTCGGTGCGCAGGCCGAGGCGCTCGAGGCGCGGCAGCACCTCCTGGACGAAGAACGGCAGCTCGTCGGTGTAGTTGACGAGGCTGAAGCAGAACCCGTCGAAGCCGGCATCGGCGAGACGCTTCATCTCGCCCGCCACGGCATCGGGATCGCCGACCGCGATGAGACCGCCATAGCCCGCGGCATAGCGCGTGCGCAGCGCCTCGGCCTGCTCGCGCGTCAGGTCCTTCTGGTTCGCCGCGGTGATCGACAGCCGGATCATGGTGTCGATGGCGCCGTGATCGGCATTCTCGACCGCGAAATAGCGGAAATACTCGTCGGCCTCCTTTTGGGTCGGACGGCACACCAGCGCGCCCGAGGTGAAGACCTGAACCGCGTGGCCGAAGCCGCGCGCCGCTTCCTTGGCCTCGCCGATGCGCGCGCTGGCGACGTCGAGGAAATGCGGCTGGTCGAACAGGAGATCGGAATTGCGCGCCGCGAACTGCCGACCCGCCTTCGAGCCGCCGGCGTTCATCAGAATGGGGCGCCGTCCGCCCCAGGGCTGCGGCCGCCCGGCGACGCCGCGCAGCCGGTAATAGCGGCCGTCGAAATCGAACGGCTCGTCCTCGAACCACAGGCGGTTGATGATGTCCCACCATTCCTGGCCGCGCGCATAGCGGTCGTCGTGTACGTCCTGGTCGAGGCCGAACATGTCGAACTCGCCCTGGTTCCAGCCGCAGACGATGTTGAGCCCGAACCGGCCCTCGCCGATGTGATCGGCGGTCGCGATCTGCTTGGCCGCCAGCACCGGCGGGAAGATCGGCACATGCACCGTGCCGAAGACGGTGAGCCGCCGGGTCGCGGCAAGCAGGCCGCAGGCCCAGGTGATGGTCTCGAAATTGCTGCTCTCGAAATTGGTGGCGCCGCCATAGCCCTTCCAGCGCCCGATCGGCACCATGCACTCGATCCCCGCCGCATCGGCCATCTGGGCGAGACGGACATTATCGGCGAAACTGTTCTGCCACCGCTCCGGCACCATGGTCGCGGCCCGGCCGCTCGAACAGTTCGAGCCGAACACCGCGAGCTTGAACCGGTTGCCGTCCTGCATCATCGGGTTGCGCTGCGGCGCCACCCCACCCCTGTCACCAGCCATGCATCGCTCCCTCGCCCCGCGTCAGCCCTCGAGCTTCTTCAAGAGGAACTCGCGGCCGGCCTTGACCATCGGCTTGCCGTCAAAGGCGACGATGTCGGCGGTGGCATAGGTCTCGCTCCATCGCTCGGGCAGGTAGGAGCCGGTGCCGACGACGTCGATCGGCGCCTCGGCCATCGCCATCATGCGGCACTTGGCCGGGGTGAAGCCGGAGCTGGCGACGATCTTGACCGCGCCGAAGCCGGCCGCGTCGAGCCGCTGGCGCAGGTGCCAGACCGCGGCGGCAGTGACGCCGGTGCCGACGAGATGGCGCAGCTCCTGCTCGGTGCGGTAGCCGCGGATCGCCCGGGGCGCGTGGCGCTCGAGCACGGCATAGGAGCGGGCAAGGTCCAGCTCCTCGGCATAGCGCCCGCCATGGGTGTCGAGGCGGAACGCGAGCTTGCCGGAGGCGGCGAGATCGGGAAAACGGCGGCACACGTCGAGGGCGTCCGTCACCTCGCGGCCGAAATAATCGACCAGCACCGTCAGGCTCTCGTCCGGGAAGCATTCGTGGAACATCTCGGCCGCACGCAGCGTCGAGCCGGCATAGCCGATCAAGGCATGCGGCATGGTCCCGCGCCCGGTGTCGTTGCCGAAATAGTGCGCGGTCGCGTCGGTGGCGTTGCCGACGAAACCGACGGCGCCGACCTCGCGCTTGGCCGCCTGCGATCCGACCGCGGCGGCATAGGCCATCATCTCGGCCATCTCGGCGCCGGCGCAATGGCGCGCATCCATGGCGAGAAACGCCGTCTTCGGCAGATCGACGCACATCGCATAGGCGTTATAGGCCGCGACGCAAGGCGGCCCGAGCTTCTGCAGATAGATCGTCTCGAGATCGACGAGGTGATAGAGCGAGCCGGTAAGATAGACCATCGGCTCGCCGGCGCCGACCCATGCGCCCTCGGCATAATTGAGCGCGATCGAGAATTTCGTGCCGCGCGCCGCGGCCACGCTCTCGAGGAACGCCACCATGAGGCGCGGCGTGCAGATCACCGGCCGGCGCATGAACAGCGCATAGGTCGCCTCGCGGTCGCCGTAGCGGCCGACGATTTCCTTGGTGCGCAGGAAATAGGCGTCGGTGAAGCGCCGCAGCCGGTCGGGATCGCTCTCCATCGCCGGCGGCGGCTCTGCTCACTGGGCCGCGACGGCGCGCTGCCGCGGATCGGCCTGGCGCCGGCGCTTCAGCGCCTCGGCGATGAGGAAGGCGAGCTCGAGCGCCTGGCTCGCATTGAGGCGCGGATCGCAATGGGTGTGATAGCGGTCGCCAAGCCCCGTCTCGGTGATCGCCTGGGCGCCGCCGATGCATTCGGTCACGTCCTGGCCGGTCAGCTCGAGATGGATGCCGCCGGCATGCGTGCCCTCGGCGTCGTGGACGGCGAAGAAGCCCTTCACCTCGGCGAGGATGCGGTCGACCGCGCGCGTCTTGTAGCCGGTCGAGGATACCATGGTGTTGCCGTGCATCGGATCGCAGCACCACACGACATTGCGCCCCGCGCGCGTCACCGCGCGGATGAGCGGCGGCAGTTTGGTCTCGACCTTGTCCCAGCCCATGCGGCACACCAGGGTGAGACGTCCGGGCTCGTTGCCGGGATCGAGCACGTCGATGAGGCGCAGCAGATCCGCGACATCGAGCGTCGGGCCGCATTTCATGCCGATCGGGTTCTTGACGCCGCGCAGGAACTCGACATGGGCGCCATCGAACTGGCGCGTGCGGTCGCCGATCCACAGCATGTGCGCCGAGACGTCGTACCAGTCGCCGCTGGTCGAATCGATGCGCGTCAGCGCCTCCTCGTAGGGCAGAAGCAGCGCTTCGTGCGAGGTGAAGAGATCGGTCTCGCGGATCTGCGGCGTGGTCTCGGAGGTAAGGCCGCAGGCGGCCATGAAATTGAGCGTCTCGGTGAGCCGGTCGGCCAGTTCGCGATAGCGCTCACCGGCCGGGCTCGCGGCGACGAAGCCCTGGTTCCAGCTATGGACGCGATGGAGATCGGCATAGCCGCCCTGGGCGAAGGCGCGCAGCAGGTTCAAGGTCGCCGCCGCCTGGCTGTAGGCCTGGATCATGCGCTGCGGATCGGGACGGCGCGCGGCCGCGCTGAACTCCATGCCGTTGACGATGTCGCCGCGATAGGACATGAGCGTGACGCCGTTCGCGGTCTCGGTCTCCGAGGTGCGCGGCTTGGCGAACTGCCCGGCCATGCGGCTCACCTTCACCACCGGGCAGGCGGCGCCATAGGTCAGCACCACCGCCATCTGCAACAGCACGCGGAAAGTGTCGCGGATATTGTTGGGATGGAACTCGGCGAAGCTCTCGGCGCAGTCGCCGCCCTGCAGCAGGAAGGCGCGCCCGGCCTGCACGTTGGCCAGCGCCGCCTTGAGCCGCCGCGCCTCGCCGGCAAAAACGAGTGGCGGATAATTGCGCAGCGTCGCCTCGACCGAAGCGACGGCGGCCGGATCGGGATAGTCGGGCACCTGGCGGATCGGCTTCGACCGCCACGATTCGGGGCTCCAAGATTCCGCCATCACCACCTCGCACGGGCGCCCGGAGCACCCGCCATCATTCGGATTTCCCGAAGAGATAGCGATTCCGACGCCGGAAAACCAGTAGAGCGCCTCAGTCACCGGCCCCCGCGACCGCTCGCGCCTGCGCCTGGCACAGGCGGAACAGCACGATGACGGCCAGGGCCAAGAACTCCGCAATGCCGCCCAGCACGACCGGCGCGCCGGGAAGGCCGGAGAGATCGCGCGCCCCGCCGGCGAGCGGCGGCAGGATAGCCATGATGACGTAATACCAGGTGAAGAACACCCCCATCCCGGCCCCGCGGCTTTCCCGGCGCAGCACCTCGGCCGGGAGCGTCATGATCGCGCCGGCCGGGAGCCCGCCGACGAGACCGACCACCGCCAGCAGCGGCAGCGCGGCGCCGAGCGGGATCACCAGCATCGCCACCCCGATGACGGCAAAGCTCGTCGTCATCAGGACCGTCACCGCACGCAGGCGATCGTTGATCACACCCCCCAGCGGCACCGACAGGACGATGGTCCAGGTCGAAAGGCTGGTGGCGAAGCCGGCTTGCGCAGGCGTCTGACCACCGGCGACCAGCATGGCCGGGGCGAAGGCGAAGATCATGTTGAAACCGACGTTGAACAGCGACCAGACCAGGCCGGCGAGCGAGACCAGGCCGGTCTCGCGCCACGACAGCCCCGCCGGCGCGAGCGCGGTCGGCACCGCAACCGAAGCCGCCGGGCTGCGGTAGATCGCGGCAACCAGAACCGCGATCGCGCCGGCGGCGATGCCGGTGGCGTCGAGAGAAGCGGGCCAGCCCGCCAGGGCGGCAAGCCGCGGCTCCAGCACCAGCGCCAATCCGATCCCCAGCGGCCAACTGCTGACCAGGATCGCCATGGCCGTGCCGATCTCGCGGCCGACGAACCAGTCGGCGGCCATCTTGGTCAGCAACACGTTGACCAGGACGCCGCCGACGCCGCCGATCAGACGCCCTGCCACCGCCACCGCGTAGAGATGGGTGGCGCCAGTCATCACGCCGCCGACGGTCATCAGGACCATCCCGCACAGCACCACGGGCTTGTCGCCGTATCTCTGGCCGAGCAGGCCACCGGGAAACGCAATGACGACCCCCGGCAGCATGTAGAACCCGATGAGCACCCCAAGCCGCGCATAGTCGATGCCGAGATCGGCAACGAGCGACGGCGCGAGCGTCGCGACGGACTGGAATTGGAACGCCACCGCCGCCCGCGCCAGGAACAGAACGGCGAGCACGAGCCAGCGCCGCGACGCCGCCACGCCGCTACACCGGCGCCGGCGGCGGCGGACGGCGCCCGCGCACCAGATCGGCGGCCTTCTCGGCGATGACGATGACCGCTGCATTGATGGTGCCGCCGACGAGATCCGGCATGACCGACGCATCGACGACGCGCAGCCCCTCGACCCCATGTACGCGCAGCTCGGCATCGACCACCGCGCCGGAATCGCGCGCCGGGCCCATCCGGCAGGTGCCGAGTGCATGATGGGCGGTCATGGCGGTGGCCCGGACGTGACGGTCGAGATCGCCGTCCGACCGCTGCTCGCGTCCGGGATTGATTTCGGCCGCAATGAACGGCGCCAGCGGCGACCGGCTCGCCACCGCGCGCACCAGGCGAAGCCCGGCCTGGAGCGTGCGGCGGTCGGCGCCGGTGGCGAGGAAGTTCTGGCGGATGCGCGGCGCCGCGGCCGGATCGGCCGAGGCCAGGCTCACCGTGCCGCGGCTTTCCGGCCGCAGCAGCACGGCGCGAAAGGCGAAGCCGTCCTCGCCGGCGTGGCGGAAGGGCGGAAGATAGGGCGCGGCATGCGGCGGCGCGGCACGGAACAGGAACTGGATGTCCGGCAGGTGCAGCTCGGGGCGGGTCTTGAGGAACGCCGTCCAGCCGCTCGGCGGATGCGCCGCGAGACCATCGCCGCGCAACCACGCCCGGGCGAGCGCGACGCCGAGCCGGTCGAGACGCATCGTCCGCACGAACGGCCCCACGCCCCGCCGCCGGTATTCGATCGGCGCCGACAGGTGATCCTGCAGATTGCATCCGACGCCTGGCAGCGCCGCCCTGACCGCGATGCGGTGCCGGCGCAGTTCGTCGGGATCGCCGATCCCGGACAGCATCAGGAGCTGCGGCGAGTTGACGGCGCCGCCGGCGAGGATCACCTCGCGCGCGGCGGTGGCGGTGACGCTCACGTTGTCCTTCTCGTATTCGATCGCGACGGCGCGGCGTCCGTCGAACACGATCCGCATCGCGCGGGCGCCGACCTCGACGGTGAGATTCCCGCGCGCCAGCGCCGGCCGCAGATAGGCCGAGGCGGCGCTGCAACGCCGGCCGCGGCGGATCGTGTGCTGGAGCCGCGCGAAGCCCTCCTGGGCCGCGCCGTTATAGTCGGCCGTGACGGGAAATCCCGCCGCCGCACCCGCCGCGATGCAGGCCTCGACCACCGGATCGTCATAGCGCGCCGCAGCGGTCGCGAGCGGTCCCTGCCCGCCGCGATAAGTATCCTCGCCGCCTTCCCATGATTCCTGGCGGCGGAAATAGGGCAGGAGATGCGCGTATGACCAGGTCTCGAGCCCCGACGCGGCCCAGCGGTCATAGTCGCCGCGATGGCCGCGGCCATAGACCATGCCATCGATCGACGAGCTGCCGCCGATCACCTTGCCGCAGGCGCAGGCGAGCCGCCGCCCGCCGAGGCTCGGCTCGGCCTCGGCGCAATAGCGCCAGTCGTGCAGCCGCCGCTCGCACAGATGCCGCCAGCCGAGCGGCATGGCAATGCGCGGGTCGCGGTCCCAGCCGCCCGCCTCGAGCAACAGGACGCGGGTAGCACCGTCCTCGCTGAGCCGGTTCGCGAGTGTGCAGCCCGCCGATCCCGCCCCGACGATCACAAAATCGCACGCCTTGTCAGCACTCATCGCCCCCGCGATCGGCCGCGCCACCGCGGCAAGACCACCCCCCTTAGCGCGCCATGCTTAGCCCCAGCGCGGCGCGGCGATCAAGGCCGCATCGTGCTTACCATGCGAAGGCGACGGAGGCGGTTCCGATCGCATCGGGCGTGCGCTGGCCGGCGAACTCGTCGGTGCGCAGGACGACGCTTAAATCGAGCTTGACGGCAGCCGACCAGTAGAGCGCCATCCCGCCCTCCAGATCGGCCACCAGCGTCTTCTTGGGCACGCTGGGACTGGCGCGGAAGGAGTTGCCGTCGAGGAAGATGTTCCGCCCGACGACGCGGCCCTGGGCGCCGAGATAGAAATATCCGTCGAGCCCATCGGCCGCATTGGCATCGTCGAAATAATCGGTGCCGTCGAGCGCCGGGCGCACCCGCGACGGCCCGTAATCGGCCCCGAGATCGCCGCCGATCCGCAACAGGGCGCCGGCCTCGCCATAGGTGAAGACATTGCCGACCACGGCGCCGAGCTGGGGCACCACGTCGACCCCGCGCGTGCCGTCGCCGACGAGCGGCACGCGCCAAAACCGCTCATAGGCGAGGACGGCGCCGGGCTCGTTCTGGAGCTGGCGGCTCCAGCCGCGAGCCTGTGCGATGCCGATGAACTGATGCCAATCGTTCTGGACCTGCTTGCCAAAGGCGGCCGGGCCGACGACGCCGAGGTCGAGTTCGAGATTCTCGAGGCTCCGGCCGCTGTCCTGCAGCAGGCTGGCGCCGCCATAAAGCCAGCCGGCATAGGGGCGGTCGTGCGGATCGGGCGGCTTTCGCGTCAGGTTCTCGGGCGTGAACACGCTCTGGCCGAGGAACAGGGCATAGCGCCGTTCCGTCGGCGGCGCCGCAAAAATCGGGCTGTGCGCGGCGACGACATCGAACAGGCGGTCCCAGGCATCGCCCGACGCCAGCGCGGGCGAGAGATCATCGATGCGCAGACCTTGCGTGTAATGCTTGTCGGTATGGAAATAGAGCGAATCGTTTTCCTCGAGGACCGTCAACCGATCGGCCACGGCCGGCGCGGGCAACAGGGCAACGGCCAGCACGACGCCCAGCACGAGCACGAGCCCTTGATCGCGCATCAACCGACCTCCCCTATCGTCCGCCGCTTGGATCCCGACCGCCAACGCTGGGCCACGCCCATCGTCCCGCGACGATCGCCGCCACACGCCGTCGCGGCGATCTCCCTGAAAAAACATTCATATAAATGGGAGATGGTTCGTGTTTTACAATTAATACAATATCTCGGTGGGGTCGTGACGCTGCGGCCAATTTTCGGGGGCTTCACTTTCCGGCCGTGCCGGGACAGAATTCACGGCGTGGAGGGTGTCATGGAAAACGCCGGAACACTGCGGCAGCATGCCGAGGATCATCGCACGATTGCCCGCATCACGCCTGACCTCTGGGAGAGCGTCATCCGCTTCAATCTTGCCGCAGGTTATGACGCGCTCGCGACCCGCCGCGAACTGCCGGAAGCGGCGGCGGATCGCGCGGCTTCCCTGGTCCGTGCCGGTTAGCGCGCCGGACGACGACGCAACGCAGAACATTCACTTGATCGGTGGCATAATTCCGTGATGGGACGGCACGCATCTTCCTCGGCGCTCCCGGGCAGCATCGAGACCGGGGCCTCATGGGTCGCCGCGGTGGCGGCGCTGGCGGTGATGTCGGTCGCGTTCGGCGCGCCCTATGTCACTGTCGTCGCCCTGAAGCCGATGGCCGCGGACATGGGCGGCGAACGCTCGGTTCCGGCGATGGCCTATTCGCTGGCCTGGCTCGGCACGGCCTTCGGCGGAATGGTAATGGGGCGGATTGCCGACCGTATCGGGGTCCGCTGGACCGCCGTCTTCGGCGGCCTCATGATCGGCATCGGGCTGGTCCTGACGAGTCGCGGCGGTGCCTGGACGCTCTATTTGTCCTATGGGCTGTTGATCGGCGTGTTCGGTCTCGGCGGCATCAACGCCCCGGTCTATGTCTATGTCAGCCGCTGGTTCGACCGGCGGCGCGGCACCGCGCTCGCGCTGATCTCGAGCGGCAGTTACGTCGCGGGCGCGCTATGGCCGCCGCTGTTCGCGCCGCTCATCGAGGACTGGGGCTGGCGTACCACGATGCTGGCATTCGCCGCCGTCGAGGTGGTGCTGGTGGTCCCGGTGGCGGCAGTGTTCCTGAAGCCGCCGCCCACCGCCAACGACGCGGCGGCCGCAGCGACCGGCCCGAAGCCCGGCATGACCGCGCTCGGTCTCAGTCCGGCATGGGCTCAGACGCTGCTCTCGGCGGCATCGTTCCTGTGCTGCGTGCCGATGGCGATGCCGCAGGGCCACCTCGTCGCCTTCTGCAGCGATCTCGGCATCACGCCGACGATCGGTGCGACGATGCTGTCGGTCCTGCTCGGCACCGCCTTCTTCAGCCGGCAGTTCTGGGGCTATGTTTCCGATCGGATCGGCGGGATCAACACCGTGCTCGCCAGTTCCGCCTGTCAGGCCGCCGCCATCGCCGCCTTGCTCGTGACCCAGGACGAGGTCGGCCTGTTCACCGTCGCGGCGGCGTTCGGCTTCGGCTTCAGCGGTCTCATCCCCGCCTATGTCCTCGCCATCCGCGAGCTTTTCCCGGTGCGCGAAGCGCCGTGGCGGGTGCCGACTTTGATGTTGTGCAGCGGCTCGGGGATGGCGTTCGGCGGCTGGCTCGCCGGCGCGCTCTATGATCATTTCGGCTTCTATGAAGCGGCGTTCGCGGCGGGGCTGCTGGCCAACATCGCCAATCTCGTCATCGTCGGCTTCCTGGCGACGCGCGGGCGGCGGCGGTCGTCGCCGCGCGCCATGGTTTACCCCTAGCCGCCCATACGGTAAGGCTGAACCGCGCGCTCAAGACCGCGCCTGCCGCTCGCCTCGGGGAGCCGCGCCCGCATGAATGGACGTGACCGGCCCGGCGCCAGAAACGCGGCCGAAGATTTCACGGTCGCGCTGGATCCGGCGCCAGCGGTGGCCGAACTCGCGGCGCTGTGGCGCGATCTCGAGGCCCGCGCGGAGGCTTCGTTCTTTCTCTCCTGGGACTGGATCGGGTGCTGGCTCGCCGCTTCCGGGATCGCGCCGCTGCTGTTGTCGGCGCGGCGCGGCGGGACGGTCGTGGCGCTCGCCCTGTTGCACCCGGTGCGTCGGCGCCGCCACCGCGTCGTCACGTCCGATGCGCTCATGCTGCATCAGACCGGCGATCCCGAGCGCGACGCCATCACCATCGAATATAACGGAATTCTGGCGGATCGTGGCTGTGCCGATGCGGCGACCGCCGCATGCATCGGATTCCTGCGGCAGTCCGGCTTGCCGGCGCGCTGGGACGAGGTGCTCTGCGCCAACGTCACCCCGGAATTCGCCGCCGCGGCACGCCAGAGCGGTATCCGGCTGCGCGAGGCCGCGCCCAAGCCCACCTGGCGCGTCGATCTCGAGGCCGTCCGGCGCGGCGGAAAACCCTATCTCGAGACGCTGAGCGCCAACACGCGGGCGCAGATCCGCCGCGCCATGCGGCTTTACCAGCGGCGCGGGCCGCTCGCTGCCATGCCAGCGCCCGAAATTGCCACGGCAATCGCGTATTTCGACGCGCTGAAGGCGCTGCATCAGCGCCATTGGCAAAGCCGGCAGCAACGCGGTGCGTTCGCCGATCCCTTCGCCGAGCGCTTCCACCGCGCCCTCGTCGCCGAGGGCGTCGCCAGCGGCAGCGTCGAGCTGGTCCGCGTTGCCGCGGGCGATTTCGTCATCGGCTATGTCTACAATTTCCTCCGCCGCGGTCAGGTCTACAGCTATCAGACCGGCTTTGCCTACGAGGACGACCCACGGCTCAAGCCCGGGCTGGTGAGCCATTGCCTCTGCATCGAGCGCCATCTCCGCGACGGCGCCGGCGTCTACGACTTCATGGCGGGGGACCAGCGCTACAAGCGCAATCTCGGCAGCGCCGGGCCGGCGCTGGTCGATCTCGTGCTGCAGCGGCCGGCGCCGATGCTGATCGCGGAAGACGCGCTGCGCCGCCTCAAGGCCGCGCTGCGCGCGCCGTTCCGGCGGTCCTCGATCGGTCGCCGCTAGGCCCGGCGCGGCGCGCCGCTGGCCCGGACCACGCGGCGGGCGATCTCGGTCACGTTGCGGCTGCCGTCACGGCGATAGCGCGTCTCTTCCATCAGCGACTTGACGAGATGGAGCCCGAGCTTGCCGACCGGCATGGTCTCGAGCGGCACGCCAAGATCGGGCGGTGGCGGGGCGAAGGGATCGAATTCATGGCCGTCGTCGATGATCTCGACATGAAGCCGATCGCCCTCGAGCCGGAGCGCCACGGCGAGCGATCCAAGCGGCGCATCCGCGGCATAGCCGTATTTGACGAGGTTGGTGACCAGTTCCTCGACCGCGATCGCGACCCGGGCCGAATCGTCGCCGCCGATGCCGTGCTCGCACGCGAACGTCGCCAGGAACGCGCGAATGGTCATCATCGCCCGGGCATCGGCCTGAAGGCTGAGGCGCGCTTGGGCGGTGTCATTCATGGTCCGGCGTTCCCCGCGCGCACTCTAGCCCGGACCAGGCGCCAAGTCCCGCACGGCCGCGCAAGGGGCGCTGGCATTTCCGACCCCCGCGCGATAGTTTCGCACCTTCCTTCGGGAGGGGGCGATGGCATTTCCCGGATCTTGGTGGCGAATGGCAGCGGCAACCGTCCTGCTGCTGGCGCTCTGCGGTCTTTGCGTTCCGGCGCGCGCGGCCGCGGCCGCGATCGCGCAGATCAAGACGGCGAGCGGCGCGGCCTTCGTGGTGCGCGACGGCAACCGCATCGCCGCCACGCCCGGCGCTGCGCTCTACGAGAAGGACGTGCTCGAGACCGATGCCGGCGGCACGATCGGCGTCACTTTCACCGACAACACGGTGCTCTCGCTCGGCCCGAACAGCCAGGCGGCGCTTGCCCAATACGCTTTCGATTCGAGTAATTTCAAGGGCTCGATGCTGACCGACATGCGCAGCGGGACGCTGACCATGGTGTCGGGCGACATCGCGCGCAGCTCGCCCGGAGCGATGAAGGTCAGGACGCCGACGGCGATCCTGGGCGTGCGCGGGACCAGCTTCGCGGTCCAGGTCGAGGGGCGCTGAGCCGTGCGGGCGCTGGCCGCGCTGCTGCTCGCGCTCGCGCTCGGCGCCTGCTCCGAGCCGAAGGCGCTCTTCGTCGTCCTGCCCAATCCCGACGGCACCGCCGGCGAGGTCACCATCGAGCATGGCAAGACCACGGTGCCGCTCGATCACGCCTATGCCGCCGGCGAAGCGACCGGCGACACGGCCAAGCCCGTGACCGTCGATGCGCCCGAGGTGCAGCAGATCTTCGGCGCCGCGCTCGCCGCCCGGCCCATTCTGCCGAGCCATTTCCGCCTCTATTTCATCAGCGACAGCGACACGCTGACCCCGGCATCGCAGCAGCAATATCGCGACGTGTTCGATGACATCAAACGCCGCAAGGTGTACCAGGTCGAAGTCATCGGCCATACCGACACCATGGGCGTGCAATCGTACAATCAGCAGCTCTCGCTGCGGCGCGCCAAAGCGATCCGCGACCGGCTGGTGCATGACGGCCTCAGCGCCGCCTCGATCTCGGTCGCCGGCCGGGGCGAGCTCGATCCCGCGGTGAAGGCCGGCCCCAACGTTCGCGAACCGCGCAACCGGCGCGTCGAGATCACAGTGCGCTGAGCCCTATCAGGCCGAAAGCGGCCCCCGCCACCGCACCGCCAGGAGGGTGATGTCGTCAGCCTGTTCGGCATCGGCGACGAAGCGCCGCACGTCCTCGCGCACGTGCTCGACCACCGCTTTGGCATTCGCGGTCGGGCTCGCCGCCATCATCGCCTCGAGCCGCGCGGTCGAATAAAGGGCATTGGCCGGATCGCGCGCCTCGGTGATGCCATCGGTATAGAGCAGCAGCACGTCGCCGGGCGCGAGCTGCGCGCGGTCGATCGGATAGTCGCTGTCGTCGAGGCAGCCGAGCGGCGGGCCGCCTTCCGTCTCGAGCCGGAACGGCGCCGCGCCGCGGCGCAGGACATAGGGCGCGTCGTGCCCGGCGCTGGCAAAGGAAATCTCGCCGGTGACGAGATCGAGCAGCGCCGCGAACACGGTCACGAAAGTGGGCCGCGCGCCTTCGGCTTCGGCATCGGCGCTCTTGGCGCAGATCTTGCGATTGGCCTCCTCGAAGACGCGGTCGAGCGCGCCGCCGTGCCGGAAGGTGGCGGCGTGCAGCACCTCCTTCGTCTCCATCATGAAGATGGCGGCGGGCATGCCCTTGCCCGACACATCGGCGATGGCGAAGAACAGATGCGTGCCGTCGAGCACCAGGAAATCATAGAGATCGCCGCCGACCATCCGTGCCGATTCGATCAGGGCGTGCAGGTCGATACTGCGCGCTTCCGGCGTATCGGCCAGCTCTTTCGGCAGGAGGCCGCGCTGGATGGCGCGGGCATGGTCGAGCTCTGCCTCGAGACGCAGCGTCCGGATGCGCTGGTGCTCGAGCGCGTCGGCGAGGCGGCGCTTTTCCGCTTCGGCGTGGCGCAGATTGGCCGCGACCATGACCCCGAACGTGGCGACCGAGACGAAGCCCGGATAGGCGCCGTCGAGCAGAAGATGCGCGAAGCGGAAGGCGATGAAGCCTGCGGCCAGGCACAGCCCCACGATCGCGCCCGTTGCCGCCGCGGCGATCGCCGGACGTCGGTAGGGAAGGCCGAAAATGACCAGCAGCCCCGCCCCCACCAGCAGCACCATCTCGATCCGCGACAGCACGGCCGGTCGGCGCAGGAGCTGGTTCTGGAGAATCGATTCGAGGAGCTGGGCGTGGACTTCGACGCCCTGCATGAGACCGAGCGGCGTCTCCTTCCGGTCGACCAGCCCGAGGCCGGTCACACCGAGGAACACGACGTCGCCGGCCAGCGCCGCCGGATTGAAGCGCCCGCTGAGAATGTCGGCAGCGGAAACGGTCGGCACCGATCCGGCCGGCGCGAAATAGGGAAAGGCGCGTCCGTGTTCGTCGGTCGGGATTTCATAGGCGCCGACCCGCGCGCCGGCGACGCCCGCGGACGACGCGCGGATCAGCATCGGGCCGGACCCCAGTGCGGCATCGAGGGTTGCCGCGGCAAGCGTGGCGATGATGTCGCCGCCGCCGACGAAGAACAGCGGCACCCGCCGCACGACGCCGTCGCCATCGGGATCGACGGCAAGTCCGCCCGGTCCCTTGGCCGCCGCTTCGAGCAGCGGCAGGCTGCGCACCAGCGCCGGAAACGACGCCAGGAACGGGCGCGGATCGCCAGTCGAACGGATCGGCGGCGCCGCGAAACGGCCGTTCTGGCCGGGCGGTGCCTCGAAGGTGGGGCCGACGCCGAGCACGGTCGGCAGCTTGGCGAACGCGGCCGCGAGCGTGGCGTCGTTGCTGGGCAGCGCATCGAGCGCGCTCTTGAGGTCGCCGGGCAGGCTGGGCTCGTTCCTGGCGATCTGCTCGGGCGAGGCGCGGTCCGGCTCGGAGAAGAGAATGTCGACGCCGAGCGCGCGCGCGCCGCCGGCGGCGATCCGGTCGACGAGGCGCGCGAGCAACGTGCGCGGCCACGGCCACTGCCCGTAAGGCGGCTTGAGACTGTCCTCGTCGATGGCGACGACGACGACCGGGGCCGGGCGATGCACGCGCGGCGCCAGACGTTCCTCGAGATCGAAGCCGCGCAGCCGCGCCTCCTCGACCGGCCCTGGATCGAGCGCACGCAGCACCAGGAGCAGCGCCACCACGACGAGCGCGAGACCGAGCCGGGCCGCGAGAAAGCGGCAACCGCCGCTACGCGCACGCGCCGCGCCAGCGACGCTGCATCAGAGCGCAATCTCGAGCCCGTCATAGGCCGAGCTTACGGTGACCGTGGGCCCGGCTCGGCTGATCTCCTCGTAGCGCCGGGTCTCGGCCAGCACCGTGTCGATGGTGCTGTCGTCGTAGACCGGCTCGTGATGGTACAGGACGAGATGCTTCACGCGCGCGAGCTGCGCCAGCTCCACCGCCACCATGTTGCTCGAGTGCCCCCAATCCTCCCGGACCGAGATCGAATCCGCGAGCGAATACATCGCATCGAAGATCAGCACGTCGGCGTCGCGGTAGAACGCGACGAACGGGTAGCTCTCGTCCAGCACCTGAAACTTGTGCTCGCAATCGATCGAATAGACGACCGCCTTGCCGCCGTGCTCGAAGCGGTAGCCGAAGGAATCGCCGTGATGGTTCTGAAGAATGGCGCGCACGGCGAGGCCGCCGATGTCGTAGGTCCGTCCCGGCTCGAGCACGACGAATTCGATCGTAGCGCGGAGACTGCGGAAATCGACCGGAAAGCACGGATCCGATTGCTGCCGCTCGAGCGCCAGGCGCAACGTGTCGTGGCAGCCATGGATGCGGATCACGTTGCCCGGGATATAGGCCGGCGCAAAGAAGGGAAACCCCATGATGTGGTCCCAATGGAGATGGGACAGGAAGACGTTGTAGCGGCACGGACGCTGCGGCCCGTTTTCCTGCATGACGCGGATGCCGAACTCGCGCACGCCGCTGCCGAGATCGCACAGCACGTACTCGTCACCGACGCCGGCGATCTCGACGCAGCTCGAGTTGCCACCATAGGTGCCGCCCACCGCAAAGGGCAGCTCGTCGTCGATGAAGCGGTCGGCGGCGGCACCGTCGTCGAAGCGCCTGCCGCCGGCCGCGAGCAGCGCCGCGCGCAGCTTGCCGCGCACCGCGTTACTTCCGAGCGGTGCCGGCAGCGAGCCGCGTGTTCCCCAGAACCTGATCAGCATGACATCCCCCGCCCGCACCTCGTCGGGCGCCGCCATTCTCATGCCAGCGCGGCGACGCCCTCGACGGCCGTGCCGTAGACAGATACCACGCGCGCGAACCGGCTGATGGCGAAAATCTCCTCGACGATCGGCCGCAGCGCCGCGACCGCAATGCGCCGGTTGGTGGCCTTGGCGTGCTTGGCGGCCGCCGCCAGGACCGCAAGCCCGGCGCTCGAGACGAACTCGACCGCCGAGAAATCCACCAGCGTCGCCTGTCCTGCACCGAGACCGGCAATGACTCTGGCATGAAATTCGAGGCTGGTATCGTTGTCGATGCGCCCGACCGGACGCAGCACCGTCACACCCTCCACCCGCTCCTCGCCGATTTCCATCGCGTTCCCGACGCCTGGGTGTCGGAGAGTCTCGGCAATTTCGAGCGCAAACTCAAGCCCGGCGCCGCCGGGCCTTGCCCCGGCCGGCACGGCAGCCGATAAGAGCGGACGCCCCATCCTCCGCTGCGTGTGCCCATGGACGCGATCATCACGGAAATTGCCGAGTTCGCCGCCGCTCTCGCCTTCGACGATCTGCCGCAAGCGGTCGTGCATGAGGCGAAGCGGCATCTCGTCGACAGCCTTGGCTGCGCCATCGGCGGCGCGGGCTGCGCGGCGGCGGCGATGGGACGGCGCATCGCGCAGGACGCGGTGCCGGCCGCCCGGTCCGGCCGCATCGTCGGCCTCGACCAGCCGGCGACGGTCGAGCATGCGGCCTTCATCAACACCGCGATGACCCGCTATCTCGATTTCAACGACACCGTCTATGGCGGGCATCCGAGCGATGCACTCGGCGGGGTGTTGGCGCTCGCCGAGGCTGCCGGCGCGGACGGGCGCCGCCTGCTCACATCGATGGTGGTGGCCTACGAGGTGGCGACGCGGCTCATCGCCGCCACCCGGCTGCGCGAGCGCGGCTGGGACCAGGGTTTTGCGATCGGCATTGCGGCCGCTTCCGCGGTCGGCAATCTGCTGCGCCTGGGCGCCGACGCGATCGCGCAGGCCGTCGCCATCACTGCCGTCGCGAACGTCCCGCTGCGCGCGACGCGGGCGGGCGAGTTGTCGCTGTGGAAAGGGGCGGCCACGGCGTTTGCCGGCCGCAACGGCGTCTTCGCCGCGCTGCTCGCGGCCGAAGGCATGACCGGGCCCGCTGCCGCCTTCACCGGCCGGCACGGCGTGTTCGAGCAGGTCACCGGCGAATTCGCGCTCAAGCCGTTCGCGGCCGAATTCCTCACGCCCGCCGTCGGGCTCAAATACTGGCCTGTCGAGAACAGCGCGCAGGCCGGCGTGTGGGCGGCGCTGAAGCTGCGCGCGATGGTGCCGCTCGATACCATCGAGACCATCGACATCGCGACCTCCTGGGCAGCCTGGCACGAGATCGGCAGCGAGCCCGCGAAGTGGGACCCGCGCACGCGCGAGACCGCCGATCACAGCCTGCCCTATATCTTCGCGCGCGCGCTCGTCGATGGCGGGATCACGGTGGCGTCGTTCGACCAGGCGGCCTATCTCGATCCCGCGCTGCGCCCGCTCATGGCCAAGATCCGCGTGCATCAGGACGCGACGATCGACAAGCTCTATCCGGCGTCCGTGGTGATGCGCGTCAACGCCGCCGCAGGCGGCCGCGTTCACGCCGTCGAGATCGCCGAGCCGCGCGGCTATTGCCAGAACCCGATGGACGATGCCGAGATCGCGGCGAAGTTTCGCACGCTCGCCGTGCCGGCGCTCGGGCCGCAGCGCGCCGAGGACGCGCTGGCGCTGCTGTGGTCCGTCGAGCGCGAAGGAGACACCTCGCGCCTCTTCTTCAGCCTGCTCGCCGCGCCGCGCTGAGCCCGGCTCGGCCCGCGGTGGTGCGCGGCGAATTTCCTGATATCATCGCGCCATCGTTAAACGGGACATGAGAGGGGGAAATGCCAAAGGCCATCAATAGCTCGCACGGCAGGATCGCGCTCGGCGCGATGCTGGCCGCGGCCTGGCTGGCCGCATCGGCCGCGCCGGTTCGTGCCGCCGACGGCACGTTCGATCTCGACGTCATCGATCCGCTCACCGGTAACGGCGCCTTTCTCGGCACGACGCAGAAGAAGATCATCGAGCTGACCGAAAAGGCGATCAACGAGGACGGCGGCATCCACGGCAAGAAGGTTCGCTTCGTCTTCCATGACGACCAGACCAGTCCGCAAGTCGCGGTTCAACTCGCCAACGAGGCAATCGCCAGGAATCCGCCGGTGATCTTCGGCTCGACCATTTCCGGCGTCTGCAACGCCATGTCGCCGCTGATGCAGAACGGCCCGGTGCATTGGTGCTTCTCCCCCAGCATCCGGCCGAAGCCGGGCGGCTATGTCTTCACCACGCAGATCGCCTCGCGCGACCAGCAGCGCGCGCTGTTGACCTATTTCAAGGCGCGCGGGTGGAAGCGGATCGCGCTCATCACCACCACCGACGCCTCGGGCCAGGACGCCGCGATGGCCATCAACGCCCTGGTCAAGGAACCGGAATTCGCCGATGTCCGGATCGTCGAGCAGAACCAATTCAACGCCAGCGACGTGAGCATCACGGCGCAGATCGCCCGCATCCAGGCGGCGAAGCCGCAGGTCATCATCAGCTGGGCGACCGCCGCGGCCGGCGCCACGGTGTTCCGCGCGCTGATCCAGGCCGGCATCGACCTGCCGGTCGCGGCCTCGGGCAGCAACATGACCTACGGCCAGATGACGGAATACGCGTCCTTCCTGCCCAAGCAGCTGTTCTTCGGCGTCTCCGCCTGGGCCGCGGCCGGCGATCCCGCCATCGACCTGCCGCCGGCGGTGCGTGCCGAGCAGAAGCGCTTCTTCACGGTGATCCGGGCCGCCGGCATCCATCCCGATGCGAGCGCCGACATCGGCTGGGACCCGGAACGGCTCGTCGCCGCCGCCTTGAACCAATTGCCCGAAGGCGCCACCGCGGCCCAGCTCCACGATTTCCTCGAGCACTACAAGGGCTATGCCGGGATCGACGGCATCTACGATTTCACCAAGATCCCGCAACGCGGCCTCGGCATCGACAACGCGCTGGTCGTGCGCTGGGATCCGGCCAAGAAGGATTGGCAGCCGGTGAGCAAGCTCAGGGGCATTCCGATCAAGTCGTGACGCGGCGCGGCGCGACGGGTGCCCGGGACCGCTATTCGGCGGCGATCTTCTCCGGCACCTTGTCGCGCATTGTCACGAACTCCTCGGCCGCGGTCGGGTGGATGCCGATGGTCTGATCGAATTGGCGCTTGGTGGCGCCGCATTTGATGGCGATGGCGATGCCCTGGATGATCTCGGGCGCGTCCGACCCCACCATGTGGCAGCCGAGCACGCGGTCGCTCGCCCGGTCGACGACGAGCTTCATCATCGTCCGCTCCTCGCGTCCCGACAGCGTGTGCTTCATCGGCCGGAAGCGCGCGCGATAGACGTCGATCGCTGCGTATCGTTCGCGCGCGCGGCGCTCGCTCAAGCCGACCGTGCCGACCGGCGGCTGGCTGAAGACGGCGGTGGCGACGTTGTCGTGATCGACCACGATCGGATTGTCGTTGAACAGAGTCTCGGCCAGCGCGCGTCCCTCGGCGATCGCGACCGGGGTGAGATTGAGCCGGTCGGTCACGTCGCCCACCGCATAGATATGCGGCTGGCTGGTGCGCGACCATTCGTCGACCACGACCGCGCCCTGCGGGTTGCAGGTGACGCCGATCTCGGCCAGACCGAGATTGCGCGTGTTGGGACGCCGCCCGGTCGCGTACATGACGAGCTCGGCCGAGAGCTCGTCGCCGCCGTCGGTAGTGGCGGTGAACGAGGATCCGAACTTCTCGATCCCGGTGATCTGGGTGCGGGCGCGGATGACGATGCCGCGATTGCGCAGCTCCTGGGCGAGCGTGACGCGCACGTCGTCGTCGAAGCCGTTGAGCAGCTCCTCGCCGCGGATGACGAGCGTGACCGCGGCGCCGAGGCCGGCGAAGATGCCGGCGAACTCGACCGCGATATAGCCGCCGCCGACGATGACGATGCGGCGCGGCAGATGCGCGAGATCGAGCGCCTCGTTCGAGGTGATGGCGTGCTCGATCCCGGGGATCGCCGGCATCACCGGATGCGCGCCGGTGGCGACCATGATGGTGGCGGCGGTGTGGCGGCGGCCTTCGATTTCGACCGTGTGCGGATCGACGAGGCGTCCCCGCCCCTCGATCAGCTTCACGCGCGAATCGGCAAGGAGCTTGCGGTAGATGTCCTCGAGCCGGTCGATCTCGCGGTTCTTGGCGGCGATCAGGCTGCCCCAATCGTGCACCGGCGGCGCCACGTGCCAGCCGAACCCGGCGGCATCGGCGAAGGCATCGGCGAATTGCGCGCCATAGACCAGCAGCTTCTTCGGCACGCAGCCGCGGATGACGCAGGTGCCGCCGACCCGGCTGTCCTCGCAGATGCCGACGCGCGCGCCATAGGAGCCGGCGCGGCGCGAGCCCGCGACCCCGCCCGATCCGGCGCCGAGGGTGAAGAGATCGAAATCATAGGTCGGCATGGGCGGCGCTCGGCGGTCGTTGGGCAGGAACGCGGATGTTACCGCAGCCGCAGAACCGCTGCTACTGCGCCGCCGCCGGCCGGCGCAGCAACCGCCCGTTGCGCGCGCCGGTATGCTCGGCGCGGTCCACCGTCACCGCGCCGTTGACGATCACGGTCGTCGCCGCGCCGCCGGGATAGCGGTGGGGATCGTCATAGCTGGCGCGCTCGGTGAAGTCGGCCGGATCGAACAGAACGAGATCGGCGTACCAGCCCGCACGCAGCAGGCCGCGTTCGTTCAGCCCCAGCGCCCGCGCCGGCGCGCCGGTCATCTTGTGCACCGCCAGCTCCAACGGAATGAGGCCGAGCTCGCGCACGTAATGGCCGATGATGCGCGGGAAGGTGCCATAGAAGCGCGGATGCGGCTTGCCCTGGCCGGTGACGCCATAGGGGGCGACGCAATTGCCGTCCGAGCCGACGCAGACTTGGGGCGAGCGGATCAGCGCGCGCACGTCGTCCTCGCCGATCGAAGTGACGAGAACCCGCGTCGCGCAACGGTCGGCGATGAGATAATCGCAGACGCAATCGACCGCGTCGGCGCCGCGCTCGCCGGCGATATCGGCGATGGTCCGGCCGGCGAATTGCGGCTGATGCGGGCTCACCGAGATGCGGATCGCGTTCCAATCGGGAATGCGGCCGAAATTGTTGAGGCCGTCGGCGGCGATCGCCGCGCGGATGCGCTGGCGCTCGGCCGGATCGGCGAGACGCGCCGCCATGTCCTCGACGCGGTCCGACTGCACCCAGGGCGGCAGCAGGTTCTTCAGCGGATTGCTCGCCGCGGTATAGGGATATTGGTCGCAATCGACGCGCACGCCCTCGGCGCGCGCCGCCGCCAGCGTGTCGAGCAGCGTGCCGGCGCGGCCCCAATTGTCGAGGCCGGAGAGCTTGACGTGCACGACCTGGACGTGGACGCGGCTCTCGCGGCCGATGCGGATGGCCTCGTCGAGCGCCTCGAACACGTGCGCGGACTCATCCCGGAGATGGGTGAAATAGCCGCCGCCGCGGCGCCGCAGGATGTGCGCGAGCGCGACGATCTCGGCGGTCGGCGCATAGCAGCCGGGCGCGGTGAAGAGCCCGGTTGAAAGCCCCATCGCGCCGGCATCGAGCGCCTCTTCGAGCAGCGCCGCCATCGCCGCGAGCTCCGCATCGTCGGCCGGCCGCGGCGCCATCCCCATGACCATGAGCCGCAAGGTGTTGTGACCCACGAGGGCGCAGACATTGGTCGAGGTCGCGGGAAACCCGGCGAGGTAATCGGCAAAGCTGCCGGCGCGGAAATCGAGCCACGGCGCGCTCGGCGAGAGATAATCGCGCAACAGCCCGACCCTGTCGGGAAGCGCCGGCGCCACCGAGAAGCCGCAATGGCCGATCACCTCGGTGGTGACGCCCTGCCGGATCTTGCTTTCGGCCAGCGGGTTGAGCGGCAGCGTGAAATCGGAATGGGTCTTGATGTCGATGAAGCCCGGCGCGACGACGAGGCCGGCGGCGTCGATGACGCGCGTGGCGCCGCTGCCGCCGGCGCCAGGGGCAATGGCGGCGATGCGATCGCCGGCGATGGCGATATCGGCGCGGAAGGGCGCCGCGCCGCTGCCGTCGATCACCGCGCCGCCGCGGATGAGAATGTCGCAGCCGGTCATGTCGCGCCCATCATATCGCGACGTTGCGCCGCCATCCCTTGCGCACGAGATGCGGCAGCAAAAGACGGAGCGGCATGCGCAGATAGTGGCCGCGGATGTACAGAAGCCAACGGCATAACTGCGGAAGCGCGGCGCGCGCCCGTATCGATTGACGGGAGATGGCGGTATCGAAGATGGCGTTCATGACCGAGCGCGTCGGACGCGCCGGCGCGAAACGCGTCATCTCGGCGATGAAATCGGCGGGCATGGGGGTCCCGAGGGTTCGTCGCACCTGCATCGCCGCATAATAAAGCGGGCGACCGAGCCGGTGTTCCGCGGCGCGGTGAACGAGCGACGGCCAGAATGTCGGTTCGCGGCCGAAATGCCGAAACAGATCGTCGATATCCATGAGATCGCGAAGACCGTGCTCGAACTCGCCCTCCTGCATGAGGTGGGTGCTGCTATGGAGCAGCATGTCCGGGGGCGACAGGACATAAACGTTTCCCGAAATCTCCAGCCGCCGCGCCGCAGCGAATAGTTTCGCAGCCTCCACGCTGTGGCGCGAAACCGGAGGCGCGATCGTATGGTGCACGTCGAGCACCGTGTCCCGCAACAGGTGCTGCAGCGGCGGCAATTCATGCATCCATGCCCGGTAGTAGCGCTGGTCATAGGGATCGAGATTGGTCGCGAACCAGCCTTTGGTGAGCAGCGCGCTCTCGACCTCCCCCAGCCGTTCCTGCCGGACCATGATATCGATGTCGCCAAAAAGGCGACCCATCGCCGGCAGCAGCCCCGCCATCACGTAAGCGGCGCCTTTGAGGAGCACGATCGGGGTGTCGATTTTAGCGAGCGCGCGGGCGATGAATTCGACATCCCAGCGCAGCGTGCGTTGCTGCGCTTCCCATTCGCGGAGCGCCCATTGAAGATGACGACGCGGCATCGGCGGCACGTCGGCGAGACAGGCTTCCTGCTCCAGCCGAAGCGCGAGGCGCCCGAGCAGCCGCGCGGCGCGCGCGCGCCCGATCATCCATTCCCAATCCCGGGAAGACAGCCTCGTGAGCTCTCGCGGCCGGCCAAGGGCGGCAACGAGCCGAGCAGCCGTCACGCGGCTTCCTTCAGCCGCACCCGATCGAAGGCGGCGACCGCATCGTCGAGCTTTCCATACTCAAAATCGAAGCACTCGCTCGTCTCGAGCGCATCGCACAGCAGATCGAAGCCAATCCGTCCGAGGACGCGGTAGTTGAAGCAATTTCGCGCGAGTTCGAGGACGGTGTCGTGCTTCGATCGCGGCGCAAGCTTCGCCGAGGCGCCCGCAGCGTATTTCGGAAATACGACCCAGCCGGTCAGCGCGGTTTCGTACGCGCGACGGACATGGTCCGTGGCCGGCTTCATATGGCAGATCGTGCCTTTGACCGTGTTGTGGGTGATCCGGCCAAACACCGCGTTGGGTGCGAAGGCGCGAATCGTGTCGATCGATGCGTTCTTGAGACTGATCGGCCGCGGCAGGGGGACGATGCGGCCTGTATCGACGTCGATCAATGTCAATTCGTCGGAAAAGAGGCGCCAGCCGCGATTGACGAGCGCGGCGGCGAGCGTGCTCTTCCCGGTGCCCGGCGATCCGGGCAAGATAAGCGCCCGGCCGTCGCGTTCGACGACCGCCGCGTGGATGATTAGGCATTGATGCGTCACCGTCGCGATGCACCAATTGAGCGACCATTCGAACAGCGGGTACGCCTGGTCCAGCGGAAAGGGCGCAAAGGGCTGCTCGCCATCGGCCGTGAATACGACCTTTGGCCGCAGCCACCGCCGCACGCCGCCGCTCGTCATGAGATCGAGACGGAAATCTGCGAATCCGTCGCTTAAGGGATAGTCCGCATAAAGCAAATGCAGCGCTTCACCAATATGTTGAACGGGCGAGGCGACACGGACGGTGAACGGCCCGCAAGTGAAGACCATTTCGCCGGCGCGCAGGCGCCGCTTCACCTCCGCTTCGCTCAGGTCGGATAGAATCACGGCGTCGCAGCCTCGATCAGGTCCAGACCTGAGAATCTATCTATCACGGACACGAGCGCACGGGATAATTCTTCACTTTCCGCCAGGTCGGTCTCGATCGACACCTGTTGGCTCAGTTCGGCAAGGCTGCAGGGTCCTGCCGCCAAGCACATCAATGCGACGGCGCTCAGCCCGTCCAGGTGATAGGTGTCGCCCGAGCCTTCGTCGAACACCACCCATTCATCACCCCACCGCCGCCACCGAAACGAACAGAAGTGGTTGGTCCGCCAGATGGCGTCCGGCATGGATCAAAGCGTGTCCAGGTAATGCGAGAAGTAATTGGCATAATCATCGAGCGATGGATTCGTACTACTATAGTAGGTCGTCCAAATGCTCAAAATGTCCGAGGGCTTGTAGGGATAATTCGTAACACCGCCGCCGCCATAAGCATTGAGAAGCGCGGCGATAAACTGGCGTGCGTCGGCGGTTTTGCCGCCGCCTCCGCTCTCCAATACTTCGAGAAACGTCGTGTTGCTCGGGAACGGCGAGGGGGTAAATATATCGCCGAACTTCGTGGAAGTCGTGTAGGGCGAGAACGACCAGTTGGTGTGGGTTTTGTAATAGCCCGGGGTTCTCCCTTGGCAGTAGACCGCCGGACTGGAAGAAGCGCTACCGACGCCCGTGCCGACGGATTGATATCCCGAGAAATTGCGATATCCGCAACCGCCGCTCGCGCGCGCGAATTGGGTCGAAGCCAACAGCGCAACCGAGCCGCCGGCCAAGCCATGCTGCAGAAAGCGACGACGGCCCGTCGTCCCGCCTTCCGGCTTCGCCACACTCTCGAGCGTAGGCGCGTCAGGACGATGTTCCGGCCCCCGACCTTCCTCAATCATTCCTGAACTCCTCGCCCCCTATGTCAGGCAATTTTCGTACCTAGACCACATCAGCCATGGATTTCAAGGTGATCGACCGGCAGCAGAACGAGCGAAAGCCGCATTTGTAAAAAAATCCGACAAATCTCAATCGATCAAATAATACTAAACCACGAGATCGCGCGCCTGTCCAGCAATCGTCTCAAGTCATTAACCAGCCTTTAATAAAGCCTAGCAATCCATAGCATCAAAATCCCGACCTCGCCCGCTGCAGGTCAGAGAAAATGGGGAGATTTCGCGACGGGTGCAAAATGATATTGCGAATCTTAGCACAATAATCATTGGTTAAGTCCTGCAAATTCTTAAGAATTTCCGTGAATTTTGCCTCGCTCATTCCTTTCATGCCGCTCATTGTTGTTGCTCGCGACGGCGCATCCCTTGCCATCCTGGCGGCAAAGCGTGGCGACTCGCGAGCGACGCATGCTCACTCCACGGTCACGCTCTTGGCCAGGTTGCGTGGCTGGTCGACATCGGTGCCCTTGATCACCGCGATGTGGTAGGCGAGGAGCTGGACCGGGATGGCGTAGAGCAGCGGCGCAACGAAAGGATCGCAGCTCGGCACCGCGATGGCATGGGCGAGCGCGCCGTCGAGCCGGTCGAGCCCCTCGCGGTCGGAGATCATCACCACCCGGCCGCCGCGCGCCAGAACCTCCTGCACGTTCGAGAGGGTCTTCTCGAACAGATCATCGCGCGGCGCCAGGACCACGATCGGCACCCGGTCGTCGACGAGCGCGATCGGCCCATGCTTCATCTCGCCCGCGGCATAGCCTTCGGCGTGGATGTACGAAATCTCCTTGAGCTTGAGCGCCCCCTCGAGCGCCAGCGGATAGGCCATGCCGCGGCCGAGATAGAGCACGTCGCGCGCCTCGGCCAGGTCCTGGGCGATCGCCCGGATGCTCTCGTCATGGTTGAGCACCTCGCCCGCCCGGCCGGGCACTTCGGCGAGCGCCGCGGTCAGCGCCGCCTCGCGCGCGCCGTCGATCCGGCCCCGCGCCCGCGCCAGCGCCACCGCGAAGCATGCCAGCACGACAAGCTGGGTCGTGAACGCCTTGGTCGAGGCGACGCCGATCTCCGGCCCGGCATGCGTCGCCAGCACGGCGTCGGCCTCGCGCGCCATCGAGCTTTCCGGCTGATTGACCAGAGCGACGATGCGTTGGCCCTGCGCCCGGGCATAGCGCAGCGCCGCCAGCGTGTCGGCGGTCTCGCCGGACTGCGAGATGAAGAGCGCGAGCCCGCCCGGCGGCATCTCGGCGGCGCGATAGCGGAACTCCGAGGCGATATCGACCTCGACGCCGATCCGCGCCACCTGCTCGAGCCAGTATTTCGCCACGAGCCCGGCATGATAGGAGGTGCCGCAGGCGACGATGGTGATCCGGCTCACCTGCTCGAGCGCGAACGGCAGTGTCGGCAGGTGCACCTGCCGCGTCGCCGGATTGAACAGCGACAGCAACGTGTCGCCGATCACCGTCGGCTGCTCGAAAATCTCCTTCTTCATGAAGTGGCGGTAGTTGCCCTTGCCGATCATCGCGCCCGACAGCGCGGTCTCCCGCACCGCCCGTTCGACCCGTGCGCCCGCTTCGTCGTAGATGGTGGCGCCCGCGGCCGTCACGACGGCCCAGTCGCCTTCCTCGAGATAGAGGATCCGCCGCGTCAACGGCGCGAGCGCGAGCGCATCGGAGCCGACATACATCTCGCCCTCGCCATAGCCGATGGCCAAGGGACTGCCGCGGCGGGCGCAGATCAGTAGGTCCGGCTCGCCCGCGAACAGCATGACGAGCGCGAAGGCGCCTTCGAGAAGCGGCAGCGCCGCCGCCACCGCATCGCGCGGCGCGAGGCCGTCGTCGAGATACCGCGTCACCAGGATGGCGACGGCCTCGGTGTCGGTCTGCGTCTCGAAGCGATAGCCGCGGCCGGTAAGTTCGGCCTTGAGCGCCTGGAAATTCTCGATGATGCCGTTATGCACCACCGCCACGCGGCGGGTGGCGATGGGGTGAGCATTGCGCTCGCTCGGTACGCCATGGGTGGCCCAGCGGGTATGCCCGATGCCGATCCGCCCCGCCACCGGCTCGGCCGCGAGCCGCGCCTCGAGCCGGGCAATCTTGCCCTCGGCGCGGCGGCGCTCGATCGCGCCGTCGACCAGCGTCGCGATCCCCGCCGAATCATAGCCCCGGTATTCGAGGCGCTTCAGCCCGTCGACCAGCAGCGGCGCCACCTGTTCACGGCCGACGATCCCGACGATGCCGCACATCAGTTCTTGCCGCGCTCCTTCGCCGCCTTGGCGCGGCGGCGCGCGTCGCGCCACGCGCCCGCCCGGCCCGGCTTCACCACCTGCTGCCCGCGCGCGATCGCCAAGGCATCGGCCGGCACATCGCCGGTCACGACGCTGCCGGCAGCGAGAATGGCGCCGTCGCCGATCACGACCGGCGCCACCAGCGACACGTTGGTGCCGACGAAGACGCCGCTCCCGATCTCGGTGCGGTGCTTGTCGATGCCGTCGTAGTTGCAGGTGATCGCGCCAGCGCCGACATTGGTCTGGGCGCCCACGGCGCTGTCGCCGATATAGGCGAGGTGGTTCGCCTTGACGCCGGTTCCGAGGCGCGAATTCTTGACTTCGACGAAATTGCCGATATGGACCGCCGCCCCCAACTCGGCGCCGGGCCTGAGCCGCGCGAACGGGCCGACCGAGGCGCGATCGCCAATCGACGCGCCGGCGATATGGCAGAAGGCCGGGATCGCAACCCCCTCGCCCACCGTGACGCCGGGGCCGAACACGACGAAGGGACCGACCACGCTGTCGCGGCCGATACGGGTGTCGGCGCTGAAGAACACCGTCTCGGGCGCCACCAGCGTCACGCCCGCGGCCATCGCCTCTGCCCTGAGACGGCGCTGCATCGCCGCTTCGGCGGCGGCGAGATCGGCGCGGCTGTTGACACCCATGAGTTCATCGGCCGGCGCCTCGAGGACGCGGCAGGTGCCGCCGGCACGCCGTGCTGCGGCGACGAGATCGGTGAGGTAGTGCTCGCCCTTGGCGTTGTCACGCCGGATGCCGTCGAGGAGCGCGAAAAGCCGGCGCGCATCCACCGCCATCAGCCCCGAATTGCACAGCGTGAGGGTACGCTGCTCGGGCGTGCAGTCGGCCGCCTCGACGATCGCCGCCAGCGCGCCGTCCGGCTCGAGCACGAGCCGTCCGTAGGCGCCGGGCGACGCCGGCCGCATGCCCATGACGGCGGCGGTCGCGGCCGGCGGACGCCGTCGCTCCGCCACCAGCGCCGTAAGCGATTCCGGGGTCACCAGCGGCGCATCGCCATAAAGGATCAGCACGTCGCCGGTGAAATCGGCGAGCGCACGGCGCGCCTGGGCCACGGCATGAGCGGTGCCGAGCTGTTCCTTTTGCACCACCGTCGTTGCCGGCGCGACGCAAGCGGCGACGTCGTCCATTTCCGGACCGACCACCACGATCGTCCGCGCCGGCCGGAGCGCCGCCGCCGCCGCCAGCACGTGCCGGATCATCGGTTGGTTGGCGATGGGGTGCAGGACCTTGGGACGCTCGGATCGCATCCGGGTGCCCTTGCCCGCGGCAAGGACCAGGGCGGCCAGTTCGGTCATGATGGAATTATGAACCATTTCACGGGCATCGGCGATGGAATTTGCGTTTCTCCTGGTCCTGTCGCGGCTTGACACCGGGCTTGGCTGCGCCCTTAAATCGCGGCATGGGCGCGTAGCTCAGTGGGAGAGCACCGTGTTCACACCGCGGGGGTCGTAAGTTCAATCCTTACCGCGCCCACCATTGCCAAACCATAACGCCTGCCAGGGCTCGGACAGAATGTCGCGCCCTGGACGCCGCGCGGCGCGGCGTTGGCGCGGGATGGTTTTCTAAATCTGGCCAACCCGTTATCTTCGTCCGAGGATGGGGCGCCGCGACACGCGCGGCCCCTCGTCCGGCGGTGTGACCAGCGGTGTAGGGCAATGCAGGACGGCGCGGGGCCAACCTCCCGGATTTACTTCTCGCAGCGGCTACGGCTGCACTATGTCGATTGGGGCAATGCCGGTGCGCCGCCGCTGGTGCTGGTGCATGGCGGGCGCGATCATTGCCGCAACTGGGACTGGGTCGCCGCGGCGCTGCGGCATGACTGGCACATCATCGCGCCGGACCTGCGCGGCCACGGCGACAGCGAGTGGGCGTCGGACGGAAGCTATGACCTCGCGAGCTTCGTCTACGACCTCGCCCAACTCGTCGATCAGCAGCAGCTCGCGCCCGTCACCCTGATCGGCCATTCGCTCGGCGGCAATATCGCCGTTCGCTATTCCGGAATCTTCCCCGAGAAGGTGAAGCGCCTGGTCGCGATCGAGGGGCTTGGCCTCACGCTGAAGGTGCTGGCCGAGCGCGCGGAACGGGATATCGCGCGGCGCATGCGCGAATGGATCGGCGAGCAGCGCGCCCTCGCCGCCCGCGTGCCGCGTCGCTATGCCACGATCGACGAGGCCTTCAACCGCATGATCGCAGAGAACAAGCATCTATCGCCGGAGCAGGCGCGGCATCTCACTCAGCATGGCGTCAATCAGAACGAGGACGGCACCTATAGCTGGAAATTCGACAATTATTTCCGCTCGCGGCCGCCTTACGACCTGCCGGCGGAGGCGCTTCACCAGCTCTGGGCGGCCGTTACCTGTCCGACCCTCCTCGTCCACGGCAAGGAGAGCTGGTCGACCAACCCGGCCGAGGACGGGCGGGCGCGCCATTTCCGTGATGCCGAGGTCGTGTCGGTCGCGGGCGCCGGCCACTGGGTCCATCACGACCGGCTCGAGGTCCTGCTCGATCATGTCCGCCGCTTTTTCGCCGCGCCCTGACGGTGAGCCAATTTCGCTCGCCCGCGAAATCGAACGGTGCTAACAACCGGTGCTTTCAAGCACCCCGAAGGAGACGCTCATGAAGTTCCGGCCCTTGCATGACCGCGTGGCCGTCAAGCGTGTCGCGCAGGAGGAGAAGACGGCGGGCGGCATCATCATCCCCGACACCGCGCAGGAGAAGCCGCAGGAGGGAAAGATCGTCGCGGTTGGCCCCGGGGCCCGCAGCGAGGACGGCACGATTCATGCGCTCGACGTCAAGGTCGGCGACCGCATCCTGTTCGGCAAATGGTCGGGCACCGAGGTCAAGATCGATGGCGACGAGCTGATGATCATGAAGGAAAGCGACATCATGGGGGTGATCGACAAATAGCCGCGGGCCGCCGATGCGCGCGCGAGGATGCCGCGCGCGCTATTCGGCGTCCGGCTGGTTTTCGGGACGGGCCCGATCGAACGCCGGCAGCTTCATGCAGGCGGCGAAAATGCGCATGATCTGCGGAAAAGGCGCGAAGTCGAAGCTCGGATAGCGCTGTGCGTTGATCACCTGCGGCACGAGGCAGATATCGGCCAGGGTCGGCCGGTCGCCATGGCAAAAGGCGCCGGCTTGGCCGTCCGTGGCAAGCATGCGCTCGATGCCGGTGAAGCCCACCCGAATCCAATGGTTGAACCAGGTCTCGACCGTCTTCTCGTCGTGGCCCAGCGGCTTCGCCAGGTAGCGCAGCACGCGCAGATTGTCGATCGGGTGGATGTCGCAGGCGATCGCCTGGGCGAGCGCCCGCACCCGCGCCCGAGCCGCCGAATCGCGCGGCAGCAACGGCGGCTCGGGCCGGGTTTCCTCGAGATACTCGATGATGGCGAGCGACTGCGTGAGCCGGTTTTCGCCGTCCTCGAGCGTCGGCACCAAGCCCTGCGGATTGAGCGCAAGGTAATCGTCCCGCTGCTGCTCGTTCCGGCGCAGATGGACCGCCGCCTGTTCGTACGTGAGACCCTTGAGGTTGAGGGCGATGCGCACGCGGAAAGCCGCCGAGGACCGGAAGAACCCGTAGAGCTTCATGCGCGTCACCCTCCTTTTCCAGCCACCGCCGCACCAACGCGGCGTGCCGGCAAGGTCTCGCCGTACCATCCCGGTGTCAAGAACAGGGGTGCGCACCGGTCGCGGTCGCGCAGCCGGACGCGACAAATTCGCGCGGGCTGCAACTCCAGCGCCGCCGCCTACCACTTATTTTATTACGATGGGCGAGAAGCAATGGTTTCATTCTTCTTGACGCGACGCTCTTTTGAGGACATGAGTTAGTGATGCAAACCATGCCACGAATAGGCGACGGCCCGGCTTTTGCGTTGGAACGGTTCGCGCCGTTCCGCCTGTCGGTACTCGCCAACCGCATGACCCGGGCGGTGGCGAAGGTCTATATGCGGCGCTTCAAGCTGTCGGCGCCGGAGTGGCGCACCATGGCGGTACTCGGCCGGTTTGGCGCCATGACCGCCAACAGCGTGGTCGAGCGCACGGCGATGGACAAGGTGCGGGTGAGCCGGACGGTGACGCGGCTGCTGCGCTCCGGCCATATCACGCGCCGCACCGATCCCGAGGATCGCCGCCGCGCCATTCTCGACCTCACGCCGAAGGGGCTCGCGATCTATCGCCAGATCGTGCCGCGAGCGCTCGCCGTCGAGACGGATCTCCTGGCGGATCTCACCCCCGACGAGCGTGCGTCGCTCGACGCCATCATCGCCAAACTCGAGGGCCGGATCATCACGGCCACATTCGACGACGACGTCTGAGTGCGGATTTCCACCGGCCGGCGGCGCCGTGCTATAAGGCTCGCTTCGCCAGAAGACGCGGGAGCGAGGCGTGAGCGACGCCACCATCCTGATCCTGAATGGGCCGAACCTCAATCTGCTCGGCGTGCGCGAGCCGGAGACCTATGGCACCGACACGCTGGCCGACATCGAGGAAGCCTGCCTCGAACGGGCCGCATCGCTCGGCATCGCGGTTGATTTCCGTCAGTCCAATCACGAGGGTCAGCTCGTCGACTGGATTCAGGAGGCGCGCGAGGGCGCTGATGCGCTCGTCATCAATGCCGGCGGTTACACCCATAGCTCGGTGGCGATCCTCGATGCGCTCCGCGTTGCGTCGCTCCCGGTCATCGAGGTCCATCTCTCGAACATCTTTCGCCGCGAGCATTTCCGCCACCGTTCCTATATCAGCCTTGCGGCCACGGGCGTGATCTGCGGCCTTGGCGCCCACGGCTATGTTCTCGCCCTGGACGCCCTCGCGCGCCTCATCGCCGAGAGCGCGTCCCGCGACTGACGGGGCAGACGCGGCCGATGCCGAAATCGCGCGAAATGATGGTTGATGGCGATCTTGTTCGCGCCCTCGCCGCGTTGCTACGCGAGACCGGGCTGAGCCAAATCGAATACGCCGAGGGAGACCGCCGCATCAGGGTCGTGCGCGAGACGCAGCCACAAGCGCCGGCGGCGGCGCCCGTCATCGGCGCCACCGGCGCGGCCGCGGCGGCACCGGAAGTGGCCGATGAGCCGAGCGGCGCCGTCAAGGCGCCCATGGTCGGCACCGCCTACCTTGCACCACAGCCGGGCGCGCCGCCGTTCATCGCTGTCGGCGACACCGTACGCGAGGGGCAGGTGCTGATGCTGATCGAGGCGATGAAGGTGATGAACCAGATCCCGGCGCCCCGCCCCGGCCGCATCGCCCGGATCGTGGTGAGCGACGGCGCACCGGTCGAATACGGCCAGGTGCTGCTGATCCTGGAATAGCGCCTCGGTGTTCGAGAAGCTGCTCATCGCCAACCGCGGCGAGATCGCGCTCCGGATTCACCGCGCCTGCCGCGAACTCGGCATTCGCACCGTCGCGGTCCATTCGACCGCCGACGCCAACGCCATGCATGTCCGCCTCGCCGACGAGAGCGTGTGCATCGGCCCGCCCGCGCCGCGCGACAGCTATCTCAACATCGCAGCGATTCTGACCGCCGCGGCGATCACCGGCGCCGACGCGATCCATCCGGGCGTCGGCTTCCTCGCCGAGAACGCCGATTTCGCCGCCATGGTCGAAGAGCACGGCATCGTCTTCATCGGCCCCTCGGCGGATCACATCCGGCTCATGGGCGACAAGGTGGCGGCCCGGCGCGCGGCCGAGAAACTCGGCATTCCCGTGGTGCCGGGAACGCCGGCGCTCGAGGACGTGGCGGCGGTCGAGGCGGCGCGCGCGCTCGGCTATCCCGTGCTGATCAAGGCGGCCGCGGGCGGCGGCGGCCGCGGCATGCGCGTCGCACGCGACGAGGCCGCGCTCAAGGCGCTCGTCCCCGAAGCCGCGGCCGAAGCCAAGGCGTTCTTCGGCAACGGCGCGCTCTATCTCGAGCGCTATCTCGAACGGCCGCGCCATATCGAGGTGCAGATTCTGGGCGACGGCGCCGGCGGCATGATCCATCTCGGCGAGCGCGACTGCTCGATCCAGCGCAAGCACCAGAAGCTGCTCGAGGAGTCGCCGTCGCCCGCGCTCACCCCGGCCGAGCGCGAGGCGATCGGGCGGACCGCGACCGAGGCGATGCAGCGGCTCGGCTACAAGAGCGCGGGCACGCTCGAATTCCTGTACCGCGACGGCGCCTTTCATTTCATCGAGATGAATACGCGGCTCCAGGTCGAGCATCCGGTCACGGAGATGGTGAGCGGCATCGACATCGTGCGCGAGCAGATCCGCATCGCCGCCGGCGCGACGCTGGGCTACCGCCAGGCCGATGTCGTGCTCTCGGGCCACGCCATTGAGTGCCGTATCAACGCCGAGCATCCACAGACCTTCCTCCCCTCGCCCGGCACCGTCGTCGGCTACCACGCGCCGGGCGGGCTCGGCGTCCGCGTCGACAGCGCGCTCTACCAGGGCTACGTCGTGCCGCCGCACTACGACAGCCTCGTCGCCAAGCTCGTCGTCCACGCCGCGAGCCGCGCCGACGGGCTGATGCGCATGGCGCGCGCGCTCGAGGAATTCGTCATCGCCGGGATCGATACCACCATCGCCCTGCATCAGCGCCTCATCGTCGAGCCCGACTTCGTCGCCGGCCGCTACGATATTGGTTGGCTCGAGCGGCTTCTTGCCGCGTCATGACCGCGTTGACCCCGGCGCTGCTGCTGCGCGCCTATGCCGCCGGCCTGTTCCCGATGGCCGAGTCGGCCGAGGACCCCGAGCTGTTCTGGGTCGATCCCGAGCGCCGCGGCATCCTGCCGCTGGAACAGTTCCACCTGCCGCACCGGATGCGGCGGACATTGCGGAGCGACCGTTTCGCCGTCGCCTGCAACAGCGACTTCCTCGCCGTCATCCACGCCTGCGCCGAACCCACCGCGGAGCGCCCCAAGACCTGGATCAACGACGAGATCATGCGGCTTTACGTCGCGCTGCACCGCCAGGGCTATGCCCACAGCGTCGAGGTCCGGCACGATGGCGCGCTGGTCGGCGGGCTTTACGGTGTCGCGCTCGGCGCCGCCTTCTTCGGCGAGAGCATGTTCAGCCGCATGACCGACGCGAGCAAGGTAGCGCTCGCCCATCTCGTGGCGCTACTCCGGACCGGCGGGTTCCAGTTGCTCGATACCCAGTTCCTCACCACGCATCTCCAGCGCTTCGGCGCGATCGAGATCACGCGCGCCGCCTATCACCGCCGGCTCGACCGGGCGCTGGCGCAGCAGGCCTATTTCGCCGCCGGCCCGCTCGACGGCGCGGCCGTGGCGTCGGTTTTGCAGTCGAGCACCGTGATGTCGTAGACCGGGTCCTCCATCGCCGAGACGGCGGGGCTCGAGGCGAACATCCAGCCGCTGAATACGTGTTTGATCTCGGGGGCCGTGTTGCTGGGACGAATTTCGTCGACGATCAGGAAGGCGGCGGTCTCGGGTGGATCCTCGGGCGGCCGCTTGTAACAGGCGCGCACGGTGATGTTCAGCGTGCCGAACTGGACGGTCTTGCCGACCGGCGCGTCGAAGGTCGAGACCCGCGCCGTGGTCTTGTCGAGGCCCTGCAGCACGGCGATGGTCTCGGCCCCGGCCGGTGCCGCCGCGGCCAGGACGAACCCCAGCGCCATAGCCAGCCCGGGAATAACAAAATTTTGTCGTTTAATAATAAATGGTTGCGACATTTTTCACAGAAATCGATCGAGCATCCTGCCGCGACGCCGACCCGGCATCACGGCCCCGGCTTTAGCGCGGCGAAGCGGAGCCGCACGTAATCCACGGTCCAGATCCCCTCAGAACCACAAAGACGGCCTCGAAGTTCCCCCTCGATCTCTCCTTTTACATCATTGCGCTGCGCCTCGGACAGGCCCGCGAGGAAGCTCTCGGCGAAGGTGTCGAGCCAGTCGGCCAGCGCGCCCGGCAGCACGGTCGGACGCGGCATCAGCGCGATCGAGTGTACGGCGAATCCGCGGCGCTCGAGCCGGGCGCGGCCGTCCGCAACCGAAGGGAAATACCACGGATCGCAGGCGCCGCCGTCGATGCCGCGCCGCGCCAGAGCGCCGAGCAGCGCGCCCCGCACCGTCGCGACGTTGCCGGCACCGCCGCATTCGGCGATGAACCGCCCGCCCGGCCGGAGCGCGCGCCACACGCCGTCGATCACGGCGTCCAGGTCCTTCATCCAATGCAGCGCGGCGTTGGAGAACACGGCGTCGAACGCCGCGTCGAACGTCAGCCGCGCACCGTCCATCACCCGGGCCTCGAGCCCGCGGGCGCGGCAGGCGGCGACCTGCTCGGCGCTGGCATCGACACCGACGACGCCGGCAGCGCCGACCCGCTCGGCGATCCGCACCGTCAGCGCGCCTTCGCCGCAGCCGAGATCGAGAATGCGCTCGCCCTGCCGCGGCGCCAGCATTTCCAGCACCGAATCGCCATAGGCGGCGACGAAGCCGGCATTGCGGCGATACCGCTCCGGATCCCAGCGCTGCCCCGCGCCGCGCGCGTTATTTGGCCGGGGCGCCGGGTTCATTCTTCTTCTGCGAGCTCTGCTGGCTGAAGATGTATTGGCCAATGAGCGACTGCAGATCCATCGGCGACTGGGTGTGATCGATCTGGCCGCCGGGCTTGATCGTCGCGTCCTCGTTGCCGGGCTCGAGCGAGACATAGTTGTCGCTGAACAGTCCCGCCGACGTGATGGTCGCCACGGTATCGACCGGCAGCTGGATGTCGGGCTCGAGGCTGAGCCGCACCACCGCGACGAAGGTCTTGGGGTCGAGTTCCTGCGACACCACCGAACCGACCTTGATGCCGCTGATGCGGACATCGCTGCCGTCGCGCAATCCCTCGACCCGGTTGAAGCGCGCCGTCAACTCGTAGCCCGATACGGCGCGCACCTGGCTCGTGGTATACGCAAAGAACAGGAACAGTGCGGCGGCGATGAGCACGACTGCGCCCATCACTGTCTCGACGGCGTTGCGGTTCACGGCCGGCTCCCCTCGGCGCGCGGCGACTCGTCGGCGTCGGGGCCGTCGGGCCGCCACGGCTCGTAATCGCCGGTGGCGTGGGGCCGCGCGCCGCCGAGCAGCACCGAGCCGGGCGGGCGGTAGGCCAAGGGAGTGCCGGTAAGATTGGGCTGGTGCGGCTTTTCCCAGCGATAAAGCGGCCGCGCCGCCGCCAAGGGCGACGCGTCGACGGTGTGATGCAGCCAGGCATGCCATTCCGGCGGCACGCACGAGGCCTCGGCCACGCCGTTGTAAAGCACCCATCGGCGCTCGCGGCTGGCGCGGCCACCGCCGCGTTCGAGCGCCACGTGCCGCCGGTCGCGGTAATAGCGGTTGCCGGTCGCGTCGGTGCCGACCAGTTCGCCGCGCAGCCAAGTGAGGAGTCGTGTGCCGATCGTCATGCGCGCCCGGGAGCCCGTCGCAAACTCCGCGCCGGAGCATCCGTCCCCTAGGATGGCGGAAAAATCGGGCGTGACTATGGCACCGCGCTCCGCCGCCGTCCAGCCTGGGCGCGTGCGTCGGCACGCCGCACGATGACGGCGGGCGGATAGCGGGCTAGGATGCGCGAAACGCTCGCCCGAGGACCGCGCCGCGCGATGAGCCTCACCGCCGACCCGCAACCGACCGCCGCGGACAGCGACAGCCTGTTCTCCTGGGAGGCGCATTATCGCTGCCACGGCCGGCCGATTGTCGGCGACGACGTCGTGCACTGGCTGCTGACGGACGGTCACCGCACCAAGGACAATGCCGAACTCGCCGACAAATATTGCTGGCGCCTCATCGGTGAGGGCATTCCGCTGTGGCGCGCGACGCTGTCGCTGTCGACACTGCATCCGCAGTTTCTCGGCTATGGGTTGCGCTGGTGGCGCGATCGCGAATTCGTCGAGGAGGTGCATATTCGCCATGGCGCGGGTCTGAGCTCGGACTATCTCGACAGTCCGATGCGCCCGGCAATGGAGCGCGGCGAGACCGTGCGCTACCGGCTCGACGAGCCGGCGGCCGCGCGCTTCCCGCTGTTGGTCGCGCTGCGCGCAGCGGGCGGCACCGATTATCTCGCCTGTCCCCTCACCTTTCTCGGCCGCCGCCACCAGGTCGTGACGTGGACGACCGACAGGCCCGGCGGCTTCACCGACGCACACGTCGCCGAGATCAAGAAGTCGCTGCCGGCGCTCGGCGTGGTGGTCGAAGCGAAGGCGATGCGGAAGGTGATGGCGAACGTGCTCGACACCTATCTCGGCCGGACGATCGGGCGCCACATCCTCAACGGCGAGATCCGCCGCAGCGAGGGCCAGCACGTTCGCGGCATGCTGCTGGCGACGGATCTGCGCGGCTTCACGGCGCTGTCGGACCGGCTGCCCTCGGGCGAGCTGATCGCGCTGCTCGACGAGTATTTCGACGCCGTCACCTCGCCGATCGAGGCGCATGGCGGCGAGGTGCTGAAATTCGTCGGCGACGGGGTGCTGGCGTTCTTCGAGCTTGGCGCGGCGGCCGAGCGCGACACGGCGCGGGCGGCGCTCGCGGCGGCCGAGGAAGCGCTGGCGCGGCTCGAAGCGATCAACCTGCAGCGCCTCGACGCCAATCAGCCGGCCATCCGCATCGGCGTCGGGCTCCACGTCGGCACTGTCACCTACGGCAATGTCGGCGCCGCCGACCGGCTCGATTTCACCGTCATCGGCCCCGCCGTCAATCTCGCCTGCCGCCTCGAGAGCCTGACCAAACGGCTCGACCGGCCGCTGGTGATGTCGCACGAATTCGCCAAGATCTGCGCGCTTCCGCTGGTCTCACTGGGATTTCACCCGGTGCGGGGACTGTCCGAACCGGAAGAGGTGTTCGGCCTGCCGGCGCGGGAATAAACGCCGCGGCGCGATCATGCGATCACGCGCGCTCGAGCCAGTCGAGGACGAGCGCGGCGACGGCGTCGCTGTTCTGCTCCAGCATCAGCATGTGGCCGTTGCCGACGATGCCGCGGTCGCCGAGATAGACGAAGTCCACCGCCGCGCCCGCCGCCGTCAGCCAGGCGACGATCGCCCCGTCGGCGTCGCGCGTGTGATCGAGATCGTTGGTTCCGGTCAGCACCAAGACGCGCTTGTCGCGCAAGGCCGCAACGTCGCGCACGCGCACCTGGCTGCCGTTGATGTTGCGCCGCTCGTAAAGAAGCCGCGGCGCGATCGGCAGGAGCGAGGCGGTATAGGCGTCGATCCGATCGCGCGGGAAGAAGCGGCCATCGCCGACGAGCTTGTGCTCGACGAAGTCGCGGTCGGCGACGGAAAGCGCATTCTTGTCGAGGCGGATACGCTGCGCACCGTTCTTGAAGACGACCGCGGCGTCGCTTTCATCGAGCACTTCGGGCTCCGGCTGGATGTTGCCCGGCGGCGCCGGGGCGACGGCAACGACCCGGGCGATGCGCGCGGCGTAGAGCTCGAGGAGACGCCAGCCGAAGGCGCCCGACATCGAATGCGTCATCAGGACGAGCGGCGGCGGCAGCGACGCCACCAGCGTCCCGAGGCCGTGCACGACCGTCTCGCCGGTCAGCCGGTCCGGGGCGACGAAGCCGCTGCGGCCACAGCCGGGCCAGTCGGGCACGACGACGCGATGGCCGCGCGCGGCGAACGCATAGGCCCAGCCCGGACCGCCGTCGGCGGTGCGCAGATAGCAGCTGCCGGTATGCGCGCCGCCATGGATCATGATGATCGTTGGCCGCGTCGCGCCCGAAGCCGGATCGAGGCAATCGAAATAGACGCCCCCGTCCGTCAGCCCGGCGCTGTGCCGTAAATTCGCCGCGGTGACAGCCATCGGCTCTCCCCGCCCGCTATTCCGCGCCGAGGATGCGCACGTCGCAGCTCGCGACCTTGTCGATCTCGCAATGCATTACGTCGCCGGGCTTCACCTGGCTCACGCCGGCGCAGGTGCCGCTCATGATGATGTCGCCGGGCCACAGCGTGTAATAGGTCGAAGCCCAGGAGATCTGCGTCACCAGATCCATGATCATGAGTTTGGTGTTCGACTTCTGCTTTACCTCGCCGTTGACGGCGAGGAAGAAGTCGAGATTCTGCGGATCGGGCACCTCGTCCGCGGTGACGAGCCAGGGGCCAAGGACGGCGTAGGTGTCGATCGACTTGCGGAAGCTCCGGTCCTGCGTGCCGCGCACGACCATGTCGAGCGCGATCGAATAGCCGGCGACGTATTTGAGCGCATCCTCCTTGCGGATGTTGGAAGCCTGGCGGCCGATGATGACCCCCAGTTCCATCTCGTGGTCGGTGCGGCGCTCGGGAAAGCGCAGCCGTATCCCCTCGCCCGGGCCGACGAGCGCGCTGGTCGATTTGAGGAACAGGCCCTGCTCCTCGATCGAACCGGAATAGCGCCGGCCGAACACCTCGCGCTGCTGGTCGGCCTCGGCGATGTGGTCGTGATAGTTGGTCGGCGTGCCGATGATCTTGGTCGGTGCCGCGACCGGGCTCAGGAACTTGACCGCGCTCACCGCGAACGAGGCTGCGCCTTCGGCCGCCGCAAGAATGTCCGGTTTCAGACGATCGAGATTGGCGATGAGCGGATCGCCTTTGGGCGGATACGGATAGCGGGGCAGCGGCAGCTTCTCGAGCGCCTTGCTCGCGTCGAAGACGCGGTCGCCCTTCACCACGCCCAGGCGATTGTCGTTGAACCAGCAGATCCTCATCGCACCCTCCTCGCCGGCGCCTTCGCGCCCTTGCGCACGAGTAGAAGACCCGTCCGGAGGAATGTCAATTCACCGCGCCGGGCCGCCGGACCCTGTGCCCGTGGCCGGCGCGGACGGGAAGTCATCCCCGACGCCGGCCGAACACGGCCGCTGACGCCGCCAGGCAATTTAATTTCATTAAATTTTTCGGGTAGCCCGACATTTCCATTGCAAGCCGCCGCGTTCAGTACAACACTTTGCGTCCTGGCTGCTGTTGACCCCAATATCTAGCGTTCGGGTGGCGGCAGGGTGGGAATCGCAGATTGAGGGGCGGGGGCAATGCGGATCGAGCGTCGGTTCACGGTGACGGGCCAGGAACCCTATCACGGCATCGCATTCCGGTCTGCCACGAGCGAGATCCGCAACCCCGACGGCTCGCGCGTGTTCCATCAGCCCGACGTCGAGGTGCCGGCGCAGTGGAGCCAGGTGGCCTGCGATATTCTCGCCCAGAAATATTTTCGCAAGGCCGGCATTCCGTCCCGTCTGAGGCCGGTGGTCGAGGCGGACGTGCCGGCTTGGCTGTGGCGGCATGAGGCGGACACGGCGGCGCTGGCCGCCCTGCCGGCGAACCAGCGCGGCGCATCCGAGCGTAGCGCCAAGGAGGTGTTCCACCGCCTCGCCGGTACCTGGACCTATTGGGGCTGGAAGGGCGGATATTTCGACAGCGAGGACGACGCGCGCGCCTATTACGACGAAATCTGCTTCATGCTGTGCCAGCAGATGGGCGTGCCCAACTCGCCGCAATGGTTCAACACCGGCCTGCACTGGGCCTATGGGATCGACGGCCCGGCGCAAGGGCATTTCTATGTCGACTACAAGACCGGCGCGCTCAAGGCGTCGGAAAGCGCCTACGAGCATCCGCAGCCGCATGCTTGCTTCATCCAGTCCGTCAATGACGATCTCGTCAACGAAGGCGGGATCATGGATCTGTGGGTGCGCGAGGCGCGCATCTTCAAATACGGCTCGGGCAGCGGCTCCAACTTCTCCAAGGTGCGGGGCGAGGGCGAGCGGCTGTCGGGCGGGGGACGCTCGTCGGGCCTGATGAGCTTCCTCAAGATCGGCGACCGCGCCGCCGGCGCGATCAAGTCGGGCGGCACCACGCGGCGCGCGGCCAAGATGGTCACGGTCGACGTCGATCATCCGGACATCGAGGCCTATGTCGAATGGAAGGTGATCGAGGAGCAGAAAGTGGCGGCGCTCGTCGCCGGCTCGAAGCTTGCCCAGAAGCACCTCAACCTCATCATGGCCGCCTGTCATCTTCCCGAGACGGCAGCGCTCGGCGCCGGCCGGTTCGATCCGGCGCAGAATGCCGCGCTCAAGCGCGAGATCCGCGCGGCCCGGCGCGCCATGATCCCCGAGAACTATGTGCAGCGCGTGATCCAGTTCGCGGCGCAAGGCTATGCCACGATCGACTTCCGCACCTACGATACGGATTGGGACAGCGACGCCTATCTCACGGTCTCGGGCCAGAATTCCAACAACTCGGTGCGATTGACCAACGACTTCCTCGAGCGCGTGCGCGATGACGGCGAATGGCACCTCAAGCGGCGCACCGACGGCAAGGTCGCGAAGACGCTCAAGGCGCGCGAACTGTGGGACAAGATCGCCAACGCCGCCTGGGCGAGCGCCGATCCGGGCGTGCAGTTCGACACCGCCATCAACGAATGGCACACCTGCCCCGAGAGCGGACGCATCAACGCCTCGAACCCGTGCTCGGAATACATGTTCCTCGACGACACGGCGTGCAATCTCGCGTCGCTCAACCTGCTGGCGTTCCGGCGCACCGACGGAACCTACGACATTCCCGCCTACGAGCACGCGGTGCGGCTGTGGACGATCACGCTCGAGATCTCGGTGCTGATGGCGCAGTTCCCGTCGCGCGACATCGCCCAACTCTCCTACGACTACCGCACGCTGGGCCTGGGCTATGCCAATGTCGGCGGCCTGTTGATGGCGTGCGGGCTACCCTATGACAGCGACGCGGGCCGCGCGCTGACGGCGGCGCTCACCGCCATCGTGACCGGCACGGCTTATGCGACCTCGGCGGAGATGGCGGCGGAACTCGGTTCCTTCGCCGGCTTCGCCAAAAACCGCGAGGCGATGTTGCGGGTGATCCGCAATCATCGCCGCGCGGCCTATGGGGAGAGCGGCGGCTACGAACAGCTGTCGATTCCGCCGGTTGCGCTCGACGCGGGCGCATGCCCCGATCCGGCGCTGGTCGCGGCCGCGCGCAGCGCCTGGGATCGCGCGCTCGCGCTGGGCGAGCGGCACGGCTATCGCAATGCGCAGGCCACGGTGATCGCGCCGACCGGGACGACCGGCCTCGTGATGGATTGCGATACCACCGGCATCGAGCCCGATTTCGCCCTGGTCAAGTTCAAGAAGCTCGCGGGCGGCGGCTATTTCCGCATCATCAACCACGGCGTGCCCGAGGCGCTGCGCACGCTCGGCTACGATGCTGCGGCAATCGAGGCGATCACTCGTTACGCCGTGGGCCACGGCACGCTCAAGGACGCGCCGGCGCTCAACCATCGCCAGCTCAAGGCCAAGGGCTTCACCGACGGAGCGATCGAGGTGCTGGAGCCGGCGCTCGCCGCCGCCTTCGACATCAAGTTCGCCTTCAACAAGTGGACGCTCGGCGAGGAATTCTGCAAGGCGGCCTTCGGCTTCACCGACACGCAGATGGCGGATCCGGGCTTCGACATGCTCGTGGCGCTGGGCTTCACCAAGGCCGAGATCGAAGCGGCGAACACCTATTGCTGCGGCGCCATGACGCTCGAAGGCGCGCCGCATCTGAAGTCCGAGCATCTCGCCGTGTTCGACTGCGCCAATCCTTGCGGCCGCATCGGCAAGCGCTGCCTCTCGGTGGATAGCCACATCCGCATGATCGCCGCAGCACAGCCCTTCATCTCGGGCGCGATCTCCAAGACCATCAACATGTCCAACGCCGCTACCGTCGAGGACTGCAAGGACGCCTATATGCTGTCCTGGCGGCTCGCGCTCAAGGCGAACGCGCTCTACCGCGACGGCTCGAAACTGTCGCAGCCGCTCCAGTCGGCGTTGTTCGACGCGGCCGATGATGACGACGCGCTGGCCGATCTCCTCGACCGTCCGCCGGCGGCACGCGTCCCGGTCGTCGCCGAGCGCATCGTCGAGCGCGTGGTCGAGCGCATCGTCGAGCGGACGCAGCGCAGCGATCGCCGCCGCCTGCCGCAGCGTCGCAAGGGCTATACCCAGAAGGCGATCGTCGGCGGCCACAAGGTCTATCTGCGCACCGGCGAGTACGAGGACGGCACACTCGCCGAGGTGTTCCTCGACATGCACAAGGAAGGCTCCGCCTTCCGCTCGCTGATGAACAATTTCGCCATCGCCATCTCGATCGGTCTGCAATACGGCGTGCCGCTCGAGGAATTCGTCGAGGCCTATACCTTTACCCGCTTCGAGCCCGCCGGCGTGGTCGAGGGCAACGATGCCATCAAAATGGCGACATCGCTGCTCGACTACATCTTCCGCGAGCTCGCGATCTCCTATCTCGGCCGCAACGATCTCGCCCACGTACAGCCGGGCGACGTGCTGCCGGACACGGTCGGGAACGGCAGCATCGAGTCAAACCTGCCGGATGGCGGCGGCCGGCCGGACGTGGCCGCCGTCATGCAGCGCGTCACCTCGACCGGATTCCTGCGCAGCAAGCTCACGGTGCTGCAGGGCGGCGCCGGCCAATCCGGCGTCACCGGCCGCGCCGGCGGCGGCGCCGAGATGGCGGCCGGGCTGGCCGTGGCGAGCGTCGCCGCCGAGCTCCAGGCCGGAATGATGCTGGCCGAGCCCGACGTTCGGATTGAGCGCATCCGCGCCGCCCGCCTCAAGGGATACGAGGGCGACAGTTGCACCGAATGCGGCAATTTCACCCTCGTGCGCAACGGAACCTGCCTCAAATGCGACACATGCGGCAGCACTAGCGGCTGTAGCTGATTGCAGCGCGGCCCCAGCTAAAGCCTCCCGGCTGGCGCCACGCCCTTGAGGCAGTCATTGGGGTGCGATGAAAATCGCACCCCCTTTTTTTTGGGAATTATATACTTGACTCCCTCGCTCTAATCGGCTACATTCTAGCCATCGAACGAGGCGCAGACCATGAGCAAGTCCACCATTTCCACCTTCCAGCTTTTCGAGATGTTCCCGGATCAGGAAACCGCGCGGGTGTACCTGGAAGGTCGCCTTTGGCCGAACGGGCCGCGCTGCCCGGTATGCGGTCTCGGCGAGCGTATCACAGCGCGGGCTGGCGGCTTCTACCGTTGCAACCAATGCAAGGAAGATTTCACCGTCCGCACCGGCACTATTTTCGAGCGGTCGCACGTTCCGTTGCATAAGTGGATTTACGCGATGTACCTGCTCGTGACAGCGCGCAAGGGCATCTCGTCCATGCAGCTCGCCAAGGAAATCGGGATCACGCAAAAGTCGGCTTGGTTTGTCCTCCACCGGCTCCGCGAAGCGTGCGGCGATGATCTTACCACGTTGCACGGGATCATCGAAATCGACGAAACCTATGTTGGCGGGAAGGAAGCCAACAAGCACGGCAACAAGAAACTCCATGCTGGACGTGGCACGGTTGGCAAGGTTCCGGTGCTCGCGATGCGGGAGCGCGGCGGCAAGACCGTCGCTATGCCAATCGAGAGCGCGGACAAGGAGACGATCCATACCGCGATCCATCAGCGCATCG
>DATKQE010000065.1:0-38571 GCA_035532935.1 Allostellaceae bacterium
GTCTTCACCGGCATCCGCGAGGTCGACCGCCGTCTCGTCGAGCGCGTCGTCACGCTCGGCGGCGGTCGCGGCGCCCTGCTGCGCGAGGTCTATGGCCCGTCGGTGGTGTCGTGGATTCTCGGCAATCTCAAGGTCGCCGTCGGCTTCGCCTTCACCGGCGCGGTGGTCGGCGAGTTCGTCGCGGCGACCAAGGGCCTCGGCTATCTGCTGTCGTTTGCCCAGAGCAGCTACAACGCCGCGCTGATGTTCGCGCTGGTGCTGCTCATCATGGCGTTCGTGCTGCTGCTCTTCGCGCTCACCGGCTGGATCGAGCGTCGTCTCCTCCGCTGGCGCGGCTAGGTGCCCTTCTCGTTCTCGAGCTTTTCGACCAGCGCGGGCAGGACGCGCAGGTCATAGCCCTTGCGCGCGGCCTCGGCGACGAGCGTGAGCGAGCTGTCGCCGTCATAGAGTGCGCGCGACAGGCCCCACAGCAAGTAACAGCGCGTGCCGCTGCGGCAATGGGCGAAGGCCGGGCCGTCGCGCAGGATCGCCTTCTGGAACTGCACGACGTCGTTGCGCGTGATGTTGCCAGTGACGACCGGGATGTAGTGATATGCGAGGCCGTGCCTCTTGGCTTCGGCCGCGATCGTCTCGTGATCGGGCTGGCCGGGCTCTTCGCCATCGGGCCGGTTGTTGATGATCGACGCGAAGCCCTGCTTGGCGAGCTCGGCGACATCGGCCAAGCTGATCTGGTCCGACACGGTGAGCTGATCGGTGATTTTGGTGGCACCCGGCATTCAAACTCCTTGTGCCGGCCAGACGCCGGCAAGTTCGAGCTCACGCATCGCATGATCGGTGAATTCCGCCTGCGGTGCGTCGCCGCCGATCACGAACATCAGCACATATTCCTTGTTGGGATCGCCCGGCGTCACGCATTCGAAGCGGCGGATCGCACCGGCGGGAAACGAGATCACGTCGTAAGGATCGAGGTCGACATGTTCGACCTCGCCGGACTCGTTTTCCCAGGAGCAGCGCCAGCGGCCGGTCATCGGAATGAAGGTTTCATTGGTGTCGTGGTTGTGCATCATCGGGCCGTGGCCCGGCTTGGCCTTGCAGTAGCCGAGATTGAAGCCCTCGGATATCGGAATCGCCGAGAGCCGCGCCGCATCGTCGCCCACCGGCGACGTTGCCGCCGCGTTATCGGTCTCGGGCGGCTGGAAGCCGATCACGTTGTAGAGAATGCGCTCGCAGCCGGGCATCTTGCTGTCGGGCAGGCCGCCATCCGATCCCTTGATATCCCTGAAGCGCGCGATGCGCTTCAACATCGCGGCGCGCGACAGGCCGAACTTCGGCAGCCTCTCCATCGGCAGCCTCCCTATCCGAATTTGCCGAGGTTAACACGCCCGCGCGGCACCGCCCAAGCACCGACCCGGCCTGCTTGAACGCTCCCGCGGCATCGGCTTTAATTCGGCCGGCGCGTTCGCCCCGCGGACGCGGGTGTAGCTCAATGGTAGAGCAGAAGCTTCCCAAGCTTACGACGAGGGTTCGATTCCCTTCACCCGCTCCAATATTTTCAATGGTTTATGAAATCGGCTAACAGAGAATTGCCTTTTTTGGCACGATTTGGCACAATTAACCCCTCGTTTTTTCAAGGGGTTGCAGCATGCCGTCCACCATCCAGGTTCGCGGGCCGCATCAATTCCGCGTCCAGGTCAGACGCAACAGCATTTATCAAAGCCGGACGTTTGAATCGCTAAGTGCCGCGCGCGAATGGCAGCGCATCATCGAAGGCAAGGTGACGGGCGACGAATTCGTTGACGTGAAGCTCGCGCGCCGCACGACGCTCGCACAGGCGTGCGATTGGATGATCGACAACAAATTGATCGGGAACGGCGGTAACGCAAAAAATTTCGCGTCGAAACTTGCCTACTGGAAAGCGAGCAAATACGGTTCTTGGTCGCTTGTTTCGATCCATGATTGGGACCTGATCGAATGGCGCCGGGAGGTCCTCGATCAAGCGAATGCCGCGGATGGTGACCAATGCGGCCCTAACGCCGAATGTAGCGCGCAAACTGTCATTCACCGGCTCAATGTCCTCTCCAAACTGATTCAGACGTGGGCGCGAGCGCATAGGATTCCCATCGATAATCCGGTGAAACCAGGCGTTCGGCCGGGCAAGCCGGAGGGCCGTAATCGCCGCTTAACCGAAGCAGAGGGAAAGCGCCTCCTGGCAGCCGCCGAGAACTCTCGCTCCTGGCTCAAGGCGGCGATCATCATTTCGATCGAAACATGCGTTCGGCAGAGCGAACTCGTGGGCCTGACTTGGGACCAGGTCAAGCTCACCGGCCCATATCCACACGTCGATTTGCCGAAGACCAAGAATGACAGGCCGCGCCGGGTGCCGCTTTCCAAGCGCGCCGTTGTTGCACTCAAGTCGCTACGACCGCAAGGCGAGAGTGGAAAAATCCAGTTACATCGTGTGCTTCCCGTGGGCACCGGACGCGGGATCCTTCATGCATTCTACGAAGCACTAGGAAACGGCTTTCCCAACTTGCGCTGGCATGATCTTCGACACGAGGGGATTTCTCGTCTATTCGAACTCACCGATCTTCGGGACAATGAAATCATGGCTATAACTGGCCATCTCACGCCGGCCATGCTGACGCGCTACACGCATTTGCGCGCCGATCGATTGGGCGCAAGACTGCCCGGCGGAAAATTGAATCCGGGGCGTGTGCGAGACGTGAGCCGCTAAAGCAATTGTGCCGGAGCAGTACCTAGATCAGAACGCGGGGATGTGTCCGAATTAGCCTGGGTCGCGTTGGCGCTGAATCATTCGTTCGGCGACAGTGGGCCGCCCGCGGCGCCTCTGTTTTATATGCTCCAGATCGGCCGGCGGTCTCCCAAAGCGCTCGATCCATACCGGGAGCTCACGAGCGAGAATGTATATCGCGCGGCCAATTCGCTTGTGGGGAGGTGGCGGTGGAACGTTCTTGGGCCGCTTTTCTTCGCACATAAAGGACTTCCGCAGTAGTGATGGCGGCAAGCCGGTAATTGCCGCGGCTTCGGGTATTCGAATTAAAAGCGCTCTCGCCTGGAGCGGAAAGTGGCGCTCGATTTCGTCGCGATGCATCGCCAGAATGGTATCCGATGACATCACTCGCACGACAGCGGTCGCCTCTTCGTTCGCGGCCAGCTCCGCACCCTCTGCGGGCCTTTTCTTTCATCGGTTTGGGACAATCCGGTGCTCATCAGTACAGCTTCTGACCGATCATTCCCTCCCACCCGCGAATCGCCTCTCGGCCGTTGGCAATGGAATGCGCCCCTGACCGGGTCCGCACTGGTGGTCGACAAACGGGTGAGTTGTCTAACAGTTAGGACGTCAGGATCTTCCTTCTTGGCAAATTGGCAATCGCCTTTATCTACGTGGTCGCACGCCCAGCTACGTACACGTCGCCACTCTTAAGCCGGGGTTTCTTTGGCGCACGAGCGCCGACTTATGGTGAGTAAATCAAGATGGTTGCACGGGAGCGCAACCATCTTAAATTGCTGTTCCGGGCGGCTGCGTGAACCATTGGAAACATTGTATCCAACCCTTACGGAAGATTGGCAACGGCCGTTAATTGCTCCCCACCGCGCTCTCCTGCGACCAAGGGGCGCTGCGCGATGTGGAGATGTCCGTCGGTGAGAACGCCAACGCCGCGGACTTCTCAAGCCCGACCCATTTCACGGCGAACTTTCGCCGTTGACCGGATTCACGCCCAGCCAATTTCGGCGATCCGGCGATTAATGTTCGACGAACTCCACGCTCTCTCCCCGTATCGACCGTCTACAGCATGTACCCGATGTCCGAAGCGGCCGTCGGATAGCCGAAGATAGCCGCCTTCACGTGATCGGCCGCGAGTCCTGTCCGGATCGCCAAGCCGAAGAGATTGATCACGTCCTCGGCGTGCGGACCGATGAGATGCGCGCCGAGAATGCGTTCGGTCCCTTCCTCGATGAGAACCTTGAAGCCGGCGCAGTCTTCGGCGAGCCGTCGCGCCGTGTACCAGCCGGCGGTTTTCTCGTGCCGAATACGGAAGCGGAGATTCTGCTTGCGTGCCTCGTCCTCGAGCAGCCCGACCCGCGCGAGCGGCGGAATGGTAAAGACGATGCTGGGCACGCCCCGGTAATTCGGCCTTTCGCCGTTGCCCCCGAGCATGTTCGCGGCCACCACCTTTGCATCATGACTCGCGACAGGTGTCAGAGGCGGGCCGCTCGCTGCGGCGTCGCCCGCGGCGTAGACCGCCGGATTGGAGGTGCTCTGCAGGAATTCGTTGAGCCTCAGGCGGCGCCCGTCACGCTCGATGCCGCCGGCTCCGAGATCGAGCGGATCGAGATCCGGCACCCGTCCGGCAGCGTGGACGACGATATCCGCCTCAAGACTCGATGGCGCGCCGTCGGAAGCGATAATGGCGCGGAATCCGGTTGCCGTCTTCTCGATGGCCTCCACCCGGGTCCCGAGGCGGAGATCGATGCCCAAACTTGTGGACTTCTCCCTGAGCCACCCGACGAGATCCGGATCGAATTGCGGCAGGATGCGGTCCATCTGCTCGAGGACCGTCACCTCGGCGCCGGCGCGGGCGGCAATATGCGAAAACTCCGCCGCGATATAACCGCCGCCGACCAGCACGATCCGTCGCGGCAACTCTTCGAGCTCGAGAAAGTCGGTGCTGGTTGCAAGATGTTCTTCGCCGGGAATGCCGAGGCGCATCGGCACGGCCCCGGCGGCGATCAGAATGAACCGCGCTTCGAGGAGCTCGCCGGCCACTTCGATCCGGTGCGGGCCGCGGAAACGCGCGCGACCGTGGAAGGCGTCGATTCCGTTTTTCGCAAAACCCTCTTCCCGCCGGTGCGGTACCGGCTCGGTGAAGCTCCGCTTGAACGCCATCAGCGCACGCCAGTCGATCGCCGCCTCGCCGCCACCGATGCCTTTGCCGCGCATCCGTCGATCCTGATCGAGTGTCTCGGCCACGCCCACCAAGACCTTCTTGGGATCGCAGCCGCGCAACACGCAGGTGCCGCCGAACGGCAGGTGATCGGTCATCGCGACGCGCCAGCCGGCGCTGCGGCAGCGATGGGCAGCGACCGAAGCGGCGGTGCCGGTGCCGATGACGACGAGATCGTATTGTCTTGCCATGATGCCCCTTCTCTCACGGGTTTCGGAAGAAGCCGGTCAAAAAACAGGTACTTCAGGGCCTAGCGGTTTTCCACGCCCGACAAAAGTCGCTCGCGCCAGCCAACAAAAGGTTAGCGCCGGCCGCTGTTGGATTTCGCCAGGACGCTCTTCGCCGATCGCGCGCCTGGCAACGATTGACGGCGAGGCCGCAACGCGGGCGAGAGGCGCGCATCGAACAGCGCGTCGATGATCGGGCATGCCGGCACCTTGCCTCGGCTGCACTGCGATGCCATCGAGTCCAGGACGTTCTTGAGCTTCCTGAGATCCGAAATCTTGCGCCCGATCTCCTGCACGTGATCCCGAGCCAGCGCCTCGATCTGTGCGCAGGTGTATTTGCGGCCATCCACCAGGCGCAGCAGCCCGCGGATTTCCTCCAGCGTGAACCCCAAGTCGCGGCTGCGCCGCACGAAGTTCAGCCGCTTGATGAGCTCCTGCCCGTAGAGCCGATGGCCGCCCTGGCTGCGCGGCGGCGGCGGAAGAAGTCCGGCCTGCTCATAATACCTGATCGTCTCGATGTTGCAGCCGATCCGATCGGCGAGCTCGCCGCGGGTCAGCGGTTCCTGACGTTCGACAACATGGCTCGGCATTGCCGCCCTCAAACCTGTAATTGATACAGATCATAGACGGAGTGTTGAGGGCCGGCAAGGAGCGGCACGTTCCAGGACGTCAGTTCACCGGAACGGGCCGAACCGATGGCGTTATCGGAAGGCCCCAGCATCGAGGTTCTGAATTCATTTTTCAGAACCGGTGAATAGTCCTTCCAACATCTCGTTGATTATCAATTTGGACGCGCGCGCGTATCTCTGTTTCAGAGAGGCAAGGCGAGTAACCCCCGTCTTGCCAACGTGAAAGGAGAAATCTCATGCGCACGTTCTCGATTCTGCGTGCATTCGTTCTCGCCGCCGTCCTGACCGCACCGTTGGCTCAGGGGGCGCTAGCCGATCAGCAGGTGCAGCAACAGCAGCAGGCAACGGCAGGCAGCAGTGCGGCGACGGCGCCCTCCTATGGCGCTGGTCCCTACAGCGACCAAGCAACGGCACCCAGCGTCGGCGACTGACGCCGGTGCCGACAGCCCAGCCAACGCCAGCAACCCTTGGCCGGCAACGACGCGGATCTTAGTGCAGTGCCCTCCGCGTCGTACTGCGACCGAGGTCGTTCCCCCGCCTCGGTCGCTGTGCGCTTTTTCGGCGCGTAGGGAACGATCCTATCCGCGTTCGCCAAAACGGAAGCGCCGCGATGCCGAAACGCGGAATTTATCTTAAAGCGGATAGCGGCGCCGTACACGCGCGCAGGTGCAAAAAGCCCGCTGGTCACGGAACCAGCGGGCCGTGAAGTTTACCCCTGCGCTAGAAGTAGAATATGAGGTCTGCGGCGATCTCGTCATCCCTGCTATCCGCTCCCGACACCACTTTGCGATAGCCGTGGTCCCATTCGAGGGCAAAGTCGGTCTGCGGCACCGGCGAGTAAATGACGTTCAACTCGCTGGTCAGGTGGGACTTGTCGATCGATGCCAGCGTGACCGCGCTGGCGAACCCCGGGTTAGTGTCGTACTCGTGGTCGTACCCGAAGGCCGCATTGGCCCGCCACTGGCCGGTGAAGAAATGCTCGTAGTTAACGTACCCCGCCCAGGCGTTGAGCGTCGTGAAGGCGCCAGTCCCGTCGTTGTAGACGCGCCCGGCCTCGACCATGCCCGGCAAGTAGTCAGCGGCGCCGTGGTCAAACACCACGCCGCCGCGCAGCGCGTCCTTGCCCCAGGTATTGAGGTGACCTGAGAGCGTGAACGCGTAGCCCGCGAACTCATGCCGCGCTTGGGTCGCGAGAACGCCAGTCCGTGCCGTATCGGCATCATAAACGCCGCCCGCAGCCGCGAACTTGACGTGGCCCCAGGGCTGATCCCACTCCGGTGCCACGACCACATGCGGCCAGTTGTAATAAACGCTGGTGCTGAGCTGGATTTTCTGGACCGCGACAGCCGTGCCATCTGCAGCATGGGCGAACGGTCCGCCGGTGGGATTGTTGTAGGTCGGCTCCTCTACCGAACCCGCGACGGAGAGTCCGTTGCCGAGTGACCAGGTGTAGCGGATCTGCGGCCGACGGACATCGAGGGTGTCCATCATGCCGGCATCCTGCTCGCCGACAGTGGTATCGGCATAGGCTTGCGCATCGGCGAACAGCGACAGGGTCTGGCCGCTGAGCCACGGGCCCAACGTGCCGTAAGCCTGACGCAGGCGGAGCAAATCGTTGTTGCCGGGGAGTTGTGAGGTACCAGTCTGGTTGAAGTCAAACTCGATATAGGTCTTCAGCAGACCGTAGGCCGTCGGCGTGCGCGTTTCGATGTTGGGCCGCGTGAGGTTGGCGTCCATGGACGTGCCGCCGTTCGCTGCATGCGCCTGCGCCGTCGCCGCCGAGATACCGCTGCCCTCGAGCGGAAGGCTGTAAGGGTTGAAAGTTTCCGTGCCTGTATACGGGCCCAGCTTGTGCACGATTTCCAACTCGACGTAGCCGTGCACGGCGAACGAGGTGTTCGTGCCCGGAATTAGGAATGAGCCCGGGAACGAGCCGCCGCCCGGCGCCGTCGCGGTCGGCATGACGCAGTTGTTATGCCCCGGATTAATCGTCGTCGTCGTGCAGACGGCTGCCCGATCGGAAGTAATCTGCGCATGCGCTACTCCCGCGAGCAGCGCAATCGTCGCGGTCGTCGCTAGCGCAACTGCGTAGTCAAGCTTTGATTTCATGGTGCCTCCATGGGTGAGTCGGTGGATAGGCGGTACGGCGACCCACCCCCATGGGATGCACGTCCTGACTCAGAAGTTATTTGCAATCTTGTCGGTCAACAAGCGTGCGGCACGCGTCCGTCATCAATTGTGCCGGCGTGTGCCCGACCCGCAACAGTCGAGCGCAACGGATGTAACCTTCTCTCTCTCGTGCTCGAACCAGAATCAAAACCATCGAGCGCGTCTTTCATTTTTCAGCGGGAGTAAATAATCCTTTTAATGCAACGTGGATTATCGATTTCTACTCGCGCGCGTACTTCTCTGCCGCTGACGCAGACCGCTTGGGCTGGCCAGCGCGAACAGCAAGCAACGGCGAGCCAAACCGTTGCTGCGACTGTCGACAGACCGTTCACCGCGCCGCAGCCCACATTCGGCGAGGAGCCGAGACGCACGGGTCGAAACCATCGCCGGTCGTCCGCGGCCGGCGACCGATGCGGACTAGCTCACCCGCATCGACAGCGGCCGAGGTGCCCCCACACCTCGGCCGTTGCGCCAGTGGAAAACTGTACAATGTGCACCGACTGCCTGCGTTTGGCGACGCAGTACGGCGCCGATCGAGGCATTGATCCACATAACGCACGGACACGGCTGCTGACCCATCGAGGCCGTTTTGTAGAACGTTGATGCCGGGTTCGGTGCGAGTAGAAACCGCTTGCCTCTGTAGTAACTACAGAACGTATGGTTCAGAACGGCGGCAATGGAGGAAGAAACGCCGCAGCTCTCGCCGCTGCACGAGACAGCCAGTCGGGACGGTCATTCGCGTGAAGGGGATGATGGTGACGACGATTGAAGCAGGGCGCCGCGCGCCGGACGACCTCTGAGGTTCACAACTAGCATGGACCGCTTCGACGGCATGATGGCCTTCACCAAGGTAGTCGAATGTGGTGGCTTCTCCAGCGCAGCGCGGTGTTTGGGTTTGTCGGTGGCAGCGGTGACGGTGCGCGTACAAAACCTTGAAGCGCGGCTGGGCGTCCGCCTGCTCAACCGAACCACGCGCAAGGTCGGTCTCACCGAAGTCGGCCGGATGTATTATGAGCGATGCTCGCATCTCCTTGCCGATCTCGAGGAGACCGAGCGTGCCGCAACCGAACAGCAGGCGGTGCCCCGCGGTGTGCTGCAGCTCAACGCGTCGCCCTCCTTCGGCATTCTGCACTTGGCACCCGCGATTGCTCATTTCACCGCAAGATACCCCGAGGTCTCGGTCGAGCTCATATTGACCGATCGCATGGTCAACCTCATCGAAGAGGGATTCGACCTCGCCGTGCGCGCAGAATCCGTACCTGATTCCAGCCTTATTGCACGTCGACTTGCGCCGTGCCGCACCGTCGTATGTGGTGCGCTGAGTTATCTCGAGAAACGGGGCATGCCCAACACGCCAGCGGATTTGGCCGCGCATAACTGTCTGATCCTCAGCACGTCGCCAAACGCTGGCGAATGGGTTTTCACCGGACCCAACGGGGAAGAGCACCGCGTACGGGTGTCCGGGAGCCTTCGAGCCAACAATGCGGGCGCGCTGGTTGCAGCTGCGGTAGCGGAACAGGGGCTGATCCTGGAACAGACCTGCACGGTCGGCGCGGAGCTGACCGCGGGTCGTCTGCTACCGGTGCTCACCGACTACACGCTGCCGGAGGCGGCGATCCGCGCGATCTACCCGCACAGCCGGCATCTCTCCGCCAAGGTGCGCACCTTCGTCGATTTCTTGCTCGCGCGCTTCGGCCACGATCCAGACTGGGACGAATGGCGCCGCCGCGCGCCGCAGCATCGCGCCGTCGAGTGCGAATCCGGCGCCGGAGGCGAAGAATGCTGCCCGTCACCGCTCAGGGTGACTGGATCGGGCACAGAGAGTATTGCTTGAGCAGGGCAAGCCGGTCAGCAAGCTGCGGCTGATGGGTGTCAAACCGATCCTGACTCTCTCATGCCGCAGCATTCTGTGCGGGCTGTGGCCGCCGAACCCAACGGGCTTCGTCACGACTTGATATCAGAAGGAGGCCATGATGCCGAAACGCCAACAGATCACCATGCAGGTCGAAGGCATGACGTGCGACGGCTGCGCCGCCCATGTGCGCAAGGCGCTCTCAGCGATCGATGGCGTCGGTGAGGTTCGTTTGCCGAGTTGGCAGGCCGGCAAGGCGGAGGTTCTGGCCGAGGCCGCGGTCTCGGATGAAACGCTCGCGAAGGCGGTGGAGAACGCCGGCTACCGCGCCATCGTGCTGAAGCGTCGCGAGCTGGATGAGGGGCGCAAAGTGCCCCGTGCCGAGCGGGCCGACTATGATCTCGCGATCGTGGGCGGCGGCTCGACCGCTTTCGCCGCCGCCATCAAAGGGGCCGAGCTGGGCGCGAAGGTCGCCATCATCGAGCACGGCACGATCGGCGGCACCTGCGTCAACATCGGCTGCGTTCCGTCCAAGACGCTCATTCGCGCCGCCGAGAACTGCTACCATGCGGCTTATCCGAATTTCGAGGGCATGACTGCCTGCCCACCTCCGCGCGACTGGCAGCGCGTGATCCAGCAGAAGGACGAACTCGTTGCCGCCTTGCGACAGGGCAAGTACGTCGACGTCGCCGGCGCCTATCCGAACATCACCATCGTGAAGGGCCATGCCCAGCTGACCGGCGGTCGCGGCGTCGCGGTCAATGGTCGGGCGCTGAGCGCGGGTAAGATTCTAGTCGCCACCGGTTCGCAACCGGCGGCGCCGCCGATTCCCGGCCTGGCCGAGTCGGGCTATCTCGACAGTACTGCCGCCTTGAGCCTCGACAAGCTTCCGGTCACGCTCACCGTCATCGGCGGCGGCGCGATCGGGCTCGAGCTCGCCCAGCTCTTCAACCGCTTCGGCGTCAAGGTGACGGTGATCGAGGCGGGACTGCGCCTCACGCCGCAGGAAGAGCCGGAGATCGGCGAGGCCCTCTGCCGCTATCTCCAGGACGAAAAGATGGCCGTTATCTGCGGCGCGCGCATCCAGCGCGTCACGCGCGGCGGTTCGGGCCAAGTCGTCGAAGCGGTCATCGGCGGCCAAACCCGTTCGATTGAATCCGAACGGTTGCTCGTTGCCACGGGCCGGCGGCCGAACACGTCCGGCTTCGGCCTCGATCGGGCGGGAGTGAAGCTCGGCAAAGCGAGCGAGATCGTTGTCGACCGCTTCCTGCGCACCGACAACCCCGATGTGTTCGCGGCGGGCGACTGCATCGGCAACCCCATGTATGTCTATGTGGCGGCCTACGCTGGCAGTCTCGCGGCGGAGAACGCGCTGACCGAGGCGGGACGCATCTACGACCTGCTGCCGCTGCCGCGCGTGACCTTCACCGATCCGCAGATTTCCAGCGTTGGGCTGACCGAGGAGCAGGCACGGGCGAGCGGCAAGCAGGTCCGCGCCGTGGTGCTACCCCTCGACAACGTGCCCCGGGCGATCGCGGCGCGGAATACCAAGGGCCTGATCAAGCTCGTGGCCGAAGCGGACACCGGCAAGCTACTCGGCGCCCACGTGCTGGCCGCCGAGGCCGGCGAGGTGACCCAGGAGGCGACGCTCGCCATCCGCTTCGGGCTGCGGGCGCAGGATCTGGTCGAGACGTTCCACCCCTACCTGACGATGGTCGAGGGCTTGAAGCTTGCCGCGATCACGTTCACCAAGGACGTGAAGCAGCTCTCCTGCTGCGCCGCGTAGTCATGGGTTTCTGCTGCAAGGCATAGAGCGGGTTGCCGGATGGCGCGCGGCAGAACCAACGAGAAGACGATTGCCCTCGCCCTCCAGGGCGGCGGCGCCCATGGCGCCTTCACGTGGGGTGTCTTGGATCGACTGCTGGAGGACGAGCGGCTCGTCATCGACGCCATCAGCGGCACCAGTGCGGGCGCGATGAATGCGGCGGTGCTGGCTGACGGGTTCGAAAAGGGCGGCGCGATGGCCGCAAGGGAGGCGCTCGCCCGGTTCTGGGGAGCGATGGGAACCGCCGGCGGCTTTAGCCTCTGGCGGTCCGGTCCCTTCGATCTCTTCGGCCCGGACTGGTCGCCGTTCGCCCTGTGGTTCGACTGGCTCGGCCAGATGTTCTCGCCCTACCAGCTCAATCCCTTCAACATCAATCCGCTGAGGGACGTGCTGCGCAACACGATCGACTTCAATTGCGTGCGGCGCTGCCGGAAGATCAGACTATACGTTTCGGCCACCAACCTGCGCACCAATCGCCTGCGCATTTTCACTGCCAAGGAGCTGTCCGTCGACGTGCTGCTGGCTTCAGCCTGTCTGCCGCAGATCTATCCGGCCGTCGAGATCGATGGCGAATACTACTGGGATGGCGGCTACATGGGGAACCCGGTGCTCGAGCCGCTCATCGACGAATGCCCGGATATTGCCGACATTCTGGTCGTCCAGATCAATCCCACACGTCGCGACGACGTGCCGCGCACCGCCCAGGACATCGCCGATCGAGTCAACCAGATCAGCTTCAACGCCAGCCTGATGCGAGAGATCGGCGCGATCGCCAATATCACGCGTCTGATCGAAGCCGGAGTGGTCAAGGACCCTCGATACAAATGCGTCTATTTTCACCGGGTCGCCGCCGAAGACGTCATGAAAGGTCTCAGCGTTCGCAGCAAGCTCGATACCAATCCCCGTTTCCTGAACCAGCTCCGCGAACTCGGGCGCGCGCGAGCCGGGCGCTGGCTGGAGGAACACTTCGCCGATCTCGGCACCCGATCGACCCTCGACCTGTCGGCCTGGCGGCCAAGAACCGCATGAAACACGGACCACTGCGCTGGCGATGTTGCGCCTGGCAGTCGTAGGTTCGGATTCGGGATACGACTTCGCTACGCTACTGCGCGCGTTCCGCCACGGGATGTATGGGTTCGGGATTGCGCTCCGGAGAAGCGTGCGACGGCTTCGGCGCGGTGGTTTCGGGAGCGCCATCAAAGGTACAGGCCGTTCCAAACGGGCCGCATTCATTCTGTGGTCCCCCGCGGCGGAGCTGCCTTCTTCGCCAACGGAGGAGGCCGTAGGTGATCGCGGCGAGCGCGACGGCGGCGCCCGCGATTTCAGCCGGTCCCAGGCCGCCCAGCCACCCGGCGACACCGCCAATAACGGACCCGACGACGACGGGACCCAGGCAACAGAGCAAAACCAGCGGCACCACTGCTGCCGCGGTCACGATGCCAGCAACAGGTTTCTCATCCATGGTTGCGTCCGGCTGTCTCGCGAGATGCCGTTTTCGCTGTTGAGAAATAGGGAAATCTCGAGCGCATCACGCCGCCCGATAGGCGTCGATGGCCGTCCGAAGGCGCTGGCGCGTTCGATAACACGACACGCGCGCATTGGATGCGGAAATCCCGAGAACGCCGCAAACTCCTTCATACGACAGACCGTCGAGGTTAACGAGATTGAAACAAGCGCGCTCGGCGGGTCGAATTTTCTCAAGTGTTTTGTCGATGACCGCTTGAATTTCCTTGGCGGAAAGGAGCGCTTCGGGGGTATCGAGCGACCGGACTCTCCGCGGCAGGTACCAACCGTCGTCAGAATCAAAACGATCGGCAAGATTGTCGATGCCCTCACTCACGGGTTCCCGCGCGTCCTTGCGGCGACGGTTTATCGCTTCGTTTCGCACGATGCTCAGCAGCCATGTCCGCAGGCTTGATCGCCCTTCGAAGCCTGAAATGCCGCGGATGGCCTTGAGCCACGCCTCCTGGACGACGTCTTCGGCTGCCGCCGCATCGCCGACGATCGCCCGCGCAAATCGGGTCATAGCCGCGTGGTGCGTCGCAACCAAGATACGGAAAGCCGTGGTCTCGCCTGCGAGCAGTCTCGGCAACAATTTAACATCGCTGCCCGTGTGGGCGAGCATCCTTACCTGCGGCCCGGCGTCGATAATGCTCCGTGGTACGCTCATGGCTGCCACCTATACCAATCGACCAAAAGTTTGCCGCTCTCCGGAAACCCGTTCATCGGCGGCGTCGTGTTTCTGTGCCGGCTCGCATGCATCGCACACGGGGGCGGACGCAGGGACCAGCCGGCTCAACTCACCCTTTTGCGCCGATCGGCTGCGGAACCGCGCGAGCTCGCAATGGAGCGCCCGCTGCGCATTGCCGTAGAGGCCCCACACCATCAGCGCGATGGCGACGCCGTAGATCCAGGCTTCGTGCGTCGCGATGAACCCCTGGATCGGCACGCCCAACGCGCCCGCCGCCGGCAGAACCGCGGCGATCGCAGCGATGCTCAATGGCAAGATTGGGGAACAGCAGAGCAAGGCGGGGAGAACGGCGACAACGGCGCCCAGCACGCTGCCTCCCGGCTTTGCTTTCGATCCGTTGCGAAATCCATGCACGCCCAAAGCCAGCGTGAGGGCAAGGAGCAAAGCCATCAGGAGCGCGAGGATGAATTCGCCGGGCGTCAGGAACCGCAGGGAAATCAACCCGATCGCGCCGCCGGTGTCGGTCGCGGGCAGGAGCATCGCATAGAACGCGGCAAAGAGCAGGAAGACCGCCGCTGTCCCCGCGATCGCGGCCGGCGAGGCGAGCGCAATCCGCAGGGCCCGCGGCACCATAATCGCCCGCTCGTAGAGCGCCCCGATCATGGCCCCGCCTTTGTCTTGATGAAGTGTTCGATCTTGTCGAACGTCGCGGAGGGGGTTGAGGATCTCACCGCGACTTGTCCGTTCGGTGCGATCAGTTGATAGACATCGATATAGTGACGCGGATTGTAGAGCTTGAAGAGCGTTTCCGTATCCTCTCCGAAGACGAAGTGCGGGTCGTGGAGAAGCGCCGGGGCAACGTCCTCCGCGAATTTTTCCATGTCGTCCCCGGGATACCCGCCATTCTTGTAGTCGCGCAGAACGATGATCTTGAGCTTCGAATTGTCGATGAGCGATTTGTGTTGCGCCAGCGTTTCAAGCCCAGCGCGACAACTTGGGCACCATGTTGTGACTTGCCAGACCATGATCGGCTGGCCCTTCAACGATTGCAGATACACCTTGTTGCCGTGGACGAGGAAGGGCGCATCCGGCGCAAGCTCGTTGTGAGGCGGCGGCGCATTCATTGGCCCCATCTTGCCGGTGGGCGACGCCCAGGCGGTCGCCGCAGCCATGGCCACCATCAGAACTGCTACTGATAAGTTCCGAAGGGTGCACTTTGCAGCCGGTTTCTTCTTCATCGCTTTTGCTCCTGACGTCTCGTTGTGGAGTCCAATCATCCAGCACAGCAAGACAGCTTCGCGACATCCTTGGCGAACGTCTGAGCCGCCAGTTTCAATCCCTCGACCGTCGTGAGATAGGGGAAGATCGTCTCCGCGAGCTGCTCGACCGTTAGCCCGCACTTAACGGCAAGCACAGCGGTCTGGATGCTGTCGGCGCCCTCTGGCGCCAGGATATGCGCGCCGAGCAGCTTGCCGCTGGCCGCTTCGGCCACCAGCTTGATGAGGCCGCGCGTGTCGCGCGCCGCGAGCGCCCGCGGCACGTATTCGAGCGGAACGATCGAGGTCTTCACTGCAAGACCCTGCTGGCGCGCCCTGGCTTCCGTCAGTCCCACGCTCGCGACCTGCGGATCGGTAAACACCACCGCCGGCATGGCCGTGGCATCGTAACGCTTGCTGTCGCCGTTGAGGGCGTTCTCCGCTGCAATGCGGGCGCCGTAGGCTGCCATGTAGACGAACTCGTCCCGCCCCGTGACGTCGCCAGCGGCGTAGACGCCCGGCTTCGTCGTGCGCATCCGGTCGTCAACCTTGATCCCGCGATTGGGCAAAAGCTCAATCCCGGCCTCTGCGAGCCCCATATCTCCCGTAATGGGTGTGCGTCCCGTGGCGACGAGAACCTGCTCGGCCTTGATGGTCTCTGCGGCACCGTCGACCAGAACCGAAAGCGCCACACCGTCCGGCCCGTGCCGAATGTTCCGATACGAGACCCCGCCGCGAACAGCGATGCCTTCCGTCGCGAAATAGTGCGTCAGAGCCGCGCCGATTTCCGGCTCGGCTTCGGGCAGCAGGCGGCTGCGGAACACGATCGTCACCTTCACGCCCGCACGGGCGAACATTTGGCCAAGCTCGCAGCCGATGTAGCCCCCACCGATAATCAGCAGCGACTTCGGCAGCTGTTCGAGTTCGAGCGCCGTCGTGCTGGTCAGGTACGGCACGCTCTCGATGCCGGGGATTGATGGCAGCGCTGGCGCGGCGCCGGTCGCGATGACCACCTTGCCCGCCCCGATCAGATTTCCGTCGATAGCCACGCCACCGTCAATCAAGCGGGCGCGGCCCTCCAAGTAGGCGACGGTGTTATAGGTCGGCAGCAGGTCGACATACTTCACCTGGCGCAGCGACGATACCAGCTCGTTCTTCTGCTGAATGACCGCACGCCAGTCTTCGATCTGGCCTTCCCCTCGCACACCGGCAAAACGCGCGGCGATGCGAGCCTGATGGAGCGTCTCCGTGGCGCGGATCAAGGTCTTCGACGGTACGCAGCCGGTATTGACGCAAGTGCCACCGATGGTGCCATGGCCGATCAGAGCAACATGGGCGCCTTGCTCGGCTGCGGTGATGGCCGCCGAAAAGCCAGCCGAGCCGGCGCCAATGACGGCGAGATCGTAGTTGCCGTTGGTTTTCGTCGCGCCGAGCGCGCAGCAGTCATGCAGGGTCATCGGAGTTCCTGTTCCTCAGGCGTTACCGCCCACATGTGAAGCGATCATGTCCATCACGCCCCTACTTCTTCGCCAGCTCGGCAGGGTAACCCGCGTTCGTGGTCGCGGTGACGAGTGCAGGTACCGAGGCGACCGCGTTGTCAAAGGTGACGGTCGCCGTCATGTCGCCTGCTTTGTTCGGCTTGGTGACCTCGACCGCCTTGACGCCCGACACGCTCCCGAGGGCTTTTGTCACGATCGACGGGCATAGCGCGCAATAAGCGTGGTGGACATTCAGGGCAACGGTCTGCTCCGCCGCCTGTGCGAGGCCGGCGGAACTCAGGAGGACAAGGGTCGCGGCCGCAATCCGAGGGATCATTGACGGTTCTCCTTTGGGTCAATTGAGAAAGAGGGGCGCGAGCTTCGGAAAACCGAGCCCGACGATGACGAGGACGGTGGCCGTCCACAGTCCGATCTTGGCGATCCGGGCCGAGCTGGGCTTGGCGCAGTAGGAATCTTCGGCGCAGGAGACCTTGGGCTTCCGATAGACCAGATAGAACCCATAGCCGAGGCAGCCGAATGCGGTCGCGGCGAAGATCGGCTGATAGGGCTCGAGAGCGGTCAAGTTGCCGATCCACGCTCCGCTGATCCCGAGTGTGAACAGCGCGAACGGCACTACGCAGCACGCCGCCGTCCCGAGCGCCGCTAGAATGCCGCCCAACGAGAGTAGTCTCGCCTTGTGGACCGCAGGATCGGCCCGGCTCACTCCTCGCAGGGTCGAGGGCGTGCCCTCCAGGGTCTGCTGTACAGCTCTGTTCATGGAAATCTCGTCCTTTTTGAACCCTGACGGCAATCTACGTCCTGTAGGAAGTACAGGTTCAAGGGCAAAATTCTTGCTGTGAGCACGTTTCCGTGAGGGGGCCGACCGCATCCCGACCATGGGGCTCGCCATCAATTGCGGCCCAGCGGTCCGGCAACTTGTCGGGACGATCTTCCCTTTCTCGCGACGGTCGACAGGTTGAAGCTCACAACTCAGATCTTCGCCAAGAACGTGGCGAAGTTCTCCTGCCGCGCCGGATAACATGTTCGTCGCCGCTTTGTCCGTCGTTTTGCCAACAACCGAAAAAGCCCCTTGACCTTCCAGTAGGTGGAAGCATTAGGTTCCTTCCAGTTACAGGAAAGGTAAGGTTATGGACCCGAAGAAGAATGCGTGGCCCGGAAGAGCCGTGCTGGCGATTTCGGGCATGACGTGCGATGGCTGCGCCAACACGGTGACGCGGGTGTTGTCGCGCGTGCCGGGCGTTACTGGCGCCACGGTGGATTTTGGAAGCGGACGCGCCACGGTCACGGGCAACGTACGCCCCGAAGATCTTGTCGCGGCGGTGCAGGCGGCCGGCTACGGCGCGCAATTGTCGCCAGGCGAAACGGCCGGTGGAGAGTAGAATGAGCGTGATGGACGCGACCGTCGCTGAACATCGCGAGGCGGTTGCTGCCGAGAGCGCGCACGTCGTGCTGCCCATCGCGGGCATGACCTGCGCCACCTGCGCCGGCCGAGTCGAGAAGGCGTTGAGCGCCCTGCCCGGCGTGCAGGCGACGGTCAATCTCTCCAGTGAGCAGGCCGACGTCCAGTTCGATCCGACGCGGATCGCTCCGGGGGCTCTCGCCGAGGCCGTCGTGCGCGCCGGCTACGACGTGCCGCACGAGGCCCGCGAGCTCGTGATATCCGGCATGACCTGCGCCACCTGCGCCGGTCGGGTCGAGAGGGCGCTCTCGGCGGTCGCCGGCGTGATGCGGGCCGAGGTCAATCTTGCGAGCGAGAAGGCGTCGGTCGAGGGCATCGCCGGCATCCTCCGCCCGGCCGATCTCGTCGCCGCGGCGCAGCGCGCCGGCTACGGCGCCGAGCTGCTGACCGGCGATCTCGAACGGGATCGCCAGATCGAAGCCGCCGAGGAGCGGCGGCTCAAGCGCGAGACCTGGCGGATCGCGGCGGCCGTGGTGCTGAGCGCGCCGCTGTTGCTGCCGATGCTCGGAGTCGTGCTGCCGGCCTGGCTGCAGCTCGCGCTGGCGACGCCGGTGCAGTTCGTCGTCGGCGCGCGCTTTTACGTCGGCGCCTGGAAGGCGCTGCGCGCCAAGACCGGCAACATGGACCTGCTGGTCGCGCTCGGCACGTCGACCGCCTATTTCTATAGCCTCTACCTGATGATCGCCGGCATGGCGATGGGGCATTCCAATCCCATGGCGCATCTCTATTTCGAGGCCGCCGCTGTGGTGATCGCGTTGATCATGGTCGGCAAGTGGCTCGAGGTGCGCGCCAAGCGCTCGACCACGGCGGCGATCCGCGCCCTCATGGCCTTGCGCCCCGAGCGCGCCCGCGTCGAGCGCGAAGGGGGCGAGGTCGAGGTGCCGGTCGCCGCCGTCGCAATCCATGACATCGTCGTCGTCCGCCCAGGCGAGAAGCTGCCGGTCGACGGCGTCGTCGTGAGCGGCCACAGCGACGTCGACGAAAGCCTGCTCACCGGCGAAAGCCTGCCGGTCGCGAAGAACCCCGGCGACACGGTCACGGGCGGCTCGATCAACGGCAGCGGCCTCTTGCGCGTCGAGACGACGGCGGTCGGCGAGCAGTCGACCCTGTCGCGCATCATCGCGCTGGTCGAACACGCGCAGGTGAAGAAGGCGCCGGTCCAGCGTCTCGTCGACCGCGTCGCGGCCATCTTCGTGCCGATCGTCGTGACCGTCGCGCTGGCAGCGTTCTTCGGCTGGTGGCTGATCCTCGGCAACTTTACGGTCGGCGTCATCGCCGCCGTTTCGGTGATGGTGATCGCCTGCCCGTGCTCGCTCGGTCTCGCAACGCCGACGGCCCTCATGGTCGGCACGGGCGCCGCCGCCAAGGCGGGCATCCTCATCCGCGACGCCGAGGCGCTCGAGCGCGCGCATCGGCTCGACACGGTGATCTTGGATAAGACCGGCACGGTGACCGAAGGCAAGCCGGCAGTGACAGAGATTGTTCCGAACGGCCTTGCCGAGCGTGAATTGCTGACCCTCGCCGCGGCGGCGCAGACCGGCAGCGAGCATCCCCTCGCCCGTGCCGTGCTCGCGAAGGCCGCGGGTCTGGAGCTTCCCCGGATCGAGGCGTTCCAGAGTCACACGGGCCTGGGATTGACGGCCCGGGTGGGTGGCCGCGGGCTGGCGATCGGCAACCGGCGCCTCATGCGCGACCATGGCATTGCCACGGACAGCCTCGAAGCCGAAGCCGCGCGCCTGGAAGAGCGGGGCCGGACGGTGATGTGGATTGCCGCGCTCGAGCCGCGGCCGGCGCTGCTCGGCCTCATTGCCGTGGCCGATCCGATCAGGCCCACTGCCCGGGCGGCCGTGCGGCGCTTGCACGCGATCGGCATTGAAACGGTGCTGCTCACCGGCGACAACGAGCGGACCGCAGCCGCCGTCGCGGCGGAGCTCGGCATCAAGCGGGTCTTGGCCGGTGTGCTGCCGGGCGAGAAGGCGGCCGAGGTGCAGCGGCTCCAGGCCGAAGGCCGGCATGTCGGCATGGTCGGCGACGGCGTGAACGATGCGCCGGCCTTGGCGGCCGCCGATATCGGCATTGCCATGGGCACCGGCGCCGATGTCGCCATGCAGACGGCGGGCATCACCCTGATGCGCGGCGATCCCCTGCTGATCGGCGACGCGATCGCCGTCAGCCGGGCGACCTATAACAAGATCCGCCAGGGCCTCTTCTGGGCCTTTTTCTATAACGTGATCGGCATGCCGGCCGCGGCGGTGGGGCTCTTGAGCCCGGTGATCGCCGGCGCCGCCATGGCGCTGTCGTCGGTCAGCGTCGTGTCGAATGCCTTGCTGCTGCGCCGGTGGCGGCCGACTGCGCGGGGGAACGCCTGACATGAAAGCGAATGCCCTGATGACGATCGGCGAGGCGGCGTCCCGCTCGGGCATGCCGCCCAAGACCATCCGCTTCTACGAGGAGATCGGCCTGATCGCGCCGGCCGAGCGGCTCGACAACGGCTATCGCGCTTACGACGAAACCGATGTGCACACGCTGCGTTTCATCCATCGTGCGCGCAGCCTCGGGTTCACCCTGGAGGATATCCGCGCTCTGCTCTCGCTCTATCGCGACCGTCGACGCGCAAGCCGGGAGGTGAAGCGCCTGGCGCTTCAACACGTCGCGGCACTCGACCGCAAGATCGCCGAACTGACGGCGGTTCGTAACGCGATCGCCGAGTTGGCGGAACGGTGCGCCGGCAACGATCGACCCGAATGTCCGATCCTCGACGATCTCGGCGCAACCACGCACTGATCACAGCCGCCCGGGGACCAGGCCATGACCACAAACCTCGCCGAAAAGACCTGCACGCCGTGCCGCGGCGGCGTGCCGCCGCTGACCCGCGAAGACGCCGAACGGCTGCGCGCGCAATCGCCGGAGTGGGGCCTGCTCGACGATGCGCGCCGGATCGAGCGCCGCTTCCAGTTCGGAAACTTTCGCGACGCGCTGACCTTTGTGCAACGAGTCGGCGAGCTTGCGGAAGCCGAAGGCCATCATCCGGACATCAGCTTCGGCTGGGGCTACGCGACGGTCTCGCTGCGAACCAAGAAGATCAAAGGACTGCACGAGAACGATTTCATCATGGCGGCCAAGATCGACCGTCTCATTCACGCGCCCCATGATTGAACCGATCCTCCACGCCTTTGGATTGGCCTTCGCCATGGGCTGGGAGATCCTGTGGCCATTGATTCTCGGCTTCACACTCTCCGGTGTCGTGCAGGCCGTCGTCTCGCACAGCGAGATGGGCGCCTTGCTGCCGGACGATCGCCCGCAGACGATCGCGATCGCGACCGGTCTCGGCGCCGCCTCATCGTCGTGCTCTTATGCGGCGGTTGCCTTGGCACGTTCCATTTTCCGCAAAGGCGGAAATTTCACCGCCGCCATGACCTTCCAAATGGCCTCGACCAATCTGGCGGCCGAACTCGGGATCATTCTCGCGGTTTTGATGGGATGGCAGTTCACGCTCGCCGAGTTCGTCGGCGCCCCGATTCTGGTCGTCATCTTGGTCATACTCTTCCGGCTTTTCCTGTCGCCACAACTGCTCGAGGCTGCGAAACGACAAGCCGACAAGGGGATCGCCGGGCGCATGGAAGGCCATGCGGCGATGGACATGTCCGTCAAGGAGAAGGGCTCGATCTGGCATCGTCTCCGGTCTGAAGAAGGCAGAACTGCGATCAGCCACTACTTCGTGATGGATTGGGCGTCGACTTGGCTCGATATTGTGGGCGGCCTGCTGATCGCCGGCGCGCTCGCCGCCTGGGTGCCGCCGGCGTTTTGGCAGGCGTTCTTTCTCAGCAACCATCCGCTGCTGGCGAAGCTGGCGGGACCCGTCGTCGGCCCGTTCGTCGCGATCGTCTCGTTTGTCTGCTCAGTCGGGAACGTGCCGCTGGCGGCCGTGCTGTGGAACGGCGGCGCGAGCTTCGGCGGCGTCATTGCCTTCATCTTCGCCGATCTCATTGTATTGCCAATCCTCGACATTTATCGGCGTTACTACGGGCTGAAAATGTCTCTGTTCCTGCTCGCGACCTTCTATGTCGCTATGGCGGTCGCTTCGCTGGTCGTCGAGTTCCTTTTTGGCGCGCTGGGGCTCGTGCCGGCTGAACATAGAGCACGTGTCGTCGAGGCGTCCATTTCATGGAACTATACGACGATACTCAACATCGTGTTCCTGGCGCTCGCGGCCTTGCTCGTGTGGCGGTTCGCTCGCACGGGCGGGCCGGCAATGCTCCGGATGATGAACATGAAAGCCACTTGAGGAGGCCCGTCTCACCCAGAAGCGCCATCGTCGTCAACGAGTCCATCGTGACCTACGCGAAATGCCCACATCGATTTCATGAGGCGGTGCCCACCAGGGCACACGAGCCACGCGTACGAATGGCACAGCACCGATTTGAAACCGCTCTCTGTCCGGTGTCGCGTTTTCTGGTCGTATGGATCAGGGCCTGCTCGCTGATCCGACCAGCTTGGCGTCAGACGTAGCTATCTTTCCTTGCTTCAATCGCTTTGACCACGTCGAGATGGATGTTTTCAACGCGATGCAGACGGAACCCCGCTTTCTGAACGTTGCCGACGGTGTCCCGATTGAGCGCAGGCCCGAATCGGACAGTGATGGGCGTCATCAGGTCCATCAGGACGCCGAGCGGTCCGATGCCGCTTCGCACATGTTCGAACATGAGGAGCTGGCCATCCGGCTTCAGGACGCGATGGAGCTCGCGAAGACCGGCAATTGGCTTCGGCACGGAACAGAAGGTGCAGACGGTTAGCACCGTGTCGAAAACCGCATCCGGGAACCTGAGGTCGCAAACATCCATCTCGTGGAGTTCGACCGTGCCGGAATAGGTGGCCGCCTTCTTGGCGGCTCGCTCCAGCATCTTCGGACTGATGTCGATGGATACAATTTTCTTGTTCGGAGGAAGGAATTTGAAATCGTTTCCCGTGCCGGCCGCCACCAGGAGTGTCGCGCCCTTTATCTTCTCGAAGAGCCGTCGCTTGTGCGGCCCGAGGCGTCGGTCTTCGGCGTATGAGAAAAAGTCGAGCGTGCGGCTCGCCGCATCCCATTTGCGTTGCGTATCCCTGTCGATGGTGGCTTCCATGGGCTATCTCCCTGCATCGAGCGCCGCGCCGCGAAGGACGCGACCATAGACCTTGACGCCGGCGACCACGATCGCACCGAAGATCGCGCCCACGAGAACCGCTGCGGAGAGCGTCCTCGACCCGGCGGCCATCGAGTCGCGCATGCCGAATAGCATCCCGCCATACATACCGACCAGCGATCCCGGGATCATCGTTTCGAATATGCCGAGCAGAGGGGCAAGGGCGAGACTAAGGACAAAGTGAATCACCATTCCTGCCGCCAATCCGAGCAGCATAGCAATCACCAGGTCCATGCCGGGCCAGACGATGAGGCGCACGGCAAGCGTGCGTCGCAATGCCGATGATCATCCCTGCAAAATAGTCGCCGATCGTGAAGAGCATGTGGAGCCTCATTCGGTTAGCGAGATCATCTGCGGGTTCACGAAGAACCGTGCGGTAACAACGATACGATGGTCGATTGCAGGCGCATATCGTCGACGCGCGCACCATTGATGAATATTTTTCGAATGCGCCCGGCACCATCGACCACTTCGATGGTATCGGCATGCTTGACGTCGAAATTCGGTTTGACCCGATCGGCGAGCGGATTCGCGACCTTGATGGTCGAGCCCTCGTCGCCCGCATCCCCCTGAGTGCGGTAGTAGGCGATGTGGTAGCCGCGCTCCACGACACGCTCGATCTCCGCGGGGGAACCGGTCAGAAACTGCACGGCCGAATCGTCCGGGTTCCAGCCGTATTGCTTCAGAAATGCGCGCATCTCGGCCGGTCCCGCATCCGCAGGCGCGACGTTGAAGAACACGAAAACGACATGTCCCTTGAGGCCCGACTTTTGCACCACGTTATCGTGGAACTCGGCCAGATTCGCCGCCACGAGCGGACACAACTCGCGACAATAGGGGAAAAGCGGCGTGACGATCTGCACCTTGCCGGCGAAGTCTTGCGACGACACCGGCTTGCCGTTCTGGTTGATCAAGCGGTAATGCGGCGCCTCGCCGATAACGGGTAACTCCGCGTTGCCCGAAGGTCCCGCGAACCAGAGGAACAACGCGACAGCAGCCAACGCGAGCAGCGCGCCACTTGTCGACGACACCAGCACCACGCGCAAGCGACCGAGGGCCGGAGCATTGCCGGCCGCGGGACGATTTTGTTGCTTCTCAGGATTGGGGCGGGTCTCCATCGAGGTCTGGTTCATGAGTGCGCCTTACAATTTGTCGCTGTCCCGCCAATCCGCCGGCCGCCTGAGCCGATCCGCGATATGGATATGGCCCGCAAGCGCTTCATTCGGCTTCCACCAGAGGCCCGCTCGCCTTCTGCCAAGCGTCGATCCCGCCATGGATGTGAAACGCACTCAGCAGGCCTTCGGCATGCGCGGTCTGCACCGCCATGGCCGAGCGCTCACCGTAAGCGCAGTAGAAGACGAGCCGTCGCCCCGTTGACCGGGCGAGCTCGTGGAGCGTGCCGCCAGGGTGGAGATTTTCCGCGAGATCGCGGTAAGGCACATGCAGCGAACCAGGGATGACGCGATGTTGTTGCCGCTCGCGCGCCTCTCTGAGATCGATGAGCACAACGTCCTCGCGTCCAATAAGATCCAACGCCGCTTCAGCGGCGATCCCCAGGCCGCGCGCGAGCAATTCCTCCTGTCGAAGACCGACGCGGACATTGGCCGGGATCGCCACGTCCATTAGTTGTGGATTGGCAAGCTTCAGGCCGTTCATCACCGCGACATACTCCTCGACCGAGCGCACCTGCAGTCGCGGGTTATGGCGGCGTTCCTCGCCGATGGTGGTGACGGTCTCGCCCTTGTAGTCGTGCGCAGGATAAACGAGCGTGTCCTCGGGCAGCTTGAGGAGCTTATTGTAGAGCGAATCATATTGCGCCGCCGGATTGCCGCCGGGCAGATCGGTGCGGCCAGTGCCGCGAATCAGCAGCGTGTCGCCAGTGAACACGCGGTCGCCAAGGAGGAAGCTGCAGGAGTCGGGGGAATGGCCCGGGGTGTAGAGCACGGCGAGGCTCAGCCCTTCGATATCGATGCTGTCGCCCTCGCTCACCCGCATCGAGACGACGTCGACCGAACTCGCCTCGCCCATCACGGTGATGCAGTGCGTACGATCTCGAAGCGCACCCATTCCGGTAATGTGATCGGCATGGAGATGTGTATCGACCGCCTTCACCAGCTTGAGATCGAGCTCGCGCACAAGCTGGATGTAGCGCTCCACCTTGTCGAGCACCGGATCGATGATCACCGCCTCGCCGCCGCGGCGGCTCGCCAGCAAATAGGTGTAAGTGCTGGAGGCGCTGTCGAACATCTGCCGGAAGATCATGTGATCTCAGCCTGACCTGAACCAAGGCGTAGAATAAGGGGCAACTTGCATCTTTTTTGCGCCTTAAAGCGCCGTCAGCAGCATCCACCTTCCCGCCGCGACCGCGCGGCTTGAGCGCTCTTCGCGCCGATCGCCTGCCCACCACTCGGCAATGCCGCAAGGTACTTCTCCGGGGCGCTTTCGAAAGTATCCCGGTTCTCGCGGCTCTCGAAGTAGTAAGCGCGACCCTGATACACGCTCGATATCGCCGCATCGGCCAGCAACGCCTGCCGACTTACCGGATCGACTGCGGGTCCCGAACTGGTTTCTTGCTTGACCGGCTGGCCGTCGCTGCCGCTTCCGCTTCCATGGCTGTTGCCCATCGAGCTACCCATGCCGCAACCGCCGCCGATACCGCAGCCGCCCATGCCCATGCGGCTAACCACAAAGAAGCCGCCGATCGCCAGCGGAATCCATATCCAGTTCTGCGATAACCAGTCCATTGCTGTCTCCTTCGATCAGATCGGCGGCACGATCCGCCGTCATTCGCGTGCGGGACGTTGAGCCGGGGGCGGCACCGATGTCCGGCGAAGATGGCGAGCCCCTGACGGTCCGGCCGCATACCGCGTGCAGCCGGGCCGCCATCCGGTTCAACCTTGCTTATTGGAGCCCTTGCCTTGCTTCGGCATCGCCGGGCTGGGATTCGAGACCATGCTTGTCATGATCCGATTGCAGGTTTCCATCATCTGGCTCGCCTGCTGCATCATGTTCATCATGGCCATCATGCCTTGCATGCCCATCATGCTGGCTTGACTGCCCATGGCGGTCCCGGAGCCCTGGTCCATCATCGTGCCGCCGCTCATCATGTAGTCCTGACGACCTTGCATCATGCCGGCGGACGCTTGATTCGGGGTCCCGGCGGAGGCGTAGAGAGCCGGCCCACCGACCAGCGCAATGACAACGGCGGTCGTCCACAAGAGCGTCTTCAAATTCGTATGCATCGGTTCAACTCCTTTCGTTTGCAGGTTGCTTCGATCGTTCCGCCAAGCGTCAGCGGTTAACCTCCTCGAGGGATGTCTGGGACACGGGTGCTCCGGCATCGCCCTTAGCGCTCTGATCACCCGAAGAGCAAGACTTGCCGCCCATCTTGTTCATGCAGAGACCGAGCGCGCACATCGCGGCGCAAGGTGCGAGCGCGATTATGAAGGGCGCGACGCCGATTGCGCCGAGCCAGTTCCAGCCCAGCGCCAAGCCGGCGGCGACAAGGGCGATGCCGCCAACGATCAGCCCGCGGCGGCCGGTGAGCCATCGGCGGACGAATTCCTGAAGAGGCGATGTTGGTGCAATTCTTCGCGTATCGGTTGGATGGACAATCTTGAGCGGCGGCATGAGTCGCTCCTTTCTGAGCGGGACTTGTGAGAGAGGTGTTGTCATCCGATCCTCGCGAAGGCGGGAAAGGTGTCGAGCAGCCAATAGGAGAAGGCGGTGAGCTGGCCCGTGAGTATCGCCACCCCCATGGCGACAACCACGCCGCCCGCTCCCAACTGCAAGACCCGGCCGGCACGGCCAAACGTCCTGAGCCGGCCGACCAGCCAGTCGGCGAAAATGGCCGACGCAAGGAACGGGACGCCCAAACCGAGCGAATAGATGCTTAGCAATACGATGCCTTGCGAGACGGTTGCCGATACCGCGCTCGTGGTCAGGATCGTGCCCAAAACCGGTCCGATGCACGGCGTCCAGCCAAAGGCGAAAGCCAGACCGAGCACGTACGCGGAAAGGGCGCGACCACCGGGAAGATCGAGGTGGAAGCGGATATCCCGCTGCAGCCAAGGCCAGCGGACCAGCCCGATCATCAGGAGACCGAAGACGATGACAACCGCGCCGGCGGCAATGTTGGCCTCGTAGTGGTACGAGAGGACGAGCTGTCCCAGAGCGGTTGCACTCGCCCCCAAGATGACGAAGACCGTGGAGAAACCCAGCACGAACAGAATGCTGAGCGGGAGAGCCTTGAATTTGGCGGCGCGATCGCCGAGCGGGGCCTGAGAAGTCGTGAGCGACTGGCCGGCGACATACGAAACGTAACCGGGGACGAGCGGCAGCACGCAAGGTGACAGGAAGGAGATGATGCCCGCGGCGAAACTCGTCAGCACGGCGAACGCGGAAAGGCTCGTCATGGATTACCCTTCGATGCGTTCGGCTGGAGTCCGAAATGTTGGCGGATAAGGGCGATCATCGCGCGGCTATCCCATTCCGCGGGCCCGATCTTCCGGCCGACCTCTCGCCCGTCGCGATCGATCAGCAGGGTTGTCGGAACGCCCACCATACCGAGTTCGCTGGCCGCCTCGCCGGACGGGTCGACATAGATGCCGAGCGCGTCGAGATGGAGCTGCTGATAGAATTTCTTGACGATTGGCGCGCCTTGGCGGTCGATCGAGAGCGGGAGGACGAGAAGCTGGGACTTGTCGAACGCCGACTGGAGCCGGTCGAGCGAGGACATCTCTTTGCGGCAGGGAACGCACCAAGTCGCCCAGATATTGAGAACGATTGGCCGCCCGCGGAAATCGCTCAGTGACAAGGCATGCCCCTCGCCGTCGGCGAACCGGAGCTCGGGTATCCGGTGTGGATGGTCTAGGAACGAAAGCTTGGATGCATCGGAGGAAGCTGGCCTCGCGCTTTCGGAAGGCGGCGTGGTGACAGCCGGCTGCCGGTTCGACCGGCCGATGGTGAATTCGGCGCTGTAATGATAGAGGCCAAGCGCGGCGACAAGTGAGGCAATCAAACCCGCTCCTGCGCCGATGATCCTTCGCATCCTGCGACGACCTGAATCCTGCATCGCTGGTTCGCGCATGGCCTAACGAGAACCTCGGATGGGCATCGGCAGCTCGCCGCGCAGGCGCGCGACCAGTGGCACGATCGTCCCCTGAAGGACTTCCAGCGTGAGCGGGCCGATTTGCTTGAAAGCGATGCGGCCTTGACGGTCGATGACATAAGTCTCGGGAACGCCGTAGACACCCCAGTCGATGGCCACCCGTCCGTCAAGATCTGCTCCGGTACGAGCGTAAGGGTCGCCCATCGTGTCGAGCCAGCGCGCGGCGTCGGCCGGCTTGTCCTTGTAGTCGAGCCCGTCGATTGGAACGACCCCTTGCGCCCGCAAGCGCATAAGCAGCGGATGCTCTGCGCGGCAGGCGACGCACCATGACGCAAAGACGTTCACGAGCGACACGTGTCCCTTGAGATCGGCCGACGACAGACCGCGCGTGCGCCCCTTCACCGGCAGCAGGCTGAATGTCGGCACCGGCCTGCCGATCAACGCCGACGGCACCGTGCTCGGATCGTGATCGAGGCCAAAGACGAAGGCCGGTAACAACGCGGCAAAGAGGACAATCGGCAGCCAAAAGGCCGGCCGTAGGCGCCACGGCCGTTCGACCGATCGAGCCGGCTGTGTTCCGATGTCGTCGGCGCCAAAGTCCATTTGCACGGCGTCGGGTCGCCTCACCCGGCACCCCCGCAACCGTCCGACAGATTCCAGACCTCGGTGACCTCCGGGCCGGTGAAGCCGTGATCGCGGATCAGCAGCTTCGCGAGCCCGCCATAAGCCTGCCAGCGCCAGCACTTGCAACAGCACGGCCCCTTCTCCTCGGAGTGCTGCATCGCGAACGTGTAAGCTGCCTGCTGAGCGCCATGGAGCTTGATCGGATAGGCCGCCATCATCTTCCAGGCGAGACCCGCCTCGATATCGTAAGGATCGGGCGGTATCTCTTGGAAGTTGGCGTACTTCCGAAGGCCTTCGACCTGCTCGGTGTAGCGCTTGAGCACCATCGGGCTGCAGCACGAGCCTTGCAGGCGCGCGGTCGGCGGCATCGTCGCGATCGACTTCATGAAGGCATCCGAGCACGTAGAATTGCCGTGCGTGCTCAAATAAGCGAAGCGGGCTGTCAGATCGTTCGTCGTCGGGCCTTTTGTCGCGGCGTTGGCCACGGGAAGCGCGGCGGCGATCGTCGCGACGATCGTGAGCGCTTTAAGCCATGTCTGATTCATCGCACGGTCTCCTGGCGGTGTCGGGTCATTGCATCATCTCGCGCATCATCGCCGGCATACCCTCGCGGACGAAGCCGTTCAGCTCTTGCGCGTGCGCCCGAATGACCGCGACCATCGCGGGATCGTTGCTGGTCTCGGTCACGGCGACGCCTTTCGGCGTCGCATCCAGCTTGCGCTGATAGTCGGTGCTGTGCGCAAACATCGCCGAAACGCTGCGGCTCATCGGATAGGGAAAGGCGCGGTTCGCGTCGAGCCGTTGGTACATCTCGCTGACATGCGCCTGGATAAGGGCTGCGGTCTGCGGATCATCCGACTCGGTGACGACATGAACGCCGTTCGGCAACGGCGTCACCGTCCGCCGGATCAGAGTGTGACGCGCGAAAAGCGCCATGCCGGTGCGCATGGGGCCGGCCATGTTGTCGGGACTCATCATCCCGCCCATCCCGCCGCCGCCCATCATACCGCCGCCCATCATGCCGTCGGACGCCGTGTTCGGCGGAGCCGCAAGAGCGCGAACCCCGAACAGACGCGCGCCAGCGGCCGCGAGAGCGAGCCAAATGGCGTGAAGCAAAGATCGACGTTGCATGTGCACCCCGTCAGAAGGTCATAAAAGCGGTCGGCTTGCCGTGCTTCGGGACCGCGAAGACCGTCAGCTTCCCCTGTTTTGCCCCCATCATTCCGGGCGCGCCCGGCGGCATGCCGGGCAGCGTGATGCCTTTGAGCAACGGCCGATCCTTGAGCAGCTTCTGGATCGCGGCGATTGGCACGAGACCGTCCACTACATAGCCGTCGATAAAAGCGGTGTGACAGCCCGCGAGATCCGACGGGATGCCGGCCTTGCGGCTCATCGCGGAGAGGGCGTCCGGCGAGGCCGACTTGACCGTAACGTCAAAGCCGTTCTGGCGCAGGTAGCTGACGTAACTCTCGCAGCACCCGCATCCGGGATCGCGATAGAGCATGACCTGTTTTGTGGTATCGGCCGCTCGCGACGGCGGCGCGGCAAGCGTAATCGCTGCTCCGCCGCCGAGAAGCGTAAGCAGCGCGCGGCGGCTCAAGGTTAGCCGCGTTGGTTGGGTGATACTGAGGTTCGCGTACACTGTGGTTGTCATCACATGATCCTTTCGTGCGTCAGCATTTGGGTTTGAGGAATGGGCTGATCTCGTCGGGCGCGGCGAAGATGATGAACGCGCGGTCACCCATCATTCCGGCCGGCGTGATCACCGGCGTGCCGTGCCGCGGTCCGGTCGCGGTGGTATCGATCTTGAAGCGGAGATTGGGTTCCCAGAACGCAGCGGTCTTGCCGTCGGCGGTCGTGACGAAATAGCTGTCGCGGCAAATGCGGATCGAGCGAACCTGCCGATCCGCGCCGAGCTTCTTGAGATCGCTGAAATGCGGCGTCATGCCGCTCATCATTTCGCCCATCCCGCCTTGGTCGCCCGCCGCGGCCGGTGTCTTTCCAGCACTTGCTTCCTTCAAGAACGCGATAAGGTCGGTGCGTTGCCGCGCGTCTCGGATGCCGGCAAAGGTCATGCGGTTGTTCGGAATGAATTGGGATGGGGACTTGAGCCAGGCATCGAGGGTCTTCTCGCCCCAGACGACGTCCGACGCCTTCAACGCGACCGAGTAGCGGTCGAAGCTCTTGAGGCCTCCCGCTTTCCGGCCCCAAATGCCGGCGAGGCTCGGTCCCGTCATGTTGCGATCGGGGACCAGGGAATGGCACGCGGCGCACGTGCGGAAGAGCGCTGCGCCTCCACTGGCATCGCCGGATGGCTCTGCGGCGCGCGCGGCGAGAATAGTCGTCGCTACCATGACAGCGACCGCAGCGGCTCCGACCGCCCGCATAAGCGAACGCCGAGATCGCCAAATTCCAAAACTCATAGAGACTTTCATGCCACCACCAAGCGGGACGGCTTCGGGACATCGAACCCTTGCCGTATGCGACCTACCGCAGGCGGATTCGTCCGCCAGGCTTAAGAGTCGATGCGCGACCCCGCCGCTTGGCGGGGTCGGTCAATCAGGTGAGGTGGATGGGTCTCGGAGGGCCGAGATCAGGCCGGACCGTAAGTCCGGCCGTACAGCCGACAAACATCAGCGAAAATCGCGCGCGATCACGAGGTGTAACGATGGGTCCCGGCGGGAGAACGGCCGGGAGCGCAGAGCAAAACGCCACGCCGCAAGCCGGCGCCATAGCGGGAGAGCCGGGAACGTCGCGCCATTTGGGACAGGATGGGCAGCCGCTCGAATTTGCCGTCGCATGAGTCAGACTGGCCTTCACCTGCGGCATTGGCATCGGCATCGCCACGGCCGCGATGACCTGCCCGAGAAGGCCGATGCCGAAAGCAACGACCAGGGCCAGGCCGCGAAGGCGGACGCACTTACCGTGACTCATCGTTCCTCGAATATCATCCGTAGCCACCCGGTTCAAGCCGAGCCTTTATCACCCTTGGCCTGCCGCCGCTCACGGTTTCGTGAGGACCGGCCGCGAGACCAGGGAAGAGCGCACACTGCCGCGATTTGCGCGCCCGTGCTCCCGTGCGAAAATGCCGCACAAGGGTTGCCAACGGCTTAATTAATGAAAGCCCGCAAAAGATGACAGGAATTGGCGGTCGCGACTTGCGAGATGGTAGAGGAAATCCGATACGTCTGAGCGTAATACGCTCTCGGCAGCGGCTGCGTCTGCAATCTATGGTTTCTCCGGCCGGACCAGAACGACACCAGCATAACAAGTAACATGAGCAATATTCCGGCTCATCGTGAACCTCGACTCCAAAGGCGCCGACGAATGCGCGTAGCGGACATCAGTAGTGCGCTGCTCCTGGCCGCAACATTCACCTTCTCGGCGATGGCCAACGGGATAGCGTCTGGCTTGCCAGTCATGTCGGATCAACGCGCCTCTCTTTCAGGAAATACCGCCGATCACGTACGGATCAAAGCCGTCGATCGCACCGGCGGCGGCGCGAACCGCGTGATCGTCGTGGTGGTCATCGACCCCGGCTATCACATCAACGCCAACCCGGCATCGCTGGATTATCTCATTCCGACCAAGCTCAAGGTGACGAATCTCACGCCGCTGCGCGTGATCTATCCTGCACCCATCCTGTTCAAACCCAAGTTCGCCGACGAAACGCTCAAGGTCTACGAAGGGACCATACGCATCATCGCGGAGTTTCCGGTCGGCATGCTCACGCGTCAGAGCCCCCTGTTCGGCACACTGACGGCTCAAGCCTGCACGGAAGACATCTGCTTGCCGCCCGCCGACTTGCCGCTGCCAAACAAATGAACCACTGGGCCTACCCGCTTCATGTTTATCCGCGCGGCCTCGTGATAACGGCTGTAGTTTCCGTGTCACTGCGCTCTCGTACGATGGAGCGCCACTTCGCCTCACAGCAGAGCGCGAAGCTCTTCGTACAGTAATGCCTCGTCTCCATGAAAACTGGCGATGACCGCTCCAAGGAACCGCTTGGGATCGAGTCGCTCTATTGCAATGGAGTGCGCGGCTTGATGTGCGAGTAAGATGAGAAAACTGGTTTGCGTTCGTCCATTTCCCTCACGAAATGGATGAATCGCATTCAGGGTCGCCAGAAAATGTGCCGCTCGGGAAACGAACTCGTCTCGAGACAGATTCCTGAAATATCGCTGTCGCTTAAGCTCGGAAAAAAGCTCTCGCATCTGGTTCTTGATGTTTTCCGGGTAGCAAAACACGCTGGTGCCCTTACTGATACGAACTGTCCTGAACTTGCCCGCCCAGCGGTAAACATCCTGAAACAGGTGATGATGGATCGCTCGGTAATGTCGGACACTTAAATTCCCGGAAGGGAGCGGTTCGTCAGCACGTTGAGCAGTGATCGCGGCTTCGAATTTCTCGAGCGCCGCTTGATCACGTAGATTAGGAATGTTCTTAAGGATCGTTGTGCCCGGATAGCAGCAAGGATCTGCTACGGAATCATAATGCATCGAGCGGAGCTATCGAACCTTCGCGTATTTCCTGGCAATCACCTTTCGGCGCTCCTCGGCAGATAATCCCTGGCGCTCGAATTCGTTGAAATCGGCAGTCATCGCGGCGGTTATCTGGATTCCTTCGATCGCGCTGATTCTAGCGAACGCGCCGTGGCCGATCGTGTAGCGCTTTTCCGGTGGTGTCTTTGACCTGTTCGTCATCTGGTTACTCTACCATGACCGCAACACACCCGCATCGGTCGTTACATGCCAATTTTCTTAGCTGGCACGCCCAAGCACCTAGTTGGGTCGTGATCTTGCCTATTTTCGGAAGAATCGGCGAGCGCGCTCGATCCGATCACGTAAGCTGTCTTGAAACGCAGGATCCTGCCTTTTGCTTTCGACGTGCTCTGCAATCGCGGCGCGGATCACTTCCGATACCGGCCGATCCTCGACAGCTGCCACAGTCTCCAGCGCTTCGGCCTGATCTGGCGAAAGGCGAATGGTCATCGCTTTGGGCTGTCTCATGACGGCCTTTATGATCCCATTCCACCACACTTGTCAAGTGACATGGTTTCATGGTATCAACATATCACGATAGCATTTAGGAGGGCCGAATGGCCGAGCAGGAATCAGCGCACCCGAAGGGTTTTCAAATCCAGATTGACCGAACGCATTACACGGTTCACCAGGAGACCATGACCGGCGCCCAGTTGCGCCAAGTGCCTAACCCACCAATCGGCCCGGATCGTGACCTTTGGGAGGTTGTTCCTGGAGGCACTGATAAGAAAATCTCAGATACCGACGTCGTTCAGATCCGTAACGGTCTGCGCTTCTTCACGGCGCCGGCAAAAATTAATCCGGGTCGTTCAGGCCCGATTTCTGTGCGCGACTAATTCTGTGCGCAACTAATATGGCCCTCCCTCACGACGATCAGAAGTACCTAACTGACCGAGGCTTCAGTCACATTGTCACGATGGAAGGCAATATGACGTGCGTGGTCATCAAGCAATATCGCCTTCCCCCAGGTCTCGATCGACCGGAGTCAGATTTGTTGATTCGACTTAACCCCGGCTACCCGGATGTCGCGCCCGACATGTGGTGGTTTGATCCGCCTATTCGCGCCTCTAACGGCCGGCCTTTCCCGGCAACCGAATGTTATGAGCAACATCTTGGTCGCCGCTGGCAACGGTGGTCTCGTCATTTTCAACCGGGCCAATGGCGTTCGGGAATTGATTCTCTTGAGTCATTTCTCGCCCTCATCCGAAAGGAACTGGAGCGCTCTGCTCTGGCGCCCGCCGGATGACAGCGACGCTCGTCCTGGCACAGTCAATAAGCGACGAGATTAGGAAGGCTGTGGCCTATCGACTCGAGTCGGCTGGCGTCCTCCTCGCGAGTATCGTTGAGGCCCCGAATGGTGACGTGAGGGTACTCGCCCGCAAGCTGCGGTGGATCGATGGGGACGCTTATCTCAGCCGCGGCGAGCTTAGCCTTTCAATCAAATCCGAAGGCTATGTTCCTGCACTCGCGGAAGCCGAAAAAATGCAAGCGGTTGCGCTTTGGGTGCATACGCATCCTGGTGCGGGCGCATCACCTCGTGCAAGTGCACATGACGAAAAAGTGGATCGCCAAATCGCTGACTTGTTCAGGCTGCGCTCGGGTCACCACTTTTACGGTGCGGCCATTTTTTCGCAGGGGCAAACCGATCTTACCTTTACGGGCTATCTTACCGCTTCCGATGGTAACACGATCCGCCTAGAGCGACTGTGGCTCGTCGGTGAGGGATTTCACCTCGCAAGATCGGCGGATTCTGGTTCTCCCGAGCTTTCCCCAATATTCGATAGGAACATTCGCGCTTTCGGTCACGCGATCCAGGAAACGTTGCACGAGCTCAATATCGGTATCGTCGGATGCGGCGGCACGGGTTCGGCCGTCGCCGAACAGCTTGTGCGGCTTGGCGTCAGGCATCTTATGCTAATCGATCCAGACGTTCTTTCTGCAACTAACGTGACGCGTGTTTACGGCTCAACACCTGATGATGTCGGGAAGGCCAAGGTGACAGTGCTCGCGGCGCATTTGCGCCGGATTGCGTTTGGTGTGGACTGCGAGGAAGTGCAATCGACGATCACGCTTGAACCATCGGCGCGGCGCCTAATGTCGTGCGATGTCGTGTTCGGGTGCACAGATGACAATGCTGGCAGGCTCGTTCTTTCGCGGATGCCTACCTACTTGCTTACGCCCGTAATCGATTGTGGAGTGTTACTGACAAGCGCCGATGATGGAACGCTAACCGGCATCGACGGCCGTATTACGACATTGGTTCCTGAACAAGCCTGCTTGGTTTGCCGTGATCGGATTGACCTCGCGCGGGCGGCTAGCGAGCTCCTGACGCCAGAAGAGCGAATTCGGCGTGAAAACGAAGGATACGCGCCGGCGCTTGGTCGCACGGAACCGGCCGTCGTAGCTTTCACAACAATGGTCGGGGCGAGCGCTGTCGGCGAATTCCTGGAGCGATTGGTCGGCTACGGTCCGAAACCGCGTCCCAACGAAATACTCCTGCGCCTACATGAGCGGGAAATCTCGACGAACGCTAGCGCGCCGCGGCAGCGCCATTATTGTCATCCGCATAGTGGCAAAATCGGCCTGGGTGCTACGGAGCCATTCCTGGAGCAAACATGGCCGAGCTGAGGACGTTCTTTTGGTGGCAGTGGCTTCCTTTTCAACCGTGGCGCATTGTCGCCACGGTCTCCGCAGCCGATGAGATTCCTGCACAGGTTCCGCGAAACGGTTTCGTGCTGGTCGGCACCAAACAGAATCCAAAGTGGCTTGTGTTTGACTGCCCATGCCGTACCGGACACAGGATTATGATCAGCTTGGATCGTAATCACCGGCCGCACTGGAGCATCCACACGGGCAAGAAGAATAAGCTAACTGTCTCTCCGAGTGTTGACTCCAGGACCGCTTCCCGTCGCTGCCACTATTTCATTAGGAATGGTCGAACAGATTGGGTTCACGACAGGAGCTATCAATGAGCTCGAACGAAACCGAACAGACGAAAAACAATATGCCGGGGGACGATCCGCCGAATTCCGTTCCGCTACCGATCTCTAAGACGCCGTTGTATCAGGCACTTAACGCGGCGCGGTACAATCGGCAGCTCCTGATAAAACAGATTAACGAGAAGACCGGACGGGTACTTATTTGCTTTGTGTGTGCGCCGGGAGCGCTGATCAATCGTGACGATACGTTGGGCTTTGTTGAGATGCTCCACAATGTACCGCCCAATTCGGATGTCGACTTGCTGCTGCACACACCGGGAGGCGACATTGATGCCGCAGAGAAACTTATCAGTCTGGTTCACAAAAAAGTCGGCACAGGAAAACAATTGCGCGTGATTGTTCCTGACTTTGCAAAAAGCGCAGGCACGTTGATGACATTAGGCGCGCATAAAATTGTAATGAGCGATTCGTCGGAACTTGGACCAATCGATCCGCAGGTCTCGATCGATGATGGACGCGGCAATCGACTCAACCATTCCGTACTTTCGTTTCTGGACGCATATCAGCAGCACGCCGATGAGTTGAAAAATAATCCTAACGACCCCGTTGCTCGTATGATGTTGGAAAAGCTTGACCCAGCAACAATCAAAGTATTCGAGCAAGTGCGACATCGCGCAAGAGCATTCGCCGAAGATCAGCTCAACCGTTGGATGCAGCCGACGAGGGAAACGTTTTCAAAAATCGCTTCCGATCTCATGGACGTCGCTCGGTGGCAATCACATGGTCAAATGATCAGTTCGCAAGACGCGGAGCAGCTTGGGTTGGAAGTTGAACACCTAGCGCCGACGGACGAGCTGTGGCGGATGTACTGGCAGCTCTATTGTCATCAGCGCCTCGCTTTGAAAGACCGTGAGCGACTATTTGAAACAGATTATGCGTCGGCCGTACTTTAGGTCCGATTTGGTCAGCATAGGGGGACTTCGCTATCTGCCTTCCCGTCGTCTATCCCAAAACATTCTCGCCTGTCGGCCGTCTTCAGTCGGAAACAGCGCCGCGTTCAACGGCTGCGCGAGACTCGGATCGTCAATCCTGACGCGTAGGTAGTTTTTCGGCGGATTGTCATTGGAGCGTGTCGCCCAGGCCTCGCCGATCCGCGAGTGGCCGACAAACACCCGGAACATAGGTGCCGTATCGCTGTCGCGGTTGTCATTGGGAACGAAGCGAACTTTGGCGTTGATGGCGAGGGTTCGGATGTGGCCGATCCAGCCACCGTCCTTGGCCGGTATGAACGTGCCGATTACGACCATTGTCGCTCCCTAGCTCGATGCCGCTGATGGCTCGACCGCCTCGCGACGCCGCGCACGCGCGGACTGCGGTGATGGCTCGGCCGTGGGCTGGGCGCTATTCCGCCCCCTCTCCTTCCACGCCTTGCTAAATGCGATGTCGCTCTTGAGAAAGCTTTCGAGCATTGCGGGAATCAGCACGGGGACCGTCTCGGCCTCGGCGTATTGCTCTCGATAGAGCTCGGCATAGGCCTGGAGCATCCGGTTGAGCTCTGGCGTAACGGTGATGGCGATCTTGACCGGCGTGCGGTCGGGCAGTTTCGCGAGCTTGAGCTCGGGCATGGCATTCATCCGCGATAGGGTCGCAGCACCAGATCCTTGTGGACGACAACGCGCACCGGCCAGCCAGGTCGCACGGTGATGGTCGGCTGGATGTTGAGATTCTTCTCGACGATCCGTTGACTGGCCTGATTGGTGCTTTCCTGGGTCGATTCCCGGATCGCCTGCACGAGGTTGCTCTGCGCGCTGCCGAAGGTGTCCTGGGAGCCGACGCCGAGCAGCGTCGACAGGACCACGCCTTTCAGGAGCGTCCACGTGTGGTAGTCGACTTGGTCGGCGAGCCCGGCATAGCCGGCGGCATCAGTGGCTGGCAGGTTGTCGATCTGGATCGACGAGCCATCCGGCATGACGATGCGTTGCCAGACCACCAGCACCCGGCTCTGGCCGAAGGCGACGACGCTGTCGTAGGTGCCGATCAGGCGCGCTCCATGGGGGATGAGCAGCGTCCGCCCGGTGACCGTGTCGTACACGTCCTCGG
>DATKQE010000066.1:0-4854 GCA_035532935.1 Allostellaceae bacterium
GAGTTCGCGCCGCTCCTCGTTGGCGGGACTTACGACCAGTGTCCGCTGCCCAGCTTGGTAAGAGCGCAGATAATCTTCGGCGATCGCCCGATAGCGATCGACGGCAGGAGCAATCTGGGTGATGCGGTCCTGTTGTGTCAGTGCCTCAATCACCTCGCCGGCCTTGCCCGCCGACGCGAGCTCAACCGCCCGGCGCAGCTCTGGGTCGCGCTGGCGGCGGATGAAATTCAGCGACGCGATGGTCATCCCCGCCTGCCGCATCTGATAGACCGGGCGCCCCGCTTCAATCGCGTGATGCTGGCGCTGGTCGCCGACGAAAACGATCCGCTCGATACCCGCCTCCTTCGCCAGATGGAGGAGCAGGTTCACCTGCCGGGTGGCGAGCAGACTCGATTCATCGATGATCCAAAATTCCCTACCGTGCTTTTCGGGCGGCGGATTCTCGAGCAGGCTCGCGACCGTGCGCGACAGCACTCCGGCTTCCGTCAACGCTTTGACGCTGCCGCTGGTGGGTCCGAAGCCTCGAACGAAGTAGCCCTGCTCTTGCGCCAGTTCGCGAATTGCTCCGACGGTGGTGGTCTTGGCGGCACCGGCTCGACCGTCGATTGCGCTTAGCCAGTCGCGAGTCGATAGCGTAACTTCGGCTGCGGCGGTCTGATCGAGCGCGAGTCGTCGCCGGACCGCCCATCGTCTGATCTTCTCGACGTCGGAAATCGCCGATGCCTTGCTCTGGCCATCACGCATGACGGCGATGTTGTCGCCTTCAAGCGCGGCCATTTCGGGCGTGGTGAACGACCCGATTGGATGGCGATGGCTCGGTGCGATAGCGATCAGCTTTCCGTCATCGCGGTGGCGTTCTACGGCGCCGCGCACGTGCTCCAGAATGCTGCGGCCCATTGTGTGCTGGAGCGCGAACGTCTCAAGCTCGCGTCGATCGGGAACCGCGTCGCGCTCGGTCGCATGCGCAATCGTCACGCGCACGTTCTCCCTGAGCGTTGGCGCGTCACTCCGCCGCCACAGACTTCCACGCCTGAGCGCATCAGCGGCGATGCCATCGACCTTGATGTCATAAGCGTCGGCGCGCTGACGCCACTCGACCTTGAGCGCCTCTTCGTCGCGGTGATCTTTCGCCAACCGCGAACGATGCGCGGCAATCTGAGCCGCTCCCGCCCCGTTCACGCCCAACCGCGCCAGCTCCTGCTCGATATCCTGGCGGCGGTGCGAGAAGGCCATCACCTGCTCGCGGCTGTAGCCTTCGAGCTCCCAGCGGCCATCTCGGCCGGTGACGCTGATCGCATAACCGAGCTTCTGAACCTGGCGCGCAAGCTCCGCCCGATAGACTGCCGTAGCGAACGCCTGCGAGCGGTAAATCTCGACCGGATCGAGCCCTCGCCATGCGCCGTCGGGACGGCGCGTCATGTTCATCACGACAACGTGCGTATGAAGATGGGGATCGGGACCGTAGCCGTCGTTCGCGGCGTTCTCGGATGGCCGCGCGGCGATATGATCGAAGCGCGCGGCGACGACATTGGCGGTCGTCACCCACTCCTGACCACGATGGATACGCGCTTGGGCGAACTTCTCGAGTTCGATGAGCGCGCGCTCGACGGCTTCCCGGTGGGCGACGATCAGACGCGGGTCGCTGCCGACCAGCGCCTGCACGCTGACCGATTTCGGCGCGTTGAAGGTGGCGTCCCATCCGGCGCGCCGCTCGCCCTCGCGTTGCGCGGCGTGGACCAGAGTCGCTCCGGTCTTCGGATCGAGTCCGCTCAGCGCCGCGCGGAACTCCTCCGTTGCAATTTCGCCAGTCAGTCCCAGTTCAGCGGCGGCTTGGCCGAACCATCGCCCGGCCACACGCTGCTGCTCGGTGTAGTAGTCGTCGCGGCTGTACTTCTCTTCGTAATAGGTCGCGGCCTGACCAACCGTGAGCGCGCCTTTTGACATCACCAGCATCGCTTAATCCCACCCTCCGCGCGCAGCGGATTCTCCGCCCGCTTCCCGCTTCGGCGGCTCGTTCGACGTTTGAGCTTGTGCGGATGGTTCCGGATTGGCCTCATCTGAACCGCGCCGAAGGACAAATCCCGGTGCCGCTTTCTTCGGCTCGGCCCATTGCAGCGCCACCCGCGCCCGGTCGTAGCCCGCGATGCAAAGATAGCCTTCGAGCGCCGGAAGCTTCTGAATCTCGGCGGGCAACACGACGCGCTCCAGCGTCTGATGCGGCTGCAGGTTGAAGCCGTCGCGAAACTGAGACGGTCCGGTCAGCGTCGTCATCTGCAGCCGCACCACCTCGCGCTGTCCGAGAGTCCGGCTCGCCCACTCCGCGGTCTCGGCCTCGTCCGAGCGCAGAATCAGTTTCGTTGCCGGAGCCGACAGCAGCGTCACTGTGCGGTCGCGTCCGTAGATCGAATAGAGCTGCGACACCGCCTGAAAGCCGAGCGCGACGCACAGCCCGCGCTTACGCCCGCGCACGACGAGGTTTTCGAGCTGACCCTGATAATCGAGCGCGCCAAGCTCGTCGATTACGATCCAAACCTGCCCGCTCTGCTTATCGAGATCAGTCGTCAGCAGATGACGCACGAGACAGTCGAGCCAGACGTTTTGCAGCGGCAGCGCCGCCGCGCGCGAGTCCTCGGTTGAGGTCAGGAACAGCCAGCCGCGCCGGGTTTTGGCCCATTCGACGGCACTCCACCTCTCGCGGCCCGCGTCTTCGGGCGGCAGATATCGGAACGGATTGGTCGCGTTGGTCACCATCGCGACGATGCCCGCGCCCTGGTCGTGCGCGCCCGGATCGATCAGCGCCTCTGCTGGCGTCCCGGTGAGCGCCCGTTTCAGTTGGTCGCGCGGCAGAGCGACAAGACGCGTGATCGTCTCGGGGGTTTGCGGCTTGGCGGTTTCGAAGATGCTGACCAGCGTCGTGCGCCCCGAGCGTCTGAAGAAGCGGTCGGCGCCGCTTTGGGCGAAGCTGTTGGGAACGTCCGGGATGAGCGATTGCGCGAGCGCCTCGGCGTCCATCCGGAAGCTCTCGCGCCGCAATTCCGACCACGGCGACCAAACCGGGCAGCGGTCGTCGAGAGGGTTGAGAATCAAGTCGCCGCGCTCAGGCCGGTAGAACTCCGAGACATATTCAGCGTCGGGATCGAGTACGACGGCCGTTCCGCCGCGCGCTTCGACCTGGCGCAGCATGTGCCGGATGAAGTTGGACTTGCCCGAGCCGGTCTTCCCGGTGACCAGAAAGTGCTGCGCCTCAAGCTCCGCCGGAATCGCCACGTCGGCGACGCGGATCGCCGCTGAAGTGCTTCCGCCGATCCGCCGTCGTCGGGCAAGCATCCCAAGCAATCCGCGTAAGTTGGAACTCTCGATTGTGCGATCAAGCTCGCGGCTGGTGATCAACTGTAACCCGCGTACGAGGTGCGCGTCCGGACCTTTCCGCCGCAGCAGGATTACCGCAACAACCGTAATCAATGCCGGCGCGATCACACCGAATCTCGCGTAGTGGATCAGCCATTGCCCGAACGAGTGCTGATAGAAATGGCTGCCGCTCAAGAAAGGATAGAGGACTTCGACCGGATAGCGCCGACCCTTGTACGGCAGCGTCGGATGAATAAATGGGATGCTGAGCTTCGTCAGCGCCCAGGCGGCGAACCATCGGACGAAGTAGCGATGGCCGAAGCTCGGGAAATACCGCCCCGTCCAGTACCAGACCAGCGCAAGCGTCGCGGCCAGCCACGAGAAGACGCAGAGCTTGAGCCACACGAAAACAAACCGCGCACTCATCCGCGCGCCCGTCGCGTAGGCCTGCCAATTCGCCGCCTGTCGGCCGCCCGACAACATCGCCGCGTTACTCCTTGCGGACCTCGCCGCCGGTCTCAGCCAGACCCATTCGGCGGCGCATCTCGGCGTCAAGCCGCCCGAGATACTCGCTCGCATCCTCGCGCGACCACTGCTGGATTTGCTTGAGCTTGTCGCGGTCGAGTCCGAAGGTCCCGCTTTGCTCGACCACGTTGTAGAGCGATGAACGCGTGCGCGAGATTTCATAGACGAGATGGCGAAAGCGATCCTCGATCAGCTCTCGTAGCTCGCGCATCAAATCGGTTCCCTGGCTCGTTCCGCTGTAATGCTCGCAGACAATCGAGCGCACAATTTCAGTCGGGCTCGCCTTGCGCCCCTGCGCGTCCGCTTCAACCTGCGCCGCAACTTCCGGCGCGAATCTCACCAGAATCGCTCGGGGCTGATCGCCGGCCTCGCTGATATCGGCTGATAGCTTTTTGTTTTCGGCCATTTTCCTCGCCTCACGCTCTACTTCTGATATCCGCGATAGCGTCCGGATTTCCGGGGTTTTCCGCGAAAAGTCCTTCATCGGGGGATGAGTGACGTGTCAAAGCCTGAAACGCGCAAAGCGCGTCTGCGGAACTCACGCCACATCTGATGCCTATGGACATGCGCAACCTCACCGCACCAATGGATGGGCGGCGGTGCCGTTCGCATCGCCAGTGCCGTTGGAATGACGCTTCAGCCATGTCTGGAACTCGCGGTCGGCCTCAACGAAGCTGCGTGCCATCTCGACGATCAGCTTGCGGATGCCGATGGGCTCGCCATGCACCTGCTGGTAATAGGCGGCGTAGCTGTCGAGTTCGCCCTTGAGTTTGCCGGGCAGGGTGACGTTCACCTGCGCCGATGGAAGTTGCTTTTCGAGTTTGCCGAGCTTCATGAAAGCCTCCTCATTCCAGCCTGAGTTCGCGCGGTCCGATGACCCGTTTGGAAAGCGCGTTGATAGTCGTCGCGGCGGCCAGAATCCCGAGCGCCGCAAGGCAGAGTCCGTAAACGAGCGCGAGCGTCTGGGCGAGCAGCGGGCTC
>DATKQE010000067.1:0-58970 GCA_035532935.1 Allostellaceae bacterium
CTAGCGAGCTGATCGCCCGCTCCGGGCCGCGACCGTCCGGCGCCTCACACGTCCTCGGGCGGGTTGAGCATTGCGCGCGGCGCGGTGCCGGCAGCGGCATCGATCACGGCGCGCTCGTCGCACACGCGCACGCGGCCCGCCGCGATGAGGCGCAGCGCCAGCGGATAGGCGCGGTGTTCCGCCGCGAGCACGCGCGCGGCGAGATGCGCTTCGTCGTCGCCCGGCAGGACCGGTACGGCGGCCTGGACGATGATCGGCCCCTGGTCCATCGCGGGGCGGACGAAATGCACGGTGCAGCCGGTGAAGCGCACCCCCGCCGCAAGCGCGCGCGCGTGCGTGTCGAGCCCGGGAAAAGCCGGCAGCAGCGACGGATGAATGTTGACGAGCCGGTCGCGCCAGCGCGCGACGAAGGCGTCGCCCAGAAGGCGCATGAACCCCGCAAGACAGACCAGCTCGATGCCCGCATCGGCCAGCGCGCGGTCGAGCGCGGCGTCGAAATCCTCGCGCCGGGCGAAGCCGCGATGCGGGATCACGCCATAGGGTATGCCGGCGCGCGCAGCATGGGCGAGGCCCGCGGCCGCCGCGCGGTTTGCCAGGACGAGACGGATCTCGGCGGGAAAATCCGGCGCCGCGCAGCAGGCGATCAGCGCCGCGAGGTTGGAGCCGCGGCCCGAAATGAGGACGGCGACCTTCAGCCGCGCCACGGCGTCGCGATTCTCGCGCGCGCGGCACCGGCGCGGCGATGGGCTGCATTGCGCTCGGACTTCACGGCGGCGGTTCTACGCCAAACGCTGCCCCTCAACAATGCTCTCCGGCGCCCCTAGAGTGTCGCCGCCATGCCGATCGACACGCGCGCGGTGGCGATCGCGCTTGCCGCCATCTGCGCCTTCATCGACCTCTATGCGACGCAGGCGCTGCTGCCGCTGCTCGCGCGCGAGTTCAACGCGACGCCCGCGGCGGTGAGCCGCACGGTCAGCGCCACCACCTTCGCGGTCGCGCTGATCGCGCCCTTCACCGGCGTGGTCGCCGATGCGATCGGGCGCAAGCGCGTCATCGTCACGGCGATGTTCGCGCTGGTCGTGCCGACGGTGATGGTCGCGCTGTCGGGGAGCCTCGGCGCCATCGTCTTCTGGCGTTTCGTCCAGGGCCTGATGCTGCCGCCGATCTTTGCCGTGACGGTCGCCTATATCGGCGAGGAATTTCCCGCCGAGGCGACGGCGATGACCGGCATCTATGTTGCGGCCAGCGGCGTCGGCGGCTTTCTGAGCCGCTTCCTCAGCGGCATTCTCGCCGAGCATTTCGGCTGGCGCGCGGCGTTCCTGGGGCTCGCCGCCGTCACGCTCGCCTGCGCCGCGGGCGCCGCCGCGCTGATGCCGCGCGAGCGCCGCTTCACCCGGAGCCGCGGCGTCCTGGTCGCGCTGCGGTTCCTCGCCGCGCACCTCACCAACACGCAGCTCCTGGCGACCTATTTCGTCGGCTTCGGCGTCCTGTTCTCGTTCGTCGCCGTGTTCACCTACGTCAATTTCCTGCTCGCCGCGCCGCCCTTCAACCTGTCGACGGCGGCGCTGGGCGGCATTTTCGTCGTCTATCTCGTTGGCGTTGTTTTCGCGCCATTGACCGGGCGGCTGGTGGCGCTGCTCGGGCGCCGCCGGCTGGTGGCGCTGGCGGCGGCGCTGTGGCTCGTGGGACTGGCCATCACGCTCGCCCCGAGCCTCGCCCTCATCCTGCTCGGCCTCGCGCTCTGCGTCGCCAGCGGCTTCATGTGCCAATCCTGCGCCACCAGCTATGTCGCGGTCACGGCGCGGCAGGCGCTCTCCTCGGCGGTCGGGCTCTATGTCACGATCTACTATGTCGGCGGCGGCATTGGCGCGGTGGCGGCCGGCTATGCCTGGGGTCTGGCCGGCTGGCCCGGCTGCGTCGCCGTCGTCGCCGTCGTGGTGGTGCTGATGGCGCTGCTTGCGTTCCGGTTCTGGCGCGAGCCGGCGCTTCAGCCGCAGCCCGAGCCGTAGCGCCGCATCACCGCGCGCCGGAGACGTTGAGGACCGCTCCCGAGACATAGGACGCCGCGTCCGACAGGAGGAAAAGGATCGCTTCCGCCACCTCTTCCGGGCGGCCGACCCGCTTCATCGGCAGCAAGGGGCCGATCTGCTCGACGCGGCCGGGCGGCTGAATCTCGGTATCGATCACGCCGGGGCTCACGGCATTGACGCGGATGCCCTCGGCGGCGACCTCCTGGGCGAGGCCGAAGGTGAGGCTGTCGATGGCGCCCTTGCTCGCGGCATAGGGGATGGTCGAGCCGGCGCCGCCCAATCGCGAGCCGGCCGAGGACAGGTTCACGATGGCGCCGCCGCTGCCGCCATGCGCCGTTGACATGCGCCGGATCGCCTCGCGGCAGCACAGCAGCGTGCCGGTGACGTTGACGGCCATGAGCTCGGCCAAGCCGGCGGCGGCGACCGCTTCGATTCGTCCCGAGGGCCCGATGATGCCGGCGCTGTTGACCAGGCCCGAGAGCCGTCCCAGCTCGCGGTCGACGGTGGCGAAAAACCGCACCACCGCCGCTTCGTCAGCGATGTCGGCGGCAACGGCGATCGCCTCGCCGCCCGCCTTGGCGACATCGGCGGCGACCGCCTCGGCGCGGGCGCGATTGCTGCGATAGCCGATGGCCAGGCGATAGCCGTGCCGTGCCGCGGCAACCGCGACCTTGGCGCCGATGCCGCGGCCGCCGCCGGTGATCACGAGCACTTGTGACATAATTGAGCCCCCTGATGCATTGTGGCCGCAATAATACGGTGGCCAGGAACTCGTGTCAGCAGACGGAAGTTTACTTGCGGTTGCTGGGGTCTAGGTCTATGAAACAACCTGCGTTCGGACCGACCGACGAACAGGCCAGGAGGATCTAATGAAATTCCGGCACGCGTGTGTCATGGGGGCTGCGCTCGGTCTCGTTACTTGGAGTGCGGCCCAGGCGCAGGTCATGACCGATCAACCCGATGGGTACTATTTCCGCCTGGAAGGCGGCTGGAACCACCTCGACGACTTCAATGGGACCGGTTCGACCAGCAGTTTGACCTTCGATTCGTCGACGGATGAAGGTTACATCCTCGGCGGCGCGGCGGGTTACAAGTGGGGCCCCTACCACGTCGAATTGGAGATGGACCAGCGCGACAACAGTGTGAGGTCGATCCATATCGGCAATCCCGGGGACTTCGGCGCCGGGCTCGCCGGTGCGTCGAGCAGCCCCGGCGGCGGCGTCGAGGCCTTCAGCGTGCTCTTGAATGGGGTCTACGACCTGCCGTGGCACCCGATCGATCGCCTGACGCCCTATGTCGGACTCGGCATTGGCGCGGTCGGCGTCAAATTGCGCGGTTTCAATGTCTCTGGGACCAACCTCGTGACCGATTCCGATCTCGTCTTCGCGCTTCAGCCGTCGGTCGGACTGCGCTACCAGGTGAGCGACAACATCGGCATCGGTCTCGAGTACCGCTTCCTCAACGGCTTCGATCCCAGCTTCAAGGACAATACCGGCCACAGGTTCGGCACCTCGGACTATCAGAGCCACAGCGTCCTGCTGAGCTTGACCTATGCCTTCGCCGCGCCGCCGGCACCGCCGCCGCCCGCGCCGATGCCCGCAGCCGCGCAGGCCGCGGCGCCCGAGGCCGCGCCCGCGCCCGAGCAGCGCGAGGTGTTCCTGGTGTTCTTCGACTTCAACAAGTCGACCATCACCCCCGCCGGCCGCAAGGTGGTCGCGGCGGCGGCGGAGGCCTTCAAGGCCGGGCACCGCACCCGCCTCGATGCCACCGGCTACACCGATCTTGCCGGCACGAAGGCATATAATCTCCGCCTGTCGCAGCGGCGCGCGGTCGCGGTGCGCAAGCTGCTCATCGCCGACGGCGTGCCGGCGAGCGAGATCACCACGGCGTGGAAGGGCGAGCAAGATCCGCGCGTCCCGACACCCAACGGCGTGCGCGAGCCGCAGAACCGCCGCGTCGAGATCGTCATGCCGTAAGTATCGATCGCTGCCGCCACGTTCGATCCCCGATCCTTCCCCGCCAGCGGGGGCGGATCGGGGGCGGCGGTTCAGTCGAGCTTTTCCATCAGTTCGAGCCGGTTGCCGAACGGGTCGTCGATGAAGGCGCGGCGATAGCCGGGCAGGGGCTCGTCGTCCACGATGCGGCAATGATGCGCACGGGCGCGGGCGACATAGGCGTCGAGGCCGCGTACCAGGAGCGCCGGATGCGCCTTCCGCGCCGGCTGAAACCCGGGATCGACGCCGAGATGGAGCTGTGTGCTCCCGTCGCTGAACCACGCGCCGCCGCGCGCGGCAAGCGCTGCCGGCTTTGCCAGCTCGGTCATCCCCAGCACGCCCGCATAAAAGCCGCGCGCCAAATCCTCACCGCCCTGCGGCATCGCGAGCTGAACGTGATCGAAGCCGATGATGGCCATCGCCTCACGCCGCTGCGGTTGCCTCGGGTGCGGGCTGCTTCATCGCCTGGAGCCGCGGCATCACCTCCTTGGCGAAGAGCGTAAGGCTGTCGACCGTGTCGTCATGCGACAGGTGCCCGGCCTGGCCCATCATCAGGAGATTGCCGAGCCCGCCGCAATGCGCGGTGAAATCGGCGATCTGCGCATAGACCTGGTCGGGCGTGCCGCAGAACATGATGGCGGCGTCGGTCAATTCCTGGACGCTCGCTGTCGCCATGCTCACGACGCGGCCGTCCTTGGTGTAGCTGCGCGGCGGCGTCTTGCCCTGAAGCAGGCGCGCATTGTCGGTGACCGAAAGGAAACCCGGCGGATTGCGGAAGGCCGGCGCGACGATCGCCGAGGTGCGGGGATAGCCCGCGATCAGCTCGCCGCGGCGGCGCGCCTCGTCCTCGCTCGCCGCCACCGCGACGAGGCCGAGATAGGCGAACCGGTCCGGCCCCGGCGGCGTGGTCCGGCCCTTCGATGCCCAGCCTTCGCGATAAGCGTCGAACAGCGCCCGCGTGTTGTAGCCGCTGCCGAGCGTCGCGATGACATAGCCCTTCTCGCCGAGGACGCGCGCATTGGCGCGGCTGCTCGTCGTGCTCCACACCGGCGGGTGCGGCTGTTGGTAGGGGCGCGGCCAGATATTGACGTGGCGGTAATTGAAGAATTCGCCTTCCCAGTTGAACGGTCCGTCGTGGCTCGTCATCGCCTTGATGATGAAGTCGTGCGCCTCCCAGAACCGCTCCATCAGGAAGACCGGATTGGTGTTGGCGACCGGGATCTCGTAGGGCACGCCCTTGACGAATCCCATTTCGAGCCGCCCGCGCGAGACCACGTCGATGGTGGCGAGCTCTTCGGCCACGCGCAGCGGATCGGGGCGGTGGCCGATCGGATAGCCGAGCACGAGAAGCCGCGCGCGCTTGGTCTCGCGCGCCAGCACCGACAGCGTCACCACCACGGTCGAGGACATGCAGGTGGCGGTGCTGTGATGCTCGTTCACCATGATGTCGTAGCCGAGCTCGTCGGCGAGCCGCCATTCGTCGTAGTAGCGATGGAACCGCTCGGCGGCGATCTTGGGGTCGAGGATGCGGTTGGGCAGGACCACGCGCAGCGAACCCTCGTGCTTGTCCCAGGCATCGGGATAGGGCTGCTCGGTGAAGTGGAACACTTTCATGGCGCGGCTCCTGGGCCCAGGGCGAACGCCCGAACGCGGCGGGCGAATTCCTCGGGCTGTTCGAGATGCGGGAAATGGCCGGCGCGCTCGATGCGTTCGAAGCGCGCGCCGGGAATGGCGGCGGCATAAGCCTCGCCATAGGCGGGCGTGACGATGCCATCGCTCGCACCCCACAGCACCAGCGTCGGCACGCGGATGCGGCGGAGGCGTCCCTTGAGCTTGGGATCGTGCAGATAGGGCGACCAGCCGAACCGCGCCACGGATTCGCGGTTGCGCGCGATGGCGACGAGATCGGCCTCCGCCATCGCCGCATAATCTCGCTTGGCAGCGGCCGGATCGGCATAAGCGTGCTCGTTGAACTGCGCTTCGGTCATGGCGAAGATGTCGGCGATGTCGCGGGTCTCGCGGTCGCTGACCTTGATGCCGAGCGCATCGGCGAGCACGAGGCGCCCGATCCGCTCGGTCGTCTTCACCGCGATCTCTGCGGCGATCCACGCGCCGAACGAGACGCCGACCACCGCCGCGTCGCGGAGATCGAGCGCCTCCATCAGATCGAGATAGAAATAGGCGAGATCGTCGACCGTCGTCATCGCGCGCGGCAGCTCGGAGCGGCCGAAGCCGGGATGGGACGGCGCGATCAGCCGCGCGCCCGCGCCGAGCCGGTCCAGCACCGGCGCCGCCGGATCGATGCCGATGCCGGGATGAAGGAACAAGAGCGGGCGGCCGGTGCCGCGCTCGATCATCTCGATCTTCACGCCGGCGATGTCCTTGGTCACGACCCCGTCTGTCCCGCTCACGCCCAATACTCCCCACGTCGCTCCGCGCTTGTTGTAGGCGCGGCCTGCGGCGTTGTCATCCCCGCGCCTCAGGGCAGCCGCTTGTCGCCGCGCGCCGGCACCTCGAAGGCGTTGAGGGTGATCGCCACCATCGTATAGAAACCGACGGCGGCGACGAGCTCGATCACGCGGTCGAGCCCCAGCGCGGCGACCGCCTCCTGGTAGCGCGCCTCGCTCAGCGCCTTCGTCTCGATCAGCTCGCTGACGGTGTCATAGATCAGGCGCTCGTCGGCGCGGGCGAAGTCGGGGCGGCGGCGCCCCCGGATCGCGTCGATGACCGACGCGTCGAGCCCGGCCTCGCGCGCATGTTCCTCGTGCACGTGAAAGGCGTAATGCGCCGACCATTGCCGGGCGACGACGAGGACCATCAGCTCGAACAGGTGCCGCTCGATCCGGCCGTTGAGGCGCAGCGAGTTGCCGAGTCGGTTGGCGGCGTCGGCGATTTCCGGGACGCGCAGCCACACGCCGAACGGGCCCGAGGCCTGGCCGCCGCGCGGGCCGGCGATGTCGTCGCGGACGCGCTTTTGCTCGGACGAGAGCGATGCGATGGCGAGCTCGGGCACCCGGGTCATTGGTTCCTCCTGCGGCGTGTGCGATGATCAGCATAGCGAAACCCGGGGAGGGGATCATGCCTGCCGACGGCAGTCCGCGAATCATCGACACCCATCACCACATCTATCCGCCGAACTATGCCAAGGCCCATGTCGACCGCCTCATCGGCGACACGCCGACGCTGCCGGCATCCGCCTACACCGGATGGACGCCGCATTTCGCGCTCGAGCAGATGGAAAAGGCCGGGATCGCCAGTGCGCTCGGCTCGATGACCAGCCCCGGCATCTGGTTCGACGACGGCGCCGCGGCGGCGCGCGCGCGGGCACGCGACTGCAACGAGTTCGGTGCCAGGATGGCGAGCGATTTCCCCGGCCGCTTCGGCATGTTCGCGGCGATCCCGCTGCCCGATACCGATGGCAGCCTCGCCGAGATCGCCTATGCGTTCGACGTGCTGAAGCTCGACGGCGTCGGCGTGCTTACGAGCTATGAGGGCAAGCTCCTCGGCGATCCCGCCTTCGCGCCCGTCTTCGACGAATTGAACCGCCGCAAGGCCAAGGTGTTCGTGCATCCGACCATGTCCTGCGGCCTGCATTTTCCCGGCATCGCCTCGCCGGTGATCGAGTTCCCGACCGACACGGCGCGTACCATCGTGAGCCTCATCTTTTCCGGCACGGCTTCGCGCTGCGCCGACATCACCTTCATCTTCTCGCATGGCGGCGGCATCTTGCCGATGGTGGTTCAGCGCTTCGGCCGCATGGTCGCGGGCCTCACGCCCGAGCAGCGCGCGCGCATGCTGCCCCAGGGCCTCGAGCACGAGCTGCGGCGGCAGTATTACGATCTCGCCAGCGTCGGCGCCTCGCCCGTCGGCATGACTGCGGTGCTCAAGCTCTTGCCGGTCACCCAGCTCACCTATGGCTCGGACGCGCCCTTCGGCTCGGCGACGCAGATCGCCGATGGCATCGCCAAACTGGGCCTCGCCGCGGCCGATCTGCGCAAGGTCCAGCGCGAGAACGCGCTGCGGCTCTTTCCGCGCTTCGCCTAAGGATCACGCCGCCGGGGCGCCCGCGTCGAACAGGAAGCCGATCCGGCCGAGCGCCTCGAGCGTGTCGCGGCCGAAGCCGAGCTCGATGGCGGCGCCGACGCGCGGCGCGTAGTGGACGCGGTCGGCTTGCTCGGCGGTGAGTATCTGGATGACGACCAGAAGCCGCCCGGTCTCGCTCGCGATGTTCTTGAAGCTGCGGCACACGCCGGGCGGGATCGAGACGAGATCCATCGGCTCCAGCACCAGCGAGTTTTCGCCGTCGTCGCCCCAGGCGATCTCGAACCGGCCGTTGAGGCAGAAGAAATTCTCGATGCTCTGCTCGTGTGCGTGCAGTCCGGCGCCGTTGCCGGGCGGGCATTCGGCGATCGTGATCGCCAGTCCCGGCGCGCCCTTGATCGGCGCCTGGGCGCTGCGGCCGGCATAGTTCTCGGGCACGAGCACCGGATAGACGCGGTGCGCCGCGACCTGCGCGAACGCTGCTTCGGGAACGCCGGCCGCCTGTGCCTGCTGCGCCTGATAGGAGTCGAGCCGGCCGAAGCGCGCCGTCCGCCGTTCCATCTCCGCCGCCGAAATCGTGGTCGTCTTCATCGCGCACCTCCCGCATCGGATCGGTCCAACAGTGCGGCAGCTTTGCGCCAGCCGCAAGCCGCGGCGGCGGCGCACCCTGGCGTGCGCCCGCATTTGGATTTACCCTGCGCGGAACATCGGGAGGAGACGCGACCATGACGATGACGTCCGAGGCGACCCGTTCCCCGACGACCTCCGCGGCGATCCGCGCGCGGCTCGACCATCCCGTGGTCGATGCCGACGGACATGCGGCCGAATATGCGCCGGCCTTCGTCGAATATCTGCGCCGGGTTGCCGGCCCGAAGGTGGTCGAGCGTTACGTTGCCAAGCGCGACGCCGGCGGCTGGTTCCGCCTTTCGCCGGCCGAGCGGCTGCGCCGCCGCGTCACCAGGCCCAGCGCCTGGACCCTGCCGACGGTGAATGTGCGCGACCGTGCCACGGCGATGCTGCCGCGGCTGTTGCGCGCGCGGATGGACGATTTTGGCCTCGATTTCTCGATCGTCTATTCGACGCTCGCACTCGAGGTCATGCGCGAGGAGGACGAGGAACTGCGGCGCGCGACCTGCCGCGCGCTCAACGCGATGTTCGCCGATCTCTACCGCGACCAGGCCGATCGCATGACCCCGGTCGCGACCATTCCCGCGCACACGCCGCAGGAGGCGATCGAGGAGCTCGACTATGCGGTCGGCGAGCTCGGCCTCAAGGCGGTGGTGATCAACTCCAACGTCAAGCGGCCGATCCCGGCCGTGCTCGAAAAGGCGCCCGAGCTCGCGCCCTACGCCGTGTGGATCGACACGCTGGCGATGGAGAGCCTCTACGACTACGACCCGGTCTGGCGGCGCTGTCTCGAGCTCAAAGTGGCGGTCACGTCGCATTCGCCGAGCGTCGGCTGGGGCGCGCGCGTCTCCACCACGCACTATATCCGCAATCATGTCGGCAGCTTCGCGGCCGCCGGCGAGGCCTTCGCCAAGGCGGTGGTGCTGGGCGGCGTGACCAAGCGCTTCCCGCAATTGAACTTCGCCTTCCTCGAGGGCGGCGTCGCGTGGGCGAGCGAGCTCTATGCCGGCCTCGTCGGTCATTGCGCCAAGCGCAATCGCGCCGCCATCGCCAAATACGATCCGAAGAATCTCGATGTCGAGGCGCTCGCCGACTATTTCGACCGTTACGGTGCCGGGCTGGTGACGGGACGGCCCGATCCGCGCGATCCCGCCTTCGGCCGCGCCGCCAATGGTTGGCATTGGGCGAACGACGACCTGATCGCGCACGAGCTCGATGCGCTCGGCATCGAGCGGGCCGAGGATCTGCGGCCGCTGTTCGAGCCGCGCTTCTTCTTCGGCTGCGAAGCCGACGACCCGCTCGTCTCGCTCGGCTTCGACACGAGGCTCAATCCGTTCGGCGCGCGGCTCAAGGCGATGTTCAGCTCCGATATCGGTCATTGGGACGTGCCCGACATGAACGAGGTGCTGGAGGAGGCTTACGAGCTGGTCGAGCACGGGCTGCTCGACACGACCGACTTCAAGGATTTCGCCTTCGTCAATCCGGCCATGCTGCATGCCGGGATGAATCCCGATTTCTTCAAGGGCACCGTCGTCGAAGGCGAGGTGGCCAAGCTGTTGGCGAAATGACGCAGATACGGCGCCGGGCACTCGTCACCGGCCATGCGCTGATCCTGGACGGCGGGCTCACCGCCGCCTGATCATCGGAGCTTCGACTCGGCCGGGCGCGCGGCCCATTCGCGCGCCGCATCCTCCATCGTCGCGAACACGGCGCCGCGCGCCATGAGCCGCGCGATCAGCCGCTCCAGCATGAGCATGCGGTGGCCGCGGCCGATGACATAGGGATGGCAGGTATAGGTGACGATCCCCCAATCCATGATGCGGGTCATGTAGTCGAAATCGTCGGACCAGTTCTCGAGCACGCCCGACGCCGCGCGTAAGCCCGGCAGCGTGAGGCCGTCGCTGCGGAAATATTCGAAATGCGGATGGTCGTCGAGCGACCAACTGATCGGCATCTCGATGAGCGGCGTGGGCGCGCCGAACACGGCCGGTCGGTCGCGCGCGATCACATCGCCGGTGCGGGCGTGATAGGGCAGGTAGTCGTGCCCCATCAGGCTGCTGTCATAGAGGAATCCGTGCTCGACCAGGAGCGGGACGGTGTGCGGGCTCAAATCCCAGGATGGCGAGCGGTAGCCCCTGGCATGGGCGCCGACGAGGCGGCGGATCGCCACGTTGCCGCGCACCAGCTCCGCCGCTTCTTCCTCGCGCGTGAGGCTCGCCGGCGGGACGTGGCTCCAGCCGTGATGCGCGATCTCGTGCCCGGCATCGGCGATCAGGCGGCAGGCGTCGCCGTAGGTCTCGATCGTGTGGCCGGGGATGAACCAGGTCGCGCGAATGGCGAAGCCGCGCAAGAGATCGAGGATGCGCCGCGCGCCGACGACGCCGAACTCGCCGCGCGACAGCGGCGTCGGCGTGGTGAGGCCGCGGGCGATGAAGCCCGAGATCGCGTCGAAGTCGAAACTGAGGCAGACGATGTGCCGGCTCATCGCGTGCGTCCTCCGTCGCGCTGGAGCTTAGACCGGCCCATCGCGACAGGCTACCGCACGGGACGCGTTGCGGCGCGAGGCCGCGCGGCTATGATGGTCGGGGCTGTAGGAGCGCGCGATGGCGGACCGGAGGATCGGCATCATCGTTCATGGCGCGACCGGGCGCATGGGGACGACGCAGCATCTCGCGCGCGCCCTCCTGGCGATTCGCGGCGAAGGCGGGCTCGCGCTCGGCAGCGGCGACCGGCTGATGCCTGATCCACTTCTCGTCGGTCGTGACGCCGACCGGCTCGCCGCGCTCGCCCGTTCGCTCGGCGTCGCGCGCTGGACTACCGATCTCGACGCGGCGCTGGCGGGGGGTGAGGACGAGCTGTTCTTCGATTGCGCGCCGACCGGCCTGCGCCCGGCGCTGGTGCGGCGCGCACTCGCCGCGGGCAAGCATGTCTTTGTCGAGAAGCCGACTGCGCCGACGCTCGAGGGGGCGCTCGAACTCGCGCGCCTCGCCGCCCGCGCCGGCCGCAAGAACGGCGTCATCCAGGACAAGCTGTTCCTGCCCGGCCTGATGAAGCTGAAGCGGCTCAAGGACGGCGGCTTCTTCGGCCGCATCCTGGCAGTGCGGATCGATTTCGGCTGGTGGGTGTTCGACGGCATCGAGCAGCCGTCGCAGCGCATGAGCTGGAACTATCGCAAGCGCGACGGCGGCGGCATCGTGCTCGATATGTATGCGCACTGGCGTTACATCATCGACAATCTTGTCGCGCCGGTGCGGCGTGTGTGCTGCGTCGCCAAGACCCATACGACGCGGCGGCGCGACGAGCGCGGCGAGGTCTTCGAGGTCGATGCCGACGACGCGGCCTATGCGCTGATGGAGCTCGAGGGCGGCGTTGTCGCCACCGTGACGAGTTCATGGGCGACGCGGGTGCGGCGCGACGATCTGCTGGTGATCCAGATCGACGGCACGGAGGGCTCGGCGGTGGCGGGGCTGCACCGCTGCCGCATGCAGTCGCATCTGGCGACGCCGAAGCCGCCGTGGAACGCTGACGTGCCGCAGCCGATGGATTTCCATGCCCAATGGCAGGACGTGCCCGACAACGTCGCGTACCCCAGCTCGTTCCGAAGCTGCTGGGAGGGATTTTTGCGCCATGTTGCCGAGGACGCGCCCTTTGCCGCAACGCTGCTCGAAGGCGCAAAAGGGGCCCAGCTCGCCGAACTCGCCTACCGCAGCTCCCGCGAGGGACGCTGGCTCGATGTGCCGATACTCACGCTATAGGCGCGATTGAACCCGCGGCGTGGCTATTACATTCGATGGCGTGGAGAACGCGGTCTCGCAACCGCGAGATGGTTCAGGGGGCGCGACGGATCAGCGTGCTGCCGGCAGGAGCAAAGCGGCGCTCGCGGCGCGCGATCATCTTCTGCATCATCTTGCGCCGCAATATTTCTTCCGGGCGTATCCGGCCATCAGGCGGAAACGTGCATGGCACGTGACCGCTCGGCCCGAGCTTGGGCTCTCGCTGCATCGACGCCCCCTCCGTTTGATTGGCGGCAGCCTGCACCTGGCGTTGAGAAATCACAAGCGAAATCTCATGACTCGGGCGTGCCGTCGTGGAGGGTCGCCGTGTCGCGCACGAGCTGCAAGATGCGCTGTCGTACCTCGCGGTCGACGATGCGGCGATAGGCGTGCACCAGCTCGAGTTCGCCGCCCTCGATCGCCACGCCGTCGCCTAGGCCCGCCGGGTCGTCGAGTGCCTCGAAGAAGAACGCGGCCGGCTTCTTCAGCAGCCGGGACAATTGCACCAGCCGGCTCGCCGAGACGCGGATCTCGCCCTGCTCGTATTTCTGCACCACCTGGAAGCTCATGCCGAGCGCCGCGCCGAGTTCGACCTGGGTCAGTCCAGCGCGCTCGCGCGCCAGGCGCAAACGCTTTCCGACATGAATGTCGATGGGGTCGGGTCCGCTCTCCTTGGCGGTACGGCGGCGGTGACCCGTTCTCATGCGCGATGCTCCCTCGGCGGGACGTCCCGCGTCCGGCTGGCGCGAGCATAGCAGGAGGCGGCAATCGTTGTCCCGTCAATCGTTGCGCCCGCCAGCGGCGCGCCCGCACTGGGCCGCCACGCGACCGTTGCGGCGCGCGCCGCGCGTGGCATAGTAGCGCTTTGTTGCACCGGCGGAGGGCAAGGTGAGGACGGATTTCGATCCCCAGGGGAAGGACGGCCGACGGCCGGCACGGCGGCCGCCGCCACGGCGCATGAGTGCGGCGCCGCCGCGCGGGCGCGCCTCCGGCGAACTCGTCGAAGACCTCGTCGTCGCCAACCGCATCCTGTTCCATCAGGGCGTGCTCGACGGGTTCGGGCATGTGAGCGCGCGCGACGACACCGATCCCGACCGCTTCCTGCTCGCGCGCAGCATGGCGGCCGGGCTGGTCGAGGCGTCCGACATCATGGCGTTCGACCTCGATGGGGCGCCGATCGATGCCGCGGGGCGCGCGGTGTTTCTCGAGCGCTTCATCCACAGCGCGATCTATCGCGCCCGCCCGGATGTGCTCGCCGTCATCCACAGCCATTCGCCCAATCTCGTGCCGTTCGGCGTGACGCCGGCGCGGCTCCAGCCGCTCTATCACATGACGGGCTTCCTCGGCACGGGCATTCCCGTGTTCGAGATCCGCGATGTGGCGGGCGAGGACAGCAATCTCCTCGTCACCGACGGACGGCTCGGCCAAGCGCTCGCCGCGACGCTCGGCGCCGGGCCGGCCGCGCTCATGCGCGGCCACGGTTCGGTCGCGGTCGGGCTGTCGCTGCGCCAGGCAGTCTATCGCGCCGTCTACATGGAGCTCAACGCCCGCCTCCAATCCGAGGCGATGCGGCTTGGCCCCGTCAACTTCCTCACGCCGGGCGAGGCGCGCGCCGGCGCCGCGGTGAACGACCGCATGCTCGAACGCCCGTGGGAACTGTGGAAGCGCGAGGCGATGCGCGAGCGCTGAGCGCCTACGCCTTCACTTTCTCGTCCGCGACCACACGCTGCACCGCGGCGCGCTGCAGCATGCGGTCGCGGAAGGCGGTGTAGTTCTTGATCTCGCCCATCGGCAACTCGCGCCTGACGCCCCAGGTGTAGAACACGAAGCCATAGGGATCGAGCACGGAATAGGCGGCGCCGAACCATTGCCGTCCGGCGAGGTTCGCGTCGATCTCCCTGAGAGCGAGATGGAAGGTCTTGAGCCCCGCGTCGCGAATGCCGGCATGGGCGGATTGGTCGGCGGTATAGCGCTCCGGCCGCCCGACATGGGCATGGGCAGGATGGACGCTCGAGGCGAACCAGCCGATGAGCGACAGTGCCCGCGTCTCGCCTCGCGGATCGGTCGGCCAAAATCCGAAGCGCTTGCCGAGATAGGGCAGAATCGCCGTGTTCTCGGTGACGACCTCGCCGTCGTCGAGTTCGAGCGCCGGCACGCGGCCGTGCGGGTTGATCTTGTGATAGGCCTCGGTTCGCTGCTCGCCGCCGGCGAGATCGACCTTGTGCGGCGTATAGGCCTCGCCGCTCTCCTCGAGCACGATATGCGCGGCCATCGAGCACGCGCCGGGACCGTAATAGAGCTTGAGCACCGGATCCTCCCTCAAGGACGGGAGGGCGATCCTGGCACGGCGGCGCGCGGCATGTCCACCGCCGCCTCCGCCATCGCGAACCGGTCCATGCGCCGCACCGCCGGGAAGCGCCGCGCGCACACCGCGACGACGCCAAGCGTGGCGAAGCCGCCGAGCACCACCGACGCCACCGGTCCGAACCAGGCGGCGGTGACGCCCGATTCGAACTGGCCCAACTGGTTCGAGGCGCCGGTGAATAGGCCGGTGATGGCGGTGATGCGGCCGCGGATCGCGTCGGGCGCGATCAATTGGACCATGGTCTGGCGGATGACGACGCTCAGCATGTCGGCGGCGCCGACCACGACCAGCGCGGCCAGCGACAGCGCGAAACTGCGCGACAGGCCGAAGGCGACGGTGGCCACGCCATAGATCGCGATGGCGACGAGAAGTTGCGCCCCGATGCGGCGCCGCGGCGGGCGCCGCGTCAGAGCAATGCCGATAACGAGCGCGCCCACCGCCGGCGCGCTGCGCAAGAGCCCGAGCCCGGCCGGGCCGACGGCCAGAATGTCGCGGGCGAAGATCGGCATGAGCGCGGTCGCGCCGCCGAACACCACGCAAAGGAAATCGAGCGTGATCACGGCCAGCACCGCCTCGTTGCGCCAGATGAAGCGGACGCCGCCGAGAAGACTGTCGCGGGTGACCGGCTCGCGCGCGCCGCTGTGCGGGCTCGCGACGCAGCTCAGCGCGACGAGCCCGCTGCCCTGGAGCACCGCGGCGGCGACGAACGGCACGAACGGACCGAGCAGATAGAGCAGGCCGCCCATCGCGGGGCCGACAATCACCGCCGCCTGCGAGGCGAGCGAGTTCGCGGCGGCGACACGCGGGAACGCGTGCGCCGGTACCAGCGTCGGCAGCCAGGATTGCATCGCCGGTTGCTCGAAGGCACGGCCGACGCCATAGCACGCGATGACCGCGAACACCGCCACCGCGCCGCCCGCGCCGGCATAGGCCATCACCGCCAGCGCGAGGCTGCACGACCCCTCGATCGCATAGGCCGTCACGGCGACGGCGCGGCGCGCGTGACGGTCGACGATGTGACCCGCCGGGAGCGCAAGACCGATCATCGGCGTGAACTGGACGAGGCCGATGAGGCCGAGGGCGAGCGCGCTGTCGGTCAGCGCATAGACGTACCAGCCGAGGGCCACCCCCTGCATCTGCCAGGCGGCCGAGACCGCGAAGCGCGCGGCGAGAAATATAAGGACATGACGCGACGGCTTGATGCCGGTACTTCGATCCTCCGCGTTCTCGCCCGCATCGGGCATCGGTGCTCGCTCCGTCGCTCCTCGCGCGGTCGAGCATAGCGGTTCGGTGCCGGAAGCGGCATGACGATTTCGCAACGCGCCTCCGGCGGCTATGATCCGGGGCCGAATCAATCGGATGGGGGCAGCGATGGCGGAGATCGTCAATCCGGCGCGGGCCAGGCTGGCGGCGGGCGAGCTTGCGCTCGGCGTCGGCATTCGCCTTACGCGCTCGGTCGAGATCGCCCGGATGATGAAGCGCTGCGGCTTCGACTGGCTCTTCCTCGATCTCGAGCACGGCATGATGTCGCTCGACGCCGCCGCGCAGATGGCGATCGCGGCGCTCGATGCCGGCATCGCGCCGATCGTGCGCGTGCCGGAGCGGCAGTTCGCCATGGCCGCCCGCGCGCTCGACGGCGGTGCCTGGGGCATCGTCATGCCGCATGTCGATACCGCCGACGAGGCGCGGGCGATCGTCGATCATCTCAAGTTCCCGCCAGCGGGGCATCGCTCGAGCGGCGGCATGCTGCCGCATCTTGGCTACCGGGCGATGAACTCGGGCGAGGCGGCGCGCATCGTCAATGCCGAGATGCTGCTGGTGGCGATGATCGAGACGCCGGCGGGCGTCGCCAATGCCGACGCCATCGCTGCGGTGCCCGGCATCGATGGCCTGCTCATCGGCAGCAACGACCTCTCGCTCGAACTCGGCATCGCCGGCCAGTTCGAGCACGAGAAGATCGTCGCCGCCTATGACACCGTGATCGCCGCCTGCCGCCGCCACGGCAAGTTTCCCGGCATGGGCGGCGTCTCCGAAGAGGCGGTGTTCCGGCGCTATATCGCCGCCGGCATGCGCATGATCCTCGGCGGCAACGATGCCCCGTTCCTGCTCGCGGCAGCGGCGCAGCGTACCGGAATGCTGCGCCGCTGCCTTTGAGGCTGCGCCGGCCCGGCTATTTCAAGGCCTTGGCATAGGGATAGATGACGTTGCCGTCCTTGTAGGCGGCCGGCGTCAGGATCACCGTGTTCTTGGGATCGCGGAACGCTTCGGCGGAATTGCCGGTGATGTGCTGGTACTGGACGTCCAGCATGCGCGACTTCGCCCATTCGCCGTCCTTGCCGAACTTGATGTCGCCGCCGACGGTCTTGAACGTCGCCTCATGCATGTACCGCGCGAGCTTCGCCTGATCGAGACTCTTGGTCGCCTCGACCGCGTCGCCCAGCACCTGGAGATAGGCATAGGCCCACGGCACCATGTAATAGCCGAGCGGATCGACACCCTCCTTCACCGCCTCGGCCTGATAGCGCTTGAGCACGTCGGCGAGGCCGGGGAACATCGTCTTGGGCCCCGGCAGCCAGAAGTCGTAGTTGACGATGCCGTTGAGGAGCGGCCCGAGCAGCGTCTTGATCGTGGTCGCCTGCAGGCCGACCATGGCGCCGCCGATCATCTTCGGCTTGAAGCCGACCTCGTGGATGGCGCGGACCATTCCGACCGAATCGGGCGGATATGACGCGATGACCAGCACGTCGGGATTGGTCTCCTGGATCGCGCGCACGATCGGCGTGAAATCCGTCGTGGTCGGCGGATAGCTCTTGTCGTAGAGGACCTTGAGCCCGATCGCCTTGGCGTTCGCGCGCGCGCCATCGGCGGCGTTGTGGGAATACTCCTGGTCGGCATAGGCGATCGCCACGGTTTTCGGACGGGGGTTCTGCGCCTTGGCGATGTCGAAGAATCCCTTGGTGAAATCGGTCGTGGCGTTGGGGCCGTTCGGAGCGATCTGGAAGAAACGCGAATAATGGAACTGATCGTTGACCGCGAGCCCCAGGAGGGTGATGAAAACGAGGTGGCGCTGCATCACGATCGGCATCGCCGGTGCGATCTGCGCGGTGGCATAGGGACCGACGACGAGATCGCATTTGTCGACGTCGAGCAGCTTGGTATAGATCGCTGGCACGGTCGAGGGCTGGCTCTGGTCATCGTAATAGACGAGCTGCACCTTGCGGCCGAGCAGTCCGCCCTTGGCGTTGATGTCGTGTTCCCAAAGCTGCATGGCGAGGAGCGCGGACTTGCCGTTGGGCGCGAGCCCGCCGGTGAGTGCCATGCTGAATCCGATCTTGATCGGCGCCTGGGCACTTGCCGCCGGCACGAATGACAGCGCAAGCAACAGGACCATAAGCCCGCGCAATAATGCGCGGAGCGATTTGTTTGGCATCAAGCGTTTCCTCCATTATGAGACATTTTGTCGCTACCGTTTGTCGCTACCGTTATAGTTGCAATCGCGGATGCTGACAATGCGGCTCGGACAGCGACGGGCGCGCCTTGACAAGGGCGATGCGCTCGCCAACGATTGCGCCAGCCTTGCGAGGGGGAGGCCCGCCTTGCGGTTGTCGTCTCGCCTTGCGAGCTTGGTCGATGTCCAGAACTGGTTCTTCGATCGCCGCATGCTCAAGGCCAAGGCGCCGGCGGAACGGCTCGTCGACCTGCGCTATGCCGACGCGGCGGCAAAGGAATTGGGTCCGTTCAAGCTGATCAACAGGGCGAGCCCGCTCGCGGGCTGCCGCTAGGAAGGGAGCGAAGATTATGAGCCTCGGCAAGGACGTGCGGCGCGTCGTCACGACCCACGACGCGACCGGCAAGGCGATCGTGCTGCTCGACGGCGTGACGCCGCACCGCGATCCGCGCGACAACGGCGCCGTCATCTACAACATCTGGTGCACCGACGAGACGCCGGCCAAGCTCACCGGCAAAGAGGACAAGATGGCGCGCAAGATCGGCATCCCGCCACCGCGCAACGGCTCGATCATCCGCGTCCTCGACGTCCCGCCGACCGGCGACGTAAGCCATCTCGACCTCGGCGCCATGCAGGCCCATCTCGGTCCCGAGCACAGCTCGCCCAAGGCGCGCAAGCCGCGCCACCCGATGATGCATCGCACCCGCACCATCGACTACGCCATCATCCTCGCCGGCTCGATCGACATGCTGTTGGACGATTCCGAGGTTCACCTCGAGGCCGGCGACATCCTCGTCCAGAACGCGACCAACCACGCCTGGGTCAATCGCGGCAAAGACGTCTGCCGCATCTGCTTCGTCCTGATCGACGCCGAGGAACCGCTGAAGTGATCGCGGCGACTGCGAGGGAATGACATGAAGCCGCGAATGCTCGTCCCGCTCCTGTTTCTCGCCGGTTGCAGCCTGGTGCAGATCACCGATCCTTACGGTAACGTCTATGGCGACTGGTACAATCACGGCCAGCAATATCGCTGGCAGCTCACCACCTGCGAGCAGGAGATCGACGACCGCCGCGTCCCCGACCCGCAGCGCAAGGCGTTCATGCGCTGCTGCATGTGGCGGCACGGCGTGCCGATCGACGACGCGGCGCAGTGCACGGCCACGACCGGCTGACGCGAGCGCGGTGCGATGAGGCGCAGCGCCGACCGCATCCTCACCACCCATGTCGGCAGCCTGCCGCGGCCGCGGCCTCTGACCGAGCGGCTGCTCGCCAAGGACCGCGGCGAGCCTTACGACCATGACGCCTTCTTGCACGCTGTCGCCGATGCGGTCGCGGCGGTGGTGCAGCGCCAGGCGGCGGTCGGCATCGACATCGTCGACGACGGCGAGATGTCGAAGCCCGGCTATTCCACCTATATCGCCGACCGGCTCTCGGGCTTTGCCGGGCGGTCGCAACGCAACCCGCCGCTCGATACGCGCGATTATCCCGACTTCAACGCAGCGATGGCGCGGATGACCGGCGCGCAGCCGATCCGCCGCGCCCAATGCGTCGGTGCGGTGACGATGATGAACCGCGCCCCGCTCGAGACCGACATCGCCAATCTGCGCGCCGCGCTCGCGGGCGCGAAAGTCGAAGAGGCGTTCATGACCGCGGCCGCGCCGGGCCTCGTCACCGCGTTCCAGCCCAACGGCTTCTATCCCACGCACGAGGCCTATGTCGAAGCGGTGGGTGCGGCGATGCAGGAGGAATACGAGGCGATTGCCGCCGCCGGGTTCGTGCTCCAGCTCGACTGCCCGGACCTGGCGATGGCGCATCACACCGCGTTCCAGGAGTTGAGCGAGCGCGAGTTCCTGAAGCGCGCGCGGCACCATGTCGAGGTGCTCAATCATGCGGTGCGCAACATCCCGGCGGACCGGATGCGGATTCACATCTGCTGGGGCAATTACGAGGGGCCGCACGACCACGACATCGCGCTGGCCAAGGTGCTGCCGGTTCTGCTCAAGGCCAAGCCCGCGGCGCTGGTGGTCGAGGCCGCCAATCCGCGCCACGAGCACGAATGGTCGCTGTGGCGCGAGGTGAAGCTGCCGCCGGACCGGATACTCGTGCCCGGCGTGATCGACACCTCGACCAATTACGTCGAGCATCCGGAACTGGTGGCCGAGCGGATCGAGCGCTTTGCCGCGCTCGTCGGGCGCGAGCGGGTGATCGCCGGCACCGATTGCGGCTTCGGCACTTTCGCGGGCTATGGCAAGCTCGATCCCGACATTTCCTTCAAGAAGCTCGCGTCGCTGGCCGAGGGCGCCGCCATCGCCTCGAAGCGTCTGTGGCGGCGGAAGACGCGGGGCGCTAGCGCACGAGACGGTAGTGCGCGCCGAGGGACGGCGGGCCGTCGCACGCGACGCGCCCCGTCTCGACGAACTCGATCAGGTGGGCGAGGACCGAACGCCCCGCGGCGGCGGTAAGACGCGGGTCGAGCCCGACATAGACCCGGGTCACGATCGCAGCGATGCGGTCGCACCCGTGCGCCAAAGCCTCGAGTATGGCGTCGCCGCGCTCGCGGCGATGGGTGATGAACGACGCGACATAGGGTTGCGGATCGCGGATCTCCGGGCCGTGCGTCGGCCGGTAGAGCGCGTCCGGGCGCGCGAGCAGCTTGTCGAGCGAGCGCAGATAGGCCGCCATGTCGCCGTCGGGCGGGGTGATGACGCTGGTCGACCAGCCCATGACGTGATCGCCCGAGAACAGCGTGTTCTCCTCGGCGAGCGCATAGCACAGATGGTTCGAGGTATGGCCCGGCGTCTCGACCGCGCCGAGGCGCCAGCCCGGCCCTTCGACGGTGTCGCCCTCGCGCAGCGTCACGTCCGGCACGAAATCGTGGTCGCCGCCCTCCTCGGTGACGCCGCCGACGCCGAAGCGGTCCTCGGCGCGGCCCGAGCCGTGGCGGCCGTAGCCATAGGTCGGCGCGCCGGTCGCCCGCTTCACCGCCGCCGCCGCGGGCGAATGATCGGTATGGGTATGCGTGACGAGGATATGCGTCACCGTCTCGCCGGCAACGGCGGCCAGCAGCGCCTCGACATGGGCACCGAGATCGGGGCCGGGATCGATCACCGCGACCTTGCCGTGGCCGACGATATAGGTGCCGGTGCCCTTGAAGGTGAAGGGGCTGGGGTTGCGCGCGACGACGCGGCGCACCAGCGGCGAGATCGTCTCGGCGATGCCATAGGCGAAGACGAAATCACGGCGGAAGCGGATCGGGGTCGCCATGGCTAGGCGGCCGCCGGCGTGACCGCGACCGGCCGCGCCGCGCGCGGCTTGAGACGGAGCGCCGGCCGCTCGACCAGGTGCCAGGACAGGAGTGCGAGTGCCACCGCCAGCGGCAGCGCCAGTCCGAACACCTGCCACCACGCGGCGTGGCCGCCGAGGCCCCAGATCACCGCCTGCTCCGACGGCCAGCCATAGATGTAGAGGCCATAGGAGAGATCGCCCCAGCGTGCCGCCGGCACGACCGGCAGGCGGCGGTTGAGCGCGAGCCACAGCGCGAGGTAGCAGCCCGAGAGCGGGAACAGCAGGATGAATTGGCGGAGCGGGATGCTGAGGCCGAGAAGCGCGAGCGCCGCAAGCGCGACGCGCCCGTCGAAAACGGCGGTGTCGCGCAGCTTGTAGAGCAGCATGCCGACGGCGAAGAACGCCAGCAGCCAGCCCCAGCCGCCGAGCACGCCGAGCGCCGGGAAATGAATGCAGGCGAGCCCGAGCCCGATGAGCAGCAGCAGCACCGGCACCCGGATCAGCCCCAGGAGGCCGAGCGCCAGCACCATGAGATACATCTCGAACTCGTAGCGCAGCGTCCACAGCGAGCCGTTGACCTCGAGCCCGACCGGGTTGTTGACGAACATCACCTTGGGCAGTTCGTGCACCCGCAGGTCCAGCAGCGTGTTCCAGAACACGTAGAGATAAGGCTCCGACCGGCGGAAATAGGCGCCGGGCACGAGCGTCGTGACGAGCGGCGCCAACACGAAGGAAGCGAGGATCAGCGCCACGACGAGGCCGGGGAAGATGCGCAGCGCCCGCTTGGCGAGATAGCGCAGCGGCGACCGCGTCGCCTCGTAGCTTTGCGTGACCAGAAACCCGCTGATGGCGAAGAACACGAACACCCCGGCGAGGCCCAGGATCGACTGGTTTCCGGTCAGCACGATCAGCGGCTCGTGGAGCTGGGTGCCCTCGGCGATGAGAAAGGAATGCGAGAAGATCACCGAAATGGCGGCGATGACGCGCACGAGGTCGAAATTGTTGCCACGCCCGTCCGCTGTCATGCGGTGCTGGGCTTCATCGCCACCGAGAACATGACCGTCGGCAGTATCTCGCGGATCGCCGCCCTGAGGCTCGCCTCGTCCGCGCCGGCGGCGACCGCAAGCGCGCCGCGCGGATTGCGGCGCACCACGACGGCGGTGGCGCGGCCGGCGGGATTGGAGCCGATGGTGACGAACACCTCGGCCGGATCGAGCCGGCCCAGGGCTTTGCGCAGCTTGGCCTTTCCAGCATCGGTCTCGAGGTCGTGGGTCGGCAGCTCCTCCGCCGCGGGCGCCGTCTCCGGCGGCAGTTGCGCGTCCACGGCCTCGACCGGCTGGTGCCGGGCGAGACGCTGGAAGATGGCGCGCTCCTCGCCGGTATCGATGCGGAACTGCAGCTCCCACGTCTCGCCGCGCGCCGCCAACTCGGAGATGAGGGCATAGAGGTCGTCGCAATCGGGATCGTGGCTGCAGGTGATGAAGGCGAGCCGGCCCTCGTGCTCGATCACGCGGTCGTCGTCCTGGGCGAAGCCCAGCTCGTCGAGCGCATTGGACAGCGCCCGCTCGGACGCCACCAGAAGCGTGCTGACGTGGAGCTTGGCGTTGTCGCGAGGCGTGGTGTCGGCGGCGTCCATGCCCAAAAAACGTGTCGGCGATGACCGCCGTTCCCCTAGCCCATCGCCACTGCCCATGCAAGGGGACGGGGTGGCCGCCGCCGCCCGAGACCCCGGCCGCGCCAAGCGCGCCGGTGGTGCCGCGCGCCGCGGGTCCGGCCGTCGGCGCACCACGCAAAATCTTTGCCTGACTCCGCCCCCGGCATTAGGCTTCCTCACCCTTTGGGAGGAAACAAAAATGATGCGCGGCTTGATGCAGGATCATCCGCTCCTGGTGTCTTCGCTCATCGTTCATGCCGACCGCCATCATGGCGACCGGGCGATCGTTTCCCGCGGCATCGAGGGGCCGCTCGAGCGCACGGATGTCCGGGCGCTTCATGCGCGCGCGCGGCGCCTTGCCAATGCCTTGCGGCGCATGGGGGTGGGCGACGGCGACCGTGTCGCGACGCTCGCTTGGAACACCGCGCGCCATGTCGAGATCTACTTCGCCGTCTCGGGCATGGGCGCGGTCTGCCACACCGTCAACCCGCGCCTCTTCCACGATCAGATCGTCTACATCATCAACCACGCCGAGGACCGCCACGTCTTCTTCGATCCCGCTTTCGCCAAGCTGGTCGAGACGGTGCGGCCGCATTGTCCTGGCGTCAGGTCGTGGGTGGCGATGACCGGCGAGGCGCATCGGGGCGCGGCGCCCGACGGCGCGCTCTGCTACGACAGCCTGCTTGCGGGCGAAAGCGACGCCTATGACTGGCCCCGGCTCGACGAGAACACCGCGTCGTCGCTGTGCTACACCTCGGGCACCACCGGCAATCCCAAGGGCGTGCTCTATTCCCACCGCTCCAACGTGCTCCACACCTATGCCGGCGCGCTTGCCGACACGCTCGCGATGACGGCGCGCGACGTGGTGCTGCCGGTGGTGCCGATGTTCCACGCCAATGCCTGGGGCCTGCCCTATATCTGCATGATGGTCGGCGCGGCGATGGTGCTGCCCGGCGCGGCGCTCGACGGCAAGAGCCTCTACGAGCTGTTCGAGAGCGAAGCCGTGACGTTCAGCGCCGGCGTGCCGACGGTATGGCTCGGCGTGCTGCAATTCCTGCGCGAGAACCGTTGCCGCCCGTCGAGCCTGAAGCGGGTTCTGGTCGGCGGCTCGGCCTGTCCTTTGGCGATGATCGAAGCGTTCGAGGCGGAATACGGGATCGAGGTGCTGCACGGCTGGGGCATGACCGAGATGAGCCCGGTCGGCACCGTCGCCCAGCTCAAGGCCAAGCATGCGGGCCTGCCGGCGGCCGCGCGCCGGGCGGTCAAGGCCAAGCAGGGCCGCGCCCTCTTTGGCGTCGATCTCAAGATCGTCGATGCCGCGGGAAGCGAGCTGCCGTGGGACGGCAAGACCTTCGGCGACCTGCTGGTCAAGGGTCCGTGGATCGCCGCCCGGTATTTCAAGGAGCCGGGATCGCCGCTCGCGGACGGCTGGTTCCCGACCGGCGACGTGGCCACCATCGATCCCGACGGCTATATCCAGATCACCGACCGCTCCAAGGATGTGATCAAGAGCGGCGGCGAATGGGTCAGCTCGATCGCGCTCGAGAACATCGCCGTCGGCCACCCCGCGGTCGCCGAAGCGGCGGTGATCGGGGTCAAGCACCCGCGCTGGAACGAGCGGCCGCTGCTCATCGTCCAGCGCCGTTCCGGTGCCAGGCTGACGCGTGAGGAGATGCTCGCGTTCTATGCCGACAAGGTGGCGAAGTGGTGGATTCCGGACGATGTCGTCTTCGTCGAGACGCTGCCGCACACCGCCACTGGCAAGCTCCTCAAGACGCAGCTCCCGCGCCGATTTCGCCGCCTATCGGCCATCGGAGGCCTGAGCGCGCGTCATCGGCCGGCGCGCCATCTGGCGGAGCTCGGCGAGCGCCGTCGCGAGCTGCGGGTCGCGGCTCGTGCCGATGATGGTCGGATCGATGCTGGCATCGTCCTCGGCGATGGTGGTGTCGGCGGGGCCGGGCCGGTGCCGGCCGGATCGCGCCGTGCCGGCGTCGAGCGCGCCCCTGAGATCGGCCTCGTGCAGCATCTCCGTGCCGGGCAGGGCGTCCTTCGCCGGCAGCGCCACGATCTTGTCGGGGATGATGCCCTCGGCCTGGATCGACCGACCCGACGGGGTGTAATAGCGCGCGGTGGTGAGGCGCAACGCGCCGCGTCCGTCGAGCGGGATGATCGTCTGCACCGATCCCTTGCCGAAGCTCCTGGTGCCCAGAATGGTCGCGCGGTGCCGGTCCTGCAACGCCCCCGCCACGATCTCGGAGGCCGAGGCCGAGGCGCCGTTGATCAGCACCGCCACCGGTATGCCCTTAAGGCGGTCGCCGGCCGAGGGGGCGCGGTAGACCCGGTTGTCGTCGGCATCGCGGCCGCGCGTCGAGACGACGACGCCGCCGTCGAGGAAGTCGCCGGCGATGTCCACCGCTTCGTCGAGCAGCCCGCCGGGATCGTTGCGCAGATCGAGCACGAAGCCGTCGAGCTTGCCGCCGGCCTTCCCGTTCATCGCCGCCAGCGCCGCCACGAATTCGCGCTGCGTCTTCTCGGCGAAGGAGGTGATGCGGGCATAGCCGATCCTGCCCGGCTCGATCTGCCATTTGACCGAGGCGACATGGATGACGGCGCGCGTCAGCTTTACGTCGAACGGCCGGGTATTGCGGCGGCCGATCGTGACGCTGACCGTGCTGCCGGGCGGGCCGCGGAGGTCGTCGACCACGTCCTTGAGGCTCATGCCGTCGGTGGCCTTGCCGTCGATCTTGAGGAACACGTCGCCCGGTCTGATGCCGGCGCGGGCGGCCGGCGTATCCTCGATCGGCGCGATCACCTCGGGATGGCCGTCCTCGCGCGTCAGCTCGGTGCCGATGCCGGCGAACTCGCCCTCGCTGTCGTCGAGCATGTCCTGGTATTCGCTCTCGGTCATGTAGTCGGAGTGGGGGTCGAGCCCGTTGAGCATGCCCTTGAGCGCGTTCGTGACAAGCTTGTCCTCGCCCACCGGCTCGACATAGCTGTCCTCGACCTGCGCCACCACGTGGCGATAGAGCGCGAGGTCGGCGTCGGGCCGGCGGTGGGATGACGGCGGGCTCGAGCACGCGCCGACGGCCAGGACGAGCAGGGCCCCGGCGGCGGCGGTGACGCCGCGCCACAAGCTGCCCGGCGAGTGCCGCCGGAAGCCGGGTCGAACGTCAGAAAGGAGCATGACGTGTCACTGCGTTCAGCGCCGCAGCCGCGTGTCGATCAGATCGCGGACCTTGCGCTGCTCCCAACCCTGGGTCGTCCAAGGGAGCATCTCGTAGGCATGAAGCGCATGGAGGCACAGGAGCAATCCCCAACCCGTCAGCGGGATGTAGAACCAGGCCGGCCCTGGCGTGGTCGAATCGATCAGAAAGAGGACGAAGTTGACGACGACATAGGCGGTAAGGTGGCTGTAGAACGCCCGCAGCGACCGCACGCGGCGCCAAGCCCACTGCTCGGCCTCGGCAATGCGGGCGGCTTCGCGGGCGCTCGCGCCCGGTCGCAACTCGATGGGCTCGCTGTCCTGGCCGCGCATCCGCCGTTGCTCCTGCCGGACGGAGCTTGCCCCAACGCTCATGCCTTTCGCAAGCGCTGCCGCCATTTCGCCGCCATTCCGCGCTAGCTTCTCGATGCCCACCCCGGCTAACTTCGCCGCTCCATGATGGATATCGTGAAAAGATTAACGGTCCTTATCCTTGTCGCCTTCGTCGCCGCTTCCTGCGGGTTCGACGAGCCGGCCCATTCCGATTATTTCGTTGTCACGTTCCTGCCGGATATGCCGGCGCTGACGCAGGAAGGCAACCGCGCGCTCCACAATGCCGTGAACGAGGCCGGGCGGCACCGTCCGAACTTCATTGCGGTCAGCGGCGCTTCGCCGGGGCCGGGTCCGACGCCCGCGCTGACGCAACAACGGCTCGACGCGATCACCAAGGCGTTCGTCGGCGACGGGGTCAATGCGGCCCTCATGCGCATCGAGCTGGCCCAGTACGGCGCCACGGCCTATGCCGAACGCAAGGACGGCTTCATCATCCGGCTGGCCTACGGGACGATGCCATAGCGGCGGGAGCGACGTCGCGGGATGACGCCGTGCCGCGCCTGCCGTATAGCCGTCCATGTTGCACTGCCGCATACGCGGGTATTGGATCGCCGTCGCGCTCGGTGCCGCGGTCGCGCCGTTGCCGGCGCCGGCGCCGGCGCAGGGGATCGTCGCCTTTGCCGATCTCGGGCCGGGCGAGGTGTGCTTTACCAGCGGCAACCGCTCCACCGTGGGCGCGGATTGCGCGGCACTGGTCGCGGCCAAGATCGCGTCGGCACGATCGTCGCTGCTGATCCAGGCCTATAATTTCACCGAGCCGCGCATCGTCGCCGCCGTCATCGCCGCCCGCCGGCGCGGCGTCGCTGTCACCCTGCTGGTCGACAAGATCAGCGCGCATCAGCGCGGCGAAGGCGTGAGCGCCGTGCGCGACGCCGGCATTCCCGTTTTCGTCGACAACAAGCCCAGGATCGCGCACAACAAGGTCGTCGTCATCGACGGCACCACGGTGATCACCGGCAGCTTCAATTTCTCGCGCAACGCCGAGTGCTGCAACGCCGAGAATTTGCTCGTCGTGCATTCGCGCGCGCTCGCTGCCGCCTATGCCGCGAATTTCGCGCGCCGCCGCCGCGTGAGCGAGACGTTGGCGACGGCCGCTCGCCGCCGGCCGCCGCGCTCACGCCCGGACCGGCGCGCGGCGCGGGCGGAACAGGAAGATCGCGGCTACGACGAAGAGAACGCCGACGAGTTGCGTCGGCCGCAGCCGCTCGCCGAGAATGAGGAAGGTGAGGACGAGGCTCGCGATCGGCTCGACATTCATCACCACCGCCACGCGCGTCGCGCCCAGCACCGCGGCGAAGAACAGGATTGAGGTCATCGCCACCGCGTAGCACAGCGCCGAACCCATGAGCCCGGCCCAGCCGAGCGCCGTGGTCGGGAACCAGATTTCGCCGCTCGCCAGCGTGACGACGATGCACGCCACGCTGGCGGTCGCGAGCATGACGAGGGTGCGCGGGCGTGTGTCGCTGCGCCGTGGCAGAAGCAGCCCCGAGAGGATGAGCACGGCGGAGAATCCCAGCGCGCCCAGCATCGCCCAGGACGCGCCGACGAGGCTGAAGCTCCCGCCCGATACGTCGAGCGCCAGCACGAGGCCGAAAAAGGCCAAGGGCAGCGCGACCAGCCCGGTCGCGCCGAAGCGCTCCTGCCCGGTGAGCCAACCGAACAGCCCGGTCAGCAGCGGATAGGTGTAGAACGTGACCACGGTGAGCGCGACCGGCATGTATTCCATGCCCATGTAGAACGCGCCGGAATAACCGGCCATGAACAGGCCGATGAGCGGCGCCGCCCAGCGCTCGCGCCGGTCGAAACGGAGCGGCGTGCGCGCGACGCCGAGCACCAGCGCCAACCCGACCGCGGCGACCGTCGTCCGTGTCATGACGATGGTGAGCGTGCCGGCGCCGGCATCGTAGGCAAAGCGGATCAGCGTCGAGCCGAGCGCGAAGGTCGAGGCGGTGAGAGCGATGAGGCCGGTCGCAAGCCAGGGGCGCGCCACGAGCCGCCCGTGCGCACTCCGCGGTAACGGGACGGCGACACCGCCCGCACGGTCCTGTTCGATCCCGCTCACGCGCTTCCTCCCGACGGCCGCGACACAATCTCGGCGCCGCCGTGTTGATTAACCTTGGAAAGAAAGACGGCTTCGTCAAATCGGGCGGGAATGGTCGGAGTGAGAGGATTCGAACCTCCGGCCCCCGCCTCCCGAAAGCGGTGCTCTACCAGGCTGAGCTACACTCCGGCACTGCGCGATATAGCCGCTTCCGTGCGATTGTGCAACCGCAATGACGGTGCTCAATAGCCCCGTTCGAGGCAGAAATCGATCACCTCGTCGAGCGCCTGCTGCTCGGGGCCGGAGCGGAACGCGGCCAGGGCGCGGCGCGCCTCGCCGGCATAATCGGCGGCGCGCGTTCGCGTCGCGTCCAGCGTGCCGTGGCGCTCGAGCAGTTCGCTCGCCTGCTCGAGATCGCCTGCGCGCTGATCGAGCTGTTCCAGCGTGCGGCGCCAGAACTGGCGCTCGCGCTCGTCGCCGGCGCGGAGCGCGAGCACGATCGGCAGCGTGATCTTGCCCTCGCGGAAATCGTCGCCGACCATCTTGCCTAATTCGACCTCGCGCGCCGAATAGTCGAGCACGTCGTCGACGAGCTGAAAGGCGATGCCGAGATTGCGGCCATAGACCTCGAGCGCGCGCTCCTCCGCTTCCGACCGCTCGCCGAGCACGGCGCCGATGCGCGTGGCCGCGGCGAAGAGTTCCGCCGTCTTGGCGTCGATCACGCGGAGATAGTCCGCCTCGGTGCTGTCGATGTCGTTTGCAGTGACGAGCTGCAGCACCTCGCCCTCGGCGATCACCGCCGAGGCGCGCGAAAGGATGTCGAGGATCTTGAGCGAGCCGTCCTCGACCATCAGCTGGAACGCGCGGCTGAACAGGAAGTCGCCGACCAGCACCGAGGCCTTGTTGCCCCATACCGCATTCGCCGTGGCGAGACCGCGACGCAGATCGCTGCCATCGACCACGTCGTCATGGAGCAGCGTCGCGGTATGGATGAACTCGACCGCGGCGGCGAGCGCGACATGACGAACGCCGCAATAGCCGCACATCCGCGCGCTCGCCAGCGTCAGCATCGGCCGCAGGCGCTTGCCGCCGGCGGCGATGATATGGCCGGCGAGCTGAGGGATAAGGCTGACCGGGCTTTGCATGTGCTCGAGGATGAGCGCGTTGACGCGATCGAGATCGTCCTTCACCAGGTCGGTAAATCGATCGAGCGCCGTTTGCCGCTTCGGTGTCTCATCCCGCGCATTCAGAACCAGCGCCACCCCATGCTCCCATGCCCGGGCAATCCGACGACGACCGCGCGCTTGACGGGCCTGCGACCGCTGGGCGAGCATAGAGAGCCTGCCGAAGGGGTCAAGCCTGCGCGACATGCTTCCCCAACCGCCGCTGGACGGGATGGCATCGGGGCGATGAAGGAACTGCTGCGTACCAACGATCCCGTCCGTCTCTCCTGGGCCCAGGCGCTGCTCGCTGCCGCCGGCATCGGGGTGGTGGTGCTCGACACCCATACCAGCATCATCGAGGGCAGTATCGGCGCCATCCCGCGCCGGCTGATGGTCGCCGATGACGATCATGGCCGCGCCCAGGCGCTTTTGGCCGCGGCCGGAGAGGTGGCATGACGGCGGCGGCGTCCCCGGGCTTCAGCGACGACACGCTGCTCGGCGGGCGGGTGCGGCTGCGCCAGCCGGAAGCGGGCTATCGCGCCGCGGTCGATCCGGTGCTGCTCGCCGCCGCGGTGCCCGCCGTTTCCGGCGATACGGTGCTCGACGTCGGCTGCGGCGCGGGCGCCGCCGCACTCTGCCTTGCGGCGCGCGTCGACGGCGTGCGCGTCACCGGCATCGACACCCAGCGCGACCTCGTCCGCCTCGCCAATGATAACATCGTGCTCAACGGCGTTTCGGGCCGGGTCGGTGCCATGAGCGGCGATCTGCTGCGCCCGCCGCCGCGGCTCGAGCCCGGCACGTTTGCCCATGTGATGGCCAACCCGCCGCATCTCGCCCGCGGCCAGGCGACGCCGCCGCCCGATCCGGGCAAGGCCGCCGCGCATGTCGAAGGCGAAGCCGACCTCGCCGCCTGGGTGCGCTTTGCCCTCACCATGGTCCGGCCGCGGGGCACGGTGACGTTCATTCATCGCGCCGAACGGCTCGACATGCTGCTGGCGCAGCTTGCCGGTCGGGCCGGGGAGATCGTGCTCATCCCGCTGTGGCCCGGCGGCGACAAGCCGGCACGGCGCGTCATCGTGCGCGCGCGCAAGGGTGTAGCGACGCCGCTGCGGCTGCTGCCGGGCCTGGTGCTGCACGACGCCGCCGGCGGCTTCACCGCGGCAGCCGAGGCGGTGCTGCGGCATGGCGCGCCGCTGGCGCCGGCGTAGGCGGCCATGACTCCGGGCGATATCATCCGCCGGCCGATCGAGTGGCTGCGCCCGCCGGGCCCGGTGGTCGCGGTGCTGCGTCTCGACGGCGTGATCAACGCGCGGACGCGGCGCGGCCTGTCGCTGGGCCGCTTCGCGCCGGCGATCGAGCGTGCCTTCCGCCTGCGCCATCTCAAGGCGGTTGCGCTGGCGATCAATTCGCCGGGCGGCGCGCCGGCGCAGTCGCAGCTCATCTACCGCCGTATCCGCCAGCTCGCCGACGAGCACGCCGTCCCGGTCTTCGCCTTCGCCGAGGACGTCGCCGCCTCGGGCGGCTATTGGCTCGCGCTCGCGGCCGACGAGATTTACGCCGAGGAAAGTTCGCTGGTGGGTTCGATCGGCGTGGTCAGCGCCGGCTTCGGCTTCGCCCAGCTCCTCAACCGGTTCGGCATCGAGCGGCGGCTCTACACCGCCGGTACGGACAAGTCGCTGCTCGATCCGTTCCTGCCCGAGGAACCGCGCGATGTCGAACGCCTCGGCAGCCTCCAGCGCGACCTGCACGAGAGCTTCAAGAGCCTGGTCCGCGCCCGGCGCGGCGCCCGGCTCAAGGGCGAGGAGGCGACGGTGATGAGCGGCGAGGTGTTCAGCGGCCGGCGTGCGCTCGGGCTCGGCCTGATCGATGGCATCGGCGACATGCGCGGCATCCTGCGCGAGCGTTTCGGCGCCAAGCTGCGGCTGCGCCCGATCGAGCCCGAGCGCCGCCGCTTCGCCCTGTCCTTCGCCTGGCGGCGCCGGCCCGCGATCGGCGATCTCGCCGCCGACCTCGCCGCGGAACTGGACGAGCGCATGATCTGGGCGCGGTTCGGGCTATAGCCGCGGCTTGACCCTCTCGGGTCAGGCGCCTACACCAACCCATGCCCGATTTCAGCTTCGGCAAGCTCGTCGTCCTCGCGGTCATCATCGCGGTGGTGTGGTCGGCATTCAAATACGCGCATCGGATCGAGGAGATTCGCCGCGCCGTGCGCCGCGAGGCGGCCGGACGCCGCCAGGCCGCGCAACGGGAACGCGGGCCGGCGCTCGCCGCCGAGGACCTGGTGAAATGCGCGCGCTGCGGCGCCTATGTCGCGGCCCACAGCACCGCCGCGTGCGGCCGCGCCGACTGCCCCTGGGGCCGGTAAGGCGCGCCTTGCCTTGATTCCCGCCGGTCCGGCCGCTATGTTGCGCCGCAACGGCCAACCCATTCGGGACGGAACGATGCCGGAAGCGGGCGCCCCCCGCGGCAAAAGCTTTCAGGCCCTCATCCTCGAGCTTCAGGCGTTTTGGGCAGCACAGGGTTGCGTCATCCTCCAGCCCTATGATCTGGAGGTGGGTGCCGGCACGTTTCACCCGGCGACGACGCTGCGCGCCTTGGGCCCGAAGCCGTGGAAAGCCGCCTATGTCCAGCCGTCGCGCCGGCCTACCGACGGCCGCTATGGCGAAAATCCCAACCGGCTCCAGCATTACTACCAGTTCCAGGTGATCCTGAAGCCGGCCCCCGCCGCGAGCCAGGAGCTTTACCTGGCAAGCCTCGCGGCGCTCGGCATCGACGCGCGACGCCACGACATCCGCTTCGTCGAGGACGATTGGGAGAGCCCGACGCTCGGTGCCTGGGGACTCGGCTGGGAGGTGTGGCTCGACGGCATGGAAGTGACGCAGTTCACCTATTTCCAGCAGGTCGGCGGGATCGAGTGCGATCCGGTCTCGACCGAGCTCACCTATGGGCTCGAGCGTCTGGCGATGTACATCCAGGGCGTCGAGAACGTCTATGACCTCGACTACAACGGCGCCGGCGTGCGCTATGGCGACGTGTTCAAGCGCGCCGAGCGCGAGTTCTCCGCCTATAATTTCGAGTACGCCGATGCCGAGCTCTTGTTCCGCCATTTCGCCGATGCGGAGCAGGAATGCCGGGCGCTGGTCGAGCGCGACCTGCCGCTTCCCGCCTATGACCAGTGCATCAAGGCGAGCCATTGCTTCAACCTGCTCGATGCCCGCGGCGTCATCTCGGTGACCGAGCGCGCCGCCTATATCGGCCGCGTCCGCGCGCTGGCCAAGGCCTGCTGCGAGGGCTGGCTCACGGGCGAGGCGCGGGCAGCCTGACGCGATGCCCGACCTTTTCATCGAGCTGCTCACCGAAGAAATCCCGGCGCGGATGCAGGCCGCGGCGGCCGAGGCGCTCGCCCGCATCGTCGCCGAGAAGCTCGGCGCAGCGGGTCTCGCCTTTGCCGACATCGAAAGCCTGGTCACGCCGCGCCGGCTCGTGCTCTCGGTGACCGGGCTGCCGGCGGCGCAACCCGAGGTGAGCGAGGAGCGGCGCGGCCCCCGCGTCGGTGCGCCGCAGGCCGCCATCGACGGCTTCCTCAAATCGGCCGGTATCGCCACGCTCGAGGAATGCGAGGCGCGCGACACCGGCCGCGGCGTGTTCCATTTCGCCGTGATCCGCCGGCCCGGGCGCAAGACGGCGGCGGTGCTGCCCGAGCTGCTGCTGGCGGCGCTGCACGAGTTGCCGTGGCCGAAATCGATGCGGTTCCCGGCGGCGCAACTGCGCTGGGTTCGGCCGCTCACCAGCATTCTCGCGCTCTTCGACGGCGCGGTGCTGCCGCTCGCGCTCGACAGCGTGCCGGTCGGCGATACGACGCGCGGTCATCGCTTTCTTTCGAGCGGGCCGATCCGGGTGCGCGACTTCGCCGATTATCGCGACAAGCTGCGCGCGGCCCATGTCGTGCTCGACGCGGCCGAGCGCGCACGCATCATCGCGGCGGGGCTCGAACGCGCGGCGGCGGCGCTCGGCATCGCGCTCAAGCCCGATCCCGGCCTGCTCGACGAGGTCGCCGGCCTCGTTGAATGGCCGGTCGTGCTCACCGGCCGGATCGACCCGGATTTCATGGCGCTGCCGCCCGAGGTGCTCACCACGTCGATGCGCACGCACCAGAAATATTTCGCGTGCCTCGATCGCGACGGCAGACTGGCGCCGCATTTTCTCGTGGTGGCGAACATGGCGGCCGACGACGGCGGCGATGGGATCGTCGCCGGCAACGAACGCGTGCTGCGCGCGCGGCTGTCCGATGCCCGCTTCTTCTGGGACCAGGACCGCAAGGTGCCGCTCGCGGCGCGGGTGCCGAAGCTGGCCGAGCGCGTTTTTCACGCTCGTCTCGGCAGCATGCTCGACAAGGCCGGGCGGACGATGCGGCTGGTCGAGACGATCGCGCCGCAGATTCCGGGCGCCGACCCGCGCGACGCGCTGCGCGCGGCCGAACTCGCCAAGGCCGATCTTTCCGCCGGGATGGTCGGCGAGTTTCCCGAGCTGCAAGGCGTCATGGGCCGCTATTACGCGCTCAATGACGGCGAGCCGAAAGCGGTCGCGGAGGCGATCGCCGAGCATTATTCGCCGCTCGGTCCCAACGACCGCTGCCCGACTGCGCCGGTGAGCGTCGTCGTCGCGCTCGCCGACAAGATCGACACGCTCGTCGGGTTCTTCGCCATCGGCGAGACGCCGACCGGATCGAAGGACCCGTTCGCGCTGCGCCGCGCCGCGCTTGGCGTGATCCGGCTGGTGCTCGAGAACGGGCTGCGGCTGAAGCTGCGCGCGGCGTTCGCCGCCGCTTTCGCGTTCGTCGGCGGGCGCGGCGAGGACCCGACCGACGCGATTCTCGCCTTCTTCGCCGACCGCCTCAAGGTCCATCTGCGCGAGAAGGGCGTGCGCCACGATCTCGTTGCCGCCGTCTTCGCGGTCGGCGGCGAGGACGATCTCGTGCGGCTGCTGGCGCGGGTCGATGCGCTGGCGATTTTCCTCGACAGCGAGGACGGCGCCAATCTCCTCACCGCCTATCGCCGCGCCGCCAATATCGTCCGAATCGAGGAGCGCAAGGACGGCGCGCGCCACGATGGCGCGCCCGAGCCCCGGCTCTTCGCCGCCGCCGAGGAACGCGCCCTCGGGGAACAGTTGGACGGGGTTCGGGCGTTAGCTTCGAGCGCGCTCGCCGCCGAGCAGTATCAGCCGGCGATGAGCGTGCTCGCGACCCTGCGCCGGCCCGTTGACGAGTTCTTCAGCAAGGTCACGGTTAATTGCGAGGATAGGGCGCTCAGGGCCAACCGCCTGCGGCTCTTGGCGCGCATCAGGGACACGCTCAACGCGGTCGCGGATTTCTCGCTGATCGAAGGGTAGGTGGGCGATGACGAAATGGGTCTATGGCTTCGGCGAGGGCAGTGCCGAGGGCCGTGCCGACATGCGCAACCTCCTCGGCGGCAAGGGCGCCAATCTCGCGGAGATGAGCAATCTCGGTCTCCCGGTGCCGCCCGGATTCACCATCACCACCGAGGTCTGCACCCATTTCTATGCCAACGGCATGACCTATCCCGACGCGCTGAAGCCGCAGGTGGCGGCGGCGCTCGCCGCGCTCGAGCGGCGGATCGGCGCGCGCTTCGGCGATGCCGGCGATCCGCTCCTGGTCTCGGTCCGCTCGGGCGCGCGCGCCTCGATGCCGGGCATGATGGATACGGTGCTCAATCTCGGCCTCAACGACCGCACCCTCGAAGGGCTCGCGCGCAAGAGCGGCGATGCCCGCTTCGCCCGGGACAGCTATCGCCGCTTCATCCAGATGTACGGCCAGGTCGTGCTCGGCGTGGAGCACCATCATTTCGAAGAAGTGCTGGAGAATCACAAGCTCGATCTCGGCGTGAGCCTCGACACCGAGCTTTCGGCCGCGGATTGGGAGCAGGTCATCGCCGCCTACAAGAACATCGTCGAGCACGAGCGCGGCCAGCCGTTTCCGCAGGATCCCGAAGCGCAGCTCTGGGGCGCGATCGGCGCGGTGTTCGGCTCGTGGATGAACCAGCGCGCCATCACCTATCGGCGCCTCCATGACATTCCCGCCGATTGGGGAACCGCGGTCAACGTCCAGGCGATGGTGTTCGGCAACATGGGCGACGACTGCGCCACCGGCGTCGCCTTCACCCGCAACCCATCGACCGGCGCCAACGAGTTCTACGGCGAATATCTCGTCAACGCCCAGGGCGAGGACGTGGTCGCCGGCATCCGCACGCCGCAGCATCTCACCATCGCCGGCAAGAAGGCCAACAACTCGCCGCTGCCGGCCATGGAAGAGGTCATGCCGCCGGTGTTCGCCGACCTCATGGCGGTGCGCCGCAAGCTCGAATCCCATTACCGCGACATGCAGGACATCGAGTTCACGGTGCAGAAGGGCAAGCTCTACATGCTCCAGACCCGCACCGGCAAGCGCACCGCCCCGGCGGCGCTCAAGGTCGCGGTCGACATGGTGGGCGAGGGCGTCATCGACCAGGCGGAGGCGATCATGCGCGTCGAGCCCGGCTCGCTCGACCAACTCCTCCACCCGACGCTCGATCCCAAGGCGAAGCAGGTGGTGCTGGCGCGCGGCCTGCCGGCCTCGCCCGGCGCCGCCTCGGGCATCGTCGTGTTCTCTGCCGACGAGGCCGAGAGCCGCGCCGCCAAGGGCGAGGCCGTCATCCTGGTGCGCATCGAAACGAGCCCCGAGGACATTCACGGCATGCACGCCGCGCGCGGCATCCTCACCACGCGCGGCGGCATGACCAGCCACGCCGCCGTGGTCGCGCGCGGCATGGGCCGCGCCTGCGTGGCCGGCGCCGGCGACCTGCGCATCGATTACGCGCAACGCTCGCTCGCGGTGCGCGATCACATCATCAAGGCGGGCGAGGTCATCACCATCAACGGCTCGACCGGCGAAGTCATGCTCGGCGAGGTGCCGACGATCCAGCCCGAATTGAGCGGCGATTTCGCCACCCTGATGGCCTGGGCGGACAAGGTTCGGACGATGGGCGTGCGTGCCAATGCCGACACGCCGGCCGATGCGCGCACCGCGCGCCGCTTCGGCGCCGAGGGCATCGGGCTGTGCCGCACCGAACACATGTTCTTCGACGGGTCGCGCATCATCGCGGTGCGCGAGATGATCCTGGCCGATGACGAGGACGGCCGCCGTCGCGCGCTCGCCAAGCTCCTGCCGATGCAGCGCGACGATTTCGCCGAGCTGTTCCGCATCATGGAGAATCTGCCGGTGACGATCCGGCTGCTCGATCCGCCGCTGCACGAATTCCTGCCCAAGACCGACGCCGAGATGCAGCAGGTCGCGCGCGAGACCGGGCGCGACCTCGGCGCGATCCGCCAGCGTGCCGCGGCCCTGCACGAGAGCAATCCGATGCTCGGCCACCGCGGTTGCCGGCTTGCCATCACCGCGCCCGAGATCTACGAGATGCAGGCGCGCGCCATCTTCGAGGCCGCCGCCGCCGTCACACGGGAAACCGGCAGGAAGGTCGATCCCGAGATCATGATTCCGCTGGTCGCTACGAAGAAGGAACTCGACATCCTGAAGGCGATGATCGACCGCGTCGCCGCCGCCGTGGCGAACGAGACCGGCATTGCCGTCGCCTATACGGTCGGCACTATGATCGAGCTGCCGCGTGCCGTGCTGCGCGCCGGCGAGATCGCTGAGACCGCGTCGTTCTTCAGTTTCGGCACTAACGATCTGACGCAGACCTGTTTCGGCCTGTCGCGCGACGACGCCGGCAGCTTCCTCGGCGCCTATCTGAAGCAGGGGATCATCGAGCACGATCCCTTCGTCAGCATCGACCGCGACGGCGTCGGCGAATTGATGCGGATCGGCGCCGAGCGCGGCCGGCGCACGCGGCGCGGCCTCAAGCTCGGTATCTGCGGCGAGCACGGCGGCGATCCCGCCTCGGTGCGCTTCTGCCAGGAGATCGGGCTCGACTACGTTTCCTGCTCGCCCTATCGCGTGCCGATCGCCCGCCTGGCCGCGGCCCAGGCCGCGCTCGCCAAGGAGCCGACCGAGACGACGGCGTAAGCGCGACCCCGTCGTCGCAGCCGTCTCAGGATTCGAGCTTCATCCACGTGGGTCGCCGCGCCCGGAGCGTTGCCGCGCCAGCGGTGAGTGGCTGGCCCGCGCGCGCCGCCGCCGCGACCGCCTCGAGCCGCAGCAACGCGAGCCCCAGTCCGTCGCGGCCCGAACGCATCTCGCCGGCCTCGGCCGCGCCGAGCATCACCGGCGTATCGGGCGGCGGCAGCGGCCCTTCGATCGCGACCGGCATCAGCCGCTTCTTGATGAGCGCGCGATACTTGGTGCGCGCGGTCAGTTCCTGGCCGATATAGCAGCCCTTCTGCCAGTCGATGCCGTTCAGCTCGTCAAACCCCGACTCGAGCAGGATCGCCTTTTCGATACCGAGGTCGCGGCTGCCGTCGGGCACGCCGAGACCGAGGCGCAGCCGGTCATAGTCGGCCGGATCGGTCCGCCGCAGCCCCGCTGCCGCGAGCGCCGCTTCGCCCGCCGCGCGTGGCACGATCAGCCGCACGCCGAGCGCCGCAAGGCGCGGATCGACGAACGCCGCGCCCTCGCCCCAGGGCCGCGCCGCGCCCGCGCCGTCCGCGAGGCCGAGCGCCTCGACCACGCCCGCGCCGAAGGCGGCGAAGACGCCAAAACGGTCGCTTGCATCGGCAAGCGTCGCCTTGGCGCGCAGCTTGTAGAGCGCCAGGCGGCGGCGCAGATCGTCGAGCCGCGCCGCCTCCGCGTCGAGGAGGAGACTATCGCCGGCGGCGGCGATGAAGAAATCGTGGAGATACTTGCCCTGCGGCGTCAGCAGCGCCGCGTAAATCGCCCGGTCCGGTCCGGCCTTCGCCACATCGTTCGAAACGAGGCCTTGCAGGAACGCCACGCGATCGGCACCTTCGACCGCGAGCACGCCGCGCTCCTCGAGCATGCAGTAGCCAGGACCTGCTTCCATCCCGCACCCGGTTTGGCGCTAGAGGTAAGCCCGGGGCGCGGACTTGGCAAGAAGGAGCCGGGGCTCTATAACCCGACAGCGTCATGAAGATCCTCTTCGTCACGGCGACGCGAATCGGCGATGCCGTGCTCTCGACCGGGCTCCTCGGCCATCTCGTCGAACGCTATGAAGCCGCCCGCCTCACCGTCGCCGCGGGTCCGGTGGCGGCGCCGCTGTTCCAGGCGGTGCCGGGGCTGGAACGAATGATCGTCGTGACGAAACGGCCGCATCGCCTGCATTGGGCCACGCTCTTCCGCTGCGTCGCGGCGACGCGCTGGGATCTGGCGGTCGATCTGCGCGGCTCGGCGCTGCCGTATTTTCTGTGGGCGCGTGACCGGCGGGTCATGGGCAAGGGCGATATCAAGGAGCATCGCGTCCGCCAACTGGCGCGGCTGTTCGATCTCGATCCGCCGCCCGCGCCGCGTCTGTGGCTCGCGCCCGAGCACGAGGCGCAGGCGGCGGCGCTGCTGCCGCCGGGCGGGCCGGTTCTGGCGATCGGCCCCGCCGCCAATTGGCGCGGCAAGGAATGGCGCGCCGAGCGCTTTGCCGAACTGGCACGACGGCTGACCGCGCCGGGCGGCGTGCTGGCGCAGGCCCGCGTCGTCGTCCTTGCCGCCGCGCACGAGCGCGCCCAGGCGGCGCCGGTGATCGACGCCCTGCCCCCGGCGCGCTGCATCGACCTCGTGGGCCGCGTCGACCTTTTGACGGCAGCGGCGGTGTTGCGCCGCGCGGCGCTTTTCATCGGCAACGATACCGGCCTCATGCACATGGCGGCGGCGGTCGGCACGCCGACGCTCGGCCTGTTCGGCCCGAGCCCGGTCGAACAATACGCGCCGTGGGGCGGGCATACCGCGGTCGCGGCCACGACCATTCCCGCGGCCGAGATGTTCGGGCCCGGCTTCGATCACCGCACCACCGACACGCTGATGGACAGCTTGAGCGTCGCAGCAGCAGAGGCGGCGGCGCGGCGCCTGTGGGAGCGCATGGCCGGCGAGGCGGCGTGATGGTGCGTGTCGTCATGGCCGACGATGGCATCGTGTTCGACGGGACGACGCCCGAGCGCGCGCCCCTGGGCGGCGCCGAGGGCGCGTTCGTGGCGCTCGCCGAAGGCTTCGCCGCGCGTGGCCACGGCGTTGCGGTGCGCAATCGCTGCACCGCGCCGGTGCGTCACAACGGCGTCGATTGGGCACCGCTCGCTGCAGGCGACCTGCCAGCGCGCGCCGATCTCTACATCGCTAATCGCGGCCACCGCCTCATCGGCCTCGTGCCCGCCGCGCGCGGCGTGTTCTGGCTGCACAATCCCGGCCGCTATCTGCGCAAGCCGCGCTATGTCTGGCCGCTGCTGCGTCACCGCCCGATCATCGTCACCACCGGCGCCTATCATGCCGCGACGGTGCCGTGGTGGCTGCCGAGCGGCGGGCGCGTGGTGATCCCCTATGGCGTCGCCGCGCCGTTCCGTGTGATGCGGCCGCCGCGAACGCCGCCGCCGCCGCGCGCGATCTTCACCTCGAACCCGTTGCGCGGCCTCGACTGGCTGCTCGATCTCTGGGTGCGGCGCATCCGGCCGGCGGTGCCGGGGGCGGAGTTGCACCTTTATTGCGGCGCCGCGGTCTATGGCCATGCGGGAGACGCGAAGGCGCAGCAGATGGCGGCGGTGCTGGGACGCGCCGAGACGCTCGCAGCGGAGGGCGTGCGCCGCCATGCGCCGGTGCCGCGTGCCGCCCTCATCGCGGCGCTCGAGGACGCGCGCGTCATGCTCTATCGCGGCGACGCGGGCGAGACCTTCTGCCTCGCGCTCGCCGAGGCCCAGGCGCTGGGCGTACCGGCGGTGGTGCAGAATCTGGGCGCGGTGGTGGAGCGGGTGATCGACGGCGTCACTGGAACCATCGCCGGCGACGAGGACTCCTTCGTCGCCGCAGCGGTGGCGCTGCTCGCCGATGATGCGTTGTGGCGGCGCCGGCACGAGGCCGCGCTCGCGCGCCAGAAGGGACTGAGCTGGGAACAGGCGGCGGAGCGCTTCGAGGCGCTGCTGCTGTGACCCGCTTGCTCCAGGCGATCGCCGGACAAAGGCATGGCGGTGCCGAGGCGTTCTTCGAGCGTCTCGCGGTGGCGCTCGCCGAAGCCGGCGAGACGCAGCGTCTCGTCATCCGTCGCGACGCGGCGCGCGCGGCGCGGTTGCGCGGCGCCGGGCTCGAGGTGATCGAGGCGCCGTTCGGCGGGCCGTTCGATTTCGCCACCCGAAAGCTGCTGCGCCGCGCCGTCGCCGCGTTCCGGCCGGAGGTAGTGCTGAGCTGGATGAGCCGCGCCAGCGCCGCCTGCGCCGGTGGCGACTTCGTGCATGTCGGACGGCTCGGCGGCTATTACCCGCTGAAGCACTATCGCGGCTGCGATCATCTCGTCGCCAATACGCGCGACATTGCCGCCTATATCGTTCGCGGCGGCTGGCCGGCCGCGCGCGTCCACTATCTGCCCAATTTCGTCGCCGTGACACCGGCGGCACCGGTCGCGCGCGCGGCGCTCGACACGCCGGCGGACGCGCCGCTCGCGCTCGCGCTGGGCCGCCTGCATCCCAACAAGGGCTTCGACGTGCTGCTCGAGGCGGTGGCGCAGGTGCCGCGCCTGCAACTTTGGCTGGCCGGCGCGGGCGACGATGGCGCGGCGCTCGCAGTGCGTGCGGCGGCGCCCGATCTCGCCGGCCGCGTGCATTTTCTCGGCTGGCGCGATGACGTGCCGGCGCTGCTCGCCGCCGCCGACGTCCTCGTCGTGGCGTCGCGGATCGAGCCGCTCGGCAATGTCGTGATCGAGGCCTGGGCGGCCGGCGTTCCGGTGGTGGCGACGGCGAGTGCGGGGCCGCGCGCGCTGATCGGGGATGGCAGGAGCGGACTCCTCGTTCCGGTCGAGGATGCCGATGCGCTCGCCGGCGCTCTCGAGCGCGTCGCCGCCGATCGCGGCCTTGCCGCCGCGCTGGTCGAGGGTGGCCGCGCCGCCTACGCGGCCGAATTCGCTCAAGAGCGCGTCGTGGCACTCTATCGCGATTTCCTCGCTAAGGTGCGGCGCTGATGTGCGGCATCGCCGGGATGATGACGTTGAACGGCGAGCCGCCGCAGGCCGCGGTGCTGCAGGCGATGGAAGCGGCGTTGCGCCATCGCGGGCCGGATGGTACCGGACACTACCGCGCCGGCGATGTCGGCATGGTGCAGACGCGGCTCGCGATCATCGACCTTGCGACCGGCGATCAGCCGCTCTACGAGCCCGGCGGCGCGGCGCTCGTCGCCAATGCCGAGATCTACAACTATATCGAGCTGCGCGCGGCGCTGCCGGGCGTCGTGTTCTCGACCGCGTCGGATTGCGAGGTGCCGCTGCATCTCTACCGCCGCCACGGCCTCGATTACGCCCGCCACCTCCGCGGCATGTACGCGATCGCGTTGGCCGATCCCGCTTCCGGGCGCCTCGTGCTGACGCGCGATCCCTTCGGCATCAAGCCGCTCTATTACGCCGAGACGGCGCAGGGATTCGCTTTCGCTTCGGAGCCGCGGACGCTCATCGCCGCCGGGCTGGTCGCGGCCGAGCTGATGCGCGGCGCGCGCAACGAGCTCTTGCAGCTTCAGTTCACCACCGGCCGCGACACCATCTTCGCCGGTATCAGCCGCGTCCTGCCGGGCGAGACCGTGGTCGTCACCAAGGGCCGCATCGTCGAGCGGCGGCGCCAGGCGGCGCTGGGCGAGGGAGCGGTCGCGGCGATGGACGAGAACACGGCGCTCGCCGCGCTCGACCGCGCGCTCGAGGACAGCGTGCGGCTGCATCAGCGCGCAGACGTGCCCTACGGCATGTTCCTGTCGGGCGGGATCGATTCCGCGGCCGTTCTGGCGATGATGGCACGGCTCAACGAGCGCCCGGTCAAGGCATTCACCGTCGGCTTCGCCCATCACGGCGCGGCCGACGAACGCGCGCAAGCGGCCGTGGTGGCGCGCGCGCTCGGCGCCGAGCATGTCGAGATCGAGTTCCGCGAGGCGGATTTCTGGCGGCTCTTGCCCGAGATCGCCCAGGCCATGGACGATCCGGCGGCGGATTACGCCGTGCTGCCGACCTACAAGCTCGCCGCGGTGGCGCGCGAGGCCGGGCTCAAGGTCGTGCTCACGGGTGAGGGCGGCGACGAGTTCTTTGCCGGCTATGGCCGCTATCGCAGCGTGATGCGGCCGTGGTGGGCGGGCGGACGGCTCATCCGCGGCCGCGGCAATCTCGACCGGCTCGGGCTCTTGCGCGGTGAGCTGGCCGGCTGGCGCGACGGCATAGCCGCTGCCGAGTTGCAGGCGGCGCAGCCGGGGCGGACGCGGCTGCAAGTGGCGCAGGCGACCGATTGCGCCGATTGGCTGCCGAACGACCTTCTGACCAAGCTCGACCGCTGCCTCATGGCGCACGGGGTCGAAGGACGGGTGCCGTTCGTCGATACCGCGATGGCCGATCTCGCCTTTCACCTGCCCGATGCGCTGAAGCTGCGCCAGGGGCTCGGCAAATGGCTGCTGCGGCGCTGGGTCGGCGCGCATGTGCCGGCCGCGGCGCCGTTCGCCAAGAAGCGCGGCTTCACCGTGCCGGCCGGGCAGTGGATCGCGCGGCGCGGCGCGCAGCTGGGGCCGCTGGTGGCGCGCCAGCCCGGCGTGCGCGAGATCTGCCTGCCCGATGCGGTCGAGAAGCTGTTCCGCAATCCGTCGCGCCGGCACGAGAGCTTTGCCGCCTGGACGCTGCTGTTCTATGCGCTCTGGCACCGCTGCCACATCGAGGGAATGGTGCCCGGACCGGATGCCTTCGCGACGCTGGGGATGCGGGGATAGGGCGGGCGGTTTCGTCCGCGCTCACGCCAGATCGGCGGCGGCGTAGCCGGCGATGCGCTTGTATTCCTCGGACATGGCGCGCAGCGCATCCTGGCTGATGTAGTCGTCGAGCCGCTCGAACGGCCGGTCGCCGACCAGCTCCTCGACCTTGATGCAGATGAAGTCGGGCGGGTGCTCGCGGTTGGTGCGCACGACGAGGCTGGTCGGTCCGAGCCGCTTGTCCTCGTATTCCTTGAGCGCGGCCACGGGATCGCTCGCGCGTCCAAGCAGATCGGCGAGCGTGCGTACGTCGATGAGCGCCTGCGCCGCGCCGTTCGAGCCGCGCGGGTACATCGGGTGCGCGGCGTCGCCGGCGAGCGTGATGCGCCCGAAGGTCCAGCGCGCCACCGGGTCCTTGTCGACCATGGGATATTCAAGCACGAGATCGGCCGTTGCCATCATCTCCGGAACGTCGAGCCAGTCGAATTTCCAATCGCGGTAATAGGGCAGGAAATCCTCGAGCCGCCCGGGCTTGTTCCAGTCGTTGCGCGTGGCCGTGCTGATCTGAATCTCTGCCATCCAGTTGACGAGCTGGTTGCCGTCGCCGTCGACGTCGTCGATGATGGGATAGACCACCAGCTTGCCGGTGCGGATCGAGCCGATGCGCATATAGCTGCGCCCGGTGAGAATCGGCTTGCGGCGGGTGACACCGCGCCAGGTGTTGATGCCGGCGAACGCCATCTGCTCGTCGGGATAGAAGCCGCGCCGCACGGTCGAGTTGACGCCGTCGCAGGCGATGGCGATATCGGCGCGCACCGGCGCGACCTCGCGGCCCGACGAGGTCTCCCTGAGCCGCAGCGTCACCCCGGTATCGTCCTGTGCGACGCCAAGGCACTGGCGGTCGGTGAGGATGCAGGCACTGCCCAGCTGTGCCACCGCTGCGCGATAGAGCGCGAGATGCAGCCGGCCGCGGTGGATGCTCATCTCGGGATAGGGATTGCCGCCATAGCGGCCGCGCGGCTCGCGGTAGATGAGCTGACCGAAGCGGTTGAAGAAGCAGCTCTCCTTGGTCTCGAGCGCAACCCGGGCGATGTCGTGCTCGAGCCCGAGCGCGGTCAGCTCGCGCATCGCGTGCGGCAAGAGCGTGATGCCGACGCCCAGCTCCTTCACCTCGGGCGCGGCCTCGAAGACGCGGCAGGCGATGCCGCGGCGATGCAGGTTGAGCGCGAGGCCGAGCCCTGCCACGCCGCCGCCGACGATCGCAACCTCCATCATGCCTCCTCTGGCGCCGCCATCTGCCAGTCCAACGTTTCCCCGGCGAGGAATGGCTGCACCGGTCCCGCCGCGGTCGCGACCGTCTCGGGCACGCGCCAGGGACGCCGCTCCAGCCGCACGCGCTCGCTCGCGACCGGAAGCCCGTAGAACCGCGCGCCGTTCACGGCGGCGAAGGTCTCGAGCCGGTCGAGCGCCCGTTCCTCCTCGAACACCCGCGCATAGATCGCCAGCGCGGCCGGCGCCGAGAAGATACCCGCGCAGCCGCCGTCGCGCTCCTTGTCGGCGACGGGGTGCGGCGCCGTGTCGCTGCCGAGGAAGAACCCGGCGGCGCCCGAGGTGGCGGCGCGGCGCAGCGCGCGGCGGTGTTCCTCGCGCTTCGCCACCGGCAGGCAATAGGCATGTGGGCGCAGGCCGCCGGCAAACAACGCGTTGCGGTTGAGGACGAGATGATGGGCGGTGATGGTGGCGGCGACATTGGCGCCGCTTGCCGTGACGAACGCCACCCCTTCGCTGGTGGTGACGTGCTCGAGCACGACCTTGAGCGCCGGCAACCGCGCGACCAGCGGCGCCAGCACGCGGTCGATGAACACGGCCTCGCGGTCGAACACGTCCACGTCGGGATCGGTCACCTCGCCATGGACGAGGAGCGGCATGCCGAGCGCCGCCATGCGCTCCAGCACCGGCGCCACGCGGGCCACGTCGGTGACGCCCGCCGCGGAATTGGTGGTCGCATGCGCCGGATAGAGCTTCACCGCCGCGACTACGCCGGCGCGGAAGCCGCGTTCCACGTCATCAGGGTCGGTCTCGTCGGTGAGATAGCACGTCATCAGCGGCGTGAACCGCGCCCCCGCCGGCAGCGCCGCGACGATGCGCGCGCGATAGGATTCGGCCGCCGCGGCCGTGGTCACCGGCGGGACCAGGTTCGGCATGACGATGGCGCGGCCGAAGGAGCGCGCCGTGAACGGCAGCACCGCCCGCATCATCGCGCCGTCGCGCAGATGCACGTGCCAGTCGTCGGGACGCAGGAGCGCAAGCGAATCGGGCGGCATGAGATAGTGACGCATAAATCCGGGGCGGCGCGCCGAGACTAGGCGCCCCGCCCCGGCGCCGCAATGCACTTCGCTAGCCGGGCGTTGCGCCGATCGCTATTGGAACAGCTTCAGCGCGTTGAGTAGCGTCTCCACCACGCCCCAGGTCAGCGGAATTCCGACGAAGCCCCAGGCGAGAACGAGATGCAATGTCGTCGTCCCGCCTCTCCCCCATCGCACCCGGATTGCCGGGGCAATTTTTTGTTAAGCACCTAAGGATTCCGCCTGCCCAATTCTTGGGCAAGAGCCTCATGCGAGGGGGGCGCTCCCCTCTACCGGGCGATCACTCGCTTCAGGCGTTCGCGGCGGCGCGCGCCCGTGCCGTGACAGGCCCCGCGGATCCGTCCTAAGCTCGACCTCTCGCAGGGAGGTGTGGCATGACCGCTTGCATCGTCGGCTGGTCCCATTCGCGTTTCGGCAGGCTCGAGGGCGAGGATGTCGAAGCGCTGATTCTGCGCGTCGCGGGCGATGCAATCCGCGATGCCGGGCTCGTGCCCGCCGATATCGACGAGATCTTCCTCGGCACCTTCAACGGCGGCTTCACACGTCAGGAGTTTCCGTCCTCGCTGGTGCTGCAACTGGACCCGGCGCTGCGCTTCAAGCCGGCGACGCGGGTCGAGAACGCCTGCGCCACCGGCTCGGCGGCGATCCACCAGGGATTGAACGCCATCGCCGCACGGCGCGCGCGCATCGTGCTGGTGGTGGGGGTCGAGAAGATGACCGAGATCGCCGGTCCCGCGGTCGGCGACATCCTCATCCGCGCCGCCTATCTGCGCGAGGAGGGCGCGATCGCGGGCGGGTTCGCTGGCGTCTTCGGCCGCATCGCCGAGGCCTATTTCCAGCGCTATGGCGACAAGAGCGACGCGCTCGCCCGCATTGCCGCCAAGAATCACAAGAATGGCGCGGTCAATCCGCTGGCGCAGATGCAGAAGGACCTGGGCTACGAATTCTGCCGCACGGTCTCGGACAAGAACCCGCTGGTGGCGGGGCCGCTGCGCCGCACCGACTGCTCGCTCGTCTCCGACGGCGCCGCGGCGCTGGTGCTGGCCGATACCGACACCGCGCTTGCCTGCGGCAAGGCGGTGGTGTTCCGCGCCGCCGAGCATGTGAACGACTACCTGCCGATGAGCAAGCGCGACATCACCGCCTATGACGGGCCGGCGCTCGCCTGGCGCCGCGCGCTCGCCGCCGCGAGGGTGGGGCTCGACGATCTCTCCTGCGCCGAAGTGCATGACTGCTTCACCATCGCCGAGCTGATCACCTATGAGGCGATGGGCCTGGTGCCGCCGGGCGAGGGCGCGCGCGCGATCGACGAGGGCTGGACCGAAAAGGACGGGCGCCTGCCGGTCAACCCCTCGGGCGGGCTCAAATCCAAGGGCCATCCGATCGGCGCCACCGGCGTGTCGATGCACGTGCTGCAGGCGATGCAGCTCAGCGCGACCGCCGGGCCGATCCAGGTCAAGGACGCGACCTTGGCCGCCGTCTTCAACATGGGCGGTGCGGCGGTGGCGAATTACGTGAGCATCCTCGAGCGGCTGCGGTGAGGTGAGGGCCGTGAGCGACTTCAAGGCATTGCTGCTCGAGACGGCGGACGGAAAGGTCAAGGCGCGGGTCGCGCGTGTCGACGAGAGCGCGCTGCCGCCGGGCGAGGTCACCGTCGCCGTGCGCTATTCGACGCTCAACTACAAGGATGGCATGGTGCTCAACGGCCTCGGCCGGCTGGTGCGCACCTATCCTCATGTGCCGGGCATCGATTTCGCCGGCACGGTCGAGCGCTCGGAGTCGAAGGATTTCAAGCCCGGCGACGGCGTGATCCTGACCGGCTGGCGTGTCGGCGAGCTGCGCTGGGGTGGCTATGCCGAGAAGGCGCGGGCCAACGCCGCGGAGCTCGTGCCCTTGCCTGAAGGCATGAGCCTCAAGCACGCCATGGCGATCGGGACGGCCGGCTTCACCGCGATGCTGGCGGTGCTGGCGCTCGAGGATCACGGGCTCGCGCCGGGAGCGGGCGAGGTGCTGGTGACCGGGGCCGCGGGCGGCCTCGGCAGCGTCGCCGTCGCGCTGCTTCATCGCCTTGGCCACCGCGTCGCGGCGGCCACCGGACGGCCCGAAACGCACGAATACCTGAAACGTCTCGGCGCCGACGCGTTCGTCGACCGCGCCGAGCTGGCCAAGGCGCCTGAGCGGCCGCTTCAGGCCGAGCGCTGGGCTGGCGCCATCGATGCCGTCGGCAGTACCACGCTCGCTACGGTTCTGACCCAGCTCCGCTATGGCGCCAGCGCCGCGTCCTGTGGCTTGGCCGGCGGCAGCGACCTGCCGGCGAGCGTAGTTCCGTTCCTGTTGCGCGGGGTCAATCTCCTCGGCATCGATTCGGTGATGTGCCCGATGCCGCGCCGCCGCGCCGCCTGGGCCCGGCTCGCCCGCGACCTCGCCCCCGACATGCTCGAGGCGATGACCGAGACGGTCGGGCTCGCCGACCTGCCGGCCGTGGCGGAGCGAATTCTCGCCGGCGGCGTGCGCGGCCGCATCGTCGTGGACATTGCGGGGTGAGCCCGGCCGAGTAAACGTGGATCAAATTTTATCAAGATAATGCAAATAGATATGGACTTCTTCTCAACCATCACTTAGAGTTTCTCGGTCGCGTGAATCAACGTCTAGCTATGATTCGTGCCGTTGCTACTAGATGTTGGGAGACTGGGAGTGAAACAGATATTCATCGATCGCCGCCGTTTCATTCGCTTCGCCGGTGCCGCCGCCGTTGCCGGGGGGACCTTGGTTGGTAGCAACAGGGCCATGGCCGTGCCGCGGCGCCTGGCGCGCGGACACCGCGTCGTCGTGCTCGATCCCGGGCATGGCGGCATCGATCCGGGCTGCATCGGCTGCCGCGGCACGTATGAGAAGGACATCGCGCTCGAGACGGTGCGCGAACTTGCGGCGCTGCTCGAAGAGACGGGTCGCTATCACGTCAAGCTGACGCGCCGCGATGATGAGTTCGTGGCGCTCGAAGACCGGGTGGCGCGGGCGCGCGCCGACGATGCGGATCTGCTGCTGTCGATCCATGCCGATGCGCTGCCCGAAGAGCGCATGCGCGGCGCGTCGGTGTACACGCTGTCCGATCGAGCCTCCGACCGCGAGGCGGCGGAATTGGCCGCGCGCGAGAACGGCGCCGATTTCGTCGCGGGAGTCGATCTCTCGCGCCATGCGCCGGAGGTGAGCCACATCCTCTTCGACCTCGCGCGGCGCGAGACCAACAACCAGTCGATCCGGCTGGCGCAGGACGTGGTGAGCGAGCTCGGCCGGCGTGTGAGGCTGTTGGAGCATACGCACCGCTCGGCCGGGTTCGTCGTGCTCAAGGCGCCGGATGTGCCGTCGGCGCTGGTCGAGATCGGCTGCCTGTCGAATCGCGACGAGGAGGAGCAGCTGCTGGCCGCCGCGCATCGCCGCCTGGTGGCGGTCGGGCTGCTGCATTCGATCGACGATTTTTTCGCGGCGGAACAGGTCTGAACGTGCCCCTCCCCATTGGGTAAAGTAGGGATTAACCATTTCTTGACGATTGCGCCCTATAACGGCGGCATGGCTTGCGGCTCGGCCGCGGCCATAAGTCCTTCGGGCTTTCCTCCCTGAAACTGGGCCGCGCATTGCGCGGCCCTTTTTTCTTGCGCCGGCAATGGCGCCGTGCCGCGGCCTGGACGACGGACCGCGACGGCCCTAACAATGGCTGCCAAAGGCGCGCCCGACGCGCCAAGGGGAGGACCAACGATGAAGCGCATCATTCTTGCGGCCGCGGCGCTTGCCATGCTGAGCGCGAATGCGCAGGCGGCCGACCGGATCAGGCTCGGCTTCCAGGCGGGGCTGAGCGGCGCCGGCATCGGCGGCGCGGTCGGCGAGGAGCAGCGCCGCGGCCTCGATCTCGCGCTGGAGGAACTCGGCAACACGCTCGGCGGCCTGCCGGTCAAGCTCTATGTCGAGGACGACAATGGCAATCCCGCGGTCGCGGTGCAGGTCGCCTCGAAGCTCATCGACGAGGACCATATCGACATCGTGACCGGGCTCACCGGTTCCAACACGCTCATCCCGGTGGAGAAGACCTATCTCAACGCCGGCGTGTTCGTGATCGGCGCCCTCGCCGGGCCGCAGGAATTCGCCGGCAAGGCGTGCAGCCCCAACGCATTTCATACCTCGTTCGAGAACGAGGACTGGGACGACGCTCTCGGCAAGTACATGACCGACAAGGGCGTGAAGAGCGTCTATTTCATGGGCGCCGATTATCAGGCGGGATGGGAAAAGATCGCCGGCGCGATGCGGTTCTACAAAGGCAAGGCCATCGGCCCGGTTTACACGCCGCTGAGCCAGCTCGATTTCGCCGCCGAGATCTCGCAGTTGCAAGCGGCCAAGCCGGACGCGGTCTTCGTGTTCTATCCCGGCGGGCTCGGCATTGCCTTCCTCAAGCAGTTCGATGAAGCGGGTCTCCACGGCAAGATCGCGATCTATTCCGAGGATACGATCGCGAGCGAGCTGAGCTTTCCCGCCGAGGGCAACAGCGCGCTCGGCATCGTCCAGAGCACGAGCTGGACACCTGATCTCGACAATCCCGCGAACAAGAAATTCGTCGCGTCGTTCGTCGCCAAATACGGCCGCCGGCCGACGATCTTCTCGGCCCTCCAATACGACGCGGTCAAGCTGATCGACAGCGCGGTCAGAGCGGTGCATGGCAAGATCGAGGACAAGGACGCCTTCCGCGCCGCGCTCGACAAGGCCGATTTTCACTCGGTCCGCGGTCCCTTCGCATTCGACAACAACCACTACCCGGTGCAGAACATCTACATCACCACGGTCGAAAAGGACGCGCAGGGCAAGCTCACGACCGTGCTCAAAGCCACCGCGGTCACCGGTTGGCACGACATCTATCACGAGCAGTGCAAGATGACGCCGTGAGCGCCCCGGCCGCCGCGCTCTAGGAGGCTGCGGGCGGTTCCGTGCGGTTGACCGAGGCGAGGTCGCCGCCGACGAGATGCTTGAAGCGATCGATGATCGCGCTCAGCTCGTCCCTTGCGATCACGTCCTCGAGCCGCTCGAACCGCGCGCCCCCGGTTCGCGCCTCGACCGTCTCGATGATGAGATCGGGCGGTCGGTTGCGGCTGGCGATGACGATGCGGTTCACCGTCTCGAGCCGTTCCGCCTCATAGGCGGCGAGCGCGGCCTCGGGCGGCAGCGCCGCCAGCAGCGGCGCCAGGGTGCGCGCGTCGATGATCGCCTGCGCCGCGCCGTTGCCGCTGCGCGGATACATGGGATGGGCGGCATCGCCGAGCAGGCTCACGCGCCCGAAGCTCCAGCGCGGGATGGGGTCGCGGTCGACCATGGGGTATTCCAGCACCATGTCCGCCCGCGCGAGCAGGTCGGGGACATCGAGCCAGTCGAAGCATGATTGCTCAAAGCGCCACAAAAAGTCCTCGAGCCGTCCGTTCCGATTCCAGGCATTGGGCCCGGCGGCGTCCGATTTCACCTCGACATTCCAGTTGATGAGCTGTGTCCCGTCGCCGTAATCGCGCATCGGATAGATCACCAGCTTGCCGAAGCCGAGCGACCCCGCCAACACGGTGCATGCGCCCGAGAGAATCGGCCGATAGCGCGTCGAGCCGCGCCACATGTTGATGCCGCCGAACGCGAATGGGCCCTCGTCGGGATAGAATTGCCGCCGCACCGCCGAATGCACGCCATCGCAGGCGATGGCGACATCGGCACGGGTCGTGCCGCGCGGCCGCCCCGCGGGATCGTCCCAGAACAGCGTGACACCGCGTTCGTCCTGTTCCACGCGGGTTAGGCGATGGCCGAGGACGACGGCATCCGCGCCGAGCCGCTCGCGCATGGCGGTGAGCAGCACGTCGTGCAGGTCGCCGCGATGGACCGAATATTGCGGCCAGCGATAGCCGGCACCGAGGCCGAGCTTTTCGGTGTGGATGAGCTGGCCGTGGCGGGTGAAGAAGCACGTCTCCTGGGGCTCGACCGCAACCCGGGCGAGCGCATCGACAAGGCCGAGTTCGGCGAGGGCGCGGATCGCGTGCGGCTGGAGATTGATGCCGACTCCCAACTCGCTGAACCCCGGCGACGCCTCGTACAGGGTGCACGCGACCCCAGCGCGCTGGAGATAGAGCGCCAGCGCCAGTCCGCCGATGCCGCCGCCGACGATCGCCGCATTCATGGACTGGATTTCCCTTTTGTGACACGCGATATTAAAGGCGAAGTGCGCGGCGTGTCACGGGACGGCGCTGCGCCTAGACCCGGGACAAGGCGTGACGGTGGCACCGCGGCGGCAGAGGCTTCGACCCAATTCCATGGTCGTTCCGTTGATCGTGGCCTGCGCGCTCTTCATGCAGAACCTCGACACCACGATCATCAACACCGCCCTGCCGAGCATCGCCCAATCGTTCGATGAAAATCCGGTCCGGCTCAGCCTGGCCATCACGTCCTACATGCTCAGCCTCGCCGTGTTCATTCCGATCAGCGGCTGGATCGCCGACCGCTATGGTGCCGCAAGCGTGTTCCGGGCGGCGATCGCCGTCTTCACCCTGGCCTCGGTCCTGTGCGGGTTCTGCAACAACCTCGCCGAAATGACCGCCGCCCGGGTGCTGCAAGGCGTCGGCGGGGCCATGATGGTGCCGGTCGGACGTCTCGTCCTGTTGCGCAGCATCGACCGCTCCGAGCTCGTCCGCGCCATCTCGTATCTCACCACGCCGGCGATTCTCGGACCCATTCTGGGGCCGCCGGTCGGCGGGCTCATCACCACCTATTTCTCCTGGCGCTGGGTGTTCTTTCTCAATCTGCCGATCGGCGTGCTCGGCATCGTGCTGGTGACGCTGCTCATCGACGATACGCGCGCCGAAGCGCCGCCGCCGCTCGACTGGCTTGGCTTCGTGCTCACCGGCTCGGCGCTCTCCTGTGTCATGTACGGCACCGAGCTGATCGCGCATCCGACGGGCGGCGCGGACGCGATCGTGCTGCTGCTGGCGGCCGGCGCGGTACTGTCGCTGCTCGCCGTGCGCCACGCGCGCCGCCACAAGGCGCCGCTCGTCGATCTTACCCTGCTGCGCGTGCCGACCTTCTCGGTGAGCGTTACCGGCGGCGGCATCTTCCGCATGACCGCGGGCGCCATGCCGTTCCTCATGCCGCTGATGCTGCAGATCGGGTTCGGCATGTCGGCCTTCGCGTCCGGCCTCATCACCCTCGCGAGCGGCATCGGCAGCCTCTTCAACAAGATGTCCACCGGCCCCATTCTCCGCCGCTTCGGCTATCGCGCGGTGTTCATGGTCAATGCGGCGATCGCGGCGGCGTTCATCGGGATGTGCGCGTTCTTCACGCCCTCGACGCCGGTGCTTGTCATGTTCGGCCTGCTGCTGGTGGGCGGGTATTTCCGTTCGCTGCAATTCACGGCGCTCAATTCGCTAGCCTTCGCCGAGGTCACCCCGCCGCAGATGAGCGCCGCGACCAGCCTGTCGAGCATGATGCAGCAACTGACCAACGGCATGGGCGTTGCCTGCGCCGCGATCGCGCTGCACGTGGCGCATGTCTGGCACGGCGCCGGCGCGGGTCCGCTTACGACGCCCGATTTCCACGCGGCGCTCATCGCGGTGACGCTGTTCTCGCTCTCCTCGATCCTCTTTTTCCGAAAGCTCACGCCCACCGCCGGCGCCGACGTCACCGGCCACCGCCCGCGCACCGCCGCGACGATCGAGGAAAGCGCGGCGGATTGATCCCGCCGCGGCCGACGTCGCCGCTGCCATACCGCGACTTGCGGTTCGTTAACCATGGCGCGTTACCCTCGTTGCGATGTCGCACGAGGGCAGCGATGAACGATCATCCGCTTGATGGTGCCGCGGCCGAGAGGGCTTGTGCCGGCGCGCCGCGCTGCCGCTGGTGCGGGCTCGTCATTCCGCCGGACGATACCGACGCAACGCACGAGCGGCCGCTCTGTCGTGCCTGCGCCAGCATTCTCGGGGACGCGGACTGGCAGGCCCTTCTTCATCACAGCGGCGAGGCGGCCGCGCGGGCTCCCGAAGCGAAGCCCGGCGACGGACGCCGGTGGCGGAAGGCCGCGAAAGGTTAAAGCGGGGCGGCCCGCCGCGCGCCGGCGCGTCCGCGCTTAGCCGGCCCGCTTCACCGCTGCCAGCAGAAGCTGATACATCGCGTGGCTCGCCGGCTTGTCTTTCGTCAGGTCCTCGCCGACCGTGGAGAGACGCCGCATCATCTCGGCCTGCTCGTTGGGCGGCAGGTAGATCAACTCGCCGCCATGCTCGGTCCAGACCTTGCGCTCCTGGGCGAGGAAGTTCACTTGCCAGGGAACGACCTCCTGTCCGGCCTGATCGGCGTCGCGAAGCACGATCGCCTGCAGGTCGGCCGGCAGCGTGTCGAACCACTTCTTGCTCAGCTCGGTCACCGAGAAGACGTAATAGTGGCCGGTCTCGGTGAGGTATTTCGCCGCGTCGTAATATTTGAGCGGCGTGAACGTCGTGATCGCCGCGAGCGTGCCGTCGATCGTGCCCTGCTGCAATGCGGGCATGACGTCGCCAAGCGACAACGCCACCGGCGTGGCGCCGAGCCGCCGAACCTCTTCCTCCTCGAAACTCGAGGCCAGCACGCGAAGCTTCAGGCCCTTGAAATCGGCAAGATGCCGCACCGGCTTGCGAGTGAGAACCGACGTGGGTGCCGAGATGAAGACGCTGACACCAAGGAGGCCCTTGTTGGCGCCCAGTGCGAGGAACGCCTTCTTGAATTCCGGGTCCGAGATCACGCGGTTCGCCTGCTGCACGCTGGTAAAGAGGCCGGACGCGCTCAGGATCTCGAAGCGCTGGTCGACGCCGACCAGGAACTCCGGCGGCAGGACGATGCCCTGGATCGCGCCGAACTGCGTGCTCTCGATCTGCCGCGGCGTGGTGCCGAGCTGGCTCGCGGTGTAGAGCTCCACCTTGATGCGGCCTTTGGAGTCGTGTTCGACCGCGGCCGCGAATATCTTCATCCATTGGTTCTGGGAATCGCGGAGCGTCGCGGTGCTCAGCTTCATCACATAGGGCGCCGCGGGCTCGGCCGCGCGTCCCGGCGCGACCGACAAAAGCGCCGCTGCCGCAAGCGCGGCGCATGTCCGCAACCAAGTGCTCCCCCTTCGCATTCGCCGTCTCCTCCGGTTATCAGATCGCTTACCGCGACCGCTGCATGCGAGCATGCATCGATTCCGTGGCAGCGACAAGACGGCACGGCAGACCGCGCAGCGCCACGCGATCGGATGGCGATGATTCGGGTCGGGACGATGGAGGCGTTCGCCGTTTCCCCCGATCGGCGGGACACGGCGAACACCTGATATCACCGTCCCGCCGATCTAAGCGCGCGAGTCGAGCGACACGCCGATCGAGAATGCTTTTTGGCGAACGGCACCCACGGACCGCCGCAGCGATCGGGCGATCTTCGGAGCCGGCGTCTTCTGGCGGGCGAATCCCTTGAGTTCGCGGACATCCTGCTTGGTCCATTCACGGCGCTTGATCGAAATCCTTGCCACTACATCCTCCATGTCCGTTGCACCTGCCCAAGACGGGGGTCGGCATCGATCCCGGCATCGGGCAAACAAACATAACGGCGAACCGTCTTAACGTGAGGTGAACGAATGCCGAGCGGTTCGGTTCGCCGCGGCATTTGATTGGCGTTTGTTTGGTCGTCCCCTCGACATCGGACGGCAAACGGCGAGCCGAGCGATTCGTCCCGATGCCATTGCATTTACTATGTGACCGGCGCAAAAGAGGATGAACGGAAAACGCGAATACCGGCGCACCCGGCGATCGAATGGAGGCCGAAGTGGCGGGACAGGGCATCGGCGCACGCTTGCCACGGCTCGAGGACGATCGATATCTGCGCGGTCTGAGCCAGTTCGTCGCCGACGTCGCTTTTCCCGGCATGCTCCACGCGGCCTTCCTGCGCAGCCCGCACGCGCATGCGAATATCCTCGCCATTCGCAAGCCCGAGAGCGGTGCCGGCCGCGTCTTTGTCGCCGACGATCTCGCCGGCGTGGCACGCATCCGCTCGGTCGCCAATTTGCCGGGCTACAAGGGCTCCGATTGGCCCGTCCTCGCCAAGGGCAAAGTGCGCCATGTCGGCGAGCCGGTGGCGATGGTGCTCGGCCGCTCGCTGGCCGAGGCCGAGGATCTCGCGGCGACGATCGCGGTGGAATACGCGCCGCTGCGCCCGGTCGTGACGATGGCAGACGCGCTGGCGGCGGATGCGCCGCTCGTGCACGAGCACTGGAGCGACAACATCCTGGTCGAGGCCAAGATCGACAGCGGCGATTTCGAGGCGGCGCGCGCGGCGGCAAAGCATGTCGTCAGCCACCGCTTCCGCATGAATCGGCAGGTCCCGCTCACGCTCGAAGGGCGCGGCTCGGCCGCCCATTACGATGGGCGGCTCGACGAACTCGTGGTCTATTGCTCGCACCAGCTTCCGGTGCCGTTGCAGATCGGCCTTTCGCAGGCGCTCGGCATCGCGCAGCGGCGCTTGCGCGTCATCGCGCCCGATGTCGGCGGCTCGTTCGGCCTCAAATCCTTCGTCGAGAGCGAAACGGTCGCCGTTGCCTGGGCGGCGATGACGCTGCGGCGGCCGGTGCGCTGGATCCAGGACCGCCATGAGTCGCTCGTCTGCGATGCGAGCTGCCGCGACTATGTCTGCACGGTCACGGGCTACGCCGATGCCGAGGGCAAGGTCCTTGCGCTCGATTGCGAGGTGAGCGTCGATGCCGGCGCCTATTCGCCCTGGCCTTGGCCTGCGGGGCTCGAGGGCGCGCTGGCGCTCGTCAACATGCAGGGTCCCTACGACATCAGGGCGTTCCGCGGCCGCGGCGTCAACGTCGTCACCAACAAGCCGGCCGCGCAGCCCTATCGTGGCGTGGCGCGGCCCATCTCCTGCGTCGGCCACGAGATGATCATGGATGCGCTCGGCTGGAAACTCGGCAAGGATCCGGCCGAGATTCGCATCCTCAACATGGTGAGGCCGGAGCAGATGCCCTATGCCTCGGTCACGCGCAAGCAGCTGGACAGCGGCGATTATCCGCTGGCACTGCGGCGCGCGCTCGAACTCGCGAACGGGTCTGCCATCCGCGCGCGCCAGCGTCGGGGCGAGCCCGATGGCCGCCTCATCGGGCTTGGCATGGCCTCGTTCTATGAGCAGACCGCCTATGGCACCGGGCCGTTCGGCTATGCGGCCTGGGGCATCGAACTGGTCCCGGGACTGGAGCCGGCGGTGGCGCGCCTCACCGGCGATGGCGACCTGGTGCTTGAGGTCGGCTCGCACTCGCACGGACAGGGGCACGAGACGACCTATGCGCAGATCGCGCACGAAGTGCTCGGCATCGACCCCGCGCGTGTCGTGGTGCGGCATGGCGATACGTCGGTGTCGCCGGTCGGCACCGGCACCTATTCCTCGCGCTCGGCGGTCACGGTCGGCGGCGCCGTGGACAAGGCGTGCCGGGCGCTGGTGCGGCCGATCCTGCAGATCGGCGCGCATCTGCTGCAATGCCGCGAGGACGAGGCGGCGATCAGAGGCGGCGCCGTGGCCGGGCCGTCCGGCACCGTCAGCTTCGCCGAAATCGGCCGCGCCTGGTACCACCATCCGGAGAACTTGCCCGACGAGGTCGAGCCTTCGGGATTGACCGCGGTCGCGGGACACAAGCCGCACGATCCCGGCGTCTATGGCTATGCCTCGCATGTCGCGGTCGTCGCGGTCGATCCGGCGACCGGCCAGATCGAATTGCTCGACTATGCGATCGTCACCGATTGCGGCCGGCGCATCAATCCGCTGATCGTCGAAGGCCAGGTGATCGGCGGCTTCGCCAACGGACTCGGCAACGCGCTCTTCGAGGAATCGGCCTATGACGGCACTGGCCAGCCGCTCGCCACGACCCTCGCCGACTATCTGATGCCGAGCGCGCCGGGAATCCCGGATCTGAAGCTCGATTTTCTTGAAACCCCTTCGCCCTACGCGCCTTACGGCATCAAGGGCGTCGGCGAGAGCGCGGCGATCGGCCCGCCGGCGGCGATCGTCTCGGCCGTGAACAATGCGCTGCGGCCGCTCGGCACCGTGATCTACGAGACGCCGCTGACGCCGGCGCGCGTCTTCGCCGCCATCCAGGCGGCCCGGCGCACGCGCTGAACGGGGCGCGGGAATCCGGGGAAGGTCAGCGGTTTCCGGTGTGGCCGAACTCTGCCCTCCAGGTCGGGGGGGATGCCGAATTGTTTCAAATAATTAGGCGGCTTTGGAGGGCGCGGTTTCGATCCATCCGCGGCGACGAGACCGCCGGCGCCGCGGAACCGAATCGCATCCCGCCCGACAAGCTCAATGAGGCACGGCCGACGGCCGGGCGTCGATTACAGTGATCGGTCCCGACCGTTGTCGTTGAGGGGGCGGGAACGGCGCGGGAACGGACTCCCACGGTTTTTCCACGACCCGGCGTACCGGGTCCTGCTTGGTTCTGCCCGATTCCGCCACGTGGCGGCGGGTGCGCCGGCACGGAAAAGGCACGGAAACCGACGATTTCCAGCGGCTTTTCGTGGTGCTGCCGGTAAGGCGTGGTGCTGCCGGTAAGGATTGAACTTACGACCTCCCCCTTACCAAGGGGGTGCTCTACCACTGAGCTACGGCAGCCCGGGCGGGAGATAGACGAGCGGGAGCGGGTTTTCAAGCGCCGCCCTCAGCCGAGCGCGAGGGT
>DATKQE010000068.1:0-15507 GCA_035532935.1 Allostellaceae bacterium
CTGGGCCGTCCTGCGCGAGGCGGCGCCGAAGATGAATCCGGTTCTGGTGATCCTCGCCTTCCTGTTGGTGCTCGTGGGCTATGGGACAAAGGTCGGCTTGGCGCCCATGCATAGCTGGCTCCCGGATGCACATAGCGAAAGCCCGGCGCCCGTATCGGCAATGTTGTCTGGGGCGCTCTTGAATACGGCGATGCTCGGGATCGTTCGATTTCTGAGCATCACGCGAGCGGCAAATCTCGGCCAGCTTCCGCAACAGGTGCTCGTCGCGTTCGGCGCATTATCGCTGCTGATCGGCGCGCTCTTCATCGTGCGCCAGCACGGCATTAAGCGGCTCATGGCCTATTCAAGCATCGAGCATATGGGCGTGGTGGCGCTCGGCTTCGGCTTCGGCGGCGCGCTCGGCGTCGCGGGCGCGCTCTATCACATGCTCAATCACTCGCTCAACAAATCGCTGATGTTCTTCGGCGCGGGCAACATGATGCGCGCCTACGGGTCGAAGGAGATTCTGCGGATCAACGGCGTCGGCCGGTACTTCCCGGTCCAGGGCGCGCTCTGGCTCGCCGGCGCCATCGCGATTACCGGAGCGCCGCCGTTCGGCTTGTTCCTGAGCGAATTCACCATCATGCGCGCCGGGCTGAAGCCGTCATTCTCGTGGGCGGTCTACGTCATGGCGATCCTGCTGATCGTGATCTTCATCGGCTTCATCAACCACTTCCGCAGCATGTACTATGGTTCGGATTCGAGTGCCGCGGCGCCGGCCGGCAAGGTCAGCGCCTGGTGCGCCGTGCCGATGTGGCTGGCGCTGGTGCCGCTCCTGGTGCTCGGCCTGTGGTGGCCGGCGGATGTCTGGACCTATCTGACCTCGATCGCGCCATCGCTGTCGCCGGGGGTGCCATGACCGTCGCGGCCGAGCCCGCCATGGCCGGCGTCGAGATCGTCCCCGTCGATGCGGAGGATCTGCCCGCCGCGGTGAGCGGACTGATCCGGGGCGGCGGCCGGATGCAGATGGCCTATGCCTGGTATGTGGCGCCTGGCCGCATCGAGCTGCGCTATGTCGGCGACCGCGGCCAGAACGAGGATTTCGTCATGTGGCGATGCGCGCCCGGCGGTCCGGTGCCGAGCGTCGCCGCCATCAGCCCGCTGCTGGGCTGGTACGAGCGCGAGATCGCCGATCTGTTCGGCGTGGAATTTCGCAGCCATCCCGAGCCGCATCGGCTGGTCCTTCACGCCGGCGCGCGACCGGTGCTGCCGCCGTTGGACCCGGCCTATCCGGCGGACACCATGATGCCGTTCGCGCCGGCCGAGGGTTTCCTTCCGGAGATTGCGAGCGCCGACGTCCAGCGCCTGCCGTTCGGCCCGGTGCGCGCCGACGTGGTCGAGTCCACGGAGCTCATCTTCTTCTATGTCGGCGAGCACATCCTACACCTTCATCCGCAGCTCTTCTTCAAGCATCGCGGCATGGAGAAGCGCTTCGAGGGACGTTCGCTGGCGAGCGCCGTGGTGCTGGCGGAACGCGTTTCGGGCGTTGGCAGCTTCGCCCACGCTCTCGCTTTTTGTCAGGCGGTCGAGCAGGCGGCGCAATGCGCCGTGCCCAAGCGTGCGCTCATGCTGCGCTCGCTCTTCGCCGAGCTCGAGCGGCTTTACAACCACCTCCACTATCTCGGCCATCTCGCGCACACGACGACGCTCAAGGTCGGCGAGGCCGAGGGCAAGCTCCTCGAAGAGCGTGCCAAGCAGATCAACGGAAAGCTCACCGGAAGCCGCTTCCTGCGCAGCCTGCTGCTACCCGGCGGGCTCCGTCGCGACGTCGATCCGAAGCCCTGGTTGGGCGGCGAACTCGAGCAGCTGCGGGCTGAGATCGCGAAATACGTAGCGATGCTGGAGAACACCAACAGCCATCTGGACCGCCTGATCACCACCGGCGTGCTGCCGCGCGAGGTCGCCTTCGATCAGGGGGCGACAGGGCCGGTCCAGCGCGCTTCCGGGTTTGATCGCGATCTGCGGCGCGACCATCCTTACGCCGCTTACGGCGATCTGCCCGTTGCCGTGCCGGTCAAGACGGGCGGCGATGCCCATGCCCGGGCGCAGGTCCGCATGGCCGAGATCGAGGCGAGCATCGCCCTGATGCAGCGGATTCTGCTCCTGCTCGCCGACGGCCCCGTGCGCGTCGCGTGCGTGCCGCCGCCCGTTTCGGAGGGGCTGGGATGGACGGAGTCGCCGCGCGGGTCGTTGTTCTATGCGGTCCATGTCGGCGGCGACGGAAGGCTCGCGCGCGTGAAGATCAAGTCGCCGTCCTTCTCCAACTGGCGGGTCTTTCCGTTCACCGTCCACAACAGCAACATGATGGACTATGCCATCAACGAGGCGAGCTTCGGCCTCACGGTCGCGGGCTGCGACCGGTAAGGGGGAGCCATGCCATTCTGGACATTGTTCGGGCTGGAGAAGGGCAGGGCGACAACGCTCTGGCCCCGCCGCGACGCCGATTCCGGCCAGAACGGCGTGCTCGGAATGCCGCGCTTCGCGCCCGAGCGATGCGCCACGGGATGCAGCGAATGCGCCGCCGTCTGTCCGACCGCCGCCATCACGGTTCAGGCGGACCGCGCCGGCAATGGGCGGCTCGCGGTCGATTACGGGCGCTGCATCGCCTGCCAGCTTTGCGTCGAGGCCTGTCCCGAGGGCGCGGCGACCGCGTCCTTCGACTGGGCCTTCGGCACGACGGAGCGCGCCGACCTTTTGCTCTCCGACGCCGGCGCCCCGGCGGCCGCGACATCCGCGGCTTCGGCCTCGCGCGCGGGCTTTCGGCGCAGCCTGCATATCCGCCACGTCGATGCGGGCTCGTGCAACGGCTGCGAGTCCGAACTCCAGGCGCTCAACAATCCGTTCTACAATTTGCACCGCTTCGGCATCTTCTTCACGCCATCGCCGCGCTTCGCCGACCTGCTCCTGGTCACCGGTCCCGTCACCTACGCGATGCACCAGCCGCTGCAGCGGACCTATGAGGCGATGCCCGAGCCGCGCTGGGTGATGGCGGTCGGCACCTGCGCCGTCTCGGGCGGGATCGCGGGCGGCGGATACGCCTGCGGCAACGGCCTCGACGGCGTGCTGCCGGTCGATCTCTATCTGCCGGGCTGCCCGCCCAATCCCGCGGCGATCATCGCGGCGCTGCTGATGTTCCTCGACCGGGTTCCGCAGCGGATCAAGGGAGGTCGCGTTGTCGAGTGACCTGCTGGCGATCGCGCTGGCGGCCTGGCTGATCGCGGCGCTGCTCGCGCTCGCCGGGCGCGCGGCCGGCGTCGCGCGCGCGCTTCTGGGAATTGGCGGCGTGGCGCTCGTCGTGATGATCCTCACGGCTCTGCCCGCGGGACTGCCGCCGATTCATGCGGTGCTGGGCATCGGCCCGGCGGGCGCCGTGTTCGAACTGGCGCCGGAAGCGCTGTGGCTGCTCGGGTTCGGCCTGGTCGGGGCCGTTCTCGCGTCCTGGGTCGGCACGCCGGCGAAACGGCCAGGGACCTGGATCTTCGGCGCGGCCGCGAGCCTCATCGGCGCGCTGGGCGTGTTCGGCCTGCAGGACGCCGTGAGCTTCCTCGTCGCCTGGGAGATCATGAGCCTGGGCGGTGCCGTGATGATCCTCGGCGACGATCTGGCCGCGGAAACGGGGCGGCCGGTGCTGTTCATGCTGGCCTTGCTCGAGGCCGGCGCTGTCGCTCTGATGCTTGCCTTCATCCTCTTGGCCGGACATGCCGGCAGCCTGTCGTTCGGCGATTTTGCCCGTGCCGCGCTCGGGATGCCGCGCGCGGAACAGCTTTTCGTCGGGTTGCTGTTCCTCGTCGGGTTCGGTGCGAAGCTCGGATTGCTGCCGTTCTACGAGTGGTTTCCGGGCGCCTATGGCGCGGGAAGCGGGGCGACGGGCGCGTTCCTGTCGGGCGTCGTCCTCAATGCGGCGTTCTTTGCACTGAGCCGCGGCCTGATCGAATGGCTGCCGATCGATCATGTACTAGCGGTGTCGGTCGCCGGCATCTTCGTCGTCGCCATCGCCGTTGTCAGCGCGATCCTGACGGCGCTCTATGCGTTTCAGCAGGAGGATTGGCGCGAACTGCTGAGTCTGTCATCCGCCGAGAACGGATCGATCGCCGTGTGCCTTCTGGGCGCGGCGCTGATGTTCCGCCAGGACGGATTGATGGATCTGGCCGGCCTGGCCTGGACCGTCGCGCTCCTTCATCTGGCGGGACACGCGCTGGCGAAGGGCGCGATGTTTCTTTCGGCCGATGGCGTCTATCGCGCCGCCGGCGACTATCGCCTGGTGCAGCGCGGGATTCTCGCGCGCAGTTCCTGGATCTTCGGCCTCGGCGCGCTGTTTGCGGCCATGAGTCTCGCGGCGATGCCGCCGCAGGCCGGCTTCGTCAGCGAATGGTATCTGTTCCAGACCTTCTTCCAGGGCTTTCACCTCATCAGCCTCGCCAGCCGGCTGACGGCCGCTCTCGCCGGCGCAGGACTGGCGCTCACCGTGGCCATTGCCTTCGCGACGTTCATCAAGGTGTTCGGCATCGGATTGCTCGGGCGTGCGGACGGCAAGGCTGCACCGGTTCCGTTCGGAAGCGCGGCCGCCGTCGGGCTCCTCGGGCTGCTCGTGCTGGCGCTGGCGGTGGGAATGCCGGTCTGGCTCGACGCTCTGGCGGGCGCCGTCACGCGGGAGTTCGCGAGCGCCGCCGTGCAAAAGATGCATGTCGGCCCGATCCTCGTTCCCGCCACGGGAGCGCCGATCCGGGTGCCCGAGACCTTCGCCTTCATCGCGCCCAGTCTGCTCGTGATTGTGATGCCGCTGCTCGCGCTCATCCCGCTGACCTTGCTGCTGGTCAGCCGGCGCTTTGCCGTGCGCCCCGCTGCGGTGTGGTATGGCGGGCGCGATCAGGATGCGGCTCAGTCGGCGACCACGGCGCTCGCCTTCTCCAATGCGCTGCGGACCTTCTACAGTTTCATCTACCGCCCCACCGTGGCGACGGAACACGAGCTGGCGCGGGACTCGGACGGCCAGCCCTATTTCATCCGCAGACTGGTCTTCAGCCACGATGTCGCGCCCATCTTCGGGCCGTACCTGTTCGCGCCGCTGGAGCGGCTGGTCATCGCGATCGCCGCGCGGCTGCGCGTCATCCAGTCCGGCCATCTCAATTTCTATCTCTCGCTGATCGGCATGCTCCTCGTGGTCATCCTGGTCATTGCGCTTCTTTGACGAGCAAATGGAACGATGGTGAATGCGGGCATATCTGGCGATCGCGATCGGGGGCACTCTCGGCTGTTGGGCGCGCTACGCGATGACGAACCTGGTCCAGGCGATCTATGGGCGCGACTTTCCCTATGCGACCTTGTCGATCAACACGCTCGGCAGCTTTCTCATGGGCTTCCTGTTCATCGAGACGCTCGAGCGCCTGACCATAAGCCCCTATGTTCGGATCGGCATGCTCACCGGCTTTCTCGGCGGCTTCACGACCTTCTCGACCTTCGCGATGGAGACGCTCCTGCTCTCCGAGCAGGGTGAGATGGGCAAGAGCGCGCTTTACGCCGCGCTGTCGCTAGCGCTCGGATTCTTGGGCGCGTTCGGCGGCGCCTATATTGCGCGGAACCTCTGAGAGGTGCGGCCATGGACACCGACATTACCGTCGTTCGCGTCTATCTGAACGAGGCGGATCACGGCCGCCGCAAGAATCTCATGCAGGAGATCCTGAACATTCTCCATGACCAGCAGCGCGTCAAAGCCGTGACCGTCATTCGCGGGATCGCCGGCATGGGCGATACTGGCGAGGTGCACGCCTCGGATATTCTCAGGCTCATGGTGGACCTCCCCTTGGTGATCGAGTTTTTCGACGAACCGCCGATCGTCGAGGCGGTCCTGGGCTTGCTGCGCGGCCGCATCCCCGAGGGCCGGATCGTGTTCTGGCCGGCGAAATCAAGATGACCGACGGCAGTGCCTCGCGTCGTCGCGCCACGTCCGAAATCATGGCGTTGCAACGCTAACGTTCGGAGCGCCGCGACAGGCTGTGGCCTTTCCGTTGACCGGCGCGCGGCCGCACGGAATCGGAGCGAAGGGTCGGAGCGGCCTACCGCACGCGCGAGACCAGCGCGAGCAGCCCCGCGAGAATCTGCCGCGGGCTCGGCGGGCAGCCGGGGATGTGGAGATCGACCGGAACCACCGATCCCACGCCGCCGACGCAGGCATAGCTGCCGGCGAAGACGCCGCCATCCTTGGCGCAGTCGCCCAGCGCCACCACCCATTTGGGCTCGGGCGTCGCTGCAAAGGTGCGTTCCAGCGCCTCGCGCATGTTCTTCGTCACCGGCCCGGTCACGAGCAGCACGTCGGCATGGCGCGGCGAGGCCACGAATTTGAGGCCGAACCGCTCCAGATCGTAGAACACGTTGGCGAGCGCGTTGATCTCGAGCTCGCAGCCGTTGCAGGAGCCGGCATCGACCTCGCGGATCGCCAGGCTGCGGCCGAGCCGCTGCCGCGCCGCGCGCTCGAGCGCGGCGGCAAGCTCTCGCGCAGCCGCGTCATCGGGCGCGGGCCCGGCCTCGGTGAGCGGGCGGCGGATGATCGCTTCGAGGATAAGACGGCGCATCGTCCCTCACAGATCGTGGCCAGAATAAGAGCAATTGAAGCTCTTATTGCAGAGCGGGAAGTCGGCGACGATGTTGCCCTCGATCGCCGCTTCGACGAGCGGCCACTGGAACCAGGACGGATCGCGCAGGTGGCAGCGTGCGACCTCGCCCCCGGGTCCGAGCCGGAGCCACACCAGCACGTCGCCACGAAACCCTTCGACGAGCGCCATGCCTTCGCCGCCGCCGCTGCGCCGCAGCTCGCGCCGCAGCTTGCCTTCGGGAAGGCGCGACAGGATCGCCTCGACGAGGCCGAGACTGGCCAGGACTTCGCCGATGCGAATCCACACCCGCGCGTCCACGTCGCCTTCGCTCCGCACCGGCACCTCGAAGGGGAGCGCGTCATAGGGCGGGTAGGGTGCCGCGCGACGCGCGTCGAAAATGCGGCCGGAGGCGCGCCCGACATAGCCGCCGGCGCCCCAGAGGGCGGCGAGATCGGCGGCGACGCAGCCGGTGCCGACAGTGCGGTCCTGGAGCGAGGCCGTACTGTCGTAAAGTTCGACCAGCGCGGGAAAGCGGCGGCGGGTCTCGGCGACGAGCGCGGCAATCGCGCGCGCGCCCTCGGGCGTAAGGTCGGCGGTGACGCCGCCCGGCACGATCCGGTCGCGCATCAGGCGATGGCCGAACGCCGCCTCGGACGCGCGCAGCACGCGCTCGCGTAGCGCGCCGCAATGCGAATGCATGAGCGCGAAGGCGGCGTCGTTGCAGATGGCGCCGATGTCGCCGATATGGTTGGCAAGGCGCTCGAGCTCGGCCATGAGTGCGCGCAGCCAGTGGGCGCGCGGCGGCGCCTCGATCCCGAGCGCCGCCTCGGCCGCGCGCGCGAAGGCCAGGCCATAGGCGACGGTGCTGTCGCCCGAGGTGCGGGCGGCGAGCAGGCCGGCGCGCTCCAGCTCGGCGCCGCGCATCAGGCGCTCGATGCCCTTGTGCACATAGCCGAGCCGCGCCTCGAGCCGCACCACGGTTTCGCCATTCGCGGTGAAGCGGAAATGGCCCGGCTCGATGATGCCGGCATGGACGGGACCGACCGGAATCTGGTGGAGGCTCTCGCCCTCGACCGGCAGGAAGCGGTAGCTCTGGCGCGGCGCATCCTTGTCCCATCGGCCATGGTCGAGCCACGGGCGCGTATCGGCCGCATCCTCAGCCTCGAGGCCGAACAGATCGCGAATCGCGCGCTCGAGCCGCTGCGCCGGCGGATGAAGCCGCCCGATCGAGGGAAAGCGCCCCGCCGTCGCAGCGACGCTGAGGACGCCGATCCGCGCCGGCTCCGGCTCGAAGAGCGCCATGTGGACGAGCGCCTCGTCGGCCCAAAGTCCGAGCAGGCTCACCTCGCCTGCATTGAGGCGCTCGCCGGCAAGCCGCCAGTCGCGGGCCGCAACAAGCGCCCGCGGCCACGGTCTGTGTCCGGCGGCGGGCTCGCCGAGTTCGAGCAGGGAATCGATGACTGCCACGGCCTTATCCCAGAATGCCCGAGACGTGCTGGAACCAGAGGACGAGCGGCCCGGGGAGGTAGATGCCGGCGCCGAGGACGAGCGCGAAATGGGCGACCATCGGCGCATAGGACGCGTCGCCCGGATGGGACTCGCCGCGCGGCTCGCCGAAGGCCAGCGCGTTGAGGCGAAGCAGCAACGCCCCCAGTCCCACGAGCAGGGCGAGCACCAGCACGATGGCAAGCAACGGCGCGCGCGCGAAGGTCGAGCTCACGACCAGGAACTCGCTGGTGAAGATGCCGAGCGGCGGCAAGCCCGCGATCGCGACGACGCCCGCGACCAGGCTCCAGCCGAGCCACGGATGCGTCACGGTGAGGCCGCCGATGTCGGCGATGCGCTGCGTTCCCTTCACCTGCGAGATGTGGCCGACGGCGAAGAAGATCCCCGATTTCGCCAGCGAGTGCATCGTCATGTGCAAGAGCGCCGCGAAATTCGCGAGCGGTCCGCCCATGCCGAAAGCGAAGGTGATGATGCCCATATGCTCGATCGAGGAATAGGCGAACATGCGCTTGATGTCGCGCCGGCGGTAGAGCATGAACACCGCGAAGACGGCGGACGACAGCCCCATCGTCACCATGAGCGGGCCGGGCGCGAACGCGCCGCCGTTCCCCGCGAGCAGGATCTTGAAGCGGAGCACGGCGTAGAGCGCGACGTTGAGGAGCAGCCCCGACAGCACCGCCGAGATCGGCGTCGGGCCCTCGGCATGGGCGTCGGGGAGCCAGGCGTGCAGCGGCGCCAAGCCCACCTTGGTGCCATAGCCCAGTAGCAGGAACACGAAGGCGACGTTTAAAAGCGCGGGGTCGAGCGCCGCGGCGTGCGCGATCAGCACGGTCCATGCCATCGATTGCAGGCCGCCGCCGATCACCGGCTCGGCCGCGACATAGACGAGGATCGTGCCGAAGAACGCCAGGGCGATCCCGACGCTGCCGAGAATGAAGTATTTCCACGCCGCCTCGAGCGCCTCGTGCGTGCGGTAGAGCCCGACCATGACGACGGTGGTGAGCGTCGCCAGTTCCACCGCCACCCACATGAGGCCGATATTGTTCGAGACCAGCGCCAAATTCATCGCAAACATCAGCACCTGGTACATGGCGTGATAGAAGCGCAGGTAAGCGGGCGTGAGGCGTCCGGTCCTGATCTCGTGCGCGATGTAGCTCGCGCTGAAGACGCTGGTCGTGAATCCGACGAAGCTGCCGAGCACGATGAAGACGATGTTGAGGTCGTCGATCAGGATGAACGTCCCCGGCGCCGGCCGTTTCGCGACGAGCAGCGTGAGCGCGCAGAGCAACGTGAGGAAGCTCGCGGCGACGTTCGCCTGCGCCTTGAGCCGATGCCCGGGAAGGAGTGCCAGGATCAGCGCCGCGACGAGCGGCGTCCACAACAGCGCCGCGACGGCGTCGAAGGCGAGGTTCGTCATCGCGTCTCGCCCCGGAAGCGGTGGAGCACCGTCACGTCGACCGTGTCGAAGCGCTCGCGAATGCGGAACAGGAACAGGCCGATGACGATGAAGGCAATGAGGATCGAGAACGCGAAGCTGATCTCGACCACCATCGGCATGCCCTTGGCGCCCGTGGCGGCGAGCACGAGCCCGTTCTCGAGCGACATGAATCCCACCACCTGGCTCACCGCGTTGCGCCGCGTCGTCATCATCAGGAGGCCCAAGAGCACGACGGCGAGCGCGAAGGCCAGATCCTCGCGCGCCAAGGGCGCCGCGCCCGGCGTCACTTTCAGCATCACCACCATGGAGAGCGCGACGAGGCCCATGCCGGCGAGCATGGTGGGCCCGGCGCCGACCACGACCTCGATCTCGCGATGGATGCCGAGCCGCACGATGATCCGCCGCAGCGCGACCGGGATGGCGATCGCCTTGAACGCGAGCGCGATCGCGGCGGTGGCATAGAGATGCGGTGCGTCCTGCACATAGGCCTGCCACGCCACCGACGCCGACAGCACGAGCGCGTGCAGCGCGTAGATCTTCAAGAGCGCATAGAGCCGGTCCTGGTAGAGCAGCACGAAGCTCAACAGCACCAGCCCGCCGGCGAGCAGATGCGCGGTATCGAAGGCGATCGGTGTCATCACATTCCCGCCGAGACGAAGCGCAGCAGCGTGGCGAGCAGCCCCAGCATCAGGGCCGCGCCCAGGAAATTCGGCACGCGAAAGACGCGCATCTTGGCGATGCTGGTCTCGAAGAGGGCGAGGAACGCGCCGCCGATGCCGAGCTTCACCGCCCACGCGGCGATGCCGACGAGCGCCGGACCGGCGCCGGTCCCGGCCGCCGCCATGCCCCACGGTGCGAAGACGCAGGCGATGAGCGAGAGGTACAGCACGAGCTGCAGGGACGCGGCGAGCTCGATGAGCGCGAGATGGCGCCCGGAATATTCGAGCACCATCGCCTCGTGCACCATGGTGAGCTCCAGATGCGTCGCGGGATTGTCGATCGGGATGCGCCCGTTCTCGGCGATCGCCACCATGATGAGCGCGACGAGCGCCAGCGCAAGCGACACGCGCAGCCCGACGCCCGCCACCATCGCCGCGGCGACGGTCGAGAGCTGCGTCGAGCCGGCGATGAGCGCCAGCGTGAAGACGATCATGATCATCGCCGGCTCGGCGAGCGAGGCGATCATCATCTCGCGGCTCGAGCCGATGCCGCCGAAGCTCGTGCCGACATCCATCCCCGCGAGCGCCAGGAAGAAGCGCCCCGTGCCGAGAAAGGCGATGATGGCGATGAGATCGGCGGTCCACGAGAATGCCAAGCCGGTGGCGAAGGTTGGCACCAGCGCCGCCGCGACCCAGGTCGAAGCGAAAATCACATAGGGCGATACGCGGAACAGCCAGCTCGCGCTCTCGGCGAGGACGACCTCCTTGTTGAGGAGCCGCCACAGATCGCGATAGGGCTGGAGCAAAGGCGGCCCGCGCCGCCGGTTGAGCCGCGCCTTGAGGCATCGCACCAGGCCGGTGAGAAGCGGCGCCGCCAGCAGCACCAGCAGCATCTGCATGCCCTGCACGGCGAGACCGACCATCAGATCCATATCGCCAGCACCGTGAGAAGCACCACGAGCGCCGCGAAGACGAGGCTCAGATAGCGGCGGATGGTGAGGAACTGCATGCGGTTCAGACGGTCGGCGGCGGTGAGGACGGCGCGGCCGATGGGCGCATAGATCGATTCCCAGACGAGGTCGCGGAGCTCGACATGGATCGTCGCCGGCGCGGTGCTCCCGGGCGGCGGCATGGTCACGCGCTCGCGCGCGGCGAAGACGGCGCCGAAGACGCGGCGGATCGGCTGCGCGAAGCTGCCGGCGCTGTATTGCGTCATCGGGCTCGGATCGGGGAAGCCGCAATCCCACGCCGGCCCGCGACGCAGCGCGCGCGTGGCGAAACGGTGAATGGCGAAGGCGGCCAGACTCGCCGAGATCACCATGAAGAGGAAGACGAGAAGCCCGTTATAGGAGCTTCGCCCGGCGGTGATCGGCACGATGCTGAGCCACGGGTTGGCGCTCTGCGCCGGCATCGTGCCGCCGAGGAGGCTTCTCGTCACGGGCGCGAGCGCGTCGATGACGAAGCCCGGCAATGTCCCGGCGAGAAGACAGATCGTGGCGAGGCCGAGCATCGCCGCGAGCGACAGTCGGTCCGACTCGCGCGCCTTCGCCGCGGCGGCGGAGCGCGGGCGGCCCAAGAAGGTAATGCCGAAGGCCTTGACGAAGCACGCCGCCGCCAGCGCCGCGGCGAGCGCCAGAAGCGCGCCGACGCCGGGGATCATGATCTTCAAGCCCCATTGCGGCAGCGCCGGGCTGAGCAGGATGGCTTGGAAGGTCAGCCACTCGGACACGAAGCCGTTGAACGGCGGCAGCGCCGAGATCGAGACGCAGCCGATGAGGAAGGCGAAGCTCGTCACCGGCATTGCCCGGATCAGCCCGCCCATCCGCTCCATGTCGCGCTCGCCGGTCGCGACCTGCGCCGCGCCCGCGCCGAAGAACAGCAGGCTCTTGAACACCATGTGGTTGAAGACATGGAACAGCGAAGCGGTGAGCGCGAGCGCCGCCGCCTCGGTCATCGCATTGGCGCTGAAGGCCAGCGCGAGGCCCAATCCGATGAAGATGATGCCGATGTTCTCGACCGTGTGATAGGCCAGGAGCCGCTTCAGATCATGCTCCATCAGGGCATAGAGCACGCCCATCACCGCCGTCGCACCGCCGAGCGCGAGCACGACCATGCCCGGCCACCAGCCGGGCGGGCCCAGGAGATCGAACACGATGCGGACGAAGCCATAGACCGCAACCTTGGTCATGACGCCGCTCATCAGCGCCGAGACCGGGCTCGGCGCCGCCGGATGGGCGAGCGGCAGCCACACATGCAGCGGCACGATGCCGGCCTTCGAGCCCGCTCCTAACAGCGCCAGCGCCAGGACGAGTGCGCTGAGCCACGGCGCGTGATGCGCGCCGCGCATCGCGGCGAAGCCATAGGCGCCCTCCGGTCCCGCCATGAGTCCGAACGCCAATAGCAGCGCGAGCGTGCCGAAGCTCGCCATGACGAGATAGACATGGCCCGCGCGCGCGTTCGCTTCCTCGCGGTGATGCGCCATGACGAGCGCCCACGACGCGAGCGACATCAGCTCCCACGAGAACAGGAAGGTGAAGGCATCGTTCGCCATGACGACGAGGTTCATCGCCGCCAGAAACGCGGGGAAGAACGGCCGCGTGCGATAGGGCGTCGATTCGTGCCGGTCGTAGCCGAGCGAATAAAGGCTCGCCGCCGCGCCGCCGAGATCGACGACGACGAGGAAGAATGCGGCGAGCGCGTCGATCCGGAAATTCATGCCGAGCCAGGGCAGGCCGAGCGGCAGCGTGACGGCGCTGGCGTCGTTGCCGAGAAGCGCCACAACCGCCACGACGCAGGCCGCCAGCGTCACGCCGAAGGCGCCGCCATAGACGATCGGGCCGCCCCATCCCTGCCGGCTCGCCGGCAGCGCCAGGAGCGCGAGCGCGAACAGTAGCCCGGCGCAGCAAAGCTCGACAATGACCGGCATCGCGCGCGCCGCCTAACTGTGCTTCAGCCGCACGCCGCGGCCGCCGGTGCTGCTCGCCGCGCCCTCGCCGATGAGTTCGATCCCGGCCGCGTCGAGCGCACCGACGAGCTTCATCAGCGAGTCGACATTGCCGCGGATGACGCCTTCGCTCGCCTCCATCCGCTGGATCGTGGGCACCGACAGGGCGCAAAGGTCGGCGAGCCGCCGCTGGTCGATGCCGAGGAGCGCGCGAGCAGCCCGGAGCTGGGCAGCCGATATCATCGAAAAACCATCAATCCTAATGTGCTCTGCCTTATTTCTTAGTTATAGAGCATCCATCTTCGGTGGTTCAATGGCAAGCGGCAAAAATCTGCCGCGGCCGCAAACGGCGGCTTCGGGATCGGGAGCAACGCGTCCCGCGCCGCCGTCATTGCCCGCGCGCGCAAGGCCAGGGCCATCGCAATTGGCTGGCGTTCGGTGTTAGGAGGCGGCCGGTTCTGGACAGTCGGGGCCGGTCGAGGCCGGTCGAGGAGAGGCGCCCACGGCGTTGATCGGGCGGGGAAAAGTTGAGGCGGCGGACGAAGGGCGCTTCTGGACAGGCGCGCGGGCGCGGGTGGGGATTTGGCGGCCGGTTCTGGACTCCCGAAAAAAATGGCGCGCGAGCATGATGTGTCGATGCGCCAGGCGTAAGAGGGAGATCGGGAGCGGCGCTACGATTCGCAGTTGCGGCGACGAACCTGGAAATTTGGCTCAGCTGCGACGCCGCCTTTCGCAGTTACAAAACTTCCAATCATGTCAATGTTATGCATGGCGAAGCTCACATATTACAAAATTGTCATCTTGGAACTAGTGAAACCCGATAATGTTGCACCTGGCGGTCGCAACCTGCGGGTCGATTCGGCCGAGCGTGAAACCGGTAACGTGCAGTGATCGGCCCGGTGCGACGCGCTGATAGAGCACCGGCGAGACATCGCCGAGCTCGGTGCCGCTCGGCGCGAAAAATTCGCAGAAGAGCGTGAGGTCGCTGACCCACCGATTGCTGCCATTGACAAGAGTGAACGAGGCACTCGCGACGCCAAAATTGGCACGCCATTCGACGTGCACGAGGGCGATCCGCGACAATATCTCGTCGTGGCGTTTCTGGAAGGCCGCTTCTGGAAAGGGCACGACCGCGAAGATGACAATTGCGACGACGATCGCCGCGAACGTGCCGGCGACGACCGACAGAATTAGCTTCAGGACCGTCATTTAAACCTCCGCATGACGAGGACGACGCGTCCGATGACAGCAAAATCAGTGCCGGCATCGAGACTGATCGAGTAGGGGCGCACGCCGGCATTGTCCGAGACGATGTCGATGACGCGTCCCGCCACCGGGTGCAGTCGCTTCACCCGCACCGCGTCGTCGACCCGGATGACGAAGATGCCTTCGTGCAGCGGCCGCTCGGCGGCACTGGTGTCGAAGATCACGATGTCGCCGCTACCGACCGTTGGCTCCATGCTGCTGCCGATGGCCCCTATCATCGCGAGGCTGTGCGGGTCGGCGGCGACATAGCGGCGCAACCACGCCTCTTCGAAAGCGACGAAGTGCCGCGATTCATCGACGGCGATTGCGCCTGCGCCCGCGGAAGCGCGGGCGTCATCATAGAATGGCACCGAGATGAGACCCGGTGTGGATTGGCGCGGCGCGTCAGATTCACCTTCGCCGGTCATCAGCCACAACAGCGGCAGCCGCGCAGCCGCCGCGAGCGCCATAAGAACATTGCGGCCCGGGTCAGTTTTGCCCTTCGCGTAGCGGTCGAGCGTCTCCGCCGATTTCCCAACAACTACGGCGGCGGCCTCGCGGCCACCTGCGCGCCCGATTGCGAAGGCCATGCGCTCGGAGAAGTCGGGATTCCACTTCGCAGTCACGTCCGGGAGCCCTGGCACATCGAACCGGGAAAGGGTTTGTTGATCAAAAATGATAGACGGGTGAAGCATTTAGAGACATATCCACAAAAATGACGGGCTCCCAAGTCAGGACTCGTCATTTTTACGTTGCACGTCGCATCAAAAATGACCATTTTTTGTCACACCATGCCAAGCCACAGGTCAAGTTATATCCTCCCAGAAAATCCCTCCGGCCGCCGGGCGTGGCTCGTCTTCGAGTTGCGCCAGCGCGGACTCAGCGTGCGCGCGCTCGCGCGCCTTCACGGCGTCACCCCCGAGGCGCTGTCACAGGCGATGATGGCGCCCAGCGCCCGCATGGAAGGGCTCATCGCGCGGGCGCTGGGCGAAAATGTACAGGACCTTTTTCCCGAGCGCTACGACCGGCGCGGGAACCGCCTCATCGTCACGCGCCCGAAGCGCGCGACGGTCACGTGAGGGCGCC
>DATKQE010000069.1:0-8109 GCA_035532935.1 Allostellaceae bacterium
AGGGTCGGAGCCGCTCGCGGTTCGGCCGCGGCCGGCGTGCGGCTGTCTCGATCCGGTTGCGCTCAAACGCCCGGCGCGTGGTCAAGAAAGCGCGGGTGGTGCGCCACCAGGGGACGCGCTTCCGCTCGGCGCCGCTTCGCATACATATCGCCTATCTCAAGCGCGAGGGCGTAACGCGCGACGGCGCAGTTGCGCGCTTGTTCGACGCCGCCTCCGATACAACCGATGAACGTGTTTTCGCCGAACGTTGCGAGGATGACCGCCATCATTTCCGATTCATCATCTCGCCCGAAGACGGCGCCGAGCTCGGGGACCTCAAGACCTTTACCCGCGAGCTGATGGCTGACGTCGAGAAGGATCTCGGCACGAAGCTCGACTGGGTGGCGGTCGATCATTGGAACACCGACAATCCCCATATTCACGTCCTCATTCGTGGCCACGCCGACGACGGTCAGGACTTGGTCATCAGCCGCGAATACATCAGCCGGGAATTTCGAGATCGCGCCGCCGAGCGCGTCACCATGGAGCTTGGTCCGCGCAGCGAGCAGGAGATCCGCACTGCGCTGGAAAAGGAGGTCGAGGCGGAACGCTGGACCAGCCTCGATCGCGCCTTGCGCGACATCTCCGACGAATGCGGCGGCGTCGCCGATCTGAGACCCGGTCCCAACGCCGAAGACCCCGAATTGCGAAACCTAATGCTTGGAAGGACCGCCAAGCTCGAACGCCTTGGGTTGGCCGACCCGGTCGGGCCTGCCTGCTGGACGTTGAAGCCGGGGCTCGATCAGACCCTCCGCCAGCTCGGCATCCGCGGCGACATCATCAAGACAATGCATCAGGCTATGAGCGCTGGTGGCCATGATCCGGACGTCAGCGCCTTTGCCCTTCACGGTGAAGACCCGTCCGATCCGGTGCTCGGTCGGCTCGTCAAACGCGGCCTCGACGATGAGTTGAAGGGAACCGCCTATGCAGTCATCGCCGGCGTCGATGGGCGCACGCATCATTTGAAGTTCTCCGATCTTGAGATGACCGGCGACGCGCCCGCCGGCTCAATCGTCGAGGCGCGCGCCTACAATGACGCCAACGGACGGCGGCGCCTGTCGCTTGCGACACGCTCCGATCTTTCGATCGAGGCGCAGGCTGGTGCGTCCGGCGCGACCTGGCTTGATCGACAGCTCCTCGCCAAGGGCTCGCCCCTCAGCGGCGGCGGCTTCGGCGCCGAGGTGCGCGCCGCGATGCAAGCGCGCGTCGACCATCTGGCTGGGGAAGGACTCGCGCACCGGCACGGGCAGCGTGTGGTGTTCGCCCGCGATCTCCTCGCGACGCTGCGGCGGCGGGAGTTGGAGGAAACGGCCTCGAATCTCTCGGCCGAGACGGGGCTCATCTATCAGCCCGCGGCCGAAGGCGAGCACGTCTCCGGCGTCTACCGGCAGCGCGTGACGCTCGCCTCCGGCCGGTTCGCCATGATCGCCGACGGGCTCGGCTTCCAGCTCGTGCCGTGGCGCCCGGCCTTGGAGAAGGAGCTCGGTCGAGACGTGCGCGGCGTCATCGCGCCCGGAGGAAACGTGGACTGGAGTTTGGGCCGGAAACGGGGGCTTGGACTATGAAGATCGCGGCGCGAACCATCCGATTGCTGCGCCAGCGTGTCCCGGCTCCCGACGCCTCGCAGTCCGCGCTTGCGTCCTCCTCGCGAGACGCGGCTGATCTGGTGTCGCTATGAACGCGACCAAAATCCTCTGGGTCCAGGTCCTCCTCGTCTGCGCTGCAGTCCTCGTCTTTATGTGGACGGCGACGGAGTGGACGGCTTGGCAGCTCGCCTTCCAGCCACAGCTTGGCCGTCCCTGGTTCATGCTCTTCGGCTGGCCGATTTATCAGCCGCCTGCCTTCTTCTGGTGGTGGTTTGCCTACGACGCCTACGCCCACGAGATCTTCGTCACGGGCGGCTTCATAGCGGGCGCCGGTGGTGTCGCTGCCTTCGTCGTGGCGGTCGCCATGTCGGTCTGGCGTGCCCGCGAAGTTAAGAAGGTCACGACCTATGGGTCCGCACGATGGGCCGAAGCGCGCGAGATTCGGAAGGCAGGACTTCTTCATCCCGACGGCGTTCTGCTCGGCCTCTGGCGTGGCGCCTATCTCCGCCACCATGGCCCGGAGCATGTCCTGTGCTTCGCCCCAACACGATCGGGCAAGGGCGTTGGCCTGGTGGTTCCGACGCTGCTGACCTGGCCGGGCTCCGCCATCGTTCATGACATCAAGGGCGAGAACTGGGGGCTCACGGCCGGGTGGCGCGCGCGGTTCGGCAATGTGCTGCTGTTCGATCCGACCAACACGAAGAGCGCCGCCTACAACCCGCTGATCGAGGTCCGTCGCGGCGAGTGGGAAGTCAGGGACGTCAAGAACATCGCCGACGTGCTGGTCGACCCCGAAGGCGCGCTCGAGAAAAGGAACCACTGGGAGAAAACCAGCCATTCGCTGCTCGTCGGCACGATTCTCCACGTCCTCTACGCCGAGGAAGACAAAACCCTCGCCGGTGTTGCAAATTTCCTCTCCGATCCGAAGCGGCCGATCGAAACGACTCTGCGGGCGATGATGACGACGCCGCATCTCGGAAAGAACGGCGTCCATCCCGTCGTCGCCAGCGCCGCGCGAGAGTTGCTGAACAAGAGCGAAAACGAACGCTCCGGCGTCTTGTCGACGGCGATGTCGTTCCTTGGGCTCTATCGCGATCCTGTCATTGCCGCCGTCACGCGGCGCTGCGATTGGCGCATCCGCGATCTCGTCGAGGCCGAGCATCCCATGACCCTCTACCTCGTCGTGCCGCCGTCGGACATCAGCAGGACCAAGCCCCTGATCCGCCTGATCCTCAACCAGATCGGCCGACGTCTCACCGAGGAGTTGGAATCGAAGCGACGTCGGCACCGGCTGCTGCTCATGCTGGATGAATTCCCCGCCCTCGGCCGTCTCGATTTCTTCGAGAGCGCGCTCGCGTTCATGGCCGGGTATGGATTGAAGAGTTTCCTTATCGCGCAATCGCTGAATCAGATCGAAAAAGCGTACGGACAGAACAACTCCATCCTCGATAACTGCCATGTGCGCGTAAGCTTCGCGACCAACGACGAGCGCACCGCAAAGCGCGTGTCCGACGCGCTGGGCATGGCAACCGAGCTGCGCGCCATGAAGAACTACGCCGGCAGCCGGCTCAGCCCTTGGCTCGGACATTTGATGATCTCGCGTCAGGAAACGGCACGGCCGCTCCTGACGCCGGGTGAGGTCATGCAGCTTCCGCCCGACGACGAGCTCATCCTGGTATCGGGTTGCGCGCCAATCCGGGCGAAGAAAGCGCGCTATTTCGAAGATCCTGAGATGCAGGCGCGCATCCTTCCACCGCCGGCGCTGACCATTCCCAAGATGTTACAGCCGGAGGAGACCCAGCCTCGAGATGCTGGCGACTGGGCCGACACGGTGGTGCCGACGCCTGCTGCGTTCGAGACTGACGATTCGGCCAACGCAGGAATCCGGCGCGAACCGGAACTGCCAGAACACGAAGAGATCATCCCTGAGCCAGCGAACCCAGTCCAAGAGTTCGAGGCAATCGACGAGGATCCGGACGACGACGTTCAACGCCAGCGCATCATGCAGCGCGGGTTCGGGCGCGTCGCACGCCAGGTCTCGCTCGATCCCAGCGACGATATGCAGATGTGACGACCATGCGCACCAAGCACACGTTTCGCCTTCCTCCGGATCTCGCCGGGAAATTGGCTGATTATGCCGCTCGCAAGCGTGTGCCGCAGGCGCTGATCGTCGAGGCAGCGCTTGCCTCGCATCTGTCGCCTGACGGCGCCGATCGGCTGGAGGCCGCGCTGGCGCGGCGTCTCGATCGCATGACGCGGCAGATGGAGCGGATCGAGCGGCATGTCACGATCTCCAATGAGGCCTTGGCTGTTTTCGTGCGCTTCTGGCTGACGAGCACGCCGGCTTTGCCCGACACCGCTCTCGCGGCCGCGCAGACCAAAGGGCGCGAGCGTTATGACGGATACGTCGAAGCGCTTGGTCGGCGACTCGCGCGCGGACATAAACTTGCCGACGAAGTGAGTCAGGACGTCGCTTCTGACTCCGAACGGGACACGACGACGAAGGGCCCCTGACAGCCGGCCATCTCGGCGACCTGTCTTTCTATCCCAGAGCCCTCCTGCCTCATCACCGTTGTTGCAAAGACCCAGTTCCGGCTCTTTCTAATCAACCCCGCTGACACATGCGCCTCCGAGTGAGGCAAACTTACGGGGTTCGAGTGACCACAATTTCTTTTCGATCGGAAGCTTTCGCCCGCGGTGCGCGCATGCTGCGCACCGCGCTCGGGCCGACCATCTCAGCCTATCTGGAAGATCCGGGCATCGTCGAGGTGATGCTCAATCCTGATGGTCTCTTGTGGATCGACCGGTTGTCGGGCGGCCTCGAAGACACGGGCTGCCGGGTGACGCCAGCGGACGCCGAACGCATCGTGCGCCTCGTCGCGCACCATGTCGGCGTCGAGGTGCATGCGGGTAGTCCGCGGGTCTCGGCGGAGCTGCCGGAAAGTGGAGAGCGGTTCGAGGGCCTAGTGCCCCCGGTGGTCGCGGCGCCGTGCTTCGCCATCCGCCGCCCGGCCGTCGCCGTGTTCACGCTCGGCGACTATGTCGACACGGGCATCATGTCCGACGTGCAGGCCGCGTTGCTGCGCGCTGGTGTGCTCGACCGTAAGAACATTCTTGTCGCCGGCGGCACCTCGACCGGCAAGACCACCCTCGTCAATGCGTTGCTCGCTGAGGTCGCCAAGACCGGCGACCGCGTGGTGCTGATCGAGGACACGCGCGAGCTGCAATGCGCCGCGCCTAACCTCGTTGCGCTGCGCACCAAGGATGGCGCGGCCTCGCTCTCCGATCTCGTACGCTCGGCCCTTCGACTTCGGCCCGACCGCATTCCCATCGGCGAAGTTCGCGGGGCCGAGGCACTCGACCTGCTGAAGGCCTGGGGCACCGGGCATCCGGGCGGCGTCGGTACGCTGCACGCGGGGTCCGCGATCGGCGCGTTGCGCCGCCTCGAACAGCTCATCCAGGAAGCCGTCGTCACGGTTCCGCGCGCCCTGATCGCCGAGACCATCGACCTCATCGCAGTCCTCGCCGGCCGCGGCTCCGCGCGACGGCTCGCCGAACTCGCCGCGGTCAAGGGCCTCGGCCCGACCGGCGACTACGTCCTCACCCCCGCAGGAGAACCGTGATGATAACGCTTTCCCGTATTCGCGATCGCGTGACGGCGGTAACTCTCTTTGCCGTCGTCGCGCTGATGACGGCGCCGGCTTACGCCGCCGGCTCCAACATGCCGTGGGAACAGCCGCTCAATCAGATACTGGAGTCGATCCAGGGGCCGGTCGCCAAGGTGATTTCGGTGATCGTCATCATCATCACTGGCCTGACGCTGGCCTTCGGCGAATCTTCCGGTGGGTTCCGACGCCTGATCCAGATCGTCTTCGGCCTGTCGATCGCCTTCGCCGCGTCGAGCTTCTTCCTGACCTTCTTCCAGTTCGGCGGCGGAGTGCTGATCTGATGGAACAGGACGCACCCATCGCCGGCTTCTACGCGCCCGTTCATCGCGCGCTGACCGAGCCGATCCTGCTCGGCGGCGCGCCGCGCGCGGTGGCGATTGTCAACGGCACGCTCGCCGCCGCCGTCGGGCTTGGGCTTCGCCTCTGGATCGTTGGCGGCGCGATCTGGCTGATCGGCCATGTCGCCGCCGTGTGGGCGACCAAGCGCGATCCCGCCTTTGTCGACGTGGTGCGCCGGCACCTCCGCTATCCGCAGCATCTGGTCTCGTGAGGTTCGATCGATGATGAACCTCGCAGAATACCGCCATCGCACGCAGTGTCTCGCCGACTTCCTGCCTTGGGCGGCGCTGGTTGAGAAAGGCGTCATCCTCAACAAGGATGGTTCGTTCCAGCGGACAGCGCGCTTTCGCGGCCCCGATCTTGATTCGGCGACGCCGGCCGAGCTGGTCACGATCACCTCCCGGCTCAACAATGCGCTGCGTCGTCTCGGTTCCGGCTGGGCGGTGTTCATCGAGGCGCAGCGCGTGCCCGCGCACCGCTATTCTGTCGGCCAGTTTCCTGATCCAACATCCGCCCTGGTCGACGCGGAGCGCCGTGCGCAGTTCGAGGAAGAAGGCGCGCACTTCGAGAGCCGCTATTTCCTGACGCTGCTCTGGCTGCCGCCGGCCGACGACGCCGCGCGCGCCGAGAGCTGGCTCTATGAGGGTCGTTCGCATGCGGGCGCCGATTGGCGCGCGGAGCTGGAAGGCTTCATCGACCGTACCGATCGCGTGCTCGCGCTGATCGAGGGCTTCATGCCTGAAGCCGACTGGCTCGATGACGGCGAGACGCTGACCTACCTGCATTCCTGTATCTCGACCCGTCGCCAGTGCGTGCGCGTGCCCGAAACGCCGATGTATCTGGACTCCATCCTGGTCGACGAGGACCTGACGGGCGGCCTCGAGCCACGCCTCGGCCGGGCTCATTTGCGCACGCTGACCATTATGGGCTTTCCATCGCAGACCTGGCCGGGCCTGCTCGACGACCTCAATCGCCTAGCCTTTCCCTACCGCTGGGCCACCCGCGCCGTCTGTCTCGACAAGACCGACGCCACCAAACTGCTCGCAAAAATTCGCCGCCAGTGGTTCGCCAAGCGCAAGTCGATCATGGCGATCCTGAAAGAGGTGATGACCAACGAGGCGTCGGTGCTGATGGATAGCGATGCGGCCAACAAGGCGCTCGATGCCGATGCGGCGCTGCAGGAGCTTGGCACAGACCTTGTTGGCGAGGCCTATGTCACCGCCACGGTCACTGTCTGGAGCGAGGACCCGCGGATCGCCGACGAGCGCTTGCGTCTGGTTGAGAAGGCCATCCAGGGCCGCGACTTCACCTGCATGCGCGAGGGCGTCAACGCCATCGAAGCGTGGCTCGGATCGCTCCCCGGCCATGTCTATGCCAACGTCCGCCAGCCGCCGGTTTCGACGCTCAACCTCGCGCACATGATGCCGTTTTCGGCGGTCTGGGCCGGGCCGGAACGGGACGAGCATTTCCAGGCGCCGCCGCTGTTCTTCGCACGGACGGAAGGGTCCACACCGTTCCGCTTTTCGCTTCATGTCGGCGATGTCGGCCACACCCTGATCGTCGGCCCGACCGGCGCCGGCAAGAGCGTGCTGCTGGCTCTAATGGCGCTGCAGTTCCGCCGCTACGCCGGTGCGCAAGTTTTCGCCTTCGACTTCGGCGGATCGATCCGCGCGGCCGCGCTCGCCATGGGCGGCGACTGGCACGATCTCGGCGGCGCGTTGGCCGACAACGCCAGCGCACCCGTCGCCTTGCAACCGCTGGCACGCGTCGACGATGCCGGCGAGCGTGCCTGGGCGGCAGAGTGGGTCGCGGCGCTGCTCGGCCGGGAGTCGGTCACGATCACCCCCGAACTGAAGGAGCATCTATGGTCGGCCCTGACCTCGCTCGCTTCCGCGCCGACGTCGGAACGGACGATCACCGGCCTGTCGGTGCTCTTGCAGTCCAATGCGCTCAAGCAGGCGCTCCAGCCCTACACGGTTGGCGGGCCATGGGGCCGTTTACTCGACGCGGAGACCGAGCGCCTCGGCGAAGCGGAGGTGCAAGCCTTCGAGACCGAGGGCTTAATCGGCGCCGGCGCGGCGCCAGCCGTGCTGTCTTATCTGTTTCACCGTATCGAAGATCGCTTCGACGGTCGGCCGACTATGCTCATCGTCGACGAAGGCTGGCTCGCGCTCGACGATCCGGGCTTCGCCGGCCAGCTTCGCGAATGGCTGAAGACGCTGCGGAAGAAGAACGCGTCCGTCGTCTTCGCCACCCAATCGCTCGCCGATATCGACGGGAGCGCCATCGCACCCGCAATTATCGAGAGTTGCCCGACACGGATTCTGCTGCCGAATGAACGCGCGCTCGAGCCGCAGATCGCGGCGATCTATCGGCGCTTCGGTCTCAACGACCGGCAGATCGAGATCCTGAGCCGGGCGACGCCGAAGCGTGAATATTACTGCCAGTCGCGGCGCGGCAATCGCGTGTTCGAGCTC
>DATKQE010000070.1:0-61653 GCA_035532935.1 Allostellaceae bacterium
AACGGCGCCGATCCCGCCTTCGCCGAAATCATCACCCGCATCGGCGCCCTCGAACACGCCATGACCAAACACGAACGCGCCATCAAAAGAACCATCGAAATCATCGCAAACTACGTCCGCGGAGCACCCTAGCCATGGACGAAGCGACCCCAACCCTGTCGGCGCCGCGCGGCGAGGAAGCACCGGCGGCGGCGCCCGCCGCGGCCGTCCAGCGCGGCACCGGGCTCCTCAACGCCATGACCGTCGACGTCGAGGATTATTTCCAGGTTCAAGCGTTCGCGGACGTCATCGCCCGCGACGCGTGGGAGACGCTGCCGCGCCGCGTGGAGCGCAACACCGACCGTCTCCTCGACATCTTCGCCGCAGCGGGCGTGAAGGCGACGTTCTTCACCCTCGGCTGGGTGGCCGAGCGGCACCCCCGCCTCGTTCGCCGCATCGTCGCGGAAGGGCACGAGCTGGCGAGCCACGGCTATGCGCACCAGCGCGCCGACGGGCAGACGGCGGCCGAATTCCGCGCCGATGTCGTCAGGACGAAAGCCATTCTCGAGGACCAGGGCGGCACGGCGGTGCAAGGATACCGCGCCCCCACCTTCTCGATCGGGCCGCGCAACCGGTGGGCGTTCGAGGTGCTGGCCGAGGCCGGGTATCGCTACAGCTCGAGCGTCAATCCGATCGCCCACGACCTCTACGGCGTCCCCAACGGCCCGCGCGCGCCGTTTCGCGAAGAGCGCTCGGGCCTCCTGGAGATTCCGCTCACCACCCTGCGCCTGTTCGGGCGCAATTTTCCCTGTGCGGGCGGCGGGTATTTCCGCCTTCTCCCCTACGCGATTTCATGGCGCGCCATGCAGCACGTCAATCGCGCCGACGGCCTTCCCTGCGCGTTCTATCTGCATCCTTGGGAGATCGACCCCGATCAGCCGCGGCAGAATAACGCATCCTGGAAGTCGCGGTTCCGCCATTATGTCAATCTGGCGCGGACCGAGGCGCGCTTGCAGCGCTTGCTGACCGACCTGTCCTGGGGCCGCATGGACGCGGCGTTCGCGTCCGCGCTTGCGACCGCGCCGCGCGCCGCGATCTAGCCGACATGGAGCATCTCCTCTTCCTCACGCAGCGGATTCCCTACCCGCCGGACAAGGGCGACAAGATCCGCTCGTGGCGCATCTTGCAGCATCTCGCGCGCCGCTATCACGTGCATCTCGGCTGTTTCTACGACGCGCCCGAGGATGCACGGCACATTCCGTTCCTGGAGACGGTCTGCGCCAGCGTTTGCTGCGTGCCGCTGCGTCCGGCGCTGGCGCGGTGGCGCAGCCTCAAGGGTCTTGTGCGCCGCGAAGCGTTGACGCTCGGCTATTTCGAGGACGCGCGGTTGCAGCGCTGGGTCGATGCGCTGGTTCGCGCCCACGCGCCATCCCAGGTTTTCGTGTTCTGCTCCGCCGTTGCGCCCTATGCCATAAACCACCGCGCCGCCCGGCGCATCATCGACCTCGTCGATGTCGACTCCGAAAAATGGGGGCAATACGCGCAGAGCCGGCCCTGGCCGCTCAGCGCCGTCTATGCGCGCGAGCAACGCAAGCTGCTCGCGTTCGAGCGCCGGATCGCTAGCGCGTTCGACGGGACGCTGCTCGCGTCGTCGGCCGAGGCCGAGTTGTTCCGGCGGCTCGCGCCCGAGGCCGCCGCGCGCGTGCATGCCATGCCCAACGGCATCGATGCTGCCTTCTTCGATCCCGACCGCGACTACCCGAACCCCTTCCCGCGCCTCGCGCCCGCCGTGGTCTTTACCGGGGCGATGGACTACTGGCCCAACATTCAGGCGGCGACATGGTTCGCGCGCGAGGCGGTGCCGCTGATCCGCCGCCGCTGGCCGAGCCTCGAGTTCTGGATCGTCGGCGCCAATCCCGTCGCCGCGGTGCGCCGGCTCGGCGGCGACGGCATTGTCGTGACCGGCCGGGTCGATGACATTCGTCCCTATCTCGCCCATGCCGCCGCGGTGGTGGCGCCGCTGTGGATCGCGCGCGGCGTTCTCAACAAGGTGCTCGAGGCGATGGCGATGGCAAAGCCGATGGTGGCGACGCCCGAGGCCTGCGAGGGCATCGAGGTGGCGCAAGGCGAAGCGGTGCTCACGGCGCGGACGGCGCCGGAATTCGCCGACCGCGTACACGCGATCCTCGCCGGCGAGCAGAAGCAGCTTGGCGTCCGGGCCCGACAGTGCGTGCTGACGCAGCATCGCTGGGACTTCGCCGTGCTCGATCGCCTGATGGGCGAAGCGTGCGAAGTCGCCGCGGCGGGGTAAGCGTCCCGAAGCAAAAGGTTAATTATTGGAATACTAACCTATACACTGGAACAATGTCGTGCGTCCGGCGGCGAAGGCCGCCACGCGCGCGATCGTGACCGTCATTCAAGGCAACCGGGCCAACCGCGATGCTTTTGCTTCCGCAGGACCATTCCGCAGCGCTCGATGCGGTCGAACCCGGGCATAGGACGGCGCGGCGGGTCTGGGTCGCGGCCGGCGCGTGTCTCGTGCTGGCCGCGGTGGCGCTCGGCGGCCTCTTTCGCACCGAGGCCGAGGGCGCGTATGCGGTGTGGCGGAACTCGACCGCCTATAACCACTGCTTCCTGATCCTGCCGGTCGCCCTCTATCTCGCCTGGCAGCGGCGCGACGTGCTGAGCGGCCTGGCGCCGCGGCCGGAATTCCGTGTGCTCGTCCTGCTGCTGCCGCTGTCGGTCGCTTGGCTCATGGCGGCGATGCTCGGCGTGCTCGAGGCGCAGCAGCTTCTCGTCGTCACGATGTTTCAGGTGGCGGCGCTGGCGATCGTCGGATGGGCGGTCTATCGCGCGATGCTGACGCCGTTCCTCTATCTCTACTTCCTCGTCCCCACCGGCTATTTTCTGGTGCCGGCGCTGCAGCGCTTCACGGCGTGGTTCACCGTCCTGGGATTGCGGCTCGTGCACATCCCCGTGTTCTGGGACGGAACGGTGATCGAGATCCCGGCCGGCGAGTTCGTCGTCGCCGAGGCCTGTGCCGGCCTTCGATTCCTCATCGCCTCGGTCGCGTTCGGCGTGTTCTTTGCGGCTCTGATGTACAAGAGCCGGTTCCGCCGGCTCGGTTTCGTGGCATTGTCGATCGTCGTTCCGATCGTCGCGAACGGGCTGCGCGCGTTCGGGCTCCTCGTGCTCGCGGAGATTTCGGGCGGCGCGTCGATGGTGATGGCCGATCACATCATCTATGGCTGGGTGTTCTTCACCTTCGTGACATTCGTCCTGATCTTCATCGGCCGATCGTTCACCGATCACGACGACATCGCGGCGGCGCCGCGGCGCTCGCCGCCAGCGGCAGACGTCGCACCGTCCCAGGCGTGGAGTTTCGCCGTGGTCGCGGGGTTGAGCGTTCTGCTCGCGGCCGCCGGCCCCGGCTATGCCGCTCTTCTCGACCGGCGCGTCAGCGCGATCGATCTTGCCGCGGCGCCGGCGCCGGGCGTCGCCGGCGCATGGCACACGACGCAAGTCGATGCGCCGTGGAAGCCCGTCGTCGTCGCTCCCGATCGCACGTATCTCCAGGGCTTCGACGATGGCAGCGGGCACGTCATCCGCTACGTCGCGCTCTATACCGTGGGCGGCCTGCACGACAATCTCGGCCGCGGCTTCAACGAGATCGCGGATTTCGAGCATTGGCGTCTCGTCGCGCGGGGACACGCCCGGACGAGGATCGACGGCAAGGCCGTCACCGTCGCCACGACTCAGATTGAAAACAGTGCCCACCGGCTTCTGATTTGGAATTTCTACGTCGTCGGTGACGCGATTTTCGCCGGACGCATCGAGGCGAAGCTGGCGCAGTTGCGCGGCCTGGTGGGCCACGCGAGCCCCGTCGTCGCCTTCGTCGCCGTCGCGGCCGAGGAACCCGAATCCCCCGCCGCCGCGGCCGCCGTCCTGACGCGCTTCCTCAGCGAATCATCCCCGATCGAACCCTATCTGCACCGCCTGGCGGCCGGGTCCGGCTCGCCCCACGGCTGACGGTCAGCCGCCGCGGAGCCGGCCGCGCAGGCGCGAGGCGATGACGCGAACCCCCTGGGCGAGCCCGCGCCACGTGCGCGGATTGGCCGCGAGCACGCCCCAGCGCTCACGGCGCTGGGGCAGCCACAGCCGCTTATAGGGATCGTCGCCGCGGCCGAAATTGATCTCCGACGGCCGGTCGCCTTCGAGCACGCGCTCCATCATCCGCATCGTCAGCAGCGTCCCCAAGGACAGCTTGTCGTAGCGCCGGTCGTGCGCGAGCTTGTAAATGACGGCGCGGCCGCGCCAGACGATCCAGAACTGCGCCGCCGCCGGCTGCCCGTCGACGCGGAGGATGCCGAGACGCAGCGCACCGCCCGCGAACGCCATGCCGAGAAGCGCCGGAATGAAACTCGGATAAGGCTCCGGCTCCTTCCAGCTATTGGCATAGACGGTCGTGTAATCCGCGATCAGAGAATCGAGATCGCCGCCGGGCTCGCTGAAGGCATAGGCGAGTCCCATGCCCTGGGCGGCCTTCGCCTTGCGCCGGAAGGTGTTCCGCAAGGCGGCGGGGCGCGCGTCGAAATAGCGCCGGAAATCGAGGCCGCGCGTGTCCTCGAACCAGGTGCCGAAATGGAAGTAGGTCTGCACGATAAAGCGCGCCGCGCGCAGGCCCGCGACGAGCGCCGCCGTGGACGCGGACAGTGGATCGAGCGCGGCGAAGCTCACGCTCGCCCAATTCGGGCGCTCGCCGCCGATCGTGGCGACGAGGCGCGTGAGAACGTCGCCGCCGTCGCCCGTCGCAAGGATCGGCCCATGTTCCAGGCTGTAGAAATTCGCGAGGCCGTGCAGCGCGCGGTCATTCGCCGGCGACGCGGCGCCGCAGACGAGGGCGGCGCGCGGCTTATCCGCGTCGAGATAGAGCCGCACCCGGTCGCCCGGATCGCGCGCGTGCCGCGAAATCAGGTCGTACCACGCGGCCTGCGCGAAGAAACTCTCCTCGCCGGCAGCCGCGAACAGCGCGGCGCAGTCGCCGGGCAGGTTCAGGAAATCCGGCTCTTCGCGCAGGATCATGCCCCACCGGACGCAGCGGCCGGGCGCGGCCGCGTCGGCCGGCCGCGAATGGCGCGCGAGCACGTCATTCCGTAGCGGCGGCGGTGAGCAGCGACGGCGCGCCGCGCCGGGATTGCAGAATGGAATTGAAGAGCTCGATCTGCCCCCTTGTGGTGGCGTCCCAACTGAAGCCCTCGGCATAGGCGCGAACGCGCGACCGGTCGGGCGCCCGCGCCATGAACCGCGCGACCGCCTCGGCGACGGCAGCCGGGGAGCGTTCCGTCATCAGTTCGCCGACATCGGGCGAGGCGACGACCTCGGGCGTCCCCCACACATTCGAGGCGACCACCGGCGTGCCGCAGGCCATCGCTTCGAGCAGGACGTTGGCCCAGCCCTCGCGGCTCGAGGCGAGCACGAGAATGTCGGCCGCGGAATAGATCTCGGCCAAGGCGGCTTGCGACAGGCTGCCGAGGAACCGCACGCGCCCGGCCACGTCGAGGCGGCGGGCGAGGCTGCGAAGCGCCGCGTCCTCGGGGCCGGCGCCGACGATGACGAGCCGCGTATCCGGCAGGAACGGCAAGGCGCCGATGACCAGGTCGTGACCCTTGCGCGGGATGAGATGGCCAACCGACAGCAGCGTGACACCGGCAAATCCGAGCCGCGCGCGCTGCGCGGCGCGGTCGCCCGGGCGGAACAGGACGAGGTCGACCCCGTTGCGCAGAACCCGGATCTTGGCAGCGGGCGCGCCGAGCTCGACCAGCGCATCCCTGAGCGCCGCGCACACGGTAACGATCCCCGCGGCCTCGCGTGCCGCCCAGCGGATCATCGCCCGCGGTAGCCGGTAGTTCGGAATGAGGTTGATGTCGGTTCCGCGCGCGGTGATGACGACGGGCTTGCCGAAATGCCGCCCCAGCATCGCCGCGGCGACCCCGTCGGGATAGAAGTAATGGGCATCGATGAGATCGAATGCATACCCGTCCCGCACCAGGCGCGACACCGCGGCCCGCGCGGCCGGGTAGAGCAGCAGCGGCGCGACGGTCATGCCGATCTTGGGCAGCACCGGGAACCGCGGATGGAGGACGGGGATGCCGAACCGTTCCTCCGAGGCCGGAACGCCGGCGAGGATACGATAGCGCTCGGGAACGAGCGGCAGATCGGGAACATAGGGGACCGGCGCGACGACCCTGGTGGTGATGCCACCGCCGGCAACGAGACGGACGATGCGCGTCTCGACGAAGATGCCGTGCGACGGCTGCGCGGCGTTGGGATAGAGCGTCGAAAAGGTGAGAAGATTCATGTCCGGCTGGCCGGGACCGACCACGGGAGGGTACGACGACTATAGACCGAATGGCCGGATGCCGGGAGATGCGTCCGCCTGCCATCGGGCGACAAGCGGCGCACACCTTGCGGACCGCGCCGGGGAGGTTGACTGTTTCCCAATAGTTCCAAATCGTTACAATGGCGCCACCGCCATGCCGTCGTCCGAGCTCTCCTGCCGCAGCGATGAAGCCCCGCCCGCTGGCGGGGTGATCGTTCGGCACGAGACGGCGCTTCTGGTCGCGATCTGTGCCGTCGGCTTCGTCCTGCGGCTGCTGGCAGTCGTTGCCGTGCCCAACCTCTACCGCCCCGATGCGATCTTCCAGACCATCGAGCAGGCGCATCGCATCGTCTATGGCACCGGCGTGGTGCCGTGGGAGTTCGTTTACGGCGCGCGGTCCTGGCTGTTGCCAGGCGTGCTCGCCGGCGTGATGGGAGCGGCGCGGCTCGTCGGCGACGGACCGGACTATTACCTGCCGATGATCGCCGGACTGTGGGCGGCGCTTTCCACCTCCTGCGTGGTGATCGCCTTTTTGTGGGGCAAGCGCTTCGACGGCGTCGCCGGCGGGATCGTCGCCGCGGTGGCGGTGGCGCTGTCGGCCGATGCGATCTATTACGGCGCGCGCAGCGCGCCCGAGGTGATCGGCGCCCATGTCACGCTGGTCGCCACCTATCTCTGCGAACCGGGATACCTGGCGCGGTCGAAGCGGCGCCTGTTCGCCGCGGGGCTTCTGTTCGGACTGGCGTTTCTGCTTCGCTTTCAATATGCCGCGGCGATCGGTCTCGTCATTCTCTGGACCGGGCTTCGCGCGCCGCGGTGGCGGCTGCCGCCGATCGTCGCGGGCGCCGTCATCGTCGTCCTGCTCGGCGGCCTCCTCGACGGCATCACCTGGAGCTATCCGTTCGAATCGATCTGGCGGAACCTGGTCATCAATGCGGAATACGGCGTCGCCGACGATTACGGCGTCACGCCGTGGTACGCCTATTTCATTGCTCTCGCATGGTATTGGGGCGCCGGCGCCGCCGTGCTGCTGTTCCTCGCGCTGCTCGGAAGCACGCGGCTGCCGCTGCTGCTGGCCGCGGCCGCGGCTGTCGTGCTGGCGCATTCCCTGATCCCGCACAAGGAGATCGGGTTCATCTATCTCGGCATCCTGTTGGTCGTCGTCCTCGCCGCGCTGGGCTTGGCGCGAATCGTCGTCTGGACCGCGGCGCATCTCGCGGCCGACGCCTCGCGGCTCGGCGTCACCGCGGCGTGCGTGCTCGCCGCGATCGAATTCTGGACCATCTTTTCGTTCGGCGAGGCCGCGTCGGCGGGCTACATGTCGCGCTGGGACGGCGACGCGAACACGCTTGCGGCCGCTCTCGACGTGGCGCGACTGCAAGCGGTTTGCGGCGTGGGATTGTGGGGCGTCAAATGGGACTTGAGCGGCGGCTATACCTACATGAATGAGCCCGGACGGCTCTATCTCCCGGCCACGCCGCGGGATCTCGCCGCCGATGCGCCCGGCTTCAACGTCATCGTCTATCTTGGCACGCCGCCCGAGGGGTTCGGCTTCGTCCGGAAATCCTGCCACGGCGCGGTATGCGTGGCCGAGCGCGCCGGCGGTTGCGCAGCGATTCCCGCGCCGCTTACGCCGCAGATCCCGCCGCTGCCGCGCAGCCTCGCCCCCGAGCGCGCCACAAGGCCGCAATGACCGCGCGCGGCATCTTGCGCGCCATCGCCCTCGTGGCCGCGCTGCTCGCGGCGCAGTCGGCGGCGGCTTCGTCGCTGCGCGTCGGTGAGGCCGTGCCGCGCTCCTTCACCTTCCGCCTGTTGGATTTCGGCATCCGGCGCGGCATGTTCGCCGCCGACGGGCTGACGATCGCCGTGTCCGTTTTCAACGGGCCGGCGCGGCTGCAGCAGGCGCTGGCAGCGAACGCGGTCGATATCGGTCTCGGCACCGGGGAGGATCTCGGCTTCATCGCCGCGGGCGCGCAGGAAAAGGCAATCGCCGCGATGGCGGGTCCGCCGCTCGACACCGGCCTCGTCGTCATGCGCGGCTCGCCGCTGCGGCGCGCCGCCGACCTCAAGGGAAGGAAGGTCGGCGCGAGCTCGCTCACCTCGCTCGTCGCCTGGATGATCGGCGAGGTCGCGGTGCGCCAGGGCTGGGTCCGCGACGCCATCCGCGTGGTCCCGACCGGCACCGCCACCGGCGCGATAGCGCTGTTGAAGGCGGGGCAGATCGACGCCGCCGCCAGCGACATGACCCCCGCGCTCCAGTTCGCGGCCGCCGGCAAGGGACGCATCCTGCTGCGCTTCGGCGATGACGTGAAGGACATCCACAACAACATCATCTTCGCCACCGACCGCATCATCGCCGCCCATCCCGACGACGTCCGCGCGTTTCTCCGGGGCTGGTTCGATACCATCGCCTTTGCCCGCGCCCACCGCGCCGAGACGATCGCCGACATGGCGCGGATGCTCCACGTTTATCCGGCCGTCGCCGCCGCGGTCTATGACCGGCAGATGCCGATGTATTCGCCGGACGGCCGCTTCTCGGCCACGGCCATGGCTGCGCTGGCGCGCTCGCTCGTCGACATCGGCATGGCCGACGCCGCGCCCGATATGGCCCGGCTCTATACCGAAGCCTTCCTGCCACCGCGATAAGCGTGGCGGAGAACGGATGCGGCCTTCGACGCGCGACGTCGGGCCGTTGCGGCGGCCCTTGCGGTCCATCTATCCTGCCCGCACGAAGGAGAACCCCATGGCCAGAATTCCCAAGACGCTGCAGCCGCATATCAACAGCGCCTTCCCGGACAATGTGTGCCTGGTCGCAACGGTCCTGCCGACGGGCTTCGCGCAGGTGACGCTGCGCGGCAGCACCATGGTTTATGACGACGAGCATCTGGCGCTGTGGGAGCGCGGCAAGGGCACGACCAACGCCAGTCTCGCCGACGGCACCAAGGTCACCGTCTTCTTTCGCAAGCCCGCGCTGCGCGCCGACGGGACCCTGCCCAAGGGCGGCGTCGCCCGCTTCTATGGCATCGCCGCGCTGCACAAGGCGGGGCCGGTCTACGACGAGGTGTGGCGCCGGCTGATCCAGCCCGAGAAGGACCGCGACCCGGAGAAGAAGGGCTTCGCGGTGCTGATCAGGATCGACCGCGCCGAGGACACCGACGGGGCACCGTTAACCCTCGCCTAACCCTTCGGCCGGCCAAATGGGCCGGCGGCGCGCCCGAATGGGTGCCATTCCGAAACGGGCGATGCCCCCCACCGCCGATTCTGGTATTGAACCTGGGGCGGTCGGCGGAGATGGGGATGAAGGCGGCGGCGAGCGAGACGGTCGAGCAGGCTGGCATTGCGGTTCCAGGCGCGGCGGCAGCGGCCTCGGGCGGGGGCGCGGTCTTCACGATCCTCTGGGCGCTCTGCTTCTGCCATCTCCTCAACGACATGATCGCGTCGCTCGTGCCGGCGATCTATCCCCTGTTCAAGAACAACTTCGCGCTCGATTACGCCGAGGTCGGGCTCATCACCCTCACCTATCAGTGCACCGCTTCGATCTTCCAGCCGCTCGTTGGGATCTATACCGACCGCCACGCGCAGCCCTACTCGCTCGCTTGCGGCATGGCGTTCACGCTCGTGGGGCTGTTCACCCTGTCGCTGGCCTCGAGTTTTGCCATGGTGCTTGCGGCCGCCGGGCTGGTCGGGCTGGGGTCCTCGGTGTTCCATCCCGAATCCTCGCGCATCGCCCGCATGGCCTCGGGCGGCCAGCACGGGCTGGCCCAATCGCTGTTTCAGGTCGGCGGCAATGCCGGCTCGTCGCTCGGGCCGCTCCTGGCGGCGTTCATCGTCATCCCGCGCGGCCAGGGCAGCATCATCTCGTTCACGCTCGCGCCGCTTCTGGCCATCGTCGTGCTGACGCGGGTCGGCACCTGGTACAAGGGGCGGCACCGCGCGCTCCAAATCCGCGGGCGCGTCCTCACGCTCGAAGGCATCGCTCAGCTCTCCTCGCGCAAGATCGCGCTGTCGATGGCGGTTCTCCTGGCGCTGATCTTCTCGAAGTTCTTCTACACCGCGGGGCTCACCAATTATTACATCTTCTATCTCATCGATCGGTTCAAGCTTCCGGTCGCGACGGCGCAGCTTTATCTCTTCGCGTTTCTCGCCTCGGTCGCGGTGGGGACGCTCGTCGGCGGGCCGCTCGGCGACCGCTTCGGCCGCAAGGCGGTGATCTGGGGCTCGATCCTGGGCGTGTTTCCCTTCACCCTCGCCCTGCCCTATGCCGATCTGTTCTGGACCGGGATTCTGACGGTGCTGATCGGCGTCATCATGGCCTCGGCGTTTTCGGCCATTCTCGTCTATGCGCAGGAGCTGATCCCCGGCCGCGTCGGCATGGTCGGCGGGCTTTTCTTCGGGCTGGCCTTCGGCATGGCGGGCATTGCCGCGGCGGTGCTCGGCTGGCTCGCGGATGAGACCAGCATCCGCTACGTCTACTCGGTGTGCTCGTTCCTGCCGCTGATCGGGCTTCTGACCTGGTTCCTGCCGAATCTCGAACGCCCGCGCCGGGCGCGCTGAGCCGCGCCCGAGAGACGATGGCTTACACCACCGCCTTCAAGTCGCTCCGCGGCGAGGTCGACGCCGCGGAGTGGCAGGCGCGCGTCGAGCTGGCGGCGTGCTATCGCCTCGTCGACGCCTACGGCATGACCGATCTCATCTACAACCACATCACCGCACGCATTCCCGGCACCGACCATCTCCTCATCAATCTCTATGGATTGCTCTACCGCGAGATCACCGCATCGAGCCTCGTCAAGATCGACCGCGACGGCAACGTGCTGTGGAAGCCCGACACCGATTACGGCATCAACAAATCCGGCTATGTCATCCACGGCGCCATTCACGCGGCGCGGCCGGATGTCGCCTGTGTCATCCACACCCACACCCGCGCGGGCATGGCGGTTTCGGCGATGAAATGCGGCCTCCTGCCGCTCGATCAGACCGCGATGCGGTTCGTCGGCCATCTGGGATATCACGACTACGAAGGCCCGGCGATCGACCTCGACGAGCGGCAGCTTCTGGTGCGCGATCTCGGGCCCCATGACGCGATGATCCTGCGCTCGCACGGACTCCTGACCTGCGGCGCCACGGTCCCGCAGGCCTTCAACACGATGTATCAGCTCGAACTGTCATGCCGCGCGCAGGTCGACGCAATGGCGGCGCGCACCGAGCTGATCGTGCCGTCCGACAACGTGCTGCAGCATACCGCGCATCTTTATCAGCCGGGCACGCGCCGCCCCTATGGCGTGCTCGAATGGCCCGCGATGCTGCGCCTGCTCGCCGCCGAGGAGCGCAACTCCGGCTATCCGCCCTACGCGAGTTGAGCATCGCGGCGCGCGCGCCAGACGCGCTCCGCCGTCGCCGGCATTTCGAGATGGCGGATGCCGAGCGCATCGGCAAGCGCGTTCAGCACCGCCGCCGTCGCCGGCGTGGTGCCGCACTCGCCCGCGCCCTTGATGCCCAAGGGATTGCTCGGCGCCGGCACGGCATCGCTCACCGCCATGAACGGCGGCAGATCGTCCGCCCGCGGCAGGCCGTAATCCATGAAGGTGCCGGTGACGAGCTGGCCGGAATCGCGGTCATAGACGCATTCCTCGAACAGCGCCTGGCCCACGCCCTGGGCGATGCCGCCATGCACCTGGCCCGCGATCATCGGGTTGATGACGCGGCCGACATCGTCGACCGTGACGTAACGCACCAGCCGCACCGCGCCCGTATCGGGATCGACCTCGACCTCGCAGGCCGCGGTTCCGGTCGGATGCGCATGGAGGCGCTGCGACACCTGTTCGGTGGCGGCCAGCGCGCCGCGCAGCATCTCGGGCAGCGCCGGATCGAGGGCGAGCGCCGCGACCTCGAACAAGCCGATACCGCGATCCGTGCCGGCAACGGTGAAGCGCCCCGCCGCATAGACGATGTCCGCCGCCGCGGCTTCGAGCGCATGCGCGGCGATCGCCCGGCCGCGCGCGATCACCGCCGCGCTGGCGCGGACCAGGGCCGTGCCGCCCAAGCGCATCGAGCGGTCGGAATGCGAGCCGCCGCCGCTCTTGGCGACGGCGCTGTCGCCGAAGGCGATGGCGACCAGGGCGAGCGGGATCTCGAGCGTGCTGGCGACAACCTGGGCGAAACTGGTCTCGTGACCCTGGCCCGAGGCCTGCGTGCCGATCACGGCGGTGACGCGCCCCTCGGGCAGGACGGCGAGATCGGTCCGCTCGCCGGGCCAGCCGGTCGGTGCTTCGAGATAATTGGCGATGCCGATCCCGGCGCGGAGGCCGCGCGCAGCGGCCGCAGCGCGGCGCGCCGGGAAACCATCCCAGTCGATGAGCCGCAGCGCCTTCGCCATGTTCGCGTCGAAGGCGCCGTTGTCGTAGCGGTGGCCGAGCGGCGACTGGTAGGGCAGCGCCTCGGCCGGGATGAGATTGCGCCGACGCAGTTCCGCGCGATCCATCCCCAATTCCGCCGCCGCCACGTCGATGAGCCGCTCGAGAATGAAGGTCGATTCCGGCCGCCCGGCGCCGCGATAGACGCCGACCGGCAGCGTGTTCGTCACCACGCCGCGGACGCCGACATGAAGCGCCGCAATGTCATAGACGCCCGCCGCCATCCGCAGCAGGTTGGCCAGAACCGCGAACGACACCGGATAGGCGCCGAGATTGCCGACATAGTCGAGCGCAAGCGCAAGGAACCGCCCGTCGCGATCGAGCCCGAGCGCGCCCTCAACGTGAAAGTCGCGCGCCTGGAAATCGGCGAGAAACGATTCCGCGCGCGTCGCGGTCCATTTGACCGGACGGGAAAGACGCCGCGACGCCCACAGCACCAGCGCATTCTCGCCATAGCACGGCGAGCGCACGCCGAAGCCGCCGCCCACATCGCCGGTGACGACGCGCACCCGCTCGGGATCGAGGCCGAACACGGCCACCAGCCCGTTCTTGTGGCGATGCACGCCCTGGCTCGGCGAATGGAGCGTGGCAGTGCCCGACGCCGCATCGAAATCCGCGAGCGCGGCGCGCGGCTCGAGCGGCGTGCCGCTGACGCGCTGATTGCGCGCGGCAAGGCGCACGACGCGATCGGCCCGCGCCAGCGCCGCCGCCGTTGCCGCCGCGTCGCCGTTCGCGGCGACAACGCACAGATTGTCGGGCCGGCCGGCAAAGAGCAGCGGCGCGTCCGGCGCGAGCGCGGCACGCGCATCCATCACCGCCGGTAGCGGCTCGTATTCGACGACGACGGCTTCGGCCGCATCGCGCGCCGCTTCGAGCGTTTCGGCCACGACCAGCGCCACCGCCTCGCCGACATGGCGGACGCGGTCGAGCGCCAGCGGCAACGGCAGCGGCAGTGCGCCATGCGGGATCGCATCGGGCGCGAAGGCGGGCCTCGTTGGATCGAGATGATCGGCGCTGTTGGGATTGTGCGGCATGCCGCCGAGCCCGTCCGCCGCCCAATCGCGCCCGGTGAGCACGTCGAGCACGCTCGGCGCCGAAGCCGCCTTCGTCCCATCGATCGCCACAATGCGCGCATGCGCATGAGGCGAGCGCACGATCACCGCATAAGCCTGACCGGGAAGCTCGACATCGTCGGCGAAGCGCCCGCGTCCCGTGAGCAGGCGCTCATCCTCCTTGCGCAGCACCGGGACGCCGATGAGCGACGTCACGGCGGCTCAGGCCGCGATGCGGTGGGCGGCGAGAAAATCGAGCAGCGCCGCGCGGCATTCGCCCGGCTTCTCGATCTGCAGGAGATGGCCGGTGCCGGCAACCGCGACGTAATCGATGCCGTTCTCCTGCGCCAGGGCCTGGTTCGCCGCGCCGGTCGGCGGACCGTGGCGAAGCGCGGGATCGGCACCGAAGAGCTTGGTCGGGCCGGCGAATTCCGCGCCCTGCGGCCACAGATCGAGCGTCACCGCCTCTTCATAGACGCGCGCCTCGAGCTCGGGCGCGCAGCTCAGCACCCAGCCGCCCGCCGCTTCGTCGCGCCGCAGCACCGCGCGCGCCATCAGCGCATGCGCCCCCTCGACCCAACTCGCCGCGGCGCGCGAGGCGCGGAATTCCTGCTCGAGCTGCGCCGGATCGTCATAGCGCGCGCGGCGGCCGCGCGCCCACTCCGCCAGCCGCCGCTCGAATTTGAGCATGGGATCGTAGAGGCGATGGCCGACGGGCGGGAAATTCGGCGGATCGAACAAGGCGAGCGCGTCCCAGCGCCAGCCGATCTCGATCGCATGCTTCATCGCGGCGCGGCCCGACATCGAATGGAACACGCCGACGCTCGGCCGCCGGCCCCAGGCGCGCTCGACGCCGTCGAGCACGCGGTCGAGATCGCGCGCCATCTGCGCATAATTGTGATGCGCCGGATCGGACGGAGGATTCTGGCCGTGGTTGCGGAAGTCGAACACGACCAGCTCGAAATCGCGCTGCAGCGGCTCCCAGAACGGGAAATAGGCATCGGCGGCGAAGCCGTTGCCGTGGCTGATGATGATCCGCGCGCCGGCGAGGTTGCCGTGGCGCCGGAGCCTGAGGCGCGCGCCGTCCTCCATCGGCAGATCGATGATGGCGTGCGGGACCGGCAACTCGAAGCCCATGACCGAAGCGTCCTCGTTCCTGCCGCGTCAATCCTTGCGCTCGTCGAGGCCCAATTCCTGCCAACGCGCGCGCGCGGCACGAACATCGTCCTCCGCCGGCCATACCAGCGGCGGAAACCGCGCGCCGCCCAAATCGGGATCGGGATCGTAGTCGAGGTTCATGGTGGCGTCGATGAGCACGCGGTTCCATTTGCCGGTGCCGAACAGCGCCGGGTTGCGGTCACGGCGGCGCACCGAGGGATCGAGCCCGGCGCCGAACGTGGCCGGCATGATGACGATGTCGTTCTCGCCGGCATTGACGCGATAGGCGACCGCCCAATCGACCGCGGCATAGTCGTGGATGTCGATGTCGTCGTCGACCACGGTGATGTGCTTGTAGCGGACATGGGCGGCCGAGCTGCCCCAGATGGCATTGGCCGCCTGCTTCGCCTGGCCGCGATAGCTCTGCTTCATGCGGATGAGAAGGTTGATGCCGGCATGAACGGGCGGACAGAACACGTCGGTGATGCCGGGGACGCCGGCGCGATCGAGCACGTTCCAGGCGATCGCCGAGCGGATGACCGAGCTGCACACCGCGTTCTCCGAGAAACTGCCGGGGAGCGAGCCCTCGATCGCGCCGCGCAGGATCGGCTCGTCGCGGTGGGTGATGCAGCTCACGCGGATCGTCGGCTTCGGCGAACGGTCGCCCGCGACATAGCCGGTGAACTCGGCATAGGGGCCCTCCATGACGAAGTCAGCGGGATCGAGGCTGATCTCGCCCTCGATCACGATCTCGGCCGAGGCGGGAACATAGAGATCGACGGTCTCGCATTTGACCAGTTCGACCGGCGCACCGCGGACGGCGCCCATGACGTCATATTCGCATACGCCCTTGGTCACCGGCGCGCCGGCGCAGAAGCCGAGGCTCGGTTCCCAGCCGATGACGAGCGCGATCGGCATCGTCTTGGCGCCGGACTGCTCGTGGGCGGTGAGGTGATGACCGATATGCTGCGCGCGCCAGATCAGCATCGGAATCTGGTCGCGGCTCGCCACCATGCCGCGATAGATGCCGACATTCATCACCCCCGTCGTCGGATCCTTGGTGACGCAGCCGGCATAGGTGGCGATGTAGCGCCCGCCATCGACCCGATTCCAATGCGGCGACGGGAATTCCCACAGATTGACGTCCGCGCCGCGTAAAATATTTTGCTTTACCGGTCCCGTCGCCACAATCTTGGGCGGCAGACGCTCGCCGAAGATCGTGCGGCAGATTTTGACGAGGTCGCGCGGATGGGTATCCGGCGGCAGCCCCAAGGTCATGGCGACGCGGCGGAAGCTGCCGAGACCATTGGCGAAGATGCGGCGGCAGCGGCTGTCGCGCCGGTCATAGTCCTTGATGGCATTGAACAGGAGCGCCGGGCCGTCGCCTTGTCCCTGCGCCAGCCGCAGGATCGTGCCGAGCTCGATGTTCCAATCGACCGTGGCATCGATCGCCTTCATGTCACCTGACGCCCGCAGCGCCTCGATCCAGCCGCGCAGATCGCCGAACACCGCAGACTCGCGTTCAATGGGCATCGACCGTCACCTCCGCACCTGTCATAGCGGAGACGCGGGCGGCGGAGAATAGCTTTGCGCGGCGCAGGGTCGGATGCTACCGTTCGCCGCGCAGCCAGGGCCGGCGACACCGGAAGGAAGCCGCGCATCTTTCTTCATCGTCATTGCGCAAGATGAGCGGCAGCACGGAACAAGATATTTCCCCGGAAGCGTCGTCCGCAGCTCGGCTGCTGGGCCGGCCGGTGCGGCGCATCGAGGACCGTGCGCTGCTCATGGGCCGCGGCCGCTATGTCGACGATTTCCCGGTGAGCCGCCACACGCTCCATGCCCATGTCGTGCGCTCGCCGCACGCGCACGCCGTCATTCGCGGCATCGGCACGGCGGCCGCGCGCGCGCGCAGGGGCGTGCACGCGGTCATCACCGGCGAGGACGTGAAAAAGCTCTCCGATCCGTTCCTCGTCGCGCTGAAGGCGCCGATCCCGCAATGGGCGCTCGCGGTCGAGCGGGTGCGGTATGTCGGCGAGCCGGTCGCGCTCGTCGTCGCCGACAACCGCTATCTCGCCGAGGACGCGGCCGAGCTGATCGAGGTCGAATACGAGCCGCTTCAGGCCGTGATCGATCCGCGCGCGGCGGCGGCCGAGGGCGCGATGCTGATCCATCCCGAAGCCGGGACCAACGAGGTCTCGACCCGGCATTTCACCTATGGCGACCCCGACGGCGCCTTCGCCCGGGCCGAGGCGCGCGTGTCGCTCACCGTCGAATATCCGCGCAACTCCTTCACGCCGATGGAGTGCTTCGTCGTCGTCGCGGAACATTCGCCGGCGGACGGCAGCTATGACGTGCTCGCCAATTTCCAGGGCCCGTTCAGCATCCATCCGGTGATGGCGCGCGCGCTGCGCGTTGCCGGACCCAGGCTGCGCCTGCGCACGCCGCCCGCGAGCGGCGGCAGTTTCGGCATCAAACTTTCCGTCTTCCCCTACATCGTCCTGATGAGCATCGCCTCGCGCATCGTCGGGCGGCCGGTGAAATGGGTCGAGGACCGGCTCGAGCATCTTCAGGCGGCAAGCTCTGGCCCCAATCGCGTCAGCATCGTCGAAGCCGCGGTGACGCGCGAGGGCCGCGTTCTCGCGCTGCGCTTCGACAATCTCGAGGACTATGGCGCGTTCCTGCGGGCGCCGATGCCGGGTCCGCTCTACCGCATGCACGGCGCCATGACCGGCGCCTATGACGTGCAGAATCTCGCGGTGACGAACCGCGTCGTCCTCACCAACAAGATGCCGGCGAGCCTCATCCGCGGCTTCGGCGGGCCGCAGCTCTATCTCGCGCTCGAACGGCTGATGCAGCGCATCGCGGTCGAACTCAAGCTCGATCACCTCGAGGTGATCCGGTGCAATCTCGTTCCCGCCGGCGCCTTTCCCTACCGCGCCGCGGCCGGCGGCCTCTACGATTCCGGCGACTATCCGCGCGCCGTCGCGGTGGCGGTGGGCGAGGGACGGCTCGCCGAGCTCGAACGCCGGCGCGATGCGGCGCGCGCGCAGGGCCGCGCCTATGGCATCGGCTTCGCCGCCGTGGTCGAGCCGGGCATGTCGAACATGGGCTATCTCTCGACGCTGCTGACGCGCGAGGCGCGCGAGCGCGCCGGCCCCAAGAACGGCGCCGTCTCGCTCGCGACCGTTTCGGTCGATCCGCTGGGCGCGGTCGCGATCAGCGCCGACGCGCCGATGCAGGGCCAGGGCCATGCCACGGTCCTGGCCCAGATCGTCGCCGAGATGCTGGGCCTCGGCATCGACGACGTGACGGTCAATCTCGAGATCGACACGGCGAAGGACGCGTGGTCGATCGCGGCCGGCACCTATTCCTGCCGGTTCTCGCCGGGAACCGCGGTCGCGGCCCACATCGCAGCGCGGCAGGTGCGCGACAAGCTCGCCGGCATCGCCGCCAATCAGCTCAACGTGCTGCGCGACGACATCGAATTCGCCGATGGCAAGATCCGCAGCCGCAGCAATCCCGACAACGCCCTGTCCTTCGCGCGCGTCGCCGGCACCGCGCATTGGTCGCCGGTGCTGCTTCCCGCCGATGTCGCTCCCGCGTTGCGCGAGACCGCGGTGTGGTCGCCGCCCGAGCTCGAGCCGCCCGCCAGCGACGACCGCATCAACACCTCGCTCACCTATGGCTTCGTCTTCGACATGTGCGGCGTCGAGATCGATCCCGTCACCTGCGCCGTACGGGTCGACCGCTATGTTTCGATGCACGATGCCGGGCGCATCCTCAATCCCCTCATCGCCGAGGGCCAGGTGCGCGGCGCCTTCGTCCAGGGCCTCGCCGCCGCGCTCTACGAGGAATTCGTCTATGACGAATCGGGCGCCTTCCTGTCCGGCACGTTCGCCGATTACCTCGTGCCGACCGCCTCGGAGGTGCCGGCGCTCGAGATCCTGCACATCCATTCGCCCTCGCCGTTCACGCCCTTGGGTGCCAAGGGACTGGCCGAGGGCAATTGCATGAGCGTGCCGGCCTGCATCGCCAATGCCGTCGCCGATGCGCTTTCGCTCAAGGACGTGCCCGTGCCGGCAACGCCGCGCCGGCTGCACGCGCTGACCGCCGGGCCGGAGCCGCATCGTTGAAGCCGCGCGAATTCGACTATATCGCGCCCGGCTCGGCCGCCGAGGCGGTCGAGGCACTCGCCGCGCTTGGCGAAGGCGCGCGCGTTCTCGCCGGCGGCCTGTCGCTGGTGCCGATGCTGAATTTCCGGCTGTTCGAGCCCGGCGCGCTGATCGACATCGCACGCATCGGCGAGCTCGATTTCATCCGCATGAACGAGGGTGCGCTCGAAGTGGGCGCGGCGGTGACGCAGAATGCGCTGCTGGCGCATGCGGGACTGGCGCGTGACGTGCCGCTCCTTGCCCGCACGCTGCCCTGGGTCGGGCATTTCCAGACGCGCAACCGCGGCACGGTGTGCGGCTCGGTCGCGCATGCCGATCCGAGCGCCGAGATTCCGCTGGCGCTCGCCGTGCTCGGCGGCGCGGTGGTGCTGCGCTCGACGCGGGGAACGCGCACCGTCGCAGCTGCCGATTTCCAGCAGGGCATGCTGACGACCGCGCGCGCGCCCGACGAGTTGATCGTCGCGGTGCGTTTCCCCGCCCGCGCCGCCCATCGGCGCTGTGCCTTTCGCGAGGTCGCGCGCCGTCACGGCGACTTCGCCATCGTTGCCATCGCGGCGGCGGTGGACGAAGGGGGCGCGGTGCGGCTCGGCGTCGGCGGCATCGCCGACCGGCCGGCGGTGCGGCAGATCGATCCGAGCCCCCGCGCCATGCGCGACGCCGTCGATGCGCTGGCGGTCGAGCTCGGCGGCTATGAGGACATCCATGCCAGCCCGCGCTATAGACGCGACCTGCTCCGCCGGCTTGGCCCGCTGGTGATCGAGGAGGCCCTTCAATGCGCCGCGTAAGCCGCGACGAGCGCACCACCATCCGCTTCACGCTCAACGGCCGTGCGGCCGCAGGCGAGGCCGAGCCGCGCCTGCTGCTGACCGACTTCCTGCGCGAGGCGATGGGCGCGACCGGCGTCCATGTCGGCTGCGAACATGGCGTTTGCGGCTGCTGCACCGTGCTGATCGACGGCAAGGCGTGCCGCGCCTGCCTCACTTTCGCCGTGCAGGTCGAGGGCCGGTCCGTCACCACGGTCGAGGCGCTGGCGCAGGACGGCGTGCTCAACCCGCTGCAGGTCGCGTTCCGCGACCATCACGCGCTGCAATGCGGCTTCTGCACGCCGGGCATCCTGATGTCCTTCACCGATTATCTCGGCCGCAATCCCGATCCCAGCGAAGACGAGGTGCGCGACGTGCTGAGCGGGCATCTCTGCCGCTGCACCGGCTATGAGGGCTTGATCCGCGCCGTGCTCGACACCGCGCGCCAGCAGCAGGAGGCGAAGAAGTGACGGACGGGGCGCCTGGGAGCGTCGATCTTCTGATCCGCGACATCGACTGGCTCCTCACCGTGGATGGCGCGCGCCGCGTCCTGCGCGACGCCGCGATCGCGGTCGCGGGCGGCAGGATCGTCGCGGTGGGGAAATCCGCCGACATCGTGCCGCGGCATCGTGCCGCGCAGATCATCGACGGGCGCGGCACCGTGGCAACGCCCGGCTTCGTCGACTGCCATCTCCATTCGTCGTTCCAGCTCTCGCGCGGGCTCGCCGACGAGGCCAATGCGCAATCCTTCCTGTTCGAGCGCATGTATCCCTACGAGGCGGCGCTCGAGGGCGAGGACGTGCGCGTCGCCGCCACCTTCGCCGCGCTCGAGCTGTTGCGGCACGGCGTCACCTGCTTCGTCGATCCGGGCAACTACCACCCGGACGAATCGGTCGCCGGCGCGGCCTCGACCGGCATCCGCATGGTCGTGTCGCGCTCGTCCTTCGATCTCACCAAATCGGTGCTGGGGCTCTTGCCCGAGCGGATGATCGAGACCACCGAGGCGGCGCTGGCGCGGGCCGAGGCGGTGCTGGAGCGGTATGCGAAATCCGCCGACCCGCGGATCGGCGCGAGCGCCTGCTTCCGCGGCCTCAACAACGCCTCGGACGCGTTGATCACGGGGTTGAAGGCAATCGCCGACCGCTATGGCGTCCTGCTCCAGACCCATGCCTGCTTCAGCTATTCGACGCATGATTCCAGCATCTCGCGCTCGGCGCTCGCCGAGATCGAACGGCTCGAGGCGCTGGGCGTGCTCGACGAGCGCATGCTGATCGTGCATGGCGGCTGGCTCGAGCCGCAGGAGGTGGCGCTCCTCGCCAAGCGCAAGCCGTCGGTCGTGTGCGCGCCGAGCTCGAGCCTGCATAACGGCTACGGCAATTTCGTCGTGGGGCGCCTGCCCGAGCTGATGGCGCTCGGCGTCACCGTCGCGCTCGGCTCGGACCATGCCAGTTCCGGCATCGTCGACATGACGCAGGAAATGCGGCTCGCCGCTTGCTGCTACAAGGAAACCCGCCTCAACCCGCGGGTGATGCCGCCCGAGACCGCGCTCGAGATGGCGACCATCAACGGCGCGCGCGCGGCGCTGATGGCGGAGCGGATCGGCAGCATCGAGCCCGGCAAGGAAGCCGACATCGTGCTGTTCGACACCCAGCGCCCGGAATGGCAGCCGCTCATCAACCCGGTCGCCAATCTGGTTTACAGCGCCACCGGCGATTCGGTGCGCGACGTATTCGTGGCGGGCGAGCAGGTCGTGCGCGGCGGCCGTCTCGTCCGTTTCGCGGAGGAAGCGCTCTACCGCGAGATCCCGCGCACCGTCGCCCGCTTCGGTCAGCGCCTCAAGCTCGCCGACATGGTCCAGCTTCGCTGGCCGGTGTCCTGAGGAGACGGGCGTGACTCCCTTGGAAGGCGCAGTCGCCGCGGCGCTGGTCTATCCCTTCGCGGACTATCCCGAAGCCGGAAGCGCGATCGAGGTCGCGGATGGTGTGCTGTGGATGTCGTCGCCGCTGCCTTTCGTCGGGCTGAAACAGGTCAATCTGTGGTTCATCCGCGACGGCGACGGCTGGGCCATGGTGGATTGCGGCTATGGCAACGCGGTCGCGCGCGACAATCTCGTCGCCACCTGGGCAACGGCGCTGGGCGGACGGCCGGTCAAGCGGCTTATCATCACGCATTTCCACCCCGACCATGCCGGCAATTCACGCTTCATCGCCGAGCGCTGGCGGCTCCTGCCGGAAATGACGCAAGGCGAGTGGTTTGCCGCCAATCTCGCCCTCGGCGACCGCTATACCGACACGGTGGCGCGGCGCGTCGCCTTCTTTCGCGCGCACGGGCTCGATGAGGCGCGGGTCGACGTCTTCGTCAACGGCGTAGTGCCCTATTCCGCCGGCGTCGAGCTTGCCGCGGAATACCGCCGCATCCGCGACGGCGACACGCTCGCGATCGGCGGCGACCGCTGGACCGTGGTGACAGGCGAGGGCCATTCGCCGGAGCATGCGGCGCTCTATTGCGCGCCGCGGCAGATCCTCATCTCGGGCGATCAGATCCTGCCGACCATCACCACCAATATCAGCGCCTTTCCAACCGAGCCCGAGGGCGATCCGCTTGAGCTTTTCCTGCGGTCGTGCCGGCGCTTCCGCGCCTTGATCGATCCCGCGACCCTGGTGCTGCCGTCGCATCGCCGGCCGTTCCGCAACGTGCGCCACCGCCTCGACGAACTGGCCCGGCACCACGACGAGCGGTTGAACCTCGTCGTCGAATCAGCTGCGGCGGAGACCACCGCGGCCGATCTCATCGACGTGCTGTTCCCGCGCGCGCTCGACGGCCACCAGATGGGCTTCGCCATGGGCGAAGCGATCGCACATCTTGACCACCTCGTCGCGCTGGGCCGCCTCGAGCGCCGCTGCGACGCCGCTGGCATCTTCCGCTACAGGCGGCGCGGCAGCGGTGGTATTCTCGTTTCGCCCGACACAGACTCACATCGGAGCCCGTAATGGACAGCCACACGCCATCGAAGTCGCATTTGCAGGACCTGCGCAGCACGCTCGCGTTGCTCAAACAGCAGGGCGATCTGATCGAGACCGACAAGCCGGTCGATCCCGATCTCGAGGTCACGGGATTGCAGAAGCTGATGGACGGCGGCTGCCCGGTGCTGTTCGAGAACGTCAAGGGCAAGCCCAACCATCGCGTGCTGACCAACCTGTTCGGCGACATCAACGTGGTCAACCGCATGTTCGGCTGGCCCGACGACACCGAACGGACGCGGCAACTGGCGCGCGCGCTGTCGCGCCCCTTGGCGCCGCAGGAGATCGCGTCCTCCGCCGCCCCGGCGCAGGAGGTCGTGATCGAGAATCCCACCGACGTGAACCAGTATCTCGTGCCGATCCGCCACACTGCGCTGGAAAAGGAGCTGACGGTCGGCTCGGGCATCCGCGTCGTCTCGGGCAAGGCCTTCGGCGACGGCACCGATGTCGGCTACAACCGCATGAATTTCCGCTGGGGCAATGTCGGCACGTTCCAGATCTCGCCCGGCTCGCACATGTGGCAGGTGGCGAGCGAGGCCTATCGCCGCAACGAGCGCGTGCCAATCACCTTCTGCTTCGGCGTGCCGCCCGCCTGCACGCTGCTCGCCGGCGGCGCCTTCGACTACGTGATCATGCCCTATGGCTGCGACGAGCTGGGCATCGCCGGCGCGGTGCAGGGCTTTCCCGTGCGGGTGGTGAAGGCGCGCACGGTCGATGCCTGGGCGCTCGCCGATGCGGAGGTCGTGCTCGAAGGCTATGTCGATCCGCGCGACACGCGCTTCGAGACCGCCGAGGCCGAGGCCGACCGCACCCAGGGCCGGCACCATTTCCATCCGGAATGGGCCGGCTACATGGGCAAGGCCTACAAGGCGCCGACCTTCCACGTCACCGCCGTCACCATGCGGGCGCCGCAGTCGAAGCCGATCATCTTCGCCTTGGGCGCCCACACGCTCGACGAGCACAACATCGACACGACCATCCGCGAGGCGGCGATGTTCGAGCTGTGCAACCGGCTCCAGCCCGGCATCGTCCAGGACGTCAACATTCCCTACTGCATGACGGACTGGGGCGGCGTCATCATCCAGGTGAAGAAGCGCAACCGGCTCGAGGAGGGCTGGCAGCGCTCGTTCCTGGCGGCGCTGCTCTCGACCTCGCAGGGCATGCGGCTCGCCATCGCGGTGAGCGAGGACACCAACATCTACAGCATGGACGAGGTGATGTGGTGCCTGACGACGCGCGTCAATCCGCATACCGACATCCTCAACCCCGTCCCCGGCGGCCGCGGCCAGACCTTCATGCCGTCCGAGCGCATGACCGCGGGCAAAGCCGAATGGACCGCGGCCAATACCCGCTATGAAGGCGGCATGGGCATCGATGCGACCGTGCCCTATGGCTATGAGGACGATTTCATGCGGCCGGTCTATCCGGTGGACCGGGTGAAGCTCGAGGATTTCCTGAACCGCGACCAGATCGCCAACGTCAAGGGTCGCCTCAAGGGCTGGACCGAGCTCCTGTCCCGAACCGGAAAGTGACCGCGGGAGCGGTGCGGCCATGAGCGACGTCTTCGCCGGCCACAACCTGGCAGTGCCCTATCGGCCGTTGGGCGAGATTCTCGCATTCTACCGCGCGCGCGATCCCGACAAGGCGGCCATCGTCGATCTCGACCAGGAGAGCGCGATCACCTTCGGCGCGCTCGACCAGGCCGTGACCGACATCGCGCATCACCTGCGCGGGCTCGGCGTCGGCCCCGGCGACCGCGTGCTGCTGCTCGCCGACGAGCGGCTCGAAAAGCTGTTGCTGTGGTTCGGCATCTGGCGCCTCGGCGCCACCGTCTGCCCGCTCAACATCGAGCTCAACGCGCAGCACATGGCCGAGCTGACCGCGAGCATCGCGCCGAAGCTCGTCGTGCTGGAAAAGGGCCTCGACCGCGACACGCTGGTGGGCGGCTCCACCGCACCCTGCATCCGCTTCGGCACGTATTCCGCCGATCCGAAGCGGCCCGATAGCGGGGACGAATTCTTTGCAGCCATGCCCCGCGGCGGCAATGGCGGTGCGCTCGGCGAGCGCAACGCGGCAGGCGATATGGCCGCCATCATCTGCACCTCGGGGACGACGGCGAAGCCCAAGCTCGTCGTCCTCGACCATGCGTTCTATTGGCTGAGCGGCCTTTCGACCATCGACATCGTCGGCCTCACCGATCGGGACCGGATTCTGGAATACCGGTCCTTCGGCTGGGAATCACCGCAGATCCTGACGCTGATGCCGTTTCTCGAGACCGGCGCCACGCTTCATATCGCACGGCGCTTCTCGCACAGCCGGTTCTTCGAATGGATCGCGCGCCACGACATCACCTTCGCGGCCGGCGTGCCGACGGTCGTCAACATGCTGCTCAACACGCCGCTGGGCTTCACCGCCGCCGACATCCCGAGCCTGCGCTGCATGACCTGCAGCACCGCGCCGCTCACCGGCGACCAGTGGCGGCGCTTCGAGACGATGTACGGCATCACGCTGCTACAGCTCTACGGCATGTCGGAGGCGGGGTGGGTGTGCGGCAACCGCCATGACGACCGCCACATCGGCACGGTCGGCCGCCCGGCGCTGCACCAGGAATTCGCCATCGTCGACGGCGACGGCCGCCCCTGCCCCGCCGGCATCGAGGGCGAGGTCACTTGCGGCGGGCCGCAGACCGCCTTGGGCTATCTGCGCGCGGACGGGATGCTCGATCCGATCCGCGGCACGCGCTTCAAGACCGGCGACCTTGCCGTCATGACCGAGGACGGCTTCGTCACCGTCACCGGGCGGACCAAGGACCTGATCATCCGCGGTGGCGTCAACATCTCGCCGCTGGAGGTGGACGCGGTCCTGCTCGCCCATCCGGGCCTCGGCGAGGCCGCGGCGGTCGGCGTGCCGGACCCGATCTATGGCGAGGAAGTGGTCTGCTATGTCGTGCCGAAGGACGGAAGCGGCCTCGACGAGGCCGCCGTGCTCGGCTGGTGCGCGTCCCGCCTGCCGCTGCCGAAGCGGCCCAAGCATGCCGTCCTCATCGCCGAACTGCCGAAGAACGACCGCGGCAAGGTGCGGCGCGACGCGCTGCGCGAGGACTGGACCCGCCGCGGCGGCGTCACGGCGTAGGCGTCAGTCGGGCGATAAACGCCGCGCACAGCGCGAGCGCGATGTCGGGCCGGTCGCGGAACGGGTCGTGGCCGCAATTCTCGAGCTTCGCGACCTCGACCGGGCCTGGCGCGCGGCGGGCGATTTCGTCGACCTGAACCATGGTGCCGTGGCTGTCGTCGTGGCCCTGCATGACCAGGAGCGGCACGGCGATCCGGCTCAGGAGCGGCGCGATCGACCAGGAATGGAATTCCGGCGACAGCCAGATCTCGGCCCAGGCATGGAACAGCGCATCGACGTCGCGATGATGGCGCTGGAGCCGGCGGCGCAGCGTGCCCTCGTCCCAGTTGCGGCGCTGCGCGGCGATGGCATCGCGCGTGATGGCTTCATCGCGGACATGCGCCGCCACGACGATCGCCCCGCGCGCGCGATGGCCCGCCGCGAGATAGGCGAGCGCGATCGTGCCGCCGTCGCTGTGGCCGACGAGGATGACGTCATCGCAGCCGAGCCGCGCCAGCAGCTCGGGCAGCACGGTGCGACCCTCGACCAGCATGAACTCGGGCCGGTGCGGCGCGGCGGCCGGATCGGACCAGCCATGGCCCTGGCGGGAATAGACGAGCGCCGCGCAGCCGGTGCATTCGGCGAGACGCTCGGGCACGTCGCGCCACATCGACACCGAGCCCAGGCCCTGGTGCAGGAACACCAGCACCGGCATGGCCGCGCGCCGGGCGGGAACGAAGCGGTATTCGAGGCGATGGCCGAAGACGGCGACGAAGCGCCTTTCCTCATCCATCGCGCACGGCCGGGCTATCGCCCCTTGTATTGCGGCGGACGCTTCTCGCGGAAGGCCTTCACGCCTTCCTTGTGATCCTGCGACTGGATGAGCGCGCTTTGCGCCATGCGCTCGAGCACCCGGCCCGAGGCGCTATCGATCTGCTGGCAGGTATTGATGAGCGCCTTGGCGGCGCCCAGCGCCTGCGGCGCCTTCTTGACGAGCTTGTCGGCAAGCGCGCGCGCCTCCTCGGCGAGCTTCGCCTTGGGCACGACGCGCGTCACCAGCCCGATCTGAAGCGCCCGCGCCGCGTCGACGAACTCGCCGGCAAGGACCAGCTCCTTGGCCCAGGCCGGGCCGATCATCTTGACGAGGCGCGAGCAGCCGCCCGATCCGGGCACGAGATTGATGTTGCCCTCGGTGAATCCGAAGCGCGTGTCGTCGGCCGCGATACGGAAATCGCAGGCCATGGCGAGCTCGAGCCCGCCGCAGGCGCAGGTGCCGAACACGGCGGCGATGACCGGCAGCTCGACCCGCTCGAGGACGTCGAAGAAATCGTGGATCCAGCGGTATTCGGTACGGAAGCGCTGCGCCGACCAGTCCTGCTCGAACCACGACAGATCGGCGCCGGCGCCGAAGGCACGGTCGCCGGCGGCGAAGATGGTGACGCAGCGCAGCTCGGGATCGCGCTCGATCGCGAGTTGCAGCGCGGTGAAGTCGCGTTGCATCTCGTCGTTGAAGGTGTTGAGCCGCTCCGGCCGGTTGAGCGTGATCTCGAACACCGCGCCGCGCCGCGCCGCGGTCACCGCCTTGTAGACGTAGTTCGGATTGAGGATCGGGTTCTCGGACATGGTCACTGGTTCGACAGGATGATGGCACGCGTGCTCGGCATCAGCTCGGAGCCGATGCGGTCGAATTCGGCAAGCGGCGGGAATTTGAGCTTGCATTCGCGCATGTAGCCGAGCATCTCCTCGAGATAGCGATTGACGACCTGTTCGGTCGAGTGGCGCTTCAGCCCGACCTCGACGCAGTAATCGTTGTCGGGACCGGACGGCCGGCCGAAGGCGCGCTTCACCGTCACCGGCAGCATGCCGTAATAGGTGCGCTGGAACTCGGCGAAGACCTTTGGATCGCGGGCAAACTCGCGCAAATTCTCGACGCCGTTGCCGTAATGGCCTTCTTCATCGGCGAGGACCGGGCCCATTTGCTCGGCCCAGGGCCGGTAGGTGGAATCGCGGTATTCCATGATCTGGTGGCTGCCGGCGCGATCGACCGTAAAATTGAACACGGCGATATGAATCCAGTTGTCGAGGTCGAGCGACCAGAACTGCGCCGCCGGCGGGCGGGCACGCTGGACGTTCTCAGGATCGACGTCGAGATCGCGGAACAGGTTGCACAGCCGCTCGCTGTGCTCGGCCTCCTCGCGCGCGAACTCGGCCGCGAGGAACTTCTCCCGGAGCGTCGGCGCGCAGCCGATCGAGCGGCCGAACACCTCGGCCGTTGCGGTTTCGGCATAGAACTGCCGCGTCATCAGACGCAGCAGCATGTCGCGGTACGCGCCTTTCGCCTCGGCAGCGCTGCGGATCATGGGAGCGGTCATGGCGACCTCGCACATTGAAATCTTGGGCCATGGTAGGAAACGTGGTTTCACGATACAAGGGGCCATTCGCCGCAGGAGATTCGCATGGCCGACATCACGCTCTACCACAACGACATGTCGGTGTGCTCGGCCAAGGTACGGATGGCGCTGGCCGAGAAGGACGTGACGTGGACCGGCGTGCATCTCGATCTGCGCGCCGGCGACACGCAGAAGCCCGATTATGCCGCGCTCAATCCGAACCGGCTCGTCCCCACGCTGGTGCGGGACGGGCGCGTGCTGATCGAATCGAACATCATCTGCGAGTATATCGACGATGCCTGGCCGACGCCGCCGCTGCGCCCGGCCGACGCCTATGACCGCGCGCGCATGCGGCTATGGATGAAGCTGCTCGACGACTGGGTGCATGGTGCAACCGGCACGATCAGCCTGTGCATCGCCTTTCGCCACCAGTTCCTGCGCCGCGGCGAGGCGGCGATCGAGGCCTATATGAGCGGCCTCGTCGATCCGCAGCGGCGCGAGCGTCTCAAACTGGCGCTGGCGCAGGGGATGGACGCGCCCGCCTTCGCCCCGGCGATACGGCGCCTGGCCAGGCTTCTCGCCGATCTCGACGCCACGCTTGCCGAACACCCCTATCTCGCCGGGCAGGACTTCTCACTCGCCGATCTCGCCTACGCGCCCTACATGATCCGGTTCATGGCGATCGGTTTCGCCGACGACATCCGGGCGCGCCCGCGCCTTGCCCAATGGGCCGAACGCCTGTTCGAGCGCCCGAGCTACCGCGCCGGCGTCGCCGAATGGCTCAATCCGGGCGCGGTCGAGATCATGCGCGAGCAGCACGACGCCGCGCGCGCCCGCATCCGCGGCATCCTTGCCGGGTGACCGCGCTCAATCCGTCTGCTGCTTGAGCGCGTCGTAGATCTTGGGCGTGAGCTCGGCCATGTATTCGCCGAACGACATCGCCGGATAGCGCGGCGGATGGCCGGGGCCCCGGCAGGTCGGCAGGCATTCGAGCTTCACGTCCCAGCGCGTACCGACGAAGAACGGGATCGAATAGCGCGTCTCGCCGTGCAGATTGGTGACGCGGTGGGGCGCGGAACGGAAACGGTCGTTGGTCCAGCGCCGGCACATATCGGCGTGATTGACCAGGAAGCAGCCGTCGAGCGCCGGTGCCTCGATCCATTGTCCATCGGTGGTCGCGATCTCGAGGCCGGGCTTCTTCGCCTGGGCGAGCAGCGTCATGAAGCCGTAATCGGTATGCGGGCTGATGCCGAACTGCCCGTCGAGCGCCTCGTCGCGTGGCGGATAGCACAACAGCCTGAGCGTGTTGACGCCGGGATTGAACGCCTCGTGCCGCGAGAAATGGTCGACCGGCATGCCGAGCGCCAGCGACTGCAGCGGCAGCAGCTTCAGCGCGAGCGCGGTCATCGCCGCAAAATATTCGAGGCAAGTCTCGCGGAAGCCGGGCAGATCCTCGGGCCAGCGATTGTCGAACACCCATTCGTGCTTCGCCCGGCGATAGGGATGGTCGGGCGGGTATTCGGCCTTGATGTAGAACGAGGCGCTGCGGTCGGGATGCTTGCCGCCCTTGTAGATGAGGCGCTGCGTCTGACCGCCGAGCGGGAGATAGCCCACCACCTTCTCGAGGCATTTCACCGCCATCTTGCGGTCGAGCGGCAAAGTGTGGAAGCGCTCGGCCGCGGCGAACACGCGGTCGATCAGCGATTGCGGCACGCCGTGATTGCGGATGAAATAGAATCCCAAGGTCTCGCTCGCCTCGCCGAGCGCGGCGGCGGTGCGCTCGAGCGCGCCCGCCTCGCCGCCGAGATAGGGGCCGAGATCGATGATCGCGATCCGCTGCTGCGCCGCGGCCTCGCGCTCGGTCTGAAGCGTGTCCATGGGCGCCGCCGCCGCTTAGGCGGGCGCGGTCTCGCGCGCCTTCTGCCCGGCGTCGCGCGGCACCGGATCCTTGAGGCCGAGAATGCGCCGGGCGTTGCCGTAGAGAACCTTTTCCTGGTCCGCCGGCGACAGGCCGATCTTGGCGAAGAAGTCCAATGCCGCGGCCGGGCTCCAGCACGGATAGTCGCTGCCATACATGACGCGATCGACGCCGTAATACTCGATCGCGAATTTCATGCCGGCCGTGTGCGGCGACACGGTGTCGGTGTACATGCGCTTCAAATAGGTGCTGGGCGGTTGCGGCAGCTTGGCGGCCTTGGAATTCTTGTCCATCCTGCCCGACTGATAGGGCAGCGCGCCGCCGGTATGGGACATGACGAGCTTCAGGTTCGGGTGCCGCTCCATGATGCCGGAAAGGACGAGGCGCATCGCCGCCACGCTCACCTCCACCACCCGGCCGAGGCTCAGATAAAGCGCGCCATCATAGCCGTCGAGCATGTCCTGGAACACGGCATCGGTCGGGTGCAGAAACATCGGCACGCCCAATTGCTCGACCCGGTCATAGAACGGCTCGAGCCGCTCGGCGTCGATCCGGGGATCGCTGCCGACGCTGCCCGGGAGATTGACGCCCATCAGGCCGAGCCGGTTGACCGCGTCGTCCAGCACCTCGATGGCGATCCGCGTATCCGTCAGCGGCACCGCAGCGCTCGCCCACAGCCGGCCGGGATAGCGGCGCTGCGCGCCGGCCATTTCCTCGTTCCACTGCAGCGCGAAATCGCGGCCCTCCTCCGGCGGCACCTCGGAGAAATGCACCGAGAACGGCCCGATCGAGCACACCACGTCGACCTGGTGGCCGAGCCCGTCCATATGCTCGAGCTGCTTGTCGAGGTCGAACCATTCGGCCCAGCCGCCGAGCGGCGATTCGATGCCTTCGCGGCGCCAATAGGTGTAGCCCCCATTCCGCGGGTTCACCTCGGTCCGGGGATAGGCCTTGCGCTTGCAGAGACGCTCGAACACCGAGCGCGGCCACCAGTGGAAATGCGAATCGATGACGTGCATGGCGCGGTCTCCGGCAACGGTAGCCCGCATTCGCGGTCGCGCGGGGCGGTCTGTTTCGAGTTATTCTAGGCATGCCGGAATACCGAATCAACCGAACGGATTCTTAACGCTGATCGGCGGGGGTGCTATGGATCGGCGCATGAGCGAGCGGTTCGATTACGTGATCGTCGGCGCGGGCTCGGCGGGATGCCTGTTGGCCGACCGGCTGAGCGCGCCGGGCTTCAGCGTCTGCGTCCTCGAGGCCGGCGGCGCGGACCGCGACCCGCTCATCCACGTGCCGATCGGCATCGGCCGGATGCATAAGCGGCGCCTGCACGATTGGGGCTATGACACCGAGATCGAGCCAGGTCTCGCCGGCCGCGCCATCGAATCGATGCGCGGCAAGGTCGTGGGCGGGTCGTCCTCGATCAACGTGATGACGCATGTGCGCGGCAATCGCGGCGATTACGACCGCTGGGCCGCGAATGGCTGTCCCGGCTGGTCCTATGACGAGGTGCTGCCCTATTTCCGGCGCTATGAAAGCTGGGAGGGCGGCAAGGACCAGTGGCGCGGCGGGTTGGGGCCGCTGACGGTGAGCCGCCTCAAGACCGAGGACCCGTTCTTCGACGCGCTGCTCGCGGCGGCGGAGGATGCGGGGTTTCCGGTCACGCCCGATTACAACGGGGCGAGCCAGGACGGATTCGCGCGCGGCCAGACCACGATCCGCGACGGCCGGCGGTGCAGCGCCGCGGTGGCGTTCCTGCGCCCGGCGCTGGCACGCGGCAAGGTCACGCTGCACCGCCGCGCGCTCGTCACCCGCGTCCTGATGGCCGGTCCGCGCGCCGCCGGCGTCACCTATCGCCGCAGCGGCGCGACGCACGAGGTCTTCGCCGAGCGCGAGGTGATCCTGTCCGCCGGCGTGTTCAATACGCCACAGGTCTTGATGCTGTCGGGGATCGGCCCGGCCGATCATCTGCGCCAGACCGGCATCGCGCCGATTGTCGACCTGCCGGGGGTCGGCGGCAATCTGCAGGACCATCTCGCGGTCACGCTCGGCTTCGTGCGCCGCGCGCCGGGACCGTTCCATGGGCTGATGCGCGCCGACCGCGCGGCGGTCGCGGTGGCGCGGGCCTATCTCTTCGGCACCGGCCCGGCCACCGTCCTGCCCGGCGGCGTCACCGCCTTTCTCAGGACGCGGCCCGATCTTGCCGTGCCCGACATCCAGTTGTTCAGCCGCGGCACGGCGCTCGATGCCGATCTGTGGTTCCCCGGCCTCCGCCCGGCCTTTCAGGACGGGTTCTCGCTCACGCCGGTGCTGCTTCATCCCGAGGCGCGGGGACGGGTGTTGCTGCGCTCGGACGATCCCGGCGACAAGGTCAGGATCGTGCATAATTTCCTTGCCGGCGAGAACGACCTGCGCTCGTTCCGCGCCGGCGTGCGCATCGCCCGCGACGTGGCGCAGCAGAAGCCGCTCGATCCCTTCCGCGGCGCCGAGAAGGCGCCCGGTCCCGCCGTCGCCGACGACGCCGCGATCGATGCCTGGATCCGCCGCACCGCGCGCTCGGCGCACCACCCGTCCTGCACCTGCGCCATGGGGACAGGCGCGGACGCGGTGCTCGATCCGGAATTGCGCGTGCGCGGCGTCGACGGCCTGCGCGTGGTCGATGCCGCGGCGATGCCGGATCTCGTCACCGGCAACATCAACGGCTGCGTCCTGATGATCGCCGAAAAGGCCGCCGACGCGATCCTGGGCGGATCGCGCGCTACGCCGTCTTCTGCGCAGCCAGGCCCAGTTCCTCGATCATCGCTGCGCGCATGACGAATTCCAGCGCTTCCGCAATTCAGTTCAGCCAGCCGATTGCCTCGAGTTGTCGGCAGCTGCGGGCTTGACCGGCCGGCAGCCGCGCCTTAAGCCCCCACCGCCCAAAAAGAGCACAATTGCGGCAGTTTTCAATGATCCGCCTCGCCGTCGACCGGCGCGTGCTCCGCCAGACGGCGGAAACCCTGTTCGTCGGTGCGGCCGGCGGCACGCTGGTGAACCGGCTCGGCTTCCCGGCGGGGCTGATCTCGGGCTCGGTGCTGGCGGCGGCCACGGTGTCGCTGGCCGGGCGGCCGCTCGGGCTGCCGACCGGGCTGACCCGGGTCATCTTCATCCTGTCCGGCATTGCGCTCGGCTCGGCGGTGTCGCCCGAGACGCTGCGCAGCATCGCCGCCTATCCCTTCAGCGTCGCCATTCTCGCGCTCTCCACCTTGTGCATGATCGCGACGACCTGGCTCTATCTGCGCTTCGTGCACCGCTGGGACCCGCTTTCGGCGCTGCTCGGCGCGAGCCCCGGCGGCCTCGCCCAAATGATGGCGCTCTCGGTCGAGACCGGCGCCGATGTACGCGCGATCGTCGTCGTTCAGACCGTGCGGGTGGTAGTGCTGACAGTGGGCATACCGTCGGGCCTGGCATTGCTCGGTCTCGCCGGCATGGCGGCGCGACCGATCGCGGTGCACACCGTCTCGGCCACGGGCATGGCTCTGCTGGTGGCGGCGGCGGTGACGTCGGCGATGGTCCTGCAGAAGCTGCGCTTTCCCGGCGGGCTCCTGTTCGGCGCCATGCTCGGGTCGGGCCTGCTGCACGGGGAGGGCATCGTCCAGGGCGGCCTGCCGTGGTGGGCCGCCGATACGGTGATGGTGGCGCTCGGGACGGTCAACGGCTCGCGCTTCGCCGGCACGAACCGGCAGATGCTCATGGGCTATGTCGGCGCGGCTTTCGGCTCGTTCGCGGTTTCGATCTCCATCACGGTCTGTTTCGCCCTGCTCGCCGTCTCGAGCCTGCCGGTACCGCCGTCCGACATCGTCATCGCCTTTTCGCCGGGAGCGCAGGACACGATGCTGCTGCTGGCGCTGGCGCTGCATCTCGATCCCGTGTTCGTGGGCGCGCATCATCTCGCGCGGTTCCTGACGATCTCGCTTTCGGTTCCATTCATCGCCCGCACGCTTTCGGCGTCGCGGCGATCGGTTTAGACTGCGCCGCCCCGACACAGTGAGCCCACCCAGCGTGACCGCATTCCCGCACCTTCTCGCGCCGCTCGATCTCGGTTTCCTGACCTTGCGCAACCGCATGGTGATGGGGGCGATGCACACGCGGATCGAGACCCTCGACCGCCCGCGCGAGCGCCTGGTCGCGTTCTACCGGGTGCGCGCGGCGGGCGAGATCGGCCTCATCCTCACCGGCGGCTTCGCCCCGAGCCGCGACGGGCTGATGGAGGAAGGCGCGCCGCTGCTCGAGGACGAAGCGGCGCTCGAGGATCACCGCGCCGTCACCCGCGCGGTCCACGACGAGGGCGGGCGCATCGCGCTGCAGATTCTGCATGCCGGCCGCTATGGTCGGCACGAGCATTGCGTCGCGCCGTCGGAGGGGCGCGCGCCGATCAACCGCATCGCGCCCCGCCCGCTCGCCGCCGCCGACATCGCCCGCACCATCGAGGACTATGCGCGCACCGCGCTCCTCGCGCGCGAGGCGGGCTATGACGGCGTCGAGATCATGGGCTCCGAAGGCTATCTCATCAACGAATTCACCGCCCCGCGCACCAACCGGCGCGACGACGATTACGGCGGATCGTTCGCCGCGCGCGTCCGTCTTCCGGTCGAGATCACCGAAGCGGTGCGCCACCGCGTCGGGCGCGATTTCCTCGTCATCTACCGCATCTCGGCGATCGATCTCGTCGCCGACGGCATGAGCGGCGCGGAGGTGGGGCTGCTGGCCCAGCGCGTCGCCGCGGCTGGTGCCGACATGCTCAACACCGGCATCGGCTGGCACGAGGCCTCGATCCCGACCATCGCCGCCGCAGTGCCGCGGGCCGCCTGGCGCTTCGCCATCGCGAACGTGAAGCATGCGACGGCGCTGCCGGTGATCGCCTCGAACCGCATCAACACGCCCGATGTGGCCGAGGGGCTGATCGCCGACGGCGTCGCCGATCTCGTGTCGATGGCGCGGCCGCTTCTCGCCGATCCCGAATTCGCCCGCAAGGCGCGGCTCGGCCTCGGCGCGGCGATCAATACCTGCATCGCCTGCAACCAGGCCTGTCTCGACCGCATCTTCACCGAGCGCGCCGCCACCTGCCTCGTCAATCCGCGCGCGGGCCGCGAGCTCGAGTTTCCGACCGTTCCCGCCGCCCGGCCCAAGCGCATCGCGGTGGTCGGCGCCGGTCCCGCCGGGCTTGCCTGCGCCGTCGAAGCCGCCGCGCGCGGCCATCGCGTCACCTTGTTCGAGGCGGCGCCCGAGATCGGCGGTCAGCTCCTCATGGCGCGCGTGGTGCCAGGCAAGAGCGAGTTCGACGAAACCCTGCGCTATTTCCGCCATCGGCTCGCCGCGACCGGCGTCGAGCTGCGGCTCGGCACGCCAGCCGACGCGGAAGCGCTGCTGGCGGCGGGGTTCGAGAAGATCGTCGTGGCGACCGGCGTGCGGCCGCGCCGGCTCGAGATTCCCGGCATCGACCATCCGCGCGTGCTCTCGTATGTCGACGTGCTGGCGCGCCGGCGCCCGGTCGGCCGCCGCGTCGCCATCATCGGCGCCGGCGGGATCGGCTTCGACACCGCCGCGTTCCTGGTGGGCAATCCCGCGGAGCCACTCGATCCCGCTTGTTTCGTCGCGTCCTGGGGCATCGACGCGACGCTCGCCGCGCCGGGCGGCATCGCCGCGCCGGCGCCGCCCGCCACGCCGACGCGCGCGATCACCCTGCTGCAGCGCCGCGACGAGCGGCCCGGCGGCAGTCTCGGCAAGTCGACCGGTTGGATCCTGAAGGCGAAGCTCCGCCGCGCCGGAGTGGCGATGGTCCAGGGCGCCGCTTATGATGCGATCGACGACGATGGGCTGCATGTCGCGGTGGCGGGCGAACGCCGCGTCATCGCCGCCGATACGGTGGTGATCTGCGCCGGACAAGAGCCGGAGCGCGGCGTTTACGAGGCGCTGCGGCGCCAGGGGGCGGCGGTGCATCTCATCGGCGGCGCACGCGAGGCCGTGGAGCTCGACGCGCTCCGCGCCATCGAAGAAGCGACGCGGCTCGCCATCGCGCTGTGACGGGAGGACGCACGTGGCAGGAAAATACGATCTCGATCTCGAACCCTGCGCGGCCAATTATCAGCCGCTCACGCCGCTCACCTTTCTGCTGCGCTCGGCGGACGTGTTTCCCGACCGGGTGGCGGTGATCCACGGCAACCGGCGCTTCACCTGGCGCGAGCATGCCGAGCGCTGCCGCCGTCTGGCCGGCGCGCTGATGGCGGCCGGCGTCGAGCCGGGCGACACGGTGGCCGTGCTCGCGCCCAACACCCCGGCGATGCTCGAGGCACATTTCGGCGTGCCAATGGCGGGCGCGGTGCTCAACAACATCAACATCCGCCTCGACGCCGCCGGGGTCGCCTTCATCCTCGAGCACGGCGACGCGCGCGTCTTCTTGGTCGACCGGCAATTCGCGCCGGTCGCGCGCGAGGCGCTCTCGCGGCTCGGCCGCAAGCCGCTCGTCATCGACATCGACGATCCCGAGGCCGGCGACGGCGGCAGCGCCGGCACGATCGAGTACGAAGCGTTTATCGCCGCGGGCGATCCGGGCGCGCCGATCCGCTGGCCCAAGAGCGAATGGGACGCGATCGCGCTCAACTACACCTCCGGCACGACCGGTAATCCCAAGGGCGCGGTCTATCACCACCGCGGCGCCTATCTCAATTCGTTGAGCCAGATTCTGAGCTTCGGCATGACCGACCATCCGGTCTATCTGTGGACACTGCCGCTGTTTCATTGCAACGGCTGGTGCTTCTCGTGGGCCGTGGCGGCGCTGGGCGGCACCCATGTGTGCCTGCGACGGGTGGCCGCGGATCTGGTCTATGACGCGATCGACCGGCTCGGCGTCAGCCATTTCTGCGCCGCGCCGACTGTGCTCGGCATTCTCATCGAGGGAAGGCCCAAGGGCTGGACTGCGCAGCGGCCGGTTCGCCTCATGACCGCCGGCGCGGCGCCACCGGCGGCGATCCTGCGCCAGATCCGCGCGATCGGCTTCGAGCCGCTCCACGTCTACGGCATGACCGAGATGCACGGCGTGACGACGCTGTGCCAATGGCAGGACGAATGGGACCTCCTGCCCGAGGAGGACAAGATCGGCCGCATGCTGCGCCAGGGCGTGCGCTGCATCGTCCAGGAGGAGCAGATCGTCGCCGACCCCGCGACCTTCGCCGAGGTCGCCCATGACGGCAAGACCATGGGCGAAGTGCTGATGCGCGGCAACATGGCGATGAAGGGCTATCTCAAGAACAAGAAGGCGACCGAGGATGCCTTCGCCGGCGGGTGGTATCACAGCGGCGATCTGGCCGTGGTCCATCCCGACGGCTATGTCGAGATCAAGGACCGCTCCAAGGACATCATCATCTCGGGCGGCGAGAACATCTCCTCGATCGAGGTCGAGAACGTGCTGTGCGACCACCCGGCGGTGAAGGAGGCGGCGGTTGTGGCCATATCGGACGAGCGCTGGGGCGAGGTGCCGTGCGCGATCGTCGAGTTGAAGCCCGGCGCCGCCGGCATCGATGCCGACGCCATCGTCGCCTTCTGCCGCGAGCGGCTCGCGCATTTCAAATGCCCGCGCCACGTCATCTTCGAGCCGCTCGCGCGCACCGCGACCGGCAAGGTGCAGAAATTCAGGCTGCGCCAGATCGCGTTGGAGCACTTGGCGCGGCGCTGAGCCAACGCCTCATTCGAACGGCGTCGGATCGGCGACGATCGGGTTGCCGAGGACGCCGAGGCCGGTGATCTCGACCTCGCACAGATCGCCCGGCTTCATCCGGGTGCGCCCGGGGATGCGCTTCGAGTCATAGGCGGTGGCGTGATGGCCCGGCGGCGGCTTGAGCGCACCCGGCGTTCCCATCACGATCACGTCGCCCGCACGCAGGAGATAGCCGGTCGAAAGATAGTGGATCACCTGCTCGACCGAGAACAGCATGTCGTCGAGCGGCGATTTCTGCTTCTCGACGCCGTTGAGGCGGGTGATGACGCTGTGGCGCGACGGCGGCCCGAACGCGTCGGCGGTCATCAGCCACGGGCCGAAGCTGCCCGAGCGCTCGAAATTCTTGCCCAGGCCGAATTGCCGGTTGTGGCCCTGGAATTCGCGCACCGAGCCCTCGTTGTAGCAGGCATAGCCCGCCACGTGCCGGAGCGCATGGGCGACCGCGATGTGGCGGCCCGGCGTGCCGATGACGACGGCAAGCTCGCCCTCGTAGTCGTAGGTCTCGGCGATGCGCGGATCGGGGCACCACAGCGGCTGCAAGTGGCCGACCTGGCTGCACGGCATGCGCATGAAGATCTGCGGATGGTCCTTCGAGGTGGTGAGGCCGGTCTCCTCGATATGCGCCTTGAAATTGAGCGCGAGCGCCCAGATCGCGTGCGGATCGGGGATGACCGGATCGAGCGTCACCTGGTCGAAGCGGTAATCGGGCTCGCGCCCTTCCGCGGCCGCAGCGGCGGCCGGCAGCGCGCCCGACTCGATGATCGCCTTGAGGCTCGACGGCAGCTCGGGCGCGGCACGGTTCAGCGCAACGAACCGCCAGTCATCGACCATGACGCCGACGCCAGCATCATCGCGGGTGTGGTAGGAGACAAGCCGCATCGCCATTCCTCCTTCAGTTCATCGCCCGCACGGCCTGGAGCGATGGCCGGTCCGACGATTGCTCGGGCCGCGGCAGGCCTTCCATGAGATGCCATTCGGAGAAGCGGTTGGTGCGGAAATTCGAGGGCTTCCACGACTCGGTGACGAAGTCGGGATTGGAGAAATACTCGATCGTGCCGCCGAGCGGGTTTTTGAAATACCAGAAATAGGCCGACGAGATCGGATGCCGTCCGGGGCCGACGGCGGTATCCCATCCGGCGCCCGAAAAATGCATGCCGCCGCCGAACACCTCGTGGATGTCGTGCACCTCGAAGGCGACGTGATGGAGATCGGTCTTGCCGCCCGGCCGCTTCAGCAGGAACAAATTGTGATGGTCGGCGCGTGCGGCATAGCGCAGGAACACCGCCGCCCCGCCGACATAACGGTCGGAGAGCCAGAACCCCAGCCGCTTGACATAAAACGCCTCGCCCGCGCGCACGTCGGGCACGGCGAAGACGATATGGCCCATGCGGAAGGGACGCGCCCGCTCGTACATCGGGCTCGGTTTGTCAACGCGGCCGCGTGCGCCCGGCACGTTGAGCGGCAGCGTCGCACGCGCCGGCTCCTTGCCGTGACGCCACACGCGCAGGCCGATATTGACGCCGCAATCGTCGACGGTGTGGAGCGTGCCGTCGGCATCGGCCGTGACGCTGCGGTCGCGCGCGAGCTCGGCCTCGAGCGCGTCGAGCTCCTTGGCGTTCGTCACGCCCCAGACCACCTCGCGGAACTCCGAGCCGCCGGACAGCTTCGGCGCCAAGTCCTTGGCGCCGTCCGGGCGGATCACCACGCGGCTGCCGATCTCGGTCGCGAAGGCGAGCCCGGACTTGGAGTCCTGGACCTTTTTCAGGCCCCAATCGGCAAAGAGCCGGCGCGGGACCGCAAGATCGGGCGCACCGAAGACGACGCTGTCGATGCCGACGAACCGCGCTGCGCTTCTTGCCATGGAATCCTCCCGGAACTCGCATTCGACTAGAGCATCGCCGCGCGGGTCGGTCAAGCAGCGGCCCCGCGGCAGTGGCCCCGCGGCAGCCGGGCGAAGCGGAGCAGTCGAAGGGCGCAGGATGCCGGTGCGGTGCCATATGCGATTGCCCGGCCGCACCGCGCGCGCCATCGACGGGCGCGGCGGGCACCTTTAAGCTGCACGCCGCGATCACCGCGAGGGAGCATGAGATGGCCCCAGCCGCCACGCCGCGCCCGACCGAGGCCGAGATCCTGGCCCGCGCCCGCGCGCTGGTGCCGATGCTGCGCGAGCGCGCGGCGGCGACGGAGGCGCTGCGCCGGCTTCCCGACGACACCAACCGGGCGTTCCAGGAAGCGGGGTTCTACAAGATCCTTCAGCCGCGGGCTTTCGGCGGCTACGAGCTGGACTTCGGGACCCAGACCGAGCTGGGCGTCGAGTTGGGCCGCGGCTGCGGGTCGAGCGCGTGGGTTGCGACCGTGATCTGCTGTCACGGCTGGCTCGCCGGCATGTTTCCCCGGGCGGCGCAGGAAGATGTTTGGGGCCACAACCCCGATGCGGCGATCGCCAGCTCGTTCTTCCCGGTCGCGCCGCGCGCCGAGCGCGTCGCCGGCGGGTGGCGCGTCTCGGGCCGCTGGAAGTTCTCGAGCGGCGTCGACCATTGCGCCTGGGCGATCGCCCTCCTGCCGAGGCCGTCGCGGAACGAGGGCGCGGGCGATGCCTATTTCGCGCTGCTGCCGCTCGCCGAATGCCGGATCGAGGATGTCTGGCACGCGGTCGGGCTTGCCGGCTCGGGCAGCAACGACATCGTCGTCGACAACGTGCTGGTGCCCGACCACCGCCTCCTCGACGTCGCGGCGGTGAAGGGCGGACCCACCCCGGGCAGCGCCGTCAACGACCATTACCTCTATCGCATGCCGGCGCTCGCGCCCTTCACCTACAATCTCATCGGCAATGCGCTCGGCATCGCCCGCGGCATCGCCGAGACCGTCGTTGCGGGACTTCAGGCGCAGCGCACGCGGCGCGGCGTGCCGGTTTCCGAGCACCAGAGCATCCAGCTCCGCGTCGCCGAAAGCCTCGCCGAGATCGAAGCCGCATCGGCGCTCGTCTTCCGCACCCGCGACGAGATCGTCGCCCGCGCCCGCGCCGGCGGGGATTTCCCGCTCATCGAGCGCGTGCGCTGGCGCCGCGACGTGGGCTATGCCGGGCTTTCCCTGGTCCGTGCCGTCGAGCGCCTATTCCCGATCCTCGGCGCGCAGGGCCTGATGAGCGACCACCCGGTGCAGCGCGGCTGGCGCGACCTGCGCGCGATCGCGCATCATTTCGGCATCTCCTGGGACATCCAGGGTTCGCTCTACGGCGCCGTCCTGTTCGGCCTGCCCTGTCCCGACCCGCGAATTTGAGGCGCGCCCGCGCCTACGCCAGTGCTTCGCACGCGCGGGCGATGCGGTTGCAAGCCTCGGTCAACTCCTCGGTCGAGGTGGCGTAGGAGATGCGAAAATGCGGGGCGAGCCCGAAGGCCGTGCCCGGCACCACCGCGATCCCGACCGCATCGAGCAGGTAGGTGCAGAAATCGATGTCGGTCTCGATCGTCTTGCCCTCGGGCGTGCGCTTGCCGAGCACGCCGGCGCAGGAGGGATAGACGTAGAACGCGCCCTCGGGCGTCGGGCAAAAGAGCCCCTCGCAGCGGTTCAGCATCGCCACCACGAGGTCGCGGCGCTGCTTGAACACGGCGGCATTGCGCGGAATAAAATCCTGTGGGCCATTGAGCGCCTCGACCGCGGCGGCCTGACTGATCGAGCTGGGATTGGTGGTCGATTGCGATTGCAGCGCCGCCATCGCCTTGATCAGCTCGGTCGGCCCGCCGCCATAGCCGATGCGCCAGCCGGTCATGCAATAGGCCTTGGAGACGCCGTTCAGGGTGAGCGTGCGGCCATAGAGCTTGGGCTCGACCTGAGCGAGGCTGGTGAAGACGAAATCGTCATAGACGAGATGCTCGTAGATGTCGTCGGCGAGCACGAACACATCGGGATGGCGCATCAGCACCGCCGCCACCGCCTTGAGTTCGTCCGCGGTGTAGGCCGCGCCGGTCGGGTTCGACGGCGAGTTGAGGAGGAGCCACTTGGTCTTGCGCGTGATCGCCGCCTCGAGATCCTCGGGCCTGAGCTTGAAGCCGTGATTCTGCGAACAGGGCACGGCGACGGGCGTGCCGTCGCACAGCAGCACGATGTCGGGATATGACACCCAATAGGGCGCCAGCACGATCACCTCGTCGCCGGGATTGACCGTCGCCATCAGCGCGTTGAACAGCACCTGCTTGCCGCCGGTGCCGACGCTGATCTGCTGCGGCGTGTAGTCGAGGCCGTTCTCGCGTTTGAACTTAGCGCAGATCGCGGCCTTCAAGGCCGGCGTGCCGTCGACCTGGGTGTATTTCGTCTCGCCGCGATCGATCGCGCGCTTGGCCGCGTCCTTGATGTTCTGCGGTGTGTCGAAATCGGGCTCGCCCTGGGCCAGGCCGATGACATTGCGGCCTTCCGCCTTCATGGCCATCGCCTTGTTGGCGATGAAGATAGTGGCGGAGGGCTTGATGCGCTGCAGGCGGTCGGCGATGAAGGCCATGGCGGTCCCCGAAAACGGCCGCGTAAATTAGTGCGCCGGGGGTTCAGGCGCAAGATCGACCCGCGCTCCGCCAACCCCTGTCATCACGCCGCGCGCGGCGGCGAAGCGACCTTCGGGAAGATCGCTTCGCCGCGCGCGATGACAAAAGAGGCGTGGTGTCAGCGCGGCTCCTGGACATGGGCCTCGAGGAACCACAGCGACTTGTCGAGCGCGCGCGAGAACCCGGTCAGGAGATCGGCCGTGTCCATGTCACCGGCAGTGCCGGTCTCGTCGATCCCGGCGCGGACGGCCTTCGCAACCTTGGCATAGCGCTCGATCAGCGCGGCGAGATGCGCGCTCGACTGGTGAATGTCGGTCGGATAGGGCGCGAGCGTCGTCCCCTTGGCGACCGCCTGGGTGGTGCCGAGCGCGGTCCCGCCGAGCTGGACCACACGCTCGGCCATGGTGTCGACATGGCCGTCGATCTCGGTGCGGAAGCCGTCGATCATCTCGTGCAGCGCGATGAATTGCGGCCCCTTGATGTTCCAGTGCGCCTGCTTGGTGAGCAGCGCCAGATCGATCGCATCGGCAAGCCGCGCGTTCAAAAGCGCGATCGACACCGCCTTGGCATTCGCGCTGAGATCGTTCTGCGTGGTGTAGTTCGGCATGATCGGTCTCCCTCTTGGCCGGAACAAAAGAAGGCCCAGTATGCGACGCGAACGCGTCGTTCGTCATGAATCATGTTGCGGCGCATGCCCGCCTATTCCGCGGCGATCTCGCTCGGCGCGAGGCCCAGCCCCGCGGCCACGCCGGCGCCATAGGCGGGATCGCATTTGGCGAAGTGGCGGACCTGGCGGCGCTGGATCGCGCGCGGCACGCTCTGCATCGCGCCGACGATGGCCGCGATCAGGCGGCGCTGCTGCTCTGGCGTCATCAGCCGGAACAGGTTTCCGGCCTGGGTGTAGTCGTCATTGCCGGCGCGATGGTCGTCGCGGTCGGCATCGCCGGCGATGGGCAGCGGCGGCTCCCGGTAGATCGGGGTCGCGCTCGGGCGCCGAGAGAGGGGCCATCGGTTGCCTGTTCTGGGCGATGCTCCGATGGGTGCGCCGGCGCGACTGACCGCCCCGGCCGGAAACCGACGGGCCGGCGCCAAAATCCCAGTAAGTCAGGCCACTGATCCCAAAAGTGCGGCCCGCACGACACCCGCCGCAGCCGATTCCGGCGCCGGCGCCGCGCGCGGCTAACCCTGGCAGCGCGCAGCTTGGCGCCATTCGCGCTCGACGGCGGATCAGGCGGATTGCGGGTGCGTCGGTCGAGCATGGCGGATTCGCCCGACATGGATATCGGCCTCATGTCGGCGGGCTTGGGCCAGGTCGTAATCGAGTTGCATGCCGAGCCACGTTTCCGGCGAGCTGCCGAAGGCCTTCGAGAGGCGGATGGCCATCTCCGGCGAAATGCCGCTCTTGCCATTGACGACGTTGTTGAGTGCCTGACGGGTGACGCCGAGCGCCTTGGCGGCTTCCGTCACGGACAGGCCGAGCGGCTCCAGACAATCGAGCCGGATGGACCGGCCCGGGTGCGGTGGATTTTTCATCGGCATGGGTTGTTCCTATTTCGCTAGTGATAATCGACCGAATCGACATCGGCGACGTTCCGGCCCTCGAAGCGGAAAACGATCCGCCAATTCGCCCGGATCGTGACGCTCCAAAACCCGGCCGGCGCGCCCTTGAGCGGATGCAGACGCAATCCCGGCAGCGCCATGTCGTCTGGCTTCGATGCACGATCGAGCCGCGCCAACACGACCCGGATTTTCTCGACGTGCTCGGCATAGAGCCCGCGCCGATCATCGTCCTCGTAAAGCCGGCGCAAGCCGCGATGTTTGAAGTTCCGGATCACGCACGCCGTGATGTAAATCGACAATTGTCATTTGTCAATAGCCGCGGCCGTTTTCCCTGCCGGCTGCCTCCTCATGCCGGCTAGCACCCGCCGCAGCCGATTCTGGCGCCGCCGCCGCGCACGTCTTATTCTATCGCGATGCCGCTCGTGACCGCCGCCCGGCCGCTCGACGATGTCGCCAAGCGGTTCGCGATCCACTCCGAGTTCCAGCCCGCCGGTGACCAGCCGCAGGCGATCACCGAGCTCGTCGCCGGCATCGCCAGCGGCGAGCGCGAGCAGGTGCTGTTGGGCGTCACCGGCTCGGGCAAGACCTTCACCATGGCTCATGTCATCGCCGCGACCCAGCGCCCGGCGATCATCCTCGCGCCCAACAAGACGCTGGCGGCGCAGCTCTACGGCGAGTTCAGGAGCTTCTTCCCCGAGAACGCGGTCGAGTATTTCGTCTCCTATTACGACTACTACCAGCCCGAAGCCTACGTCCCGCGCACCGACACCTATATCGAGAAGGAATCCTCGATCAACGAGCAGATCGACCGCATGCGCCACGCCGCGACGCGCGCCATTCTCGAGCGCCGCGACACCATCATCGTCGCCTCGGTCTCGTGCATCTATGGCATCGGCTCGGTCGAAACCTATGCCGAGATGACGGTGACGCTCGCGGCGGGTCAGCAGGTCGACCGCACGCGCCTCCTGGCGCAACTCGTCGAGCTGCAATACCGCCGCAACGACACCAATTTCGTGCGCGGCGCCTTCCGCGTGCGCGGCGACACCATCGAGCTGTTCCCGGCGCATTACGAGGACCGCGCCTGGCGCCTGTCGCTGTTCGGCGACGAACTCGAGGCGATCCACGAATTCGATCCCCTGACCGGCGAGAAGACTGCGTCGCTCGAGGCGATCAAGATCTACCCCAACAGCCACTACGTCACGCCCAAACCGACGCTCAATCAGGCGATCGAGGAGATCAAGCGCGACCTCGTCACCCGCCTCCGGGAGTTCGAGGCGCAGGGCAAGCTGCTCGAGCTGCAGCGGCTGGAGCAGCGCACCCGGTTCGACATCGAGATGATCGCCGCCACCGGAAGCTGCGCCGGCATCGAGAACTATTCGCGCTATCTCACCGGCCGGCAGCCGGGCGAGCCGCCGCCGACGCTGTTCGAGTACCTGCCCCGGGACGCGCTCGTCTTCGTCGACGAGAGCCACGTCACCATCCCGCAATTGGGCGGCATGTTCCGCGGCGACTTCGCCAGGAAGTCGACGCTCGCCGATTTTGGCTTCCGGCTGCCGTCCTGCATCGACAACCGGCCCTTGAAGTTCGAGGAATGGGACGCGATGCGCGGCCAAACGGTGTGTGTCTCGGCGACGCCCGGACCGTGGGAGCTCGAACGCGCCGGCGGCGTCTTCGTCGAGCAGGTGGTACGCCCCACCGGCCTCGTCGATCCGGTGCCGGTAGTGCGCCCGGTCGAGCACCAGGTCGACGACCTCATGGCCGAATGCCGCGACTGCGCCAAGGCCGGGCGGCGCGTGCTGGTGACGACGCTCACCAAGAAGATGGCCGAGGCGCTCACCGAGTACTTTCACGAAAACGGCCTGCGCGTGCGCTACATGCATTCCGACGTCGACACCATCGAGCGCATCGAGATCATTCGCGACCTGCGTCTGGGCGTGTTCGACGTGCTGGTCGGGATCAACCTCCTGCGCGAGGGCCTCGACATCCCGGAATGCGCGCTCGTCGCCATCCTCGATGCCGACAAGGAGGGCTATCTGCGCTCGCGCACCGCACTCATTCAGACCATCGGCCGCGCCGCGCGCCATGTCGAGGGGCGCGCCATCCTCTATGCCGATCGCGTCACCGACAGCATGCGCGCCGCCATCGACGAGACCAACCGCCGGCGCGAGAAGCAGCAGGCCTATAACGCCGCGCACGGCATCACCCCCGAAAGCATCAAGCGCGGCATCGCCGACATCCTCGACAGCGTCTACGAGCACGACCACGTCACCGTCGACACCGGCGCCGATGCGGCGCTGCACTATCAGGGCTCGAACCTGCAAGCGGTGATCGCCGATCTCGAAAAGCGCATGCGCGCCGCCGCCGCCGATCTCGAATTCGAGGAGGCGGCGCGGCTCCGGGACGAGATCCGCCGCCTCGAGGAAAACGACCTCGGCCTCGACGCGGGACCGGGGACGCGGCCGACCGGGCGTTCCAAGGGCGGCCGGGCCGGCACCTCGGCCAAGGAACTCGCCAAGGCCAAAGCGCGATCGCGGCGGCGGGGCCCGTGACCGGAACGGACCGCGCCAACCCCATGCCGCGCGCGGCACTGGTGACCGGCGGGGCGCAGCGCATCGGCCGCGCCATCGTCCTGGGGCTGGCCGGCGACGGCTGGGCGGTGGCGGTACATTATCGCCATGCGCGCGACGCGGCCGAGGGGCTCGTCGCCGAGATCCTGCGCGGCGGTGGCCGGGCGGTGGCGCTCGGCGCCGATCTCGCGCAAGAGACCGAGACGGCGGCGCTGGTGCCGGCGGCAGCGGCGACGCTGGGTCCGCTCGGCTGCCTCGTCAACAACGCGGCGGTGTTCGAGCGGGACGAGGCGCTCGAGGCGACGCGGGCGAGTTGGGACCGCCACATCGAGAGCAATCTCCGCGCCCCCTTCGTGCTGATGCAGGATTTCGCGCGCCAACTGCCCGCCGATCGCACCGGTGCCATCATCAATCTTCTCGACGAGCGGGTGTGGAACCTGACGCCGCATTTCATCAGCTACACGCTGAGCAAGGCCGGGCTGTGGACGCTCACCCGGACGATGGCGCTGGCGCTGGCGCCGCGCATCCGCGTCAACGGTATCGGCCCCGGCCCGACCTTGCCGAGCCCGCGCCAAAGCGCGGCGCAGTTCCGGCGCCAATGCGCGGCAACGCCCTTGCAGCGCGGCACCACGCCCGAGGAGATCGCCGCCGCGGTCCGCTTCATTCTCGCTGCCCCGGCGCTGACCGGACAGATGATCGCACTCGACGGCGGCCAGCACCTCGGCTGGGCCCAGCCCGGCGCCGACTACTCACATCCGGAATAGATTGTGACCGGTAAGCAACGGATTCGCCGGGCTTTCCGCCGCCCCTGGTGAGAGCCAGTTGTTCACAGCAGGCGGTCCGGCGCCTGCCCCACCGCGGAATTCGCCAATGTTAAAGTCACGTTACGAAACGTTTACCGTTGCCATGGGGAATACTATGAAAATTCAACCGCTTAGGAAGATTGATTAATTTTTAGGCAATTCCGCGAAAAGTGCGGATTAGGCTGCGACAGCATGCCGCGCCGTTCGGTTCCCAACAGATTTTTCCACAACAACCGTGGATATCCATGCCGTGCCGGCAACCGCACCCTGCGGGACCGGTCTCGCGGCGCGCGCAGTTGACGGGCGGCCGCGAGCGAGCCAAGTGAAGAAGCGATGGCCGAGACCGAGACGATAGCCGACGGCAGCGATCGGGCAGGAATGCCCGAGCCCGCCGAAGACAGCGCGCTGACGCGCGGCGTCGCCACGATCCGCACAGCGCTGCGGACGTTGCCGCCGACCCCCGGCGTCTATCGCATGCTCAATGCCAAGGGCGACGCGCTCTATGTCGGCAAGGCGCAGAATCTCAGGAACCGGGTCGCGAGCTATACGCATCTCGCCAACCTCTCCAATCGGCTCTTGCGCATGGTCGCCGAGACCCATGCGCTCGAGGTGGTCGTCACGCATACCGAGGTCGAGGCGCTGCTGCTCGAATGCAACCTCATCAAGCGGCTCAGGCCGCGGTACAACGTATTGCTCCGCGACGACAAGTCCTTTCCGTATATCCATATTACCGGCGTTCACGACTTTCCGCGGCTGATGAAGCATCGCGGCGCCCGCGGCGAGGCCGGCGACTATTTCGGCCCCTTTGCCTCGGCCGGCGCGGTCAACCGCACGCTCATCGCGCTGCAGCGCGCCTTCCTGCTGCGGTCGTGCAGCGACAGCATGTTCGCCAGCCGCAGCCGGCCGTGCCTGCTGTTTCAGATCAAGCGCTGCAGTGCGCCCTGCGTCGGCCGCATCGACCGCGACGGCTATGCCAAGCTCGTGGCCGAGGCGCGCGCGTTCCTCAAAGGGCACAGTAAAGATGTACAGCAGGAACTCGCCCGGCGCATGCAGGCCCTGGCGGACCGGCTCGAATTCGAAGGCGCCGGATTCCTGCGCGACCGCATCCGCGCGCTGACGCAAGTCCAGGGGCGCCAGGACATCAACGTGCAGCACCTGGGCGACGCCGACGTCATCGCCGCGCATCAGGCGGGCGGACAGACCTCGATCCAGGTATTTTTCTTTCGTGGCGGACAGAATTGGGGCAATCGCGCCTATTTCCCGAGTCACGACAAGCAGCTCGGGCTCGACGCTGTGCTCGCCGCCTTCATCGGCCAGTTCTACGACAACAAGCCGCCGCCGCCGGCGGTCCTGACCAGCCATGTCCCGGCCGACCGCGATCTCCTGGCCGCGGCGCTGTCGTCCCGAGCCGGGCACAAGGTCGAGCTGGTCACGCCGCAGCGCGGCGACAAGCGCAAGCTGGTCGAACACGCCCTCGTCAATGCCCGCGAGGCGCTGGGCCGCCGGCTCGCCGAAAGTTCGAGCCAGCAGAAGCTCCTGGCCGGGCTCGCCGAGGCCTTCGGCCTCAAAGCGCCGCCGCAGCGCATCGAGGTCTATGACAACAGCCACATCCAGGGGACCAACGCGGTCGGCGCCATGATCGTCGCCGGCCCCGACGGCTTCATCAAGAACGCCTATCGCAAGTTCAACATCCGCGGCGCCGCCACATCAGCAGCCGTACCGGAAGGCGAGTCCGCCGCCGCCAGGCCAGCGCGGGGCGACGATTACGCGATGATGCGCGAGGTCCTCGGCCGGCGCTTCGCCCGCGCACTCAAGGAGGATCCCGAGCGGGCCAACGGCACCTGGCCCGATCTCATTCTCGTCGATGGCGGCGCCGGCCAGCTCTCGTCGGTTGAAAGCGCCCTCGCCGCGCTCGGCATCGCCGACGTGCCGGTGGTGGCCATCGCCAAGGGGCCCGACCGCGACGCCGGGCGCGAACGATTCTTCCGCCCCGGCCTGCCGCCGGTGAGCCTCGAGCCCAAGGACCCGGTGCTCTATTTCCTCCAGCGCCTGCGCGACGAGGCGCATCGCTTCGCCATCGGCACGCATCGCGCGCGGCGGGCCAAGGGCATCGGCGCCTCGCCGCTCGACGAGATCGCCGGCATCGGCGCGCGGCGCAAGCGCGCCCTGCTCCACCATTTCGGCTCGGCCCGGGGCGTGGCCCGCGCCGGACTGTCCGATCTCGAACGTGTCGCCGGAATTAGCAGAACCGTTGCAAAAAAGGTTTATGACCATTTCCATGCCGAAGGCTAAACTCGATGCCAGGGCGTTCGCGGTGCAGCGGGCCGGGCTTCTCGATATGCTGACGACGCTTCCGAACATGCTGACCCTGTCGCGGATCGTCGCGATCCCGTTGGTGATCGTCACCTTCTACATGCCCGCGCCGGCCGGTCCATGGCTCGGCTGCGTGCTGTTTTCGCTGGCCGGGATCACCGACTGGCTCGACGGGCGGCTTGCGCGCGCCTGGAAGCAGCAATCGGAGCTCGGCCGCTTTCTCGACCCCATCGCCGACAAGCTGCTGGTCGCGACCACCTTGTTCATGCTGGCCGTGATGGGGCGCATCTCATCCCCCACCATCCTGCCGGCGCTGGTCATCCTGTGCCGGGAAATCCTGGTTTCGGGCTTGCGCGAGCATCTTGCGTCAGTTCGGGTCCGCATGCCGGTCTCGCGCCTCGCCAAATGGAAGACCGCGATTCAGATGGTCGCCATCGGCGTGCTGCTGGTGGGCGATGCCGGCCCGGCCGCGCTGCCGGTCCGCGCCACGGGCGAGACGCTGCTGTGGCTTGCCGCGGCCCTGACCATCGTTACCGGCTATGACTATCTGCGCACCGGGCTCAGCCACATGCAGGAAGAACGCCCGGCGATCAAGACGGCAAAACCGAGCCGCGCCACGTGAGCGGCGGGGCAACGCGCATCTTCGGCCTCGCCGGATGGAGCGGCAGCGGCAAGACCGCGCTGGTCACCCGCCTCGTTCCGGCGCTGATCGCGCGCGGGATCACGGTGTCGACGGTGAAGCACGCGCATCACGACTTCGACATCGATCAGCCCGGCAAGGACAGTTGGAAGCATCGCCAGGCCGGCGCGAGCGAAGTGCTGGTCTCGTCCGCCCGGCGCTGGGCCCTGATGCACGAGCACCGCGGCGCCCGCGAGCCCGGGCTCGCCGCGCTCATAACCCACATGAGTCCGGTCGATCTCGTCCTGGTTGAAGGCTTCAAGCACGAAGCCTACCCCAAGCTCGAGATCCACCGCCCCGCGATCGGCAAGCCGCTGCTATGCATCGACGATCCCGAAATCGTCGCGGTCGCCGCGGACGAGCCGGTCGCCGGCCTGCCGGTGCCGCTGCTGCCACTCGACGATGAAACCGCCATCGCCGCGTTCATCATCGCTCACTGCCGCCTCGAGGTCGTCCATGGCGCAATTGAGCGATGACTGCTTCGCCTTTGGCGGCGCGTTGATGTCGGCCGAAGCGGCGCTGGAGCGCATCCGCGCCGCGCCGCTGCCGCTGCCGCCGGTGGAAACCGTGCCGCTCAAGGAAGCCGCAGGACGCATTCTCGCCGCTCCCGTCAGCGCGTCGCGCGACCTACCCCCGTACGACAATGCCGCGGTCGATGGCTATGCCGTGTGCTTCGCCGATCTCGCCGCCGACGCGCCGACCGTGCTGCCGGTCGGTGGACGCGCCGCCGCCGGCCACCCGCTCGGCCGTTCGACCCGGCCCGGCGAGGCGATCCGCATCTTCACCGGCGCGCCGATGCCCGCGGGCACGGACACCGTGCTGATGCAGGAGGATTGCCGCGAGAGCGACGGCAGCGTCGGCCTGCCGCCCGGCATCAAGCACGGCGCCAATCGCCGCGCGCGCGGCGAGGACATCGCCGCCGGCAGCATCGCGCTGACGCCCGGCCTTCGGCTGCGGCCGCAGGAGATCGGGCTCGCCGCGGCGCTCGGCCGCACCGACCTGCCGGTCTATCGCCGGATCCGCGTCGCGCTGCTCTCGACCGGCGACGAGGTGCGCGAGCCGGGCACCGAGCTTTCGCCGGGGACGATCTACGACGCCAACCGCTATTCGCTCCACGCGCTGCTCGCGGGGCTCGGCTGCACGGTGAGCGATCTCGGCATCCTGCCCGACCGCGCGGCGGCAGTGCGCGCGGCGATCGCCGCGGCAGCGGAAACGCACGATCTCATCGTCACCTCGGGCGGCGTGTCGACCGGCGAGGAGGATCACGTCAAGGCGGCGGTGGAGGCGCTGGGCCGGCTGCATTTCTGGCGGCTCGCGATCCGGCCCGGCCGGCCGGCGGCGATGGGGCAGATCGGCAGCGTGCCGTTCCTGGGACTGCCGGGCAATCCGGTCGCGGTGATGGTGACGTTCCTGCTGCTGGCGCGGCCGCTCATTCTGCGGCTCCAGGGCGCGACCGCCATCGCGCCGCGGCTCTATCGCGTGGTCGCGGGCTTCGCCTATGACAAGAAGGCGAGCCGCGCCGAATTTCTCCGCGCCCGGCTTGAGCCCGACGCCGACGGTGGCTGGATCGCGCGGAAATATCCGCGCGACGGTGCCGGCATCCTGTCGTCGCTGGTGGCGGCGGACGGGCTGGTCGCGATCGGCGCCGGCGTCACCCGCGTCGCGCCCGGCATGGCGGTCGATTTCCTCCCGTTCAGCGAAGTGCTCGGCTGACGCCGCGTCGCGCCCGTGTGCGGCCGGGTTGAAAGCGGCCCGCAGAAGAGTTAGCTCAAGGGCTGGAGGCGGTGAATGCGCGTTCTTTATTTCGCGTGGCTGAGGGCACGCATCGGCACGGCGGAGGAGACGATCGATCCGCCCGCCGGCGTCGACACCGTCGCGGGCCTGGTCGAATGGCTCAAGACGCGCGGACCGGGCTTCGCCGAAGCGTTGCGCAACCACAAGCTCGTGCGGGTTGCGGTCAACAAGGAGTATGTCGCCTGGGACCACAAGCTGGCGTCCGGCGACGAGGTGGCGCTGTTCCCGCCGATGACGGGCGGCTGAGATGATCCGGGTCCAGCGCGAGGATTTCGATGTCGGCGCCGAGATCGCCGCGCTCGCGCCCGGGCGGCCGGGCATCGGCGGCATCGTGTCTTTCGTCGGCCTGGTACGCGATGTTGCCGGCGGCGACCGCATTGCCGCGATGACGCTCGAGCACTATCCCGGCATGACGGAGCGCGCGCTCGCGGCGATCGAGGCCGAGGCGCGGCAGCGCTGGCCGCTCGAGGCGACGCTGATCGTTCACCGCTATGGCCGGCTCGAGCCGGGCGACCGCATCGTTCTGGTCGTGACCGGATCGGCGCATCGGGCGGCCGCCTTCGCGAGCTGCGAATTCCTGGTCGATTGGCTCAAGACCAAGGCGCCGTTCTGGAAACTCGAGGAGACGCCCGCCGGACCGCGCTGGGTCGAGGCGCATGCCGCCGACGACCAGGCCGCGGACCGCTGGACCAAGGCATAGCGGCGTTCCCGCCCCCCGCCGCCATCGGCTAAGCTCCGCCAATGCCGACACCGTGGGCAACGCGGCTTTACATCGAAAGCGGCCTCGCCGCCGGAACCGCCGTCGCGCTGGCGCCGGAGCAGGCGCATCGGCTGCGCACCGTGTTGCGGCTCGGGCAAGGCGATGTCGTGGCGCTGTTCAACGGCCGCGACGGGGAATGGCGCGCGCGGATCGCGGCGCTCGGCCGCGGCACGGGCATGGTCATGGCCGAGGAGCGGCTTCGCGCCCAGGCCGACGACGGCGATCTGTGGCTGGTGTTCGCGCCGATCAAGCGCGCGCGGCTCGATTTCCTCGTCGAGAAGGCGACCGAGCTCGGCGTGAGCGCGCTGGTTCCGGTCGTCACCGCGCACACGATGGTGGAGCGGCTCAATCCGGCCCGGCTCCACGCCATCGCCTGCGAAGCCGCCGAGCAGAGCGAGCGGCTGACTCTCCCCGAGCTCCGGCCGGCCGTGCCGCTCGCAACCTGCCTCGCCGCCTGGCCGCCCGAACGCCGCCTCGTCCTGTGCGACGAGACCGGCGCGGCGCCCCCCATCGGCGCCGCGCCGGCGGCGCTTTCGCCCGGCCCGCGGGCCGTGCTGGTCGGACCGGAGGGCGGCTTCGCAGAATCCGAGCTTGACGCCCTTCGGAAACTCCCGTTTGTTTGCCCGGTCGGCCTCGGCCCGCGCGTGTTGCGCAGCGAAACCGCAGCGCTTGCGGGGCTGGCCGTGGTCCAGGCGATGGGGGGCGACTGGGGCGCGGTGCGTCGACGGCGGGCGGGCATCGAGGCCGCTCCATCTTCCTAGACGTCGAAGGGGTTCCATACCGCGTCATGTCCGGTCCTTCGCTTTCCGGCGGTGAGCCGATCACCGACAAGCGGCAGCTTGTCGCCTATATCGCCGCCGGCGAAAAGCCGCGTTCGGCGTGGCGGATCGGTACCGAGCACGAGAAATTCGTGTTCCGCCGCGCCGATTTGCGCCCCGTCCCCTACGATGGAAGCGACGGGATTCGCGCCCTTCTCGAGGGCTTGATGCGGTTCGGCTGGCAGCCGGTCCGCGACGGCGACAATCTGATCGGGCTGTCCGACGGCACGGCCTCGATCTCGCTCGAGCCGGGCGGGCAGTTCGAGCTGTCGGGCGCGCCGCTCGACAATCTGCACCAGACCTGCAGCGAGGTGGGCGAGCATCTGCGTCAGCTTCGTCCGGTGTGCGACGAGCTTGGCCTCAGCCTGTTGGGCCTCGGCTTCCTGCCGAAATGGCGGCGCGAGGACGTGTCGTTCATGCCCAAGCGGCGCTATGCGGTGATGCGCCGCTATATGCCGACCAAGGGCCGGCTGGGCCTCGACATGATGCTGCGCACCTGCACGGTGCAGGTGAATCTCGATTTCGGCAGCGAGCGCGACATGGTGGCGAAGTTCCGCGTCGGGCTGGCCTTGCAGCCGGTGGCGGTCGCGCTGTTCGCCAATTCGCCCTTCGTCGAAGGCCGGCCGAGCGGCTATCTGAGCTATCGCAGTCATGTCTGGACCGACGTCGATCCCGATCGCAGCGGCATGCTGCCGTTCGTGTTCGAGCCGGGTTTCGGCTACGAGCGTTATGTCGACTACATGCTCGACATGCCGATGTATTTCGTCTACCGCGACGGCAACTACATCGATGTCGCGGGCCAGTCGTTCCGCGACTTCATCGCCGGACGCCTGCCGGGCCTGCCGGGCGCCATTCCGACGATGAGCGACTGGGTCGATCATCTGACCACCGCCTTTCCCGAGGTGCGGCTCAAGCGCTTTCTCGAGATGCGCGGCGCCGATGCCGGGCCATGGGCGCAGATCTGCGCGCTGCCGGCGCTGTGGAGCGGAATTTTCTATGATCAGCAGGCGCTCGACGAAGCGGCCGCGCTGGTCGCGGATTGGACCGATGCCGAGCGCGACGCGCTGCGCCGGGACGCGCCGCGCCTCGGTCTTGCGACGCCGTTCCGCGGCCGCAAGCTGCGCGAGGTGGCGCTGACGGTGCTGGAGATCGCCCGCGGCGGGCTGCATCGCCGCGCCCGGCTCGACGGCACCGGCCAGGACGAGAGCCACTTCCTGGCGACGCTGTTTGAGATCGCCCAGTCCGGCCGCACGCCGGCGGAACGGCTGCTCGAGCGCTTCGCCGCGAATTGGGGCGGGAGCGTCGATCCGATCTATCAGGAGCTGGCCTACTGAGCGGCGCCGCTCACGAAGGCGGCGGCGCCAGCTTCACCGCGGCCCAGCGCGCGGGATCGGCCGAGCCCTGATCCGGCGTCAAGCCGGAAAGCGACATCCACCGCGCGCGATACCAGCTCTGCGACGAGACCTCGAGCCGCACGCGGCGGTCGGCGGGCGGCCCGTCGCGGCCCAGCGCCGACCACGGAACGAACGCCTCGGCGACGACGCGCGGCTGATTGGCGCCGAGATAGAGCGCCCTCGCGCCCGGTATCGCGGCACACCTGTTGCCGTCGGGCGCGCCGGCGCAGAGCGCAACGTGCATCGGCGCGTGCCGCGCCCCGCGCGGCGGCGGGACCAGGTAGAGCGTGACGCGCCGCGGGCCCGCACCGGCATCGAGATCGAGCTCGAGACGATAGGCCTCGCTCAGCGGGAACGCGCCGCGATAGGCCAGCAGATCGGGATCGTAATAATCCTGGCCGATGGTGGCGACGGCGATGCCGGCCTCGCTCCAGGCGAGATAGGCCTCGCCGAACGCGACCGCGCCCGGCGCGGTGCGCAGCGGCGGCAGCAGCGCGGCCGGCTTCGGCCAGTCGATCAACGAGCGGTGCGCCAGGTCGATCCGCGCGTAGGGAACGGCGTAATCGGCGAGCGGCGTGCGCGCCGGCGGCCGCGCCGCCGCATGAAGCTGCGGCAGCGCGCGGTTCGCGGCGCCGAGTGCGGCCACCAGCCGGGCATAGGGCCGGTCGTTGATGTCGACGAGGCCGAAATCATAATCCTCGTGGTCGGCACGCCCGCCCAGGGGATAGTCGTAATACTGGAACCAGTCGAGGCCGACGAGGTCGGGCAAGGCGGCGAAGTTCCGGGCCGCCGCCGCCGCGCCGCGCGCGCGCTCGGCCTGGGTCGCCACCGTCATGAGGTGGCCGTTATTGCGATTGCCGCTGCGGTTGTGGTGCGCAGCAAAGAACCATTCCGAGACGAAGACCGGCTTGGCACCGCTCAGCGTCCGCAGCCCGTCGAAGAAATAGGGCGCGATCCAGCCCTCGGGACTGTCGACATTGTCGTTGACGGCGATGGCATCGACATGCGGCGCCTCGGCCCGCACCGCATCGGGATCGTAGTAGATCGGCAGCCGGTCGCCGAAATAGAGCGCGCCCGGATCGGCCTTGTGGATCGCCGCGGCAGCGAGGGTGTAGTAGCGCTGGGCCACGATGGCGGTCCAGCGCTCCACGGCCGCGCTGCCCTCGCCGCCGGGGCGCAGCCGCGTCGGCGCCCGCGCGCGCAGCAGCGCCGGCCATGACGCCACGCCCCGCGGCGGCACGAAATCGGCGGTGAAGCGGCGCCAATCGTCATGATAGAGCGTCCGCAGCAATTCGACCCAGCGCTGCTTCGTATAATTCGTGGCGGGCTTTTGCGAGAAGAACCGGAACAGCGCCCCGCTCCACCACCCGACCTCGTTGTCGGAGAAATAGCCGAGGCGCAGCGGCGTCGTGCGGTAGGGCGCGGTCAGGCGCCGCGCCTCGGCGTCCATGCGCCGCGCCATCGTCGGCGCGAAGGGATCGAACCAATGGAAGCGGGAAAGCCGCCCCAGTTCGAGATCGATCACGGTCGGCAGCCGCAGCGCCTGCGGCGCCAGCGACCACGCGCCGACCGAATTGAAGCCCCAGGCGAGAAGCCGCCGCCGCGTCGCCGCGGCCCAGGCGGCGCGCGAGCGCGCAAAGCGGCGCCAGGCGTAATGCGGCCGGTCGATCGTGGCGCCCGAGGCGCCGGCATCGACGACGTTGACGCCGATCGCGAGGAACGGGTCGCCGCACGGCGTCCGCAGCCAGGCGACGCCGCCCTTGTGTTCGATCGTCCAACGCGTCGTCGGCGCGGTCGCGAGTTCGCACGCACCTGCCGGTGCGGCACAAACGAACGCGGCCAGGGCGAGCGCGATGGCCGGGCGCAGGCGCCCGACCCGCGCCGGCGTCATGCAGCCGTGCCGCCCACGGTGAGCCCGTCCATGCGCAGCGTCGGCTGGCCGACGCCGACCGGCACGCTCTGCCCGTCCTTGCCGCAGGTGCCGACGCCGTGGTCGAGCGCGAGGTCGTTGCCGATCATCGTGATCTTGGTAAGCGCGTCGGGGCCGTTGCCAATGAGCGTCGCGCCCTTGACCGCCGGTCCGACTTTGCCGTCCTCGATGAGATAGGCCTCCGATGCCGAGAACACGAACTTGCCCGAGGTGATGTCGACCTGGCCGCCGCCGAAATGCACGGCATAGAGCCCGCGCTTCACCGCGGCGATGATCTCCTTGGGATCCTTGTCGCCGGCCAGCATGTAGGTGTTGGTCATGCGCGGCATCGGCGCGTGGGCGAAGCTCTGCCGGCGGCCGTTGCCGGTGGCGCGCATTCCCATCAGCCGGGCGTTGAGCCGGTCCTGCATATAGCCCTTGAGGATGCCGTCCTCGATCAGCACCGTAGTGCCGGTGGGCGTGCCCTCGTCGTCGATGGTGAGCGAGCCGCGCCGATCCTGCAGCAGGCCGTCATCCACCACCGTCACGCCCGGCGACGCGACCCGCTGACCGAGCAGCCCGGCGAAGGCCGAGGTCTTCTTGCGGTTGAAGTCGCCCTCGAGCCCGTGGCCCACCGCCTCGTGCAGCATCACCCCGGGCCAGCCCGGACCGAGCACCACCGTCATCGCGCCGGCCGGCGCCGGCACCGAGCCGAGATTGACCAGCGCCTGGCGCAGCGCTTCGTCGACCATGGCGCGCCACGCTGCCGGATCGAAGTAGCGATGATATTCGACGCGTCCGCCGGCCCCGGCGGAGCCGTGCTCCATGCGGTCGCCGTCGCCCACGACGACGCTGACATTGAGCCGTACCAGCGGCCGGATGTCGGCAACGCGGCAGTCATCGGGACGGAGAATCTGCACCGCCTGCCACAGCCCGCCGACCGAGGCCGAGACCTGGCGCACGCGCGGGTCCTTGCTGCGGGCATAGGCGTCGATATCGGCAAGCAGCTTGGCCTTGGCCGTGAAGTCGTAGCCGCCGAGAGGATTGGCATCGGTATAGAGCTGGCGATTGGTGCCCTGGGGCGCGGCATCCATGACGCCGCCGGCGCCGGTCTTGACCGCGCGCACGGTCCGCCCGGCGCGGCGGATCGCATCCTCGGACAGTTCCGAGGCATGGGCATAGCCGCACGATTCGCCCGCGAGCGCCCGGAGGCCGAAGCCCTGGCTCTGGTCGAAGGACGCGCTCTTGATGCGGCCGTCGTCGAAGGTCAGGCTCTCGGACTGGCTCCATTCGAGGAATAGCTCGCCGTCATCCATGCCGGCGAGCGCCTCGCCGACGATGCGCTCGACGCGGCCGCGGTCCATGCCGGTGCGGGTGAAGAAGAGATCATCGGTGCGGGCGAGATCGGTCATCGCGAAACTCCTTGTACGGCCCGTCACGATGCCGCGCACGCGCGCCCGGACCAAGCGAAATATGGCAAGCGAAATATGGCAAGCGAAATATGGGATGCGATGCCGGTGCCGGAAAGCGCCGTCTTGCGACGCCGCCCCGGCATCCTGCGCTGGCTACACTGGCTCGGCATTTTCCCGGGAGGCGCTCATGGGCGAGGCCGAGGTGCTTCCCCATCCGCTGCCGCGACCGGGTGGCGGACGGGCGCCTGCCGGAGCCGTTCATTCTCGCCGCGCGAGCCTGAGGCCGCGCGGCGGCGGCAATTATGCGGCATAAAGTCGCAAAGATGCGGTTGGCGCCGCACCGCACCGGGCGTTATGAGGGTGCCGGACCCCGGCGGAGTTGAGACCGGCACGGGCTTTCGTGTAAGTTGCGGTGCGGGCGGGCGGAATTCTGAGCTAGAGGGGACAAGTCGCATGGGCGGGAGAGGCGTGGTCGGGACCGCCGGCAGCAGATTCAAGGGCGCTTGCCTGTCGCTTCTCGTCGCGCTTGCGGCGATGCCGGCCGCGCTTGCGGACACGATCGAGCAGCCGCTTCCCTGGCAGATGGGGATGCAGCCCGCGGCCTCGCCGGTGCGCCAGCACATCGACGCGCTCCACGACGAGTTGCTGGTGATCATCACCCTGATCACGCTCTTCGTGCTCGGGCTCCTGCTCTATGCCATCGTGCGCTTCAACGCCAAGCGCAACCCGGTGCCGTCGAAGACGACGCATGCGCCGCTCATCGAGGTGATCTGGACGGTGGTGCCGATTCTGATCCTTGTCAGCATCGCCATTCCGTCCTTCAAGCTGCTCTACTACATGGACAAGGCGGCAAACCCCGCGATGACCGTCAAGGTGACCGGGCACCAATGGTATTGGAGCTATCAGTATCCCGATCAGGGCGGTCTGAGCTTCGACAGCAACATCCTGTCCGACGCCGACGATGTTAAGAACGGCGATCCGCGACTGCTCGGGGTCGACAATCCGGTGGTCGTGCCGGTCAACACGGTGATCCGCATCCTCGTCACCAGCACCGACGTCATCCATAGCTGGTTCATGCCGTCGATGGGCGTGCAGGAATACGCCGTCCCCGGCCGCACCAACGAGTCCTGGATGAGCGTCAATCACGTCGGCAGGTATTTCGGCCAGTGCAACCAGATCTGCGGCGTCAACCACTCGTTCATGCCGATCGAGATCGAGGCGGTGTCGAAGGCGGACTTCGAAAAGTGGGTCGCGGCCGCCAAGAAGAAATTCGCCCGCAACGACGCATCCGGGCTGCGCCTTGCCGCCGCCACGGCGCATTAGAGCTTCGCGAGGACCGAACATGGCACATGAAGCGACCGCTTACGGCCACGGGCATGACAGCCATCGCCCGGGATTTCTGGTGCGCTGGCTGTGCTCGACCAACCACAAGGACATCGGCACGCTCTACATGGTGTTCGCGATCTGCGCCGGGCTCATCGGCGGCCTGTTCTCAGTGATCATGCGCGCCAATCTGATGCAGCCGGGCGACCTGCTGTTCCACAACGACCATCAGCTCTACAACGTGATCATCACCGCGCACGGGCTGATCATGGTGTTCTTCGTGGTGATGCCGGCGCTGATCGGCGGGTTCGGCAACTGGTTCGTGCCGCTGATGATCGGCGCGCCCGACATGGCGTTCCCGCGCATGAACAACATCAGCTTCTGGCTGCTGGTGCCGGCGATCGCGCTGCTGTTGAGTTCGGCCGTCATCGGCGGCGGCGCCGGAGTCGGCTGGACGCTCTATCCGCCGCTTTCCGCCAAGATCGGCCATCCCGGTCCGTCCGTGGACATGGTGATCTTTTCGCTGCATCTCGCCGGCGCGTCCTCGATCATGGGCGCGATCAACTTCATCACCACCATCTTCAACATGCGCGCGCCGGGGATGACGCTGCACCGGATGCCGCTGTTCGTGTGGGGCATCCTGGTGACGGCGTTCCTGCTGCTGCTGTCGCTGCCGGTGCTGGCGGGCGCGATCACCATGCTGCTCACCGACCGCAATTTCGGCACCAGCTTCTTCGATCCGGCCGGCGGCGGCGATCCGCTGCTGTTCCTCAACCTGTTCTGGTTCTTCGGCCATCCCGAAGTCTACATTATGATCCTGCCGGCCTTCGGCATCATCAGCCAGGTCATCTCGACCTTCTCGAAGAAGCCGATCTTCGGCTATCTCGGCATGGTCTATGCGATGGTGTCGATCGGCGTGATCGGCTTCATGGTGTGGGCGCACCACATGTTCACCACCGGCATCAGTGCCGACACGCGCGCCTATTTCACCGCCGCGACCATGGTCATCGCGGTGCCGACCGGGATCAAGATCTTCTCCTGGATCGCGACCATGTGGGAGGGCTCGATCACCTTCGACACGCCGATGCTGTTCGCGGTCGGATTCATCTTCCTGTTCACCGTCGGCGGCGTCACCGGCGTGGTGCTGGCCAATGCCGGCGTCGACATGGCGCTCCACAACACCTATTACGTCGTCGCGCACTTCCATTACGTGCTGTCGCTCGGCGCCTTGTTCGGCATCTTCGCCGGGTTCTACTACTGGATCGGCAAGATGAGCGGACGGCAGTACAACGAGACCTTCGGCCGCATCCATTTCTGGACTACCTTCATCGGCGTCAACCTGGCCTTCTTCCCGATGCATTTCCTCGGGCTCGCCGGCATGCCGCGCCGCATCAGCGACTATCCCGACGCCTTCGCCGGCTGGAACATGGTGTCCTCGATCGGCGCCTTCATCTCCTTCGGCTCGTCGCTGTTCTTCATCTTCGTCGTCTTCCACACGCTCTTCGCCGGCAAGCGCGTCGGCGCCAACCCGTGGGGCGAGGGCGCGACCACGCTCGAATGGACGGTCTCGTCGCCGCCGCCGTTCCATTCCTATGACGAACTGCCGGTGATCGCCGCCGAAGCGGCGCATTGAGG
>DATKQE010000071.1:0-93477 GCA_035532935.1 Allostellaceae bacterium
ACAAGGACGCGAAAAGCAAGCCCGCTCAATCCGCCCTCCACCCGACAAACCGAGAAAATTCAAACCCCAAAACCCAAACCCCCACACCCAGCCCTTACCACGAACAACAAAAACCCGCTATCCATATCAAATCTACGGCCGCGCCCCATCGAGCCTGCCGTCGCTTAACGCTTGAGCCTCAGCTTATTTTTACGATGAATCATGGCTTTTGGATTAACGGATCGACCCGCAACCGATCGCGTGTCACCGATTTCGGCCCCCGGCGCCGGCCGCGCCAGCTCTGGTCCAAACCGGCCACCGCCGCGTATCAGGAACGGCACCGGCCGCCCCGCCGGCGCCTGGCCGGAGGGCAGAGCTCGCACCGGATAAATCCCTTGTTGATGCCTGTGCGGCGATCTTGACGGGCATATCTGTGGCTCGCGTGATGGTCTAGAGACGTAGCATGGCACAATTCCTCGTCACGGGCGGTTGCGGCTTCATCGGCTCGCATCTCGCGGATGCGTTGGTTGGCCGCGGGCACCGGGTGCGCATTCTCGACAACCTCTCCAGTGGCAAGCGTGAGAACGCGCCGGCCGCAGCCGAGCTGGTCGTCGGCGACATCACCGACCGCGCCGTCGTGCGCGCTTGCACGGGTGATGTCGACGGCATCTTCCATCTTGCGGCGGTCGCCTCGGTCGAGCAGAGCAACGGCGACTGGGTTGGCTGCCACGTCGTCAATCTTACCGGCTGCATCAACATCTTCGACGCCGCCCGCCGCAGCGCCGGGCCGGGGGTGCGGGTCGTCTACGCTTCGAGCGCTGCGGTCTACGGCGACGCCGACGCCGTGCCCCTCCAGGAAACGACGCCGCCGCACCCGACCCATCCCTATGGCGCCGACAAGCTCGGCTGCGAGCTGCACGGCCGCGTCGCCAGCCGACTCTACCTGGTGCCGACGGTCGGCCTGCGGCTGTTCAATGTCTACGGGCCGCGACAGGATCCGTGCTCACCCTATTCGGGCGTCATCTCGATCTTCGCCGAGCGTCTGGGGCGCAAGGCACCGCTCGCCATCCATGGCGACGGCCGCCAGGTGCGTGATTTTGTCGCTGTGGCGGACGTGGTCGCCTTCTTCATCGCCGCGATGGAGGCGCGCGAACGGGCCGGCACAGCCTACAACGTCTGCACCGGGATCGGCACCACGGTGCTCGAACTGGCGGCAACGATGGCCGACCGCCTTGGCGTGACGCCGGTGTTCGAATACGCGGCGGCCCGGGCGGGCGATATCCGCAGCTCGATCGGCGACCCCGGACAGGCCGCCCGCCAGCTCGGCTGCACGGCCAAGCTTTCGCTGCGGCAAGGGCTGGGCTTGCTGTTCGCCGACGCCGCTGGCAAGCGTGGTTAGGGCAGGCCTTCGGCGGCCGGGTCCGCTATCGCCAGCAGCCGACCTGACGGACGAAGCCGTTCGCCTTCTTCAAAAGTTGGTCCGGCGTAAGCCCGCGCGACGGTCGTGCCGGCAGGTAGGCGATGGCGCTGCGACGAAGGAAGTCGAAGACCGTGCGATTGGCGATGGCGAAGCCGATATCGTCGACGACATGGCCGGAGCGTTGATAAACGGCAACGGTGTCGACCTTGGCCACGACCACGCCGACGACCGCGCCGGTATCGTCGAGCACCGGGCTGCCGCTATTGCCCGGGTGTACCGAGCCATGAAAGAAATATCGCGGCCGCGCCGACACCAAGTCCTGTTCGCGTGCCGAAATCGGTCGCAATTCCGCCTCGAGCACCACCAGCCCGTGCTCGGGATATCCCACGACCGCAAGGTTGTTGCCGGTTTCCGTGTAGAGCGCCGTCTCGAAGCGGGCCGGCTCGGCCATCGGGGCGGCGGTCTCGATCACGGCAAGATCGTCGCTCGGGCTGCCGGCGACGAGCTTGGCGTGCACCTCCTTGCCCTCGACCCCATTTCCCACCGTCACTGCCGCGCACTGGCCGGCTACGTGATAATTGGTCAGGACCTTGTCGGGCGCGATGAAGAACCCGGTGCCGACCCCGATCTCGCGGCGTCCCTGCAGTCCGGCCGGCGGCGCCTGTTCGAGGGCGCGCTCGATGTAACGGTCGCGCCGCTCCTCCGCCTTGGTCTCGGCCGGTGGAGGGGGCGACATCGCGACCGCGGGCGCGGGTGGTGGTCTGGACAAGGGATTGGCCGTGCATCCGGCGATCCCTACCACCGCCAGTGCCGAGAGTAATCCTCTCGCCACGACACTCCGCACCCGGCGTCCTCCTTACTGCGACCGGCGACCCCCCGGCGAATACCGCGACAAGACGGCACTCCGGCAGTGCCTGTTTCTTTTTTGAATTCTCCACAAATTTTCCGTAACGTCGAGGCGCAACCTCTGGTTCCTCTACGTGGGATTAATTCTGCCTAAGGGCACCTTATTATTGGTCCCGGCGCGTCGCGAATGAGGCATAATTGGGACATGCGCGCGGCGAGGCCGGAAACCGGGATCGTGCGGCGGTGGGGTGCCCCCTGCCGGCGGCGGCAAGGCCGGCTGGCATCGTGGCCGGCGGCGGCGGTCCTGACACTCCTCGCCGGTACAGCGACGGCGGCGCCGCTCCTGCCCGCACTCGAGCCGCAAGCGCAACGGACCGAAGCCTCCGTTCCGGCATCGAATTCGAACATTTGGAGCGTGCTCCCGCGCGGCGAACATATGGTGGAACGCCTTTCCTTCACCGTTCCGGCGCAAGACGGTCTCGCGCTCGGCACATCCGCGTTGGAAGCGGCGCTTCTGGTCGATCCGGCTGAGGAGAGCCGCCAAGCCGTCGCCCAGTCGCTGCAGGAGAGCCCGCTTGTGCGCCGGATCCTGGGCAGTACCTTCGCGATCCACGAGCCCGACCAGATGCCGCAGATGCAGACGGCGACGGCTGTGGATCCTGACATCGGGCGGGCAGTGGGCGGTCCGGGTTTCGCCGATGACGGCCGGGCTTTACCGTCAACCGGAGGCCCCGTGGCGGCGGACGCCACCGGCGCGCCGCGAGGTGCGGCGCAGCAACGCCCCCCGCCCGAACAGATGGACAACGTTTCGCTGGTTCAGGATGACGGCCCGACACTGCGCACGGTGGCGCGATCGATCGTTTCGGTGCAGCGCCCGAATGAGCGCCGGCGGCCACAGACTGTGACGCAGTCGGTTGCCACGGCCGCCGACGATGTGACCGGCACCAATTTCAGCCTCGGCGAGCAGCTCCTCGACAGCCGCGTGCTCGGTGACGCGCTGCGGACGGTCGTGCGGCCCAATGCCGCCTATGGCCTCGATAACAGCTTCTCGATTTTCGGACAGGGCAGGTTTGAGCTGCAGCTCGACCTCTCCGCGGGCCTGGGAAGCATCAACCTGACCGAGACCTCGACCGGCGCCGCGCTCTCCATCCCGCTGGAGGACCGGGTCACCGATGGCGAGAAGCCGCGACCAAATACAAATCCCCCGGAAAAGTTCAATCTCGTCGAGACCGTTCTCAACTTCGTGACCAGCGCGACCGGCGTGTTTGCGATCGTGCTCGGAGGATGCCTCTTCGTCCTTTTGGCAATGTTCCGTGTCGCGCTGACACTTCGCCGTTAGGTCGAGCCTCCGCGGGACTTTTTCGGCATCCGCGCGGGCGCATCGAGACGCGCCTCGCCAACCGCGATCGAGTTGGCGGTACGGTCTGCGCTCACCATCGCATTTCCGCCATGAAGCGCGACGCGGACCCCCGCTGCAGAAGCGGCTCGACATGACGCAAAAATGCGTATAACTCTTTAGGGGCACGTGAAGCTCGGAACATGGTTAGCGTCCAATTGATTCGCACGAGTTCCCCTGAAACGCGCGTCATCACTTCAAATGATGATGCGCTGATGCGGCATTCTTGAGATAATATTGTGTCATTTTTCAGTCATCCCCCAGAATATACTGGAGAGTTCGCGCTAGATTCTCGGAAACAACGAACATAATGTCAGATTGGTACTGTATTGTTAGCAATTTTTTAACCGATCGGAGTTGATTTTACTGAAGACGCAGCGAATAGAGGCGACCGGAGTGGTGCAGGCAACGATGGTGAGGTCTTAGAAAAAGGGTCTGTCGGATCCGTTCAGACAGGCTCGCAGGCCGCACGGTGTCGAGTGACATAGTCACCTTGCCGGGGAACATTTGATGAGGCATCGGCTGCGTCGTGCCGCGCCCTTTTCGCGGGGGATAGCAAGATATGTTTGAAGCCGTTCAAGCGGACACACCGGAGAAGCAACGAAAGGCGTTTCAGCTTCGGTACCAGGTTTACTGCGTCGAGCGCAATTTCCTGGATCCGGCGGACAACCCGGACGGGCTCGAGCGCGATGAGTATGATGACCACGCCGTCCAAGGGGTGTTAAGCGATCGCGAGACCGGAATAACCGTCGGGACAGTCCGCCTCGTCATGCACAAACGAGGAGCGAGGCACGGTTGCCTGCCGATCCACAAATTGTGCCAGGATCCGCTGGTCCATCGCCGGGACGTCCTGCCACTGGAGACCACCTGCGAACTTTCTCGATTTGCGATTTCGAAGGAGCTCCGACGCCGCGTGACCGATGACGGCGGGCGCGAGGCGGGGCCTTGCGAAGTCGAAATGGCGACGCGTCCCTGGCTTCCCCATATCACCTTGGGCCTGATTGCCGTGGCCCTGCAGATGGGCCTTGCCCATCGCGTCGATAACGTCTGTGCGATCATGGAACCCTCACTGCTCCGCTTGGTCGCGCGCCTGGGCTTCCATTTCGAGCCGGTCGGACCGTTGATCCCCTATCACGGCTGGCGGCAGCCCTGCTATGCGCCCGCCCGGACTCTGTGCGAACGGGTCGCCGTAGAGCATCCTGCAATCTGGAAGATCATTACCAACGAAAGTCGGCTTCCGTCGCCGCATTGCGGAGAATTCGACGACCGGATACCGCGTCGCCCGATCAGCATCGGCACGTCATCGCTGCGGCGGAACGCCGCCGGCGACCTTGCCGACGTCGCGGAGAAGGCGGCATGAACACGGTTGCATGATGATGATGTGCGCAAGGCGTTTATTAAGACGATGTTAATCCGCGTCATACTTATATCGACGCCCGGGCCAAGGCCCGATGTCCGCGGCGCCAAGCGATGACCAGGATACGCTGCTAGGGAGTGAGTGCGTCTTGCCTGTGGACATCGATGTCCAGCCGACAGACTTTGTGGTTCCGGCCGCCGGCCGCGTTCGGCGGCGATGGCTGGCTTCCGTGGCGCTTACGCTCGCGTGGCGCAACCTGGCACAGGATCGGATCCGCTTCGCCACCACGCTTGCCGGGGTCGCGTTCTCCGTCGTTCTGATGGCGGCGCAACTCGCCTTGCTGCTCGGGTTCACCGCGACGTCATCGAGCCTCATCGACCACGCCAACGCCGATTTCTGGGTCGCGGCGGTCGGCGCGCGCAACGTCGATCAGTCGGGCGACCTTCGCCTGCACGAACGCTACCGCGCGCTTGCCGTCCCGGGCGTCGCCACGGCGGCCTCGCTCGTCGTCCGCTTCGCGCCGTGGAAGCGGCCCGACGGCGGCACCGAGACGGTCATCGTTGTCGGCGTCGATCTCCAGCATCCGGGATTGCAGCCGTGGAATTTCGCGGCGGGCAATGTCGATGATTTGCGCTGGCCGGACGGCATCGTCATCGATCGCCTCTATGCGCAGAAGCTCGGCGTGCATGCGCTGGGCGACACGGTCGAAATCTACGGCCACCGTGCGCGCGTCGTCGGTTTCACGCACGGCATCCGTACCTTCACCCAGGCGCCTTACGTCTTCGCTTCGGTGCGGGAGGCGCAGCGCCTGACCAACGCGAGCCCCGATACCGGCAGCTATCTTCTCGTATCGGCGGAGCCGGGCGCCGATCTGGGCGCGCTGCATCGCGCGCTTGCGGCGCAGTTCCCCAGTCTCGACGTCTGGAGTGCGTCGGGCTTTTCGTGGCAGACGCGCTCGTACTGGCTGTTCTCGACGGGAGCCGGCGCGGCGCTGGTTCTGGCGGCGGTGCTCGGCCTCATCGTCGGCATGATCATCGTCGCGCAGACACTCTATGCCTCGACCATGGAGCGGCTTTCCGAGTTCGCGACGCTCCGCGCGATGGGTGCGCCAGCAAATTATCTCTACGGCATCATTCTCCAGCAGGGCCTGATGAGCGCGGCCATCGGCTTTGCCATCGGTCTCTCGGTCGCCCAGACCATCGTCCATGCCGCGCATGATGCGAACGCCGCCATGCTCCTGCCGTTGCCGTTGGTGGCCGGGCTTGGGGTCGCGACCGTCGCCATGTGCGCCGGCGCTGCCGTGACCTCGATCCGCCGCGCCGTCAGGGCCGAGCCGGCCATGATCTTCCGATAGGGCAAGGCGATGAAGCACCCCGCTTTCATCCAGGTCGAGGCCGCCTCGCTTCTCTATGGCAAGGGCACCGCCGCGGTACAGGCGGTGGACCAGGTGACATTTGACATCCGCGGCGGCGAGCTGCTCGTGCTCATGGGACCGTCCGGCAGCGGCAAGACCAGCCTCCTGCAGATGATCGGCGGCCTGGTTCGGCCGTCGTCCGGCCGCATTCTCGTTGACGGCCGCTCCATCAACACGCTCTGCGAGCGCGATCTGAGCCTGATGCGGCTGCACAAGATCGGCTTCATCTTTCAGCATTACAACCTGTTCCGGAACCTGCGCGCCTGGGAGAACGTCGCCGTCGCCTTCGAGCTCCTGGGCCTCAACCGCAAGGCTTGCGAGCGCAGCAGCCGTTCCTTGCTGGAGCGCATGGACATCGCCCATCGTGCCGAAGCCTTTCCCCACGAATTGAGCGGCGGCCAGCGTCAGCGCGTCGCGGTGGCGCGGGCGCTCGCGGGCGATCCCGGCGTGCTGCTGGCCGACGAGCCGACGGCCGCGCTCGACTCGCAAAGCGGCGAGCGCATCGGGCTCCTGCTGCGCGACCTCGCGCACCAGGATGGGAGAGCGGTGGTCATCGTCACCCATGACCAGCGCCTCGCCGCCTTCGCGGACCGCACGATCCGGCTCGCGGACGGCAGGATTGCGCCGACCGACGTGCCCGCTCGAGAGCTTCGCTTGGCAGCAGGATTTGCATGATGATGCGCAGGATCTGGCCGATAGCCATCGTCGCCGCGGTCGCGGCATTCGCGATACCGCTCGTCGCGATCGGCAACGACCATCAAGAGGCGATGACCGACAACGCTCCGCCGGCACCCTTGCCGCAGCACGTAGTGGTGGCGCCGGGCATCGTCGAGCCCGCGACCGAAGAACGCGACATTGCCGCTTCCGTCACCGGTACGCTCGAAGGGCCGATGCCGGCCGAGGGGCAGAAGATCGCCGTGGGCGACATCATCGCCGAGGTCCAGAACCAGGACCTGAAAGCCGAACTTGCCGTTGCCGAGGCGCAAGTCGCCATCCGGCAAAACGAGCTCGACCGGTTGATGGCGGGCGCGCGCACCGAGGAACGCCAGGAAGCGGCAGCGGAGCTGCAGCAGACCGAGGCCCAGCTCCAGCTTGCGCAAAAGAATTTCGGACGCCGCCAGACCCTCGTCCAGCGTGGCATCGCCTCGGTCGAATCGGCCGACGCGGCGCGCGCCGATTACCAATCCGCGCTGGCGCGCCGCAATCTCATGGCGGCGCGGGTCGCGCTGATCAATGCGCCGCCGCGGCCGGAAGACGTGGCGATCGCCACCGCCAATCTGACTGCCGCCAAGGCCCAGGTCGCCGACCTCAACGCCCGGATCGAGAAGACGCGCATGCGCTCGCCGATCAACGGCATCGTCCTGAAGCGCTACAAGGAGCCCGGCGAAACCGTCTCCAACATACCGCCGACCCTCGTCGCCATCGTCGGCGACGTATCGCATCTGCGCGTCCGGGCCGAGGTCGACGAAGCCGATATCGCGCACGTCCAGCTCGGCCAGCACGTTACCGTCACGGCCGACGCCTTTGGCCAAAGGCGCTTTACCGGTACCGTGGTCAAGATCGGCTCGCGGCTCGGTCCCAAATACATCAAGACCGACGCGCCCGGCGAGCGCTTCGACACCAAGGTGCTCGACACCATGGTCGCGCTGGACGGGCATCCGCCGCTGCCGTCCGGCCTGCGCGTCACGGTGCTGTTCGACGCCGTGCCGCAAAGCTAGCGCGTGGCGGCTGTTCAACTTCAACGGCAGGTGACCGAGCGCGCCGTCCCGGACGTGCCACCGGAAGCGCACGCCTTCGATTATATGGCCGCATTCAGCCGCAACGTCGGCTGGATCACCGAGTGGGAGCAACTGGCGCTGCGCGGGAAATGCGTGGCGATCGCCGGGATGGGCGGCGTGGGCGGCGTCCATTTGCTGACGCTCGCCCGGTTCGGCATCGGCGCGTTCCACATCGCCGATCTCGACCGCTTCGAGCTCGCCAATTTCAACCGCCAGGCCGGCGCCACGCTCGCTACCATCGGCCGGCCCAAGGTCGACGTCCTGGCCGAGATGGCGTGGCAGATCAATCCGGAGCTGAAGCTCACGCGCTTCGGCGAGGGGGTACAGGACGACAATATCGACGCTTTCCTCGATGGCGTGGATCTGTTCATCGACGGGTTCGATTTCTTCGTCCTCGACATGCGCCGGCGCGTTCATGCGCGCTGCGCGGCGCGCGGCATCCCGGCGATCATCGCGGCGCCGCTGGGCATGGGCACGGCGTTCCTGGTGTTCCGGCCGGGCGGGATGAGCTTCGAGGATTATTTCCGCCTCGGCGGACTCTCGGACGAACATCAGGCCGTGAACTTCCTCCTCGGCCTTGCGCCCAAGGCCTTGCATCGCCGCTACCTGGCCGATCCGAGCCGGGTCGATTTGCGCGGGCGGCGCGGCCCCTCGACGCCTGCGTCCTGCGAACTGTGTGCCGGGGTGGCTGCGGTCGAGGCGATCAAGCTGCTTCTGGGCCGCGGCCGCGTTCGCGCGGCGCCGTGGTACCACCAGTTCGATCCGTTCGCCGGACGGTGGACGGTGGCACGGCTGGCCGGCGGCAACGCCCACCCGTGGCAGCGGCTCAAGATCGCCGTCGCCCGCCGGTTCGCGGCCCGGCTTTCCGATGGCGCCGCTCCGCCGCCATCGCGCGCAGAGCCGCTGACCGAAATCGAGGCCATTCTCGACCACGCCCGCTGGGCGCCGAGCGGCGACAACACCCAACCCTGGCGCTTCGCCGTGAGCGGCGACGACGCCGTCACGGTTTACCTCACCAACCAGTCGGCCCACGACATCTACGACTACCGCGACGGCGAGCCGAGCCTTCTGGCGGGCGGCATGCTGCTCGAATCGATTGCCATCGCCGCCAGTGCCCGCGACCGCGCGTTGGAGTGGCGCTATGAGGGCGCGGAGGGCAACCGGCACCGGATCGCGCTCCGCCTGCCGCGACGCGCCGGAGTGGTGCCCGATCCGCTTTATCCCTATGTGCCGTTACGGTCGGTGGACCGGCGCAGGTTTCGGCTCAACCCGCTCACGGCCGACCAGAAGCTGCAACTCCAAGCCGCGCTGGGCGGGGCCTTGGAAATCGCCTGGCACGAGACGGCAGCGGAGCGCTGGCGCCTGGCGCGGCTCGGCGGCAAGGCGACGGGCGTGCGGCTCAGCGCGCCCGAGGCCTTTCCGGTTCATCAGCGCGTCATCGACTGGCAGCGAACCCAAAGCGCCGACCGTATTCCCGCCGCCGCGGCCGGTCTCTGGCGCGCGAGCCTCGCGCCGATGCGCTGGGCGCTGAAGGATTGGCGGCGGATGCGGTGCCTCAATGCCATCGGCGGCCGGCTCTTCGCGGCGGCGCAGATGGATTATCTGCCGGGCCTGATGAGCGCCGGCTATTTCACGCTGCGGCGCAAGGCGCTCTCGGGCGAGAAGCCGGCACGGCTGCTGGAAGCCGGGCGCAGCATCCAGCGCTTCTGGCTCACCGCGACGCGGCTGGGCCTGGTGGTGCAGCCGGCGATGGGGACGCTGATCTTCGCCGATTACGGTAGCTTCGCGCCGGATTTTTCTTTCGATCAGGCGACCCGCCGGCGCGCTGCGGCGCTCGCGGCTTCGTTCGCGGAAGCACTCGGCAATTGTGCGCCGGTGGTCTTCATGGGGCGGATCGGGACGCCGCGGGCCGGACCGCGCTTCAGCCGCTCGGTCCGCCGGCCGATCGAAGAATTGGTGATCGGGCGGGACGTTCAGGCCTCGTCAGCCGCCATGGCGATCCCCAGCGCCTCGAACAGCGGCGCGAGCTTGTCGCCGTAAAGGCGCCAGCGGCCGACCGAGCTCTTATAGATCGGCTGGCGTACCTGGCTCTTGCTCGCGGTACGAACCGGGCGCTCGGTCTTGTGGAAGGCAAGACAGGCATCGTCCCATTCGAGGCCGCAATGCGCGATGATCCGTCGCGCCTGTCCGTCGAGATCGGCCACGACATCCTCGTATTGCACCTCGAGCATGACGCCCTCGGGCAGAACGCGGCGCCAGTGCTCCATCAACCGTTCGTAAGCACGATAATAGCGGCCAAGCTCGCCGAGGTCATAGGCGAACCGGTGTTCGCCGGTGAACAGCTTGGAAAAGATCGAAACGCACGTGTCGACGGCATTCCGGCGGACATGGATGATGCGCGCGTTGGGCAATGCCAGATGGACGAGCCCCGCAAAGCAGAAATTGGCCGGCATCTTGTCCGTGATCCGCGCCGAAGACGGCGCGACGGCCGAGATTTTTTCGATGTAATATCTGCCCATCTCCGGCAAAGCATTGCGCACATCCTCGATTGTCACCTTGGGAAAACCGGCCACGTGGTGCTGGATGGCCTCGAGGAAATCTGCACGTTCGCCCGCGCCGAAGACGACGGGATGGCTGGCGACGATTTGCTCGACTAGCGTGGTGCCCGAGCGCGGCATGCCGATCACGAAGATCGGCACGGATGAAGTATTGCCCAGGCCCGCCATCCCGCGGATCGCGCTCGCGGTGATGAGCGTCTGGGTCTGCTCGAACGCTCGGTTCATTCCGGCTTCGTCATAGACGATGGTGCGACGCTTGATGGCGTTGGCCTGGAGCAGGTGCTGGAACGAGCGCTCATACTCGCCGTTGTCTTCCAGCGCCTTTCCCATCGCGAAGTGAAGTCGCATCTGATCGGTCGCCGGTCGAGATGCCGCCGTTTCGGCCAGTTCTTGCATCGCAATGAAATGCGGATCGTCGAGCCGGAGACGCTTGGCGTTGGCAAGTCCGTAATAATAGACGGCCTGCTGAGGATTGAGTTCTATCGCCTTCGTAAAGGCCGCCTCGGCATCTTTCATGTGACCAGCAGACTCATGGACGATGCCAAGACCGTAGAATGCGTCGGCGTAATCTGGCTTTAGCGCAATGGCCCTCCGATAGGCCTCTTGCGCCTCCTCGACTCGCCCCAGTTCCTCGAAAGCGTGGCCCAGATCCTTGAGCGCTGGCGCGAAGTCGGGTTGAAGCGTCAGTACCTGTTCGAGGTGTTCGACGGCTCTCTCGCAATAACCAAGCTCGAGCAGTTCTGTTGCGAGGTTGTAGCGCGAGGGCGCGTCGTCGGGATCGGGCGCCAGCGCCTTTTCGAAATGCGGAAGCGCCTCGGCGTGTCGTTCCAATGATTTTAAGGCGATACCGAGGTTGGAATGAGCGCTGGCGTAGTTCGGCTGAATCGCCAATGCCTTCTCATATCGCCCGATGGCTTCTTTCACGCGCCCGAGATGCTGGAGCGCGATGCCAAGATTGTTGAGTGCTTCTGCGGAATTGGGATTTCGATTGAGCGCCCGGCGAAGCAACACGACAGCGTCTTCGTAACGTTCCTGCTGAATGCGGGCCACCGCGAGATTATGCAAGGCTGCGAAATTGTTGCGATCTGCCTTGAGAACGAAATCGTACAGCTGCTCCGCCTCGGCCAGTCGGCCGCGCTGAAGCAAAACCTGCGCGCGCCGAAGGGCTTCTGCGGGCGCGAGCGACTTCGGAAGCGGTAGCAGCGATGCGGTCCCGGCCACGGCAGTGCCTCGTTCGTCCTTCTTGGTGTTGGATCCCGAGTAAGGTTATGCACAAAAGGTAATGAAAGGGACAGCATCCGGTAAGCCCAACCACAAACTGCCGACAAAACAAAGCTCGCTCCAAAGGAGCGAGCGCACCGGGTCCAAGTGCCGAACGCACAGCACCCTGGCGCCGCCGCGCCAGGGGCCTGCGAGTCGATTTACGCAGCCTGCGTCCGCTTCTTCTTGCGGCGGGCAGCCAATCCGCCCAAGAGCAGACCACCGCCGAGAAGCGTCAGCGAAGCCGGCTCCGGCACAGCGAAATAGGCCGTGCCATGTCCGGTGTCCGTTACCGTAGCGGGCAACGACGTCGGGGCGGTAATCGGGCCATTGTTCTGGCCGCCGGAATGGAGGTCGAGATAGAAATTCGTCGGGTTCGTAAAGAACGCCAAGAACGCAGTCGATAGCGGTTTATTGAACGTCGTATTGACGGCCCACGCGCCGCACTGATTGCTGTTCTGTGCGCAGGACAAGTACTGGGCGTCGCTCGTGACATTGCCGTCAAGGGCGGCGGTCGCGAGCAAGGTTGCATTGGTGGTGAGGTACTGGTCATTCGCGGTCACGCCCGGCTTTCCGAGCGTCGCCGACTGTATGTACAGGTCGAGGGTCAGGCTCTTGAACGTCCCCGAGAACCCGCCCGACACCGGCACGTAAGTGCCCGTCGAACTCACGATATTGCCAAACAGGAAGTACCCCGTCGAGACCGGGCTCCCGATCGATCTCCCGATCACCGAACCCGTATTCGGCTGTTGGCCGCTCGCAGTCTCGTGAGCGAGCGATGTGAACGTGACGCCACCGACTTCGCTGAACGTTCCACCGGTATTCAGCGTAAGCGTGGTGTTGTAGTTGAAGCCGAACTCATCCCCTGTCTGCGAGGATCCGCCATAGGGCGTCTCATTGACCGAGAACTGCGGATAGGCGTGCGCGGCTCCTGCCATCCCCACGGCCAGGGCCACCGCTGAGCAGAGGGTCTTCAACTTCATCGTATTCTCCATTGGCGCGGGATCGCGCATCCACAGTGTCGGACCAAAATATGCAACTGCCATGCCAATTCAAATATTCCAAGGGTTTGCGCGACTTCGACCGGTTCGGTAAACGGCATCTGTAAAGATTTCCGACGGTGGAATGGCCAGCCCTACGCTCCTAAGATCGGAGCACACCAAAGCGCGTTGATGATAGCATGGCATTCGGCGGCGTTTCGCCATCGTTTGGAAAAATGGCAAAAGGGATGGGCAGCGGAAAACACCGTGAGCCGAATACTCGAAAGGATGGATCTAATCCTTTTTGGTCTGGCGTGCGCCGGAGCGCCGCATCGGCCGCGCAGATGTCCGAGGAAGCGCTGGCGCTGCACCGGCAAGGCCGGCTCGCCGCGGCCGAACGGCTTTACGATGCGCTGATTGGCAAGAATCACGACAATTTCGAGGCCCTGCATGGATTGGGCCTCATAAAATTGCAGCGCGGCAATCCGGTCGAGAGCCTCCGGCTCATCCGCAAGGCGGTGAAACAAAATCCGAATTCCGTCGAAGCCCAGGGCAATCTCGGCAATGTGCTCGTCATCCTCGAACGCTATGACGAGGCGCTCGTCCATTTTGAGACGGCGCTGGCGCTGCGGCCCGGGTTTGCCGCGACGCACAACAATCTCGGTACGGTGCTGTGGCGGCTGGGGCGCCAGGACGCGGCGCTCGCGCATTTCCGGACTGCGCTCGCGCTCGCCCCGGGCTATGCCGAGGCGCACAACAATCTCGGTCTCGTCCTCAAGGACTGCAATCGCTTCGAGGAGGCCATCGAGCACTGGACGAAAGCCGAGGCGATCCGGCCGAGCTATGGCGAAGCGCACTGGAACGAAGCCCTCGGCCGGCTCGCGCTGGGGCAATACGAGATCGGATGGGCCAAATTCGAATGGCGCTGGCTGACGCCGGTGTCGGGCGTCAGACCCCGCAATTTCACGCAGCCGTTGTGGCGGGGCGAGCCGCTCGAGGGCCGCACCATTCTGCTTCACGCCGAGCAGGGGTTGGGCGACACGCTCCAGTTCGCGCGCTTCGTGCCGCTCGTCGCCGCCCGCGGCGGCCGCGTGGTGCTGGAGGTTCAGCCGCCGCTGGCGCCGCTGCTTGCGCGGCTCGATGGCGTCGCCGAGATATGCCGCCAGGCCGCGCCGCTGCCGCCCTTCGCGGTGCAGTGCCCGCTGATGAGCCTGCCGCTTGCGTTCGGCACGCGGCTCGAAACGATTCCCGTGACCATGCCCTATCTGCCGGTCGATCCGGCGCGGGCGGCGGTCTGGCAGCAGCGCGTCGCCGCGCTTGACGGGTTGCGGGTGGGGCTGGTTTGGGCCGGCGCGCCGCGGCCGTTTCAGCCGCGCGCCCACGACGTGGACCGGCGGCGCTCCATCACCCTCCAGCATTTCGCGCCGCTCGCCGATGTGCCGGGCGTTAGCTTCATTTCGCTCCAGAAAGGCGCGCCGGCGGCGCAGACACGGACACCGCCGGCCGGGATGGTCATTCACGACTGGACCGAGACGCTGCGCGATTTTGCGGACACGGCGGCGCTGATCGCGGCGCTCGACCTTGTCATCAGCGTCGATACTTCGGTCGTGCATGCCGCGGGCGGGCTCGCGCGGCCGGTCTGGCTGTTGAACCGCTACGATTCATGCTGGCGCTGGCTCGTCGGCCGGACCGACAGCCCGTGGTATCCGACGCTGCGGCAGTTCCGTCAGCCTCGGCCCGGCGACTGGGCGACAGTGATGCAGGAGGTGCGCGCCGCACTCGTCGCGCGGGTGGCGTGACGCCCCGAAATTGCCCGGCATGCGACGCGATCGCCGCGGATTCATTGCCAAAATATAGAGACGCCGTTAACGGTTTGCATGCGAGTCTCGGTATCGCTCCCCGGAGGCGCCCATGGACAGCAGCATCGCCGACGTGATCGACATTTACGGCCGCTATTTCGAGATCGTGCCGGCCAACACGGCCGAGCTGCGCGAGCGGGCGTACCGGCTTCGCTACCAGGTCTATTGCGTCGAGCACGCGTTCCTCGACCCGGCGGCGAACCCCGGCGAGCGCGAAACCGATGCCTTTGACGCGCATTCGGTCCATTCCCTCCTGATTCACCGTGCCAGCGGCGCGGCTTGCGGCACGGTGCGGCTGATCCTGCCGGATCCGGCGCATCCCAAGGCATCCTTTCCGGTCTATGGTCTTGGGCCTGCCGCGGCGGCGATGAAGCGGCGCTTGCCGCGTCTGCGCACGGCCGAGCTCTCGCGGTTCGCCGTGACGAAGGAATTCCGGCGCCGCGCCGGCGAGACGGTCTATGCCGATGTCGGCGAGGCGGGCGCCCGGCCGGCTTCGCTACCGGAACGCCGCGCCCTGCCGCACATCACCTTCGGCCTGATGCGCGCGGTGCTTTTGATGAGCCTCGAGCACAATATCTCGCATCTCTGCGCGGTCATGGAGCCGGCGCTGCTCCGGCTCATGGCGCGGTTCGGGCTGCGCTTCGAGCCTGCCGGCGAACTGGTCGATTATCATGGGCTGAGACAGCCGTGCTTCGCCGCGCTCGAAGATCTCGTCGCCGGGATACGCACCGCGCGCGAGGACATGTGGATGGCCGGGACGGAAGGCGGACGCCTCATTCCCGCGAGCTCCCGACTGCGTCAGGCGGGATAGGACCCAGCGGTCGGCGCCCGAGCGCCGCGGCTGCGTCAAGATGTCGGCCGACGGGGAAGCGCTCCGAATGGCGCCGCATGTCGCTTCGGTCGGTTGGGCACGACGATGAGCACCGCCACGATGGTGATGCCGGTGAGCGCACCATCGAACCCGCCAATGTAACGGTCTGCGGCGGCCAAGGTCTCGTGCACGCCGGCGAAATAAAGACCCACAGCGCTCATCAGCCACGCCGAGGCGAACGCAAACAGGGCCAGAACGAACCAATGCCAACCGGTTCGGCCCTTGCAGAGCGCCACGATGAATGCCAGGGCCGCGACGGCCAGCCCGGCGATTACGCTGAACATCTCCCGCTCCCAAGCAATAATGGGCCGAAGGAACTGGAACAACTCCAGAATACCACGGCGCCGGTCCTCCCCGTCAAGCGCAACGCTTAGCCGTGTTGAAGCTGGTTGAAGAGCTTTTGGGCATCGGCCTTGCCGTCGAATCGAGCCCCGGACTTGATCACGCGCTCCAGCACCGTGCGGGCCTGGCCCGTGGCGCCGGTCGCCCTGAGCGCGGCGGCGAGATGGTACTGCACCGTCATGTTCTGCGGTAAGGCCGCGCCGGCCTGTTCCAAATAGGAAAGGCCGCGTTTAGCGTCGCCGCGATTGACCAGAATCCAGCCAAGCGTGTCCGCGCGTTCGGCGGTGGGCGCGAGATTGTAGGCTTGCTCGGCGAGCGCGTAGGCGCGCGGGTCGCCCTTCAGCGCATAGACCCAGGCAAGGTTGTTGAGCGCGATGGGGTCGTCGGGACTGCGTTCGACCACAAGTTGATATTGCTTGAGTGCGGCGTCGTAGTCGTGTTGCGCCAAGTCCATATTGGCGATTTCCTGGCGCGTCGCCACATCGTCCTCGTGGGTCTTGATCCAGGCGGTCAGGAGGTCGATCGCCTTCTGCTGCTTGCCGGAGAGATAAATGAACTGTGCCAGCCGACCGACGACACGCGAGTCGGGAGCGCTTTTCTGCTCCTTGGTCAGAAGCGCGATGGCGTCGTCGCGCCGACCCGCCCGCAGCAGGACGTTCGCCTGCAATACCGCCGCCTCCGCCGGTTGGTCGGCGGCGAAGGATCGCGCCGTTTCGAGCGCGGCATCCGCCCCCTTCGTCCGGTAATCGAGATCGACGATCGAGCCGAGAAGAACGGGATTTCCCGGGGCGAAGGAGAGTGCCTTCTGCAGCGACGCGCGCCCGCCCGCCTGGTCGCCGGCCGCGATCTGGGCCTGGGCATAGCGCGCGTAAGCGGCGGCCGAATTCGGCGCCACTTGGGTCAGCTTGCGCAATTCGTCGGCCGCGCCGGCGCGGTCGCCGCTTGCCGCCCGCATCGCCGCTACGGCGGCAATGACAGAGGGATTGGCGGGAAACTGACCTTCGACGTCACGCGCCGCGCGCGCCGCCTGCTTCCATTCCTTGCGGCCGGCATAGAGCCCAATACGCTCGATGCCGGGCGAGGGATCCTTGGGCGCGGCCTGCTGCGCCTGTTTCAGCAGCACATCGGCGTGGGCATCGTCTTTCGCCTGGGCGGCAATACCGGCCAGCGACATCAGGGCTTCGACGTCGTTGGGATGTTGCTTCAACATTTCCGTCCAAATTTTCCGTGCGTCGTCATAGCGGCCGAGCGCGATATAGGCTTTGGCGAGGTTGCGCTGCGCCTGGTCCAGATTGGGATTCTCGCGAACGATCGATTCGAAGATCTTCGCCGCCTCGGCGTATCGGTGCTGCGCCATCCGCGCGACGCCCAGAAGATTCCGGACTAGAACGTCCTTGTCGTCGTGCTTCAACAAGGCCTCCGCCTCGTCTGCGGCACTCGTCGCCTTGCCGGAGCGCAGTTCCGCGACGACCAGAACGGGCCCGGCGATGCCGGCGGACTTGTCGCTGGTGGCCAGCGTGTGAAGCTTCGTCAGCCCCTGCACGGTCTCGCCCACCTGCATCTGCATCAGGGCGAGCTGCGTCTGAACACGGTCATTATTCTCGGTGGCGTGTGCCGATTTCTGGAACAGCTCGAGCGCCTGCTCGCGCTTGCCCACGGCGACATAGGCGCGCGCGAGCAGACCGATCGCTTGGACATCGGCTGAATTGGCGTCGACGACGGGTTGCAGCGTGTCGATCACGCTTTGCCAATGCCGTTGCCGTGTCGCAATGATGGCCAGCAATTTCCGCGCGGGCGCGAAAGTCGGATTGCGCGCGACATATTTCGAGAGATTCGCCTGGGCTTCGGCATAGGAGCCCAGCGCCAATTGCACCGCGCCACTCAGGTAATAGCCGTCGGGAAACGCGCTGAAATATTCGCTGATGCCGGTAAGCCTGTCATCGGCTTCCTTGAGCTTGCCCGTCTTGGCATCGAGCAGGGCGTAGAGGAATTTCGCAACGAGGCTCTTGGGATCAACCTTCAAGGCGTGGCCGAGATCATCCTTCGCTTCCTTGAGCTTGCCCACAGCCAACAGCACGTTGGCTCGGTCGACGAGCGTGCTGAGGTCGTCCGGATGCTTGGCGAGGATGCTGCCGAACTGCGTCATCGCCCCGGCCCGGTCCCCCTTGGCGTAGAGAATTTCCCCCGTCAGCCGTTGCGTGGTGGGATCGTCGGGCGCGATGGCGCGGGCGCGGGCGAGTTCGGCCTCGGCGTCATTTATGTCGCCCTTGCTCATGAGCAGTCGGGCCACGCCGATCTTGGGCCCCACGGCCGTTTCATCGAGCCGTTCGGCGTCACGGAGCAGCGGCTCGGCCGCCTTGTCCTCGCGCAAACCGAGATGGGCAAGCCCGAGCTCGAGGCGGACCTTCGACTCCGCCTTGGGCGCGCGGTTGCCGGGCCGAACGATGTCGAAAAGCTGCGTGACCTTGCCTTCCGCGGCCAGCACCTCGGCCAGCACGGGATCGACGGCGTTCGGATCGCCGTGATCCTGACGCGCGAGACGCGCCTCGGCCTCGGCGGCGGGCAGGTTCTTGAGCTCGAGATAGAGCTGCGCGAGTTCGACGTGGACGCTCGGATCGTCGGGCTTCTCGCGGACGGCGTTACGGAGCTCGATCACCGCGCCCTTGACGTCGCCCTTCGCCAGGAGCGCCTTCGCCTGCGCAATATAGGATTGCGCGTCCGCGGCATGGGCGCCGCGCGGGACGCCGGCCACGCCCAGCGCGGCGGCAAGCAGGATGGCACACGATGCCGCGGTCCCGCTGCGATGCTTCATTACCATGACCGTCTCCGTTGTCGTCGCCGTGCGGACCGGTGCCGTCCCGCGCCGGGTCGCGGCGTCATCCGTGCTGCAATTGGTTCAGGAGCCGCTCGGCGTCATTCTTGCCGTCGAACGTCGTCTTCGCCTTGAGCACCTGTTCGAGCAGCTCGCGCGCCTGGCCGTGGTGCCCGGTATCGTTCAAGGCGACAGCCAGATGGTATTGGATAGCGGTATCGTCGGGAAGCGCCGCGCCGGCGCGCTGCAGATAGGGAAGCCCGGACTTGGCGTCGCCGCCGCTCACCAGCGCCCAGCCCAGCGTATCGGAGGTCTGCGGCGACGGCGCCAGCCGGTACGCCTGGCGGGCGAGCTCGGCGGCCTTGGGATCGTGCTTGCGCGCATAGATCCACGCCAGGTTGTTGAGGGCGACGACGTTGCCCGGCGCGTGTTGGCGCACGACCTCGTAGGCCGCCTGCGCCCCATCGTAGTCACGGTCGACCATCATTATATCCGCGAGGCCGAGGCGGGCGGCGATGTCGTCGTCGTGGTCCTTGACCCAGGACGACAGCATGTGCAGCGCCTCGGCGTGCTGGCCCGCGGCATAGGTCAGCATGGCAAGCCGCACCTCGACGATCGTCGCCGGGTGCGCCTTCTGCGTCTGCTGCAGCAGTTCGATCGCCTCGGGCAGGCGTTTGGCATAGGCGAGCACCTGCGCCACCATCACGTTGGAGAACGCCGGCTGCTGGGCGGCATAGGCACGCGCGGTCGCCATCGCCGCATCCGCACCCTTCGTCGCGTAATCGAGCTTGACCAGGTCCTCGAGATAGCTGGGGTTGGTCGGCGCGAGCGACAGCGCCTTCACCAGCGAGGTGCGCGCGCCTTCCTTGTCGCCGGCGCGGTCCTGATAGCCCGCATACTGCCACCATACCGAATCGGAATTGGGCAGACGCTGCGTCAGCCCGCGGAATTCCGCGGCCGCGCCGGCGGTATCGCCCATTTCCGCGCGGATGCTGGCGGCGAGGTTGACCACCGCGGGATCGGCGGCGAACTGCGCCTCGAGCGCCTGCGCCGTCTTGAGCGCATCGTCCCAGTCGCGTTGCGATGCATAGATCCGCACCAGTTCCTCGGCCGGGGCACGGCTGCGTGGTGCCGCCGCCATCGCCTGCTTCAGGCGATCGACAGCCTCGCGCGTGTCGCCGCTCGCCGCGGCAAGCTGTGCCAGGCCGACGAGTGACGGCACGTCGTTCGGCTCTTTCGCAAGCACCTCGAGATAGGTCTTCTTCGCCTCGTCCGGGCGGTTCAGCTCCCGCAACACGACCGCGAGATTGCGGCGGGCGGCGAGGAAATTCGGGTCCGCCTTCACCAGCGCGGTAAAGATTGCGGCCGCGTCCGCGAAACGCTGCTGCGCGATCCGCACCGATCCCAGCAGGTTTTGCGCGATCGGGTCGTTCTTCTGCCGCTTGGCCAGATCCTCCGCGGTGGCGGCGGCCTTGGCGATGTCGCCCCGTTCGAGCGCACTCAAGACGAGGATCGGCCCGGCGACGTCGGCGCCCTGGTTGGTTCCGGCGATCTTCTCGAGGTCGGTGACGCCTGCCGTTGCGTCGCCGAAGCGCACGTTCATAAGTGCCGCGCGCGTCTGGGCGGCGGTGTCGGCCGGGGCGACCCGCGCGGCCTTCTCGTAGAGCTGCACGGCCTGATCCTGGTTCCCGCTCGCGACATAGGCCTGGGCGAGGACGGCAAGCGTGGCCCTGTCGGCGGGATTGGCGTCGACCACCGGCTTCAGCAGCGCGATCGCCCGGGCCGGGTTCTTCTTGCGCAGCGCGATGAGCGCCAGCAGGCGCTTCGCGCCGGGCTGGTCCGGCTTTCGCGCCAGGTACTTGGTGAGGTTCGTTTCCGCCTGCTCGTACTGGCCGAGGCCGTACTGGACCGCCCCCTGAAGATAGAAGCCCTGCGGCAGCGCGGGGAAGCTCGGGCTGATCTTGTTGAGAAGGTCGTCGGCCTTGTCGAGGTGTCCCCGCCGCGCCAGCAGCAGAGCGTCGAGATAGTTGGCGGGGATGCTGCGCGGCACGAGCTTGAGCGCGGCATCGATGTCCTTCTGCGCTTCATCGAGCCGCCCGAGCACCAGGAGGACGTTGGCGCGGCTCAGCCGGGCGGAGAGATCGTTGGGCGATTTCGCCAGGATCTTCTGGAATACCGCGATCGCGCCCTCGAGATCGCCGGAGCTGCGGAGAAGCTCGCCTCTGAAGCGCATGACCTCGATATTGTCGGGTGCGACGGTCGTGGCTGCCTCGAGCTTCTTCTTCGCTCCCGCAGTGTCGCCCTTGAGCAGGGCGAGCCGCGCCAAGGCAAGCTTCGGACGCCATGCCTTGGGATCGAGGCGCTCGGCGTCGTGCAGCAGCGGCGACGCCTGGTCGAACTCCTGCAATCCCATATGGGCGAGGCCAAGGCACAGGCGGACGACCGACTCGGCGCGCGGCTCCCGGTCGGCCGGCTGGACCTCGGCGATCAGCTGGCTGAGTTTGTTCTGACCGAGCATCGCCTCTGCCAGAACCGGGGCAACCGCGTCCTCGTCGCCGCCGTCCTGACGCGCCGACCGTGCCTCGGCCTCGGCGGCCGGCAGGTTGCCCAGCTTGAGATAGACCTGGGCGAGCGCGATATGGATGGCGGGATCGCTGGAGTTGTCGCGCACCGCATTGCGCAGCTGAATTTCCGCCCCGCGCAAATCGCCGCGGGCGATCAGCTTCTTCGCCGCGTCGAGATAGGAGCGCGCATCATCGGACGCGGCGTGGCTTGGCACGGCGAGCGCGACGAGCGCGGCGGCGGCGAGAGCGGTGACGCGTGCCGCGCGGTGTCCGGTTAGCTTTGGCCGCATGCTTCGCTCCTTCGCTGCAAGGCCCGCGGTGTCCCGATGCGTTCAGGACTCGATCGCCAGGCCATGCTCCTTTGCCAGGCTGTAAAGCGTCGGTCGGCTGATGCCGAGGAGCTTCGCCGCCGTCGAGAGATTGCCCCCGCTCTGCGTCAGCGCGAGCTGCAGCACCTCACGCTCGGCGCGGCTGCGGGCGCTCCTCAAATCGAGCGAGAGCTCGGCGGCCTCGCTGCTCGCCAGATCCATGTCGGGGCCGGTCACGAGCGGCCCCTCGGCCATGACCACCGCGCGCTTCATGCGGTTCTCGAGCTCGCGCACGTTTCCGCGCCAGGGATGCTGCCGGATCGCCGCGATCGATTCGGCGGTGAAGCCCTTGAGGGAGCGCCCGTACTGGTCATTGAACTTCTTGAGAAAGTAACTCGCGAGCAGGAGCGCGTCGCCGTTCCGCTCGCGCAGCGGCGGAATGTTGAGCTTCAGTTCGTTGAGGCGGTAATAGAGGTCCTCGCGGAACCGGGAGTCGGCGATGAGCTTGTCGAGGTCCTGGTTGGTGGCGCACACGATCCGGACATCGACATGGATCTGCTGCCGGCCGCCGATGCGCTCGACGACGTGGTCCTGCAGGAAGCGCAGGACCTTGACCTGCATCGCCAGCGGCAGGTCGCCGATTTCGTCGAGGAAAAGCGTGCCCTTGTCGGCCTTCTCGATCTTGCCGATGGTCTGGCGCACGGCGCCGGTGAACGCGCCTTTCTCGTGACCGAACAGCTCGCTCTCGAGCAGCGTCTCGGGAATGGCCGCGCAATTGATGGCGACGAAGGGCCCTTTGGCGCGCGCGCTCAGGCGGTGGATCGCCTGCGCCAGCAGCTCCTTGCCGGTGCCGCTCTCGCCCAAAAGCAGCACGGCGACGTCGGTGGGCGCGATCTTCTCGACCACCCGCAGCAGGCGGAGCATCAAGTCGCTGGTGCCGAGAACGCCGTCGATCGGCGAGCGCGGCGCGGCCTCGGCCAGGCTCCGGTTCTCGGTCTCGAGCTCGTACAGGCGGAAGGCGCGTTCGACGATGAGCCGCAAGAGGTCGATGTCGACCGGCTTCTGGAAGAAATCATAGGCGCCCAATGCGATGCTGCGCAGCGCGTGCTCGCGGTTCTCATTGCCGGTGGCAATGATGACCTTGGTGTCGGGCGACAGCAGGCGCAGCGCCTCGAGCGCGGCCAGGCCCTCGCTGGCCCCGTCGGGATCGGGCGGGAGGCCGAGATCGACGATCGCCACCGCGGGCGGCGTGGCGCGCGCCATCGCGAGCGCTTCATCCCGCGTGCTCGCCAGCAGCAGCTCGTGCTCCGAGAGCGCCCACCGATACTGGCGGCGCAACCCTTCGTCGTCCTCGAGAATGAGCATCCGGCGCTTGTTGTTCGCCATCGTCTTCATGCCGCTGGAGAGACTTCCGAAACGCGGTGACTTGCCCGCCTCAGCACGATGCGCATGGTGGTTCCCGCCCCCGGCCGCGACACGACATCGAGCTGTCCGCCGGCGGCGCGCACCAGCTCACGGGTCTGAAACGCGCCGATCCCGAAGCCGCTGTCCTTGGTCGATCGGAACGGGCGGAACAGCTCGTCCCGGACAAAGTTCGCTTCCATTCCCGAACCCTGGTCGGCGACCTCGATCGTAATCCTTTCGTCGTCCCCACCCAAGTTCACCGTGACCGGCGCCTGGGTCCCCGATGCCTCGATGGCATTGTCGATGAGATGCGCCAGAACCGAACGCAGCGGCTCGGCCTCCATCTGCACCACAGCATCGCTGCCGGCGCATTGCGCGTCGATGCGGTCCGATTGCGGGTGCGCCGCGATCAGTTCGCGCAGGATCGCATGGGCATCGGCGACGGCGGCGACCGGCGGGGCGGCGGTCGCCGACTTGAGCTGCGACAGCAGCTTGTTCATGCGCGCCACGGAGTTTTCGACCGTGCGCATCACGTCGGCCTGAAATTCGGGATTGCCTGCGTGCCGACGCGCATTGGAGAGGATGAGGCCGAGCTGGCTCGACAGGTTCTTGATGTCGTGTATGACGAAGGCGAAGCGCTTGCTGTATTCCTGCAGCATCTGCGCGTCGGCGAGCGCGCGCTGGGCTTGCTGCTCGGAGAAATAGCTGGCTGCCTGGCGCGCGACGATGCGCAGCAGATCGTAGACCTCCCAGTCGGGATTGACTGGCGCGCGCGGGAGGCAGAGCACGACGAAACCGATGATCTCGCGCCGGTGCGGCAGCGGCACCGCGAGCCAGAACTCGTTCCCGCTTCCGAGCCAGGCGGGGAGTTGCCCCGGCTCGACGCCGTCGGCCGCCGCGCGCAGCGCCACGATCCACCGCCCGTCGCGAAACCCGGCGACGAGCGCGCCGTCGGCCGGCTCGCGCACGTCGGCCGGCACCTCCGCGTTCCAATAGGCGCTCGGAACATAGACGTGGTCATGGCGCTGAAACAGCACGCCCCCGGGGGAGTTGACGCTGTCGGCGACGGCGCGGATGACCCGTTCCGGCAGGTCGGCGCTGCCCGCCGTCAACGCATCGATGCAACGCAGCCACTCGACCCGGTAATCATAGCGATAGGCGAAGAAATGGCGCAGGATCCCGATCCGGATGCCCGAGCGGGCCGTCTCCGACGACATCACCGTGGCGAGGACGACGGCGCTGCCGAATAGCGACGTGACCTGCAGCACGATGCCCCACTGGCCGCCATAGCGGCGGAACAGCGCGCCGACGAGCGCCACCGAAACCAGGAAGATGCCGCTCGAAACCAGCGTCAGCGCATGAAACGCTGCCTTGTGCGAGATGCGGATGTCGGTCTGCCAATTGGCGTTCCGCGCCATCGCCACCACGAGGAGCGGCACGGTGAGCGCGTCGGCGAGCGGCCGTGCCGCGCCGAGCGCACGGTCCGGCTGCGACAGGAACGCATCGACATAGTAGAAAAGGTCGAACGCGAACGACGCGCCGATCGCGATCGACAGCGGAATGATGAACCAGCGCCGATCGGCATCGGTGTTGCGGTAATAGTTCTCGACCAGCGAAAGGCCGAGAACGGCGACGCCGATGCGCGCCAGGATCTGGGGATGGGTCAGCGTCCCGTCGGCGGTCGGAAACACGACGTAGACGAGATCGATGGCGATCGCCGCAAGCGCCAGGGCGACGGCCCAGATGGTCGCCGTCCGCGCCCACGGGGCGGCCCGTTCGCCCGAGCCGGCGGTGACGAGCGAGCACATGAACAGCAGCCAGACGGCATTGCGGGCACTCTCGGCGACGGCGACGAGACCGTAGGGCAGAAGCCCCTTGCCGGAAGCGGCGAGCGCCCAGACGACCGTGACAAGGCATGCAGCCCCGAGAATCCTGCCGACAGTCCCCTGCGCGCGCCGCGCGAACAGCGCCACCGCCAGAGCGCCGTACGCCGCAGCGCAGATCAGATGCGTGACGACAATGACACTCATGCTGCTTCAGCGCGCGCCTTCGGGGAATAGAATGACCCGCACCGTCTGAATGAGAATGAGGAAGTCGAGCAGCAACGTGTGGTTCTTCAGGTAGAACAGGTCATAGGACAGTTTCTGGCGGGCATCCTGAAGCGAGGCGCCATAGGGATACCGGATCTGCGCCCAGCCGGTAATACCGGGCTTGACGCCGAGGCGTTCGTTGTAGAACGGAATGTGCCGCGTCAAATGCTCGACGAAGTAAGGGCGCTCCGGACGCGGCCCGATGAAGCTCATGTCGCCCTTGAGGACGTTGATGAGCTGTGGCAGCTCGTCAATGCGCACCCGACGGATGAAGCCGCCGACACGCGTGATGCGCGCATCCTGCTTGGCCGCCCATTGCGGGCCGCCGCCATGCTCGGCATCCACCTGCATGCTGCGGAATTTGTGCAGGGTGAAGCGCCGGCCGAACAGCCCGACGCGCTCCTGCGCATAGAAGACCGGCCCGCGATCCTCGAGCTTGATCAGGAGCGCCGTCAAGGCGAGGAGCGGCAGCGTCAGCACCAGCATCGCCGCGCTCACCACGACGTCGAAGATCCGCTTCACGGCGCGGGCGGTCCAGCTCATGCGGAACCCGTCGGAATAAATGAGCCAGCTCGGCTGCAGCGCGTCGAGGTCGACCCGTCCCGTCTCGCGCTCGTAGAACGACAGGAAGTCGGTGACGGCGATGCCGCGCAGCTTCGCGCCGAGCAGCGGACGCACGGGCAGGCCGCGGCGGTCGTCCATGGCGATGACGATTTCGCTGGCCCCGCATTGCCGCGTGAAGCGCACGAGCTGCTCGCCGTCGACGGTGTCGTCAAGCGTATAGGCACAGTCCTGGATCGAGGAGCGATCGGCGACCCCGACGAAGGCGGCCGGGCTGAAATGCGCACTCGGCCGCGCGCCGAGTTCCCGCACGCGCGTCGCGCGTTCGCCTGAACCGATGACGACGACGCGGTGCTTGAGCGCGCCCGTGCCGATGACGAAGAGGCCGACCGCCCGCGTTGTCAGCACGCAGCCGAACAGCAGGAAGATTACCTTGCAATACCACACCACCGGCGCGGGCACCGACGGCGACAGATACTGCTTGTATAGCAGCATCGCGACGAATAGGACCGGCGCTTCGAGCGCCAGCGCCAGCGTCGCGCGCGCCAGCGTCGCCCGGTAGTTGCGGAAGGCATCGTAATTATAGAGCCCGACCGCGAGCATCGTCAGCATCGTCGACAGCGCCAAGAGGATGGAGAACTGCGCGGAAATCCCGAACAGTTCCGTCGGCTCCACCAGTCGGCTGTCAGGAGGAGCGGCGAACAGGTAGAGCACGAGCGCCATCGCGACGATTTCGCTGAGCAACAACGCCAGCGTGCGGATGGGAACGAACAAGCCCCGAACTCTGAACATTGCCATCCCCAAATACGGGTGCGCACCAATCATCGCTCGTGTAGACGAGCTGCGTCCCCCCGCGTCACCGATGGTTTCTCAGATGGTTTCGAAATTCATACCATAGCGTTCGCGAGGCGCCAAGCTGATATTATCATGTGTGAAAGTTAAGGTTCCATTGCATTAAAATGGCGCAATTCCCCGCAGGCTCAGTCCTGTAAAGGTTAATGAACGGCGCCGCCCAAGGCTTCGGGGACCTTGCCGGCAATGAACAACTAGCCGATCTTTCCGCTGCTGATTTCCGCCGGCAGGCGAATAGTTCCATGATTTTTGTAAATCTTGTCGATAATATCAACCGTAGTCGGTGCCGGGCGCAGGAAGGCGGCGGCATCGACTGACCTTGCCTGCCGGCTGTGATAGGTTTCCCATGATGCGGCTCCTGGTGAGTATTGGCACCAGCCTGATCTGCGGTACGGCCGTGGCGGCGGTGCTGTATCGCTATGTCGTCGAGCACGCCGCCGCGCCGGCCTTTTGGCCGAGCGACCCGGTCGCGGCGGCATGGATGGCCTTCGGCGGCGCCGGCGGCATTCTGGTATCGTGCTACCTCGCCCTGGCGTTCGTGCTGATGACGAGCTACGCCTATCTCGATCTTGCCACGGCACGCTCCCGGCTTGCGCGCGCGGCGGCCATCGGCACGGAGTCGCCGGAGCGGCACTGGGGCATGGCCTTCGCCAACACCGATTTCGCGCCCATGGCCGCGCAGCTGACGCCCTACGAACTCGCCGCCGCGCCCTTGTCGCTGCTGCGGTTGCTTCGCACGGAGTTCTGGCGGGTCTATGCCAAGCGGCTGCTGTGCGTGGTCACAGTCGCCGTCGCCCTCGGCGGCGCCATCGCCGTGCTCGGCCCTGCGCCGGTAGCTGCCGCGTCGCTTCCGGCCGCTGTGGCAAGCTGGCGGGAATCGGCCGCCGTACTCGCGCTGGTCATTGTGGTGGCGACCTGGCTCGCGATGGACGACGCCGTCGGACGGCTGGCCCGGACGATGACACGAGCTTCCGCCGAGTGGGCCGACGCGCTGCCCCTCGTAACGGAGCAGCTGGACCGGCAGCCGGGCGTGGCATCGCGGCCGGCCGGGGCCTCGCTCGATGATCTCACCGCTGTCGTCGAGCGCCTCGTGGCGGCACTCGCGCAGCACCCGCCGGGCACGCCCGAACCGACTGCCGCCGCCGCCGCGGCGATGGAGCGGCTCGCCGCGGCGTTCCGCGAGGCCGCCCGGGAGCAGGGCCAGGCGATCGAACGGCTTGCCGAGCAAGTGGCCGCCCAGGGCGCCGCCCTCATCGAACAAGCCGAGGCGGCCCGGTCCGCCCAGGGCGATGCATCGGCAATGACCGCGGCCATGGCCGCGCTCGCCGCCGCGGTCGACAAGCTTGCCGATCCGGTGCTGCGCCGCATGCAGCTTCTCGGCGCGACCGACCGGCGCCTGCTCGCGGTGGTCGAGCACCAAGAGACGGTCGTGGGTTCCATCAATAGGCGGTGGGGTCAATTGGCCGCGGCGCTGCACGCGATGAGCGCGGGACTGGGAAGCGTCGCCCAAGCCGCCACGTCCGAAGGAGGTACGGAGACGCGCGCCGCGCCGGATTCGGACCCGACCGAACTCACCGACGAGCTGCAGGAACTCCTTGACGACATCTCGACGACGGCCTCTCCCTCGGTACCGCGCGCGGCGAACTGAACCGGCGCACCGGGCGGCCCGCGCGGCCGCGCGCGTGCTATCGTGCTATATAGTCGGTGCCTGACCCCAAGGCAGGAATGGAGATGATGACGAAGCTGTGTGCCGCCGGCATCGGCGCCGATCGGCAATCCCCGGCCGGATGCGGCCGCCGGCCGCACATTGTCTCGTGCGCGAGGGCCGACCGCTCGCGCCAATGCCGATAGACGGGTTCCTCGGGATGGATCTGGCAACGCAAGCCGCGGACGATCATGCGTGCGGAGCGCTCGGCGTCCGCCCCTTCGCCGCCGGCGACACGGCGGCGTGGGAAGGCTTTGCTGCCGCCGCGCCCACGGGGACATTCTTTCATGCCCTGGCGTGGCGGCGCGTGGTCGAGCGCAGCCTCGGCCATCGCTGCTATTACCGCTGCGCCTGGCGCGGCGACCGGCTGGTCGGCATCCTGCCGCTCGTCCATGTCCGCTCGCCTCTGTTCGGCTCGGCCCTGATCGCGACCGGCTTCGGCGTCTATGGCGGGATCGTCGCCGCGGACGATGGGGCGGCGCGGGCGCTGGCGGCGGATGCCGCGGCGCTGGGCACCGAGCTCGGGGTCGATTACGTCGAGCTGCGCCACATGCAGCCATCGGCGATCGGCTGGAGCACCAAGTCCGATCTCTATTTCACCTTCTGCCGCCGCCTCGCGCCCTCGCGCGAGGCCAATCTCAAGGCGATTCCGCGCAAGAAGCGCGCCGATCTGCGCAAGGCGATCGACAACCCCGCGCTCACGGTCGAGGTCGGGGCCGATTTTGCCACCTTCTTCCGCATCTATTCCGAGAGCCTGCGCAATCTTGGGACGCCGGTCCTGCCGCGGCGCTTCTATGCCGCCATCGTCGAGGAATTCGGCGAGGCGGTCGAACTGTCGGCGGTGCGAGGACCAGAGGGGCCGGTGGCCGCGCTCATGACGTTCTATTTCAGGGACCGGGTCATGCCCTATTACGGCGGTGCCACCGCCGCGGCGCGGCCGCTTCACGCCTACGACCTGCTCTATTGGAGCCTGATGGAGCGCGGTGCCGCGCGCGGGGCGGCGCTGTTCGATTTCGGACGCAGCAAGGCCGGCACCGGCGCCTATGACTACAAGACCTATTGGGGGTTCGCGCCCGAGCCGCTCCATTACGACTTTCATCTGTTGCGCCGCGCCGATTTGCCCGACGTCAACCCGCTCAATCCGAAATATCGCCTGATGATCGAGACCTGGCGGCGGCTGCCGCTCGCCGTCGCCAACGCCGTCGGTCCCCTTGTTGCCCGCCAGCTCGGCTGACGGGAGGGACGGAGAAGATATATGTCAGCAGAATCAGCAGAAACCACCGCGCTTATCGCCGATGCCGTCCGTTACCGCTTTGGCGACGAAGCGCCGGCGGTCGATCCGGCGACGCCGGGGCTCGACGCCGTCCTGCGCCTGCTGAACCGGCGCTCGCAGCGGCGCTATGACACCGGACGCGCGGTCGATCCTGCGCTCATCCGCGTGCTCTGCGCCGCGGCGCTTTCCGCGCCGAGCAAGAGCGACCTGCAACAGCGCGACATTGTCGTGCTCGAGGATGCAGCGCAGCGGCGCCGCGTCACTTCCCTTCTCAACGACGAGTGGATCGACACGGCACCGTGCTTCCTGGTGTTCTGCGGCAACAACCGCCGCCAGCGCCAGTTCCACGAGTGGCATGGGCACGAATTCGCCAACGACCATCTCGACCCCTTCTTCAACGCCGCGGTCGATGCGGCGATCGTGCTCGGCACCTTCGTCGCGGCCGCCGAAGCGGTGGGGCTCGGCTGCTGCCCGATCAGCGTGATCCGCAATCATGCTGCGACAGTCAGCGACATCCTGGCGCTGCCGCCGCATGTCTTTCCGGTCGCCGGCATGACGCTCGGCTGGCCATCGGAGCCGGGCGCGGTCAGCCTGCGCCTGCCGCTGTCCCTCACCGTGCACCGCGACCGCTTCGACGAGACCGCGATCCGCGAGCGCGTCGACGCTTACGACCATCGCCGCGCTGCCGCTCAGCCGTTCCGGCGGCAGCGTTACGAGGCTGATTACGGGCGGGTCGATTTCTATGGCTGGTCCGAGGACAAGGCGCGGCAATACGGCCGGCCCGAGCGCGCCGATTTCGGCGAGTTCGTCCGCGCCAAGGGGTTCAACCTGCGGTGAGCGGCGATTATCGTGAGCTGCTTGCGGCCGCGTGCGATGCCGCGCGCGAGGCTGGCGCGGCGATCCTCGACATTTATGCCACCGACTTCGCCGTCCGGCACAAGGAGGACCGCTCGCCCGTGACGCTCGCCGACGAGCGTGCCGAGGCGATCATCATCGCTGCGCTCGACCGTGCCGCGCCGGAGATCCCGGTGATTGCCGAGGAGCAGATGGCGGCCGCGCTCGGTCCGGTGCAAGCGCCGCCGCGCTTCTGGCTCGTCGATCCGCTCGACGGCACGAAAGAGTTCACCGCGCGCAACGGCGAGTTCACGGTCAACATCGCCCTCGTCGAAGGCGACCGCAGCGTGCTCGGCGTCGTCCTCGTGCCGGTGACACGGACGATCTACGCCGCCTGCGGCGACGGCACGGCCACGCGTCAGGAAGGCGATGCACGCCCGGTCGCGATCGCGGCGCGGCGCGCGCCGCCGACGGGCGCGATCGTCGCCCACAGCCGGTCGCATCGCGACAACGGGCGCCTCGATGCCTATCTCGCTTCGCTCCCGGGCGCGATGCGCCTGATCAGCGGCAGCGCGGTCAAGTTCTGCCTCGTTGCCGCCGGCGAGGCAGACTACTATCCGCGCTTCGGGCCGACGATGGAGTGGGACACGGCGGCCGGCCAGGCTGTGCTCGAAGCGGCCGGCGGCCGGGTGACGACGCTCGACGGCGCGCCGCTCCGCTATGCGAAGCCCGGATTCCGCAATCCGGACTTCATCGCCGCCGGCCGATTGCCCTGAACGGGGCGGCGGCGTCGGCCGCTATTGCCAGACGACCGCCGATTCGGACCGCCTTTTGGTGTCGGCCAGGATCGTCTTGAGCAGGTCGAACAAGACGGCGAGCTTGTCCGCCGGCAGGCGCCGGTCGTCGTAGGCTTTCGAGACCTTGTCCCAGCAGTGGATGGCGTGATTCATCTTGCTTAGCGCGTCGCCCATGGTCCAGTAGATCTCGCGTGAGCGGCGCAGGAAGGCGATGAAGTCGCGGACGCCCTCGCGCGTCGACAAAAAACGGTCATAGACTGACTCGTATTCGCGCGCGATGCTCTCGATCGTGTTCCAATGTGTACGCAGCCGCTCGGACATCTCGCGCCGCAATTGCTTCAGGTAATCGAGCTCCGACTTCGGGACGAAACTGCGCGGTGACCACGTGTCCCTGATCCACAGCCCGAACTGCTCGCGCTGCGGCTTGGCGCGCGCATATTCGAAGGCATAGAAGTTGATCCCCTTCCACGACGCGAAGATCGCCAGCGCCTCGTCGTCGGGGAAGTGGAAGGCGCGAATGAGCGGAGCGAGCGCCTCCTTGTCCTTCGCCTCCCAGATCTTGTCGATGAGATGCGTGACCTTGCCTGACAACGTCGCGCCCTCGCCGCAGGCCCGGCGCACGAGCGGTTTGAATTTTTGCCGCACGAAGTCGCGAATGATCGCGCGCTCGTCACCGGAGACCTCGAAATACTGATCGTTCGCGGTGATCCCTTCGAGCTCGAGCGCGTCGCGCATGAGGAAGCCGTCGAGCGAGGGCAGGCGGTCGAGAATTCCGAGCATCTTGACGTCGTGCTGCAGATCCTGCTCCTCGGGGCTCGCGCCGCGGAGGCCGAGCATCTCGTTCAGCACTTCCAAGAGCCGCTTCTCGTGAAAGAACACCGACCGCCCACCCTCGTAGACATCTTGCTGATTGTAGGGAATATAGAGCTTCGAACCGATGATCGGGTCGTTGGCGTCGCGGCCGGCCGCGTCGAGAATCGCCTCCTTGATGAGGACGATCCCGTGCATCTTCTTCATCTTGAAGAAGTACGGCTCGGGCGCCGAATCCTGGACCAGCTCCAGCGCGCGGTCGTTGCAATTGAAGACGCGCGAGGAACCGGAATCGAGCATCGGCCGAAGATAATGGTCGCTGGCGGTCAATGCCCCACGTCCCGCGGTCGCCTTCCCGTTCAGGGGAATGAGTTACAGCGCCTTTATTAAGTACCGGTTTATGCGCCGCGCCGACGGCCGGAATCGCTGCCCGGGAACCGAGGCTGAACCGATACCGTTCTAGCCGGCCTTGCGGCGCTGCACCCGCTTCGGCACGGGACGGCGTGAGGCCGTTTTCTTTTTTCGCGCAGCCGGCCGCCGCGGCCACAATTCGCGGCTGGCTCGTCGCGCACCGTCGACCAGCGCCGCGACCTTCGCCCACACGATCGACGGATGGATCTCGTGCGAGCCCGCGAAGGTGGCGAAGCCGCAGTCGGCGCCGGCGATGACGCTGTCGCGCCCGACCACGCGGGCGAAGCGGACGAGGCGCTCGGCGATGAGGTCCGGATGCTCGACCAGCACCGTCGTGTGCGAGATCACACCCGGAATGATCGACTTGCCGGCCGGCAGCTTCACCGTCTCCCACACCCGCCATTCATGCTCGTGGCGCGGGTTCGCCGCCTCGAAGGAATAGGCGCCGGCGCGGATCTTGAGGATGATCCGGACCAGGTCCTTCATCTCCATGTCGTGGACGCGCGGACCCATGTTGATGCTGTAGCAGGTGTGATAGCGCACCCGCTCCGCGGGGATGCCGCTGAGCGCATGATTGAGCGCCGCGACACGAATCTCCGCCCATTTGCGGCAATCGGCGACGCTGGCGGCGGGGTTCAGGACGTAATAGGTGGCGAGCCGCGGATCGTCGATCTGCAGCAGGAACCCGGCATCGACGATGGCGCGATATTCGTGGTTCATCGCCTCGGCGATGGCGTAGAGATATTCCTCCTCGTCCCTGTAGTAGCGGTTCTTGTGCCAGTCCTCGATATTGGCCGGCGAGATCGCGGGCATGAAGCCCTCGAGGCAATCGGTGCCGGCGAGCGCGGCCTTGAAGTTGTCGATGTCGGCACGTAATTCGGCCTCGCCGCGATAGGTGATGGGACCGGTGCAGACCATCTGCGCCGCGCCGCCGGCACCGCCGGTATTGGCGCGCGCCAGCGCCTCGTAATATTCGGGGAAGGACTGCACCTCGCGCGAGCCGCCCCACGGGCTGACGCGCAGGCCGTCGGGCTCGAATCCGCCGAGACGCGAATTGACATAGCTGACGAAGCTGGGCTTGCCCTGCTCGCCGTCGCTGATGATGTCGAGGCCGAGGGCGAGCTGCTGCTTGACGATGTCCGCGACCGCCTGCCGGCCGCGCGCGGCGAGGCGCTGCGGGTCGGCGGTCTCGCGCCGCTGACACAGGGCGAGCCAGTCGGCCGGCCGCGGCAGGCTGCCGGCGTGGGTGGTGAGAATCCGGTCCGTGCTGCGCAGCATGCTCCCCTCCGCCGATCGATCCTCGCGTCACCGCCGCCGCCGCGCAGACGCCGGCGGAAGCGGCGCTCATACAACCGGCGACATGCCGCCGTCGACATTGATCGCGGTGCCGGTGACGTAGGAGCCGGCATCGGAGACGAGGAAACAGGCGAGATTGGCGAATTCCTCGGCATCGCCCACGCGTCCCACCGGGATGCGGGTCCCCATCTCGCGGAAATGCTCCTCGATCGGGACGTTGCCGCCTTGGCGGCGAAGGCGCTGGACGTGCTGGTCGGTGGCGAAGAGTCCGACCAGCATGGCGTTGACCAGCACATTGTGCGGCGCGCCCTCGCCCGCGAGCACCTTGGTGAGCGCCATGCCGGCGGCGCGCGACACCGCGGTCGGCGCACTCGCCGGGCGCGGCGCCTTGGCGCCGATGTTGAGCACGTTGATGATGCGGCCCCAGCGCCGCTCCTTCATGCCCGGCAAGGCGAGCCGCGCCAGCCGGATCGCCGCGAACAGCTTGAGGTCGAGATCGGCCTGCCAGACCGCGTCGGTGATGTCCTCGAACTTGCCGGTCTGCGACGTGCCGGCATTGTTGACGAGGATGTCGACCTTGCCGAACGCATCGATGACCGCGCGCCACGCGGCGGCGAGCGCGCCCGCGTTCGCGACATCGCAAGGGAACGCCCGTACCTTGGTCCGGGCGGACGCCGAAACGCTCCGCTCGGCCTCGGCGAGCGCTTCGGCGCCGCGCGCGAGGATCGCTACGTCCGCGCCCGATTGCGCGAACTTGGCCGCCATCGCCAGCCCCAGCCCTTTGCTGCCGCCGGTGATGAGCGCGACCCGGCCATCGAGCCTGATCTCCATCATCTGCCTCCCATTCGACGCCTAATCTCACCGCACGTATTTGTCGGTGAAGAGATCGTCGAAGGATTTGAGCGCCTGATCAGGCTTCAGGAGCCCCGCCATCACGTTGAAGGTCTCGTTGTTGCGGATGCCGTCGAGGGTCGGCGCGGGCGGCACCGGGGTGATCTTGCGCAACACGGCAAAGGCCGCCTCGACCGTCTTCGCATTCAGCGTCGGGAAGCGCTTCTCCAGCACCGCGATCGCCTGATCGGGATGGTCGCGGATCACTTCCGCCGCTGCGGCATAGGCATGCCCCATTTTCTCGCAGATGGATGGCCGTTTCTCGCACACGTCATGGCGCGTCAGCAGCACCGAGTTGATCAGCGGCACGAGATTCGACGGATCGCCGTCCGGCCCGCTCGCCACCAGCACCGCAGTGCCGTCGAGCAGCGGCTGCTGCGGCCAGGGCGGCGTCATGGAGAAACCATCGATCTGCTTGCTCGCGAATGCGGCCGGCAGGCTCGGCGGCGCGATCACCGCGATCCGCATGCTGTCGGGATCGATCCCGCCCGCGCGGGCGACGAGGCGGAGATAGACGTCGTTGAGGGCATTGATCGAATCGACGCCGATGGTGCGGCCCTTCAGGACCTGGGCGCGCTTGGCCAAGGGCGCGTGCGGATCGAATCCCGCCTGCTCCGCCAGCGTCTTGCGCAACACGATTTGCCCGAACGAGCGGTCGGAGAGCGCGGCGATATCAAGGAGGCGCTGGCCGTGCGCGGCGGCGCGGGTCAGCGAGGCGCCGGAGGCCAAGGCGAAATCGGAACTTCCCGAGATCAGCGAGTTGATGGCGCCGAGACCTGCGATATCGACCTCCTTGACCGCCAGCCCTTCCTTGGCGAACAGGCCGAGATCCTGCGCCACAAATTCCATGGTGAAGGAAAAGCTCAAGGCCGGCACGGCCAGGGTCACGGGCTCGGCGCCGGCGGCCAGCGCGGGCTGCGCGCCCAGAAGCGCGAGCCCAACGGCGATCGACGCGAGCCGGTATTTCAGCGGGTGCATGGTTTCCTCCCTTATTTATCACGCGCAACGAAAGGTATACGTGGATCAGCGGGACCCGGCAAGTTCGTGCTCGAGATTGCTCAGCTCGCTCTCCGCCTGGGTGCAGGTGACGAGTCCGTTCTGCACGTCGCGGCCGCCGCGATCGACGTTGGCGGCGAGAATACGACCGGCGGCAGTGCGCTCGGCATCGTCCTTGGCCAGCGCCTTGACGTGCGCCGCCGCCGCTGCCGCCGTCGCGTCGATGCGCGGGTGGGCGATGCTCTTGCATTCCGCCGCGGCGCCGAGCGTGCGGCCGTAAAGCTCGGCAAGACTCTCGGCCTTGGTCAGCATGGGCGCCTGCACGAGCAGGAACGACGCCAGGATGGCGGGATGGAGCGTCATGCACGCGATCCGGCAAGGCGCTCGGCGGCGAGGCGCCCGAGCGCGGTGCGGTCGATCTTGTTGGTGGACGCAAGCGGCAGCCGGTCGAGAAACCAGACGAAGCGCGGGTGCTGATAGGCGGGCGCGTGGTCGAGCGCGAACGACTTCATCGCCGCTTCGCTCGGCGTCAGTCCCGGCTTGGCGACGATGAAGGCGACCGGCTTCTGGCCCTTGATCGCGTCGTCGATCGGCACGACACAGGCCTGCGCCACGTCGGGATGGCGCTCGAGCATGCGCTCGACATCGCCGGGATAGATGTTCTCGCCGCCCGACACGAACATGTCGTCGCTGCGGCCGACGAAGTAATGGAACCCGTCGGCGTCGCGCCGGAAGACGTCGCCGGTGACGTAGAACCCGTCCGCGGTGATGGCAGACGCAAGATCGGGCCGGTTGTGATAGCCCAGCATCACGGCGGGACATTTCATCTCGAGCACGCCCTCGGCGGCGTCGCGGTCCTCGCTGGCGACGAGCCGCAGCGCCACCTCGGGATGCGGATATCCCACCGACAGCTCGGGCTGGGCCAATCCGTCGGGATGGGGACCGAACACCACCGGGCCGGCCTCGGTCGTGCCGTAGGCGTTCGTCACCTTGGCGTGCGGCAGCGCGCGGCGCAGCGCCGCCATCAGGCTCGCGCTCACTGGCGCCGAGCCCATGCGGACGAATTCGACCGATGCGAGATCGGTGCGTGCCATCAGTTCGGCCTCGCGCAGCATCATCGCGATCATCGGCGGCACCGCGGTGAGCCAGGTGCAGCGATAGCGGCCGATCGCCTCGATATAATCCTGGGCGGCGAATTGCGGCAACAGCACGATGCTCGCATGCGCCGCCATGGCGAGCTGGCTCAGCGCCAGCGCGTTCATGTGATAGAGCGGCGCGGCGATGAGATAGCGGTGGCGCGACAGGTCCGCGCCGCCGTGGCGCGCCTCCACCACCCAGATCTGGCTCCGATGCGACAGCACGACGCCCTTGGGCCGGCCGGTCGAGCCCGAGGTGTAGAGGAATGTCGCCGGCTCGTCCGCTGCGGGCGTCACCGCCGTAAACGGGCCGGGATCGGCGAAGGCGGCGAACGAGTCCGGGCCGCTCGTTCCGAACACGACCGCGGGAATGTCGGCGGGCACATCGGCGCGCCGCGGCCGGTCGCAGAACACCAGTCGCGCGCCCGCATCGCGCAGGATGAAATCGATCGTTGCCGGCGGAAACTTGAAGTTCACCGGCACCGCGACGAGGCCCGCGCGCTGAACGCCGCAACAGGCGGCAAGGTATTCGGCGCGGTTCGCGGCAAGGATGGCGACGCGGTCGCCGCGCGCGAGCCCGCGCGAAGCAAGGCCGCGGGCGACGCCGTCGGCCAGGGCGTCGAGCGCGGCGAAGGTGAATTCGCGCGGCCCCGTCTCGCCGCCGAGATCGATCAGCGCCACCTTGGTTTGCTCGCGCCGGCGTTGGATCAGATCGCCGAGATTGCGCAACTCGCTCATGGCGCGCCCCCGGTCTTCCCTCACGCTCCGGCCGCGGGCGCGGCCGGACGCGGCGGTGGCGGCGCGGTGAGATAGGTGCCGCGACCGCTCGCGACCAGCTTGCCGCCTGCGTCATAGACCTTGGCCTCGGCGGTCGCGAACTGGCTGCCCCAGCGCACCACCCGGCCCTTGGCGGTGAGGTCGCCGGGCATGGCGGCGGCATGGAAATCGACCCGCAGATCGATGGTCGGCACGCCGCGGCCGGTGCGCGTCACCATCGCCCAGTCCGCCGCGAGATCGACGAGCGCCGCGACGATGCCGCCATGGGTATAGCGCCGGTCGGGATTGACGACCCATTCCTCGCGCCAGGCGGCCTTCAGCTCGATGCCGTCCTCGTTGACCGCGATCACCTTGAGGCCGAGCCATTGGTGGTAGGGGCCGCGGGTGATCATCGCTTCGACCCGCCCGGGCGTGAGTGGTTCGGTCATCTCAGCTCCTCACGGCGTAACGATGATCTTGCCGATGACGGCGCGCGCCTCGATCAGGCGGACGCCCTCGGCGGCGCGCTCGAGCGGCAGCACCGTGTCGATCACCGGCTTCATCCTGCCCTCGGCGACGAGGTCCATCAGCGCCACCAGGTTCTCGTCGTAGAAGCTGTTCGAGCCGATGATCTTGATCTCGAAGGTCCAGATGTAGCGCAGATCCTCCTGCGGATCGTGGCCCGCGGTCGCGCCGCACACCAGAATCTTGCCGCCGCGCTTGATGCATTTAAGCGACGGCAGCCAGGTCGGGCCGCCGGTGAAGTTCACCACCACGTCGACGCCGCCCTCATTGGACCGCCGCTGTGGCTTGCCATACCGCTCGATCGCCCATTTTGAAAAATCGACGGCCCGGTAGTCGATCGCCTCGTCGGCGCCGATCTCCTTGAGGCGCCGCAATTTCTCGGCGCTCGAGGCGCACGCGATGACCTCGGCGCCCAGAAGCTTGGCGAGAATGACCGTGCCCGTGCCGACGCCGCCCGAGGCGCCCAGCACCAGCACGCGCTCGCCGCGCCTGACCGTGTCATGCGTGACGAGCATGCGGTGCGCGGTGCCATAGGCCACTGGCAGCGCGGCCGCATCGGCGAAGGAAACCGCGCCCGGCATGGCGAGGAGCTGGTCGGCATCGACGAGGCAGTATTCCGCCATGCCGCCGTCGAGCATCTCGCCCATCAGGCCCTTGCGCTTGTTGAGCGGATTGACGAGGACGCGGTCGCCTTCCGCGAACCCGGCAACGCCCGGCCCCAGGGCGGCGATCTCGCCGGCCATGTCGAGGCCGATGACGACCGGAAGCGGCACCTTGATCCCCGGCATGCCGCGCATGGTGAAGACGTCGTGGTAGTTGAACGAGGCGGCGCGGACGCGGACGAGCGCCTGTCCCGCCTGCGGGCGCGGCACGGGATGGTCGGCCGCGACCTCGAGATTCTCGCAGCCGCCGTGGCGCCGCAGCACCAGCGCCCGCATCGCCTGCGGCAGGCTCATGCCACCGCTCCCTGCGCCGGCGCGATCAGCGCCGCGGCTTTGAGGCCGTAGAAGCGTTCGGCATTGCCGTGCATCACCGCCGCCTTGTCCGCGGCCGAGATCGCCGGGTTGTCGAGAAATTCCGCGATCTCGTGGCGGCAGCTCTCGTTGTTGACCTCGTGCGGAAAATCGCTCGAATAGATGAACGCGCCGCTGCCCAGCGCGCGGATCGCCTCGGCCATCAGCGGCTCGTCGCCCTCGCAGCCGAAGAACAGCCGGCCCTCGCGCACGTGCCGGCGGATATAATCGCTGACGCTTTGATCCGCCGCGGGCGCAAGCTCGCTCCTTGGGTTGTACTGGAAGTGGGTGCGGTGCCCGCGCTCGAACCGCTCGTCGGCCATCATCACCCAGGCGACGCCGCCTTCCATGAAGCCGAAGCGCGCGTTCCCGAAGCGGTCGAGCACGCCGTTGAACACAATGCCGGCGAAGTTGATCGCCAGCCCCATCGGATGCCCTAGCGCCTGCACCGGCGAATAGACATTCATGTGGTCCATGCCGAGGCCGCTATGCGACCCGCCATGCACGGCGAGCGCGCAGCCGAGCCGGTCGGCCTCGGCATAGACCGGCCAATAGGCTTTCGCGCCGAGCTGTTCCGGCAGGCCGGTCGAGGGCAGCATCGCGCCGCAGAAACCCAACGCGGCGACGGCGCGGCGCAGCTCCTTGGCCGCCTCCGCCGGCTCCTGCATCGGAATGAGCGCCGCAGCCTGGAAGCGCGGACTGCGGGCGAGATATTGCTCGTGGATCCAGTCGTTATAGGCGCGGCACGCCGCGATCGCCCAGTCGCAATGAAAGATCCGGCCATAGGCGAGGCCGACGGTCGGATAGAGCACGGTCGATTCGATGCCGAGATCGTCGAGGAATTCGAGCCATTGCTCGGGTCCCACGTCGCGCCGGAACGAGCCGGGCGGCGTCTGGCCGACGAAGGTATGGAAATGGTCGAGCGGCGGGAACAGCGCGCGCAGCGCCCCCATCCGCACCAGATCCGCCGGCAGGAACTTCTCGATCGCCGCGAAATCCTCCACGACGTGGCCGTCGCCGTCGATGATCCTCATGCGCCGCTCCTGATACTTCGCTGTCCTGGCGCGAGGCTATCCACAGCGCCCCGCCCCGGCAAGCGCCCTGGGCCATTCCCCCGCGGCCGCGAGTTCTCTAGGCTGGCGGCGGCAATTGAGGGAGATGGGCGGTGGACGAGACTTTTCGCGGCTTTCTCGACCGGCTGCGGGGCATGGGGCAGCTCATCGACCTGCATCAGCCGGTCGATATCCGCCACATCGCGACGCTCGTGGATCAGGCCGAGACCGCGCTCTTCTTCCACCACGTCATCGGCTACGACATGCCGGTGGTCTCGGGCATCATCCGCTCGCAGCAGCGCGCCATTCTGTCGATGGGCTGCCGCGACTATCCGGAGATCGAGGCGAAGCTCAAGGCGGCGCTCGACCATCCGATCCCGCCCAAGCCGGTCAATACCTCGGCGACGCGCGAGATCGTGATGAAGGGCGACGACGTCGATCTCTACCGGCTGCCGATCCCGATGTCCTCGATCTATGACGGCGGGCCGATGATCACCGCCGGCATCGCCATCGCCCGCGACCCCGAGCTCGGCTTCAACAGCGGCATCTACCGCTTCATCGTCAAGGAGCGGAACCTCACCGGCATCGACCTCGTCACGCCCAACAACATGCGGCTCTTCGCCGAGCGGGCCTACAAGGCGGGCCGCCCTTGCCCCATCTCGATCAGCATCGGCACGCATCCGATGGAGATCATGGGCGCGGGCTATCGCGCGCCCTTGGGCGTCGACGAGATGGCGATCACGGGCGGGCTCCGGGGCGAGCCGGTGGCGCTGGCGCCGTGCGAGACCATCGACATGCCCTATATCGCCGATGCCGAGATCGTGCTCGAGGCCGAGATCATGCCGACGGGTTGGACCTGGCCCGAGGGCCGGTTCGGCGAGTTCACCCGGCTCATGGGCGGCTTGCACTGGAATCCGCTGGTGCGGGTCAAGGCGGTCGCAATGCGCAAGGACGCCATTTATTATGCGCTGCACATGCCGTGGGAGAACACTTGGCTCGCGGCGCCGACGCGCTACACCGCGATCCGCCAGGCGCTCAAGACCGCGGGTGTCCAGGTCCACGACATCAACGTGACCCTGGGCGGCTGCGCGTTCTGGCACGCGGTGATCTCGATCAGGAAGCAGCCGGGCGAGGGCAAGAACGCGCTCCTGGCGGCGCTGTCGGTGATGGATCTGAAGCATGTCGTGGTGGTCGACGACGACATCGACGTGTTCAACGGCACCGATGTCGAGTGGGCGATCGCGACCCGCGTCCAGGCCGACCGCGATGTCGTCATCGTCACCAACGCGCGCGGCAAGCCGCTCGACCCGAGCCTGCCGCCGACGCCGCCGGGCGTGGTGCCGACCACGGCCAAGATCGGCATCGACGCGACCATCCCCGAGGGCGTGCCGAAGGAGCGCTACGAGCGCATCGCCTATGCCTATGCCGACCGCGCCAAGATCGGCGACTATGTCACCGGCAAGGCCGACCGGCCCGGCCGCCCGGCCGAGGCGGCGGCGGTGCCGGCGCTGGCGGACGAGATCCTTGCCGCGATCGAGGCCGAGCCGCTCTACTGCACCGCGATCGCCGAGCGCTTCGCCGACCACGACTTCCAGGCGGTCGCCCGGGCGCTCGGCCATCTGCACCAGACCGAGCGGCTGTGGCAGGACGCCAAGGGCCGCCTCTGCGTGCGCGGCTCGCGCTTCGCCGCCAAGCCGCCGGGCTGAACGCGCGAAAAAAGGAGACCCCGCATGTCGACCGAACGACACCGCCGCATCGTGCTCGCCGCACGCCCCGTGGGCGAGCCGAGCGAGAGCAACTTCCGCCTCGTCGAGGGCGACGTGCCGGTGCCGGGTCCGGGCGAGATGCTGCTGCGCACGATCTATCTGTCGCTCGATCCCTATATGCGCGGGCGGATGAACGAGGGCCGGTCCTACGCCAAGCCGGTCGAGCTGAATGGCGTCATGGAAGCGGGCGGCGTCAGTGCGGTGGTGCAGTCGAATCTGGCGTCGTTCAAGCCCGGCGATATCGTCGAGGGGCGGACCGGCTGGCAGAGCCATGCTGTTTCGAACGGCAAGGGAGTGCGCAAGATCGATCCGGAAGCGGCGCCGCTTTCGACCGCGCTCGGCGTGCTCGGCATGCCCGGCATGACCGCCTATACCGGGCTTCTCACGATCGGCCAGCCCAAGCCCGGCGAAACCGTCGCCGTGGCTGCCGCCTCGGGCGCGGTCGGCCAGGTCGTCGGCCAGATCGCCAAGCTCAAAGGCTGCCGCGTCGTCGGCATTGCCGGCGGTGCGCGCAAATGCGCCTATATCAAGGACGAGTTGGGGTTCGATGCGGCGGTGGATCACCGCCAGCCGGAATTCGCCGCGGCGCTCGGCGCGGCCTGTCCGGCCGGCATCGACGTCTATTTCGAGAATGTCGGCGGCGCGGTGTTCGCCGCGGTGCTGCCGCTCCTGAACGATTTTGCGCGCGTGCCGGTCTGCGGCCTGATCGCGCACTACAATGCGACCGGAGCGCCGGAGGGTCCCGACCGCTTGCCGGGAATGATGCGCACGGTCCTGTCCAAACGCCTCGCGTTACGCGGCTTTATCGTCTCCGATTTCGCGGCGCAGCACGGCGATTTCCTCCGCGACGTCGGCGGCTGGCTCAAGGCGGGCCGGATCAAGTACCGCGAGGATTTCGTCGATGGGATCGAGAACGCGCCGCGCGCCTTTCTGGGCCTGCTGCGCGGCGAGAATTTCGGCAAGCTCATCGTCCGGGTGAGCCCGGACCCGACCCGGCCCTAGCCTATCCGACGAATTCGAGCGCAAGCCCGAACGCGTCGGCGGAAGCGACGAGAATTCGCCCGCCCTCGACCCCCGCGCGGCCCGCGAGCGCCGTCCGCGTGCGGCCGAGATCACCGACGCGGATGCCGAGCGCCGCCAGGTGGGCCGGGCGCCCTGCCGCTGCCGGCGCCGCCGCGCCGAAGGAAGCGGCAACGGCCTCGAGCGTCAGAATGTCGAGCCGCGCCGCGCCCATCGCCAGGCTGAGCCCGCCCGGGACGGGGCGCAGGCAGTCCGCGCCGAAGAGTTGGCGGTAAAGCGTCCCCGTCGCGGCGGGATCGGATGCGGCGATCACGACGCGCGCGACGCCGACCGCGGCATTCGCATGGTGGCGCCATTCGTCGCGCCAGACGAGATGCGGCGTCAGATGCTCGCAGAAATAGACGCGGCCATAAGGTGCCGCCGCCGCCATGATCCGGACGACGCGGAAGCGCGCCGTCTCGCTCTTGCCTGCAATCGTCACCGGCCGTGAGAACTCCGCCGGCGCCGCGACCGGCGCGGCCTTGGCCGCAAGCGCGCGATGAAGCGCCGCAGCATCCGCAGTCGCGAAGACGAGGCCGTTGAGCCCGGCCGGAAACTCCAAGAGCTCGCGGCGCTGCGCCGTGGCAGCGGGATCGATGCCGACCAGCTCGAGATAATCCGCGCCGAACACCGCGAGCCGGTTGATCGAGCCGAGCGTGTGCCGCCCGAGCGGCGTCAGGCCGAAGCCAAGACCGCGATAGCACGCGGCCGCATCGTCGAGCCGGTCGCGCGTGTTGACGACGACATGGTCGAGCGCCGGCGTCACGAGATCGGGCGGCGATGCGGCTGGCATGGACATCCCTCCTTGGGCGCAGGCCGAATCTAGTCTCGCGGCGGCCGTCCGTCACCGGGCCTTGGCAGAAGGCGCCACGCACGCGTAGCATTGACGCCTGCGCAAGAGTCGAGGGGACAGTCATGTCGCAGACCGATTTTGTTCTCGTCCACGGAGCCTGGCACGGCGGCTGGTGCTGGCGGCGCGTCGCCGACCGGCTGACGGCCAGGAACCATCGCGTGTTTACGCCGACGCTTACCGGGCTCGGCGAGCGCTCGCATCTGCTGTCGGCGGACGTCAATCTCAGCACCCACGTCACCGACATCGTCAACGTGCTGCGCTGGGAGGAGCTGAGCAATGTCGTGCTGTGCGGCCATTCCTATGGCGGCATGGTGGTGACGGGCGTCGCCGACCGCGCGCCCGAGCGCATCGCGACGCTCGTCTATCTCGATGCCTTCGTCCCCGAGAGCGGGCAGTCGATGCAGGACCTGCGCCCGCGCGAGCTGCCCAGCGGCATCGTCATGCCGCCGATCAAGGCCGAGACGTTCCGCGTGAACATGCGCGACCGCGCCTGGGTCGACCGGCAATGCACGCCGCATCCGATCGCCTGCATCACCGAGAAGCTCGCCCTCACCGGCGCCTATCGCGGGGTGCAGCGGCGGGTTTACATCCGCGCTGCCGAGTACCCGTCGCCTGCCTTCGACGCCTGCTACGAACGCACCAAGGCCGATCCCGGCTGGAGCGTGCATACGCTGCCGTGCGGGCACGACGTCATGGTCGACATGCCCGACGCGCTCGCCGAACTGCTCGAGGCCTCGGCTTGACGCCGCCTACCACGCCGCCGGGGCGCCCGCCTTGGCGGCGGCGGCGGATGGATCGAGCGCGAGGTCCCAGTCCTTGCCGATGAAGCGCCGGCCGGTGACGCCATCGGACTGGCGCGACATCAGCCATTGGATCGGCGCCACCATCACCTTGGGCTGGACCAGCGCGGCGCGATCGGGCGCGAGCCGCGCCGGAACCATCCGCGTGTCGGCGGCACCGCCGGGGATGAGCACGTTGACGGTGACGCCGGTGCCTTCGAGATCGCGCGACCAGGCGAGCGTCGCTGCTTCGAGCGCGGCCTTGGACGGGCCATAGGGCGAACCCAGGCTCGCCACCATGGTGTGATAGCTGGTGGTGACGTTGACGATCTTGCCGCCGCGCTGGGCGATAAGGCGCGGCACGACCGCGCGCGCCATGAAGAAGGCGCCGTTCATGTTGGTCTCCATGCGGCTGCGCCACATCTCGGGGCTGACCTCGAAGAATTTGAGGCGCTTGCCCGGATCGCGGCTCGTCAAATCTTGCGGCCCGAGTCCGGCGCAATTGACGAGACCGTGCACCGCACCCAGTTGCGCCACCGCCGCTTCCACCGCGCTTTCGCACTGGCCCGGGTTCGTCACGTCGCAGGGAAAGGCGTGGATGCGGGCCTCGTTGCCCTGACGCCGCGACGCGGCCAGGAGCTCGGCCATGCGGTCGTCGGCGCCCGGCAGGTCGAACGCTGCGACCGTGGCGCCGAGCGCGGCGAGGCCGAGACTCATCAAGCTGCCGAGCCCGCCGGCGGCGCCGGTGACGATAACGGCGGTTCCGGTGAGGTCCAATGGCATCGACGCCTCCTCTCTATGACGCGGCAACAGGGGTCATGCCGCCATATTCCTTGTCGGTGAGCGCGTGCAGCGCCGGCATCACCTCGGCCGCGAACAGCCGCATGTTCCGCTCGGTCAGGTCGCGCGGCAAGGTCGCAAACTGCATGAGCCCGACGAAATTCTGGAATCCGAGCTGCCGGTGGCTGTCCTCGAGCCGGCGGCGGACGGTGTCGGGACTGCCGCAGAGAATGATGCCGAGCTCGATGAGCTGATCGACCGTCAGCTTTCCCTCGGTGACCGTGCGCTTGTGAGTGCGCATGTTCTTGATCGTCGCCAACGAGAGATAGCCGGGCGGAAAGATCTGCTCGAATGGCACGCGCAGGAGCTTGTTGAACAGCGTCTCGATATGCGGCTGCGCCTCCGCGCGCGCCTTGGTGTCGCTGTCGGCGACATAGACCGGCGCCGCCCAGCCGATCTGCTCCGAGCGCGCGGTATAGCCGTGCACGCGCTCCGCCGTCTCGCGGTAGAGGTTGAGATAGCGCTGCACCGAGGCGATCGGGCTGTAATTCTGGAGATAGACGTATTGGCGCGCGGGATGGCTCGCCCAGGTGATGGTCTCGGCGCTGCCGGTCGACGGGCACCAGATCGGCGGATGCGGCTGCTGGTAGGGTCGGGGCCAGACGTTGACGTACTCGAATTGATAATGCCGGCCCTCGAAGGCGAACGGACCGGGCCGGGTCCAGGCCTGGACCACCAGATCGTGCGCCTCCTGAAAGCGCGACAGCGACAGCGCCGGATTGACGCCGAGCGAGTAGTACTCGGCGCCGATGCCGCGCACCATGCCGGTGATGAGCCGCCCGCCGGTGATCACGTCGAGCATGGCGTGCTCTTCGGCGAGCGTCAGCGGATGCTCGCGCAGGCAGAAGGCGCTGCCCAGGATCGCGATCTTGCAGGCGCGGGTGCGGCGCGCCAGTGCCGCGGCCATGACCACGGGCGACGGCATCAGCCCATAGGCGTTCTGGTGATGCTCGTTGACCGAGATGCCGTCGAAGCCCAGTTCCGCGGCCAGCTCGAGCTCGTCGAGATAGCGGTTGTAGAGCTCGTGGCCCTTTTTGGGATCGTAATGGCTGTTGGGCAGGAACACCCAGCACGAGCGGTAGCGCTCGTCGAAGCTCATGTCGAGATAGGCGTAGGGCATGAGATGGAACATGAAGACGTTCATGATGCCCGATCTCCCTCGGGCCGCCGACGCCTGCGGCGTCTCGGCCCCGCCCTAGAGATATCGCCGCGCACGACCCGCCGTCCAGCCGGCCGCGACCGTCACCCGGGCGCGAGCTTGCGGATGGCGCGGGCGACGAGGAGCCACCGCTTCATCACCTCCTCGTTGCTCGCGCTCTGGGCGCGCCGCTCGGCCACGTCCGCCGCGCGCGTGCCGAAATTCTCGATCATATGAAAGGCGGCGCGCAAGGTGTCGGGGTCCTCCTCGAGCAAAGCGCGTTGCTTTTGCGCGTCGCGCGCCGGGGCGGATTGCGGCCCGCACGGCGTGCGGTGGCGCCGCACCAGGCTCTGCAGCGTGCGGATGCGTGCGGGCTGTGCGAACGAGGCGCGGACACGCCCCGCATGGGCCTCGCCGTCGCGGATCGCGGCCTCGACGTCACGGACCAGCGTGGCGAGCCGGAACGGCTTGCGCAGCACCGGCCAGCCCTCGTCGATGAGCAGACGCGCCACATCGTCATGGCCGGTCGCCAGGAGGAAGGGGATGCGGCGCCCGACGGCAAGCTCCGCCAGATCGATGCCCGAGAGGCCCGGAAGCACGGCATCGATGATCATGAGGTCGGGCCGCGAGGCATCGATCATCGACACCGCGGCGGCGCCCTCGCGGGCGGCGGTGACGCGGAACTGGCCGGCACGCTCGAGGCCGGTCTGCACCGCGCGGCAGACCTCGACCTCATCGTCGACGACGAGCACGTGCCGCACGGCCTGCCCTCCGCGAAAGCGGACTCGAGCATAGGCGCTCCCGCCGCCCGAAGCGAGTCGGCGTGCGCGGGCGGGTGCAAAGCCTTGACAGCGGCGAAAACGGCGCAGGACATTAGCGCCGGTCCGAAGGAGGCTCGCATCATCGCTCCCGCCGGCAGTTCCGCCCTGCTCCCGACCGAAGGCGCACGCGCCGCCGCCGCGGATGGAACGCGCCGGACCGCGGCGCCGGTGTCGTCCGCGCGATGCCGTTAGAGCAGGTCGAGCCGGCGCAAGACTTCGCGATCTTCACGCGCCGCGAGATCGTAACGATTCTGTCGGGCCTGCTGCTGGCGATGTTCCTGGCCAGCATCGACCAGACGATCGTGGCGACGGCGCTCTCGACCATCGCGCGCGAGCTCGACGGCTGGGCGTCGATGGCCTGGGTCGTCTCGGCCTATCTGGTGACGACGACGGTGACGACGCCGATTCACGGCCGGCTCAGCGATCTCTACGGGCGCCGGTCGCTGCTTCTCATCTCGATCGGCCTGTTCGTCGGCGCCTCGGTGTTCTGCGCGCTCTCGCAGAGCATGACGCAGCTCATTCTCGCGCGCGCATTGCAGGGCGTGGGCGGCGGCGGCTTGCGCTCGGTGTCGCAGGCGGCGCTCGCCGACATCATCGCGCCGCGCGACCGCGGCCGGTATCAGGGCTATTTCGCCACGGTCTTCGTTGTCTCGAACGCGCTCGGACCGGTGCTCGGCGGCTTCTTCGCCGAATATCTGACCTGGCAATGGATCTTCTGGATCAATCTGCCGCTCGGCATCGCCGCCTTCGCGATGTCGAGCCGCGTCTTGAAGCGGCTGCGGCTGCCGTCGCGGCGCGCCGCCATCGACTGGTGGGGCGCCATCCTGATCCTCGCCGCGACGACGCCGATCCTGTTGGGCGTGGGCAATGCCGAACACAGCGGCGGCTGGCTGTCGCCCGATGCGATCGGCCCCATCGCTGCGGGCATCGTCCTCACCGTGCCGCTGCTGTTGCGCGAGCGCTTCGCGCGCGAGCCGATGCTGCCGCTGCGGCTGTTCGCGAGCCCGGTCTTTTCGGTCTCGATCCTCATTACGTTCATCATGTCGATCGTCATGGTCGGGCTGGTCATTCTCGTGCCGCTCAACTATCACCTCGTCACCGCCATGTCGCCGGACGAGATCGGCATCCGGCTGCTGCCGATCACCGTCGGATCGGTGGTCGGCTCGGCCGCGTCGGGGACGCTCGTCTCCCGCACCGGGAGCTATCGCCTCTATCCCATTCTGGGCAGCATTGGCGCGACGCTGGCATGCGCGGCGATCGCCGTCATCGGGCTCGGCCATTCGACGGCCTTCGACTTCACCGTGACGACGCTGCTCGGCCTCGCCTGGGGCGGGCAGTTTTCGCCGCTCACGGTCGCGGCGCAGAACGCGCTGACGGCGCAGGACACCGGCATCGGCATGTCGTGCCTGATGTTCTTCCGCCTGATCGGCGGCGCCTTCGGGGTGGCGCTACTCAGCACGATCCTGATCGCGAACCTGAACGCGGGCGCGCTCACCGTGCCCGGCCACGAAGCCTTGGGCGCCAATCCCGGGCTGGCGCTGTTCCATCTCGACGACCCGGGGATTCATCTCTCGGCGGCACTGCGCAATGCGCTCGATGCGACGATCGGGCGGGCCTTCACCCATCTCTACTGGATCGCCGCCCTGATCCTTGCGGTGGCGGTGGTACCCGCCTTCGTGCTCAAGGACGAGCCGCTGCGGACGAGCTGAACTCAGCCACCGCCGCGCTGCGCCGCGAGGCATCCCGCTGCCGCCGCCCCGCCGGTGAGGACCGTACCCCAGGCAATGTCGAGCACGGTGACGAAGCCGGACCAGCCGCGCAGCGTCGCGAGATTGGTGAGATCGTAGGTCGCATAGGCGAAGAACCCGAACAGAGCGCCGAGCCACAGGCCGCGCGGCCAGGCGGTACCCGCGCGCAGCGCCGGCGCCACCGCAAAGACCACGACGCCGACGGCGTAGACGAGATAGAACGCGGCCGCCGCCCCGAAGACCGGCCGCTCCAGCAACAGCGCGCCGAGGCGCGGTCGATAGACCCCGGTCCCGACGGTGCCGAGCCAGACGAAGTCGCCGGCGGCGAGCACGACGAGGCTGGCAAGGTAGGCCCAGAGATAGGACAGCATGACCGGCCCTCCCGCGCCGCGCCGCGAGCCTAGCAATCTTCCGCAGCGCCAGGCAACCCGTGCGACGGCGCGCGCCTTGACATGACGCCAGTTCATGCTTTGCTGGCCAGAGACGACGGCGGAGGCGTGGCATGATCGTGCGCAAGGAGGCGGACGGCACGCTGCTGATGATCGGCCAGACCGAGCATTCGCGGCTGGTCGGCCAATTGGCGGCGCATTGGGGCAATGCAAGGTTCGCTGCAGCGCGGCCGTATGATTCCGTAGTGCGCGCCGCCGTCTATCACGACTATGGCTGGCTGCGCTACGAGACCAGCCCGGTCATCGACGAGAAGACCGGTGAGACGCCCGATTTTCGTCAGGTCGGCGGACGCCAGCTCGATTCCTACCAATGGTGCGTGGACTGGATGACCGGTATCGACCGCTATTCCGGTCTGCTCGTCAGCATGCACCGCACCGGGCTGTGGAAGAACCGCTACGGCACCATCGCCTATCCCGACGCCTATAATCCGCGTGCGCTCGGGCCCGAGATCGAGGCATTCATCGCCCGCCACGAGGCGTGGCAGGAGACCGAACGCCAGACGCGCGACGCGGCCGAGGTCTGGTCGAATTATCGCCTGCTTCAGGTCTGGGACCTGCTGGGGCTCTATTTCTGCTGCCAGGAGCCGCGCGAGGACCATGTCGAGCCGGTGCCCGAGACGCCGAGCGCCAGCCGGACGGACGGCGTGCGGCTCACCATGAACCCGCTCACGCCGCGCAAGATCGCGTTCGATCCCTATCCCTTCGTGACGCGGCCGATCCATGTGCAGTTGAGCAGCCGGCGCCTGCCGACGACGCATTTTCCCGATCTCGACAGCTTCCGGCGCGCCTATTTCCAGGCGCCGGTCGAGCTCTTGGATTTCGAGCTGGTGTGAGGAGCGCATAGCGTGGCCGATCCGCAGCGGGCCTATCCCGATCTCCACGAGCATCTTGCGGCGCTCAAGGAGGCCGGGCTGCTCCTCACCATCGACCGGCCGATCGACAAGGACTCCGAGTTGCATCCGCTGGTGCGGTGGCAGTTCGTCGGCGGCCTCGCCGAAGCCGAGCGCAAGGCGTTCCTGTTCACCAATATCCGCGACGGAAGCGGCCGCAGCTTCTCGATGCCGGTGGTGGTCGGCGCTATCGCTGCCAACCGTGCCATCTACAGCATCGGCATGGGCGCACCGGTGGCGGAGATCCAGGCGAAATGGGATCGCGCCATCGCCCATCCGGTGCCGCCGCGCGTGGTCAACAAGGCGCCGTGCCAGGACGTGGTGCTCGAAGGCGCGGCGCTTCAGGGCGAAGGGCACGGGCTCGACCTGCTGCCGATTCCGATCTCGACGCCGGGCTTCGACAGCGCGCCGACGCTCACCGCCACCAACGTCATCACCCGCGACCCCGAGACCGGGGTGCAGAACATGGGCACCTATCGCGCCGCGCTCAAGGCGCCGGATCGGCTGGTGGTGCGCATGGCGACGCGGGTGGGCGGCGCCGGCGGCTATCAGCACTACCTCAAGCACCAGAAGCGCGGCGACAAGACGATGCCGTGCGCGATCGTGCTGGGCTGCCCGCCCTATGTCGCCTTTCTCGGGCCGCAGAAGCTGCCGCTCGACATCGACGAGTTCACCGTCGCCGGCGGGCTCGCCGGATCGCCGATCAATGTCGTGCGTGGCCGCACCGTCGACCTTTTGGTGCCGGCCGAGGCCGAGCTGGTCATCGAGGGCCTGATCGACACCGAATATCTCGAGCCCGAAGCGCCGTTCGGCGAATCCCACGGCCACGTCGCACTCGAGGAGTTCAACATGCCGATGCGGGTGACGGCGATCACCCACCGGCTCAATCCGATCATTCCGTCCTATATCAGCCAGGTGGCGCCGAGCGAATCGAGCGTCATCAAGCGCGTCGCCTACGAGCCGCTGTTCCTCGCCCATCTGCGCGACACGCTCGGCATCCGCGGCGTGACGCGGGTGGCGCTGCACGAACCCTTGACCGGCCTCCTGCGCGTCACGATCGTCACGGTGGCGCGGGGCACGCCGCCGACCGAGATCTGGCGGGCGCTGCAAGGCGCGGCCGCGTTCAAGGGCGATTGCGGCAAGATCTGCATCGCGGTCGACGAGGACATCGATCCCGACAACGCGGACGCACTGTTGTGGGCGATGGCCTATCGCATGAACCCGGCCGAGGACGTGGAGACGCTGCGCCACCGCGGCCTGGGCCACGGGCCCCGGCGCGAGCATGGCGGCGACGAGGATGCGACGCTGCTCGTCAATGCCACGATGAAGGGCGACATGCCGCCCCTCGCACTGCCGAAGCAGCCCTTCATGGAGCGGGCGCGCAAGATCTGGGACGAGCTCGGGCTGCCGGGGCTGCGACCGCAGCCGCCCTGGTTCGGCTATTCGCTCGGCGACTGGCTGCCGGAATGGGACCGCGCGGCGGAGCGCGCCGTCGCCGGCCGCTATCTCGAGAACGGCCGCATCAGCGCGCAGCGGCGCCGCAAGGGCATCAAGCCCGAAACCAAGTTCCGGCCGGACCGGGCGGAGCCATCGCAGGAGGAAAAATGAAGCTCGGCTTCTTCACCATGCCGGTCCATCCCCAGGGGCGCCCTTATGTGGAGACGCTCAAGGAGGACCGCGCGGCGTTCATTCTCGCCGACAGGCTCGGCTACAGCGAAGCCTATTGCGGCGAGCATCTGACCGATGCCTGCGAGAACATTCCCAACAGCATGATGTTCCTCACGAGCCTGATTGACGCCACGAAGCAGATCAAGCTCGGCACCGCGGTCGCCAACCTGCCGTTCAGCCATCCGGTGATCGTCGCCTCGAACGCGGCGATGCTCGACAATCTGCTCGAAGGCCGGCTCATTCTCGGCGTCGGCGCGGGCGTGCTGCGCTCGGACGCGGAGGCGCTCGGCATCCTCGACAAGGACCGCGGCGCAATGTTCGTCGAGGCGATCGACCAGGTCATCGCCATCTGGACCGGCGAGGCGCCCTACAAGATCACCGGCAAGTTCTGGAACGTGACGACGGAAAAGACGCTGTCGCCCGAGCTCGGCGTCGGCATGATCGTCAAGCCCTATCAGAAGCCGCATCCCCCCATCGTCGGCACGGTGACGGATCCGAACTCGCCCGGCATCGTCGCGCTCGGACGGCGCGGCTGGTGGCCGGTGACGGCCAACTATCTCCACGCCAAATGGATCCGCAACCACTGGACCAACTACGTGCGCGGCGCGGAAGAGGCCGGACGCCGGCCGGATCGCAGCCAATGGCGCGTCGCGCGCTCGATCTTCGTCGCCGACGACGACAAGGTCGCCCAGCGCTATGGCAGGACCGACGCCAACAGCCCCTATCGCTTCTACATGAGCCAGCTTTCGACCAAGCTCCGGCTCGGCCGCAAGCTCGGGGCGTTCAAGCGCGAGGAGGCGATGGCGGACGAGGCGGTGACGGTCGACTACATCATGGACAATCTCGTCATCGCCGGCGGCGTCAACAGCGTCGTCGATCAGCTTCTCGCCTTGCACGAGGAAACCGGCGGCTTCGGCACGCTGCTTTATTGCGGCAAGAACTGGACCGATCCCGCCCTCGGCCGGAAGTCGATGGAGCTGATGGCGGAAAAGGTGATGCCGGCGGTCAATGCCGCGCTCGGCCGCACCAAGGCAGCCGAATAGGCCGGATCGTGCGCGCAATGACCGCGCCGCGGCACCGGCGCGCGGCTTGACCTCAAGGGGCAGGGTTGCCGGTATGCACATGATGATGGTTGATTGACACCCAAGACGTTTCCCCGGTGGCGCGGGCCCATTCCTTTCGGGAGCGCGATATGATCGATCTCCACGTTGTCGACCTGTCGCGGCTGCAGTTCGCGCTCACCGCGCTCTATCACTTCCTGTTCGTGCCGTTGACGCTGGGGCTCTCGCTGCTGCTGGCGATCATGGAAAGCGTCTTCGTCATGACCGGACGCACGGTCTGGCGCGAGATGACGAAATTCTGGGGCCTGCTCTTCGGCATCAATTTCGCCATGGGCGTCGCCACCGGGATCACGATGGAGTTTCAGTTCGGCACGAACTGGGCCTTCTATTCGGCCTATGTCGGCGACATTTTCGGCGCGCCCTTGGCGATCGAAGGGCTGATGGCGTTCTTCCTCGAATCGACGTTCATCGGCTTGTTCTTCTTCGGCTGGAACCGGCTGTCCAAGGTCGGCCACCTCGTTGCGACGTGGCTGATGGCGCTGGGTACGAGTTTTTCCGCGCTGTGGATTCTCATCGCCAATGCCTGGATGCAGAATCCGGTGGGCGCCGCGTACAACCCCGTGACCAACCGGATGGAGCTGACGTCTTTCTACGACCTGATCTTCAATCCGGTGGCGCAGTCGAAATTCGTGCACACGGTGAGCGCCGGCTACGTCACCGGCGCGACCTTCGTCCTCGCGGTGAGCGCGTGGTATCTGCTGCGCGGCCGGCATATCGAATTCGCGCGCCGCTCGATCGCCGTGGCCGCAAGCTTCGGGCTCGCCTCGGCGCTCTCCGTCGTCGTCCTCGGCGACGAGAGCGGCTATACCGCCACCGCCAACCAGAAAATGAAGATCGCCGCGATCGAGGCAATGTGGGAGACCGAGCCGGCGCCGGCGAGCTTCACCGTGTTCGGCCTGCCCGACATCGCCGCGCGCCGGACGCGCGACGCGATCGAGATCCCCTATCTGCTCGGGCTCATCGCCACGCGGTCGCTCGACACGCCCATCCCCGGCATCGACGAGCTGGTGCGAAGCGGCGAGCAGCGCATTCGCAGCGGCATGGTCGCCTACCAGGCGCTCCAGACGCTGCGCCGCGATCCGACCGATGCGGCCGCGCGCGCCACGTTCGATCAGCATGCGGCCGATCTCGGCTATGGACTTTTGCTGAAGCGCTATACGCCGCGCGTCGTCGATGCCACCGCCGCGCAGATCCGCGCTGCGGGGAACGATCTCATTCCCGACGTACCGGTGCTGTTCTGGAGCTTCCGCTTCATGGCCGGGATCGGCTTCTATCTCATTGCGCTTTACGCCGTCGCCTTCACCCTCGCGGCGCTGCGCCAGGTGGAGCGGCGATGGTTCCTGCGGTTGGCGCTCATCAGCCTGCCGCTGCCATGGATCGCGGCCGAACTCGGCTGGATCGTGGCGGAAGTCGGCCGGCAGCCGTGGGTGGTCGATAACGTGCTGCCGACCTTTCTTGGGATCTCGTCCACCTCGCCGGGCCAGGTATGGCTGTCGCTCGTGGGGTTCGTCGCGTTCTACACGACGCTCGCCGTCGTCGACGTCTTCCTTCTCTTGCGTTTCATCCGGCGCGGGCCGCCGCCGGCGCCGCTGACCATCGACCGCACCCACGCCTTTGCGCGGCCGGGGCGCCGCGGCGAGGATCGCGCCCATGCCCAGCTATGAAATCCTGCGCGTGATCTGGTGGGCGCTGCTCGGCGTCCTCCTCATCGGGTTCGCCGTGACCGACGGCTATGACCTCGGCACGCTCATGCTGCTTCCCTTCGTCGGCCGCGGCGATGCCGAGCGCCGCCAGACGCTCGAGACGGTCGAGCCGACCTGGGAAGGCCATCAGGTCTGGTTCATCCTCGGCGGCGGCGCGTCCTTCGCCGCGTGGCCGCTGCTCTATGCCACGAGCTTCTCCGGCTTCTACGTGGCGATGCTGCTGGTGCTCGCGGCGCTCATTCTGCGCGCGGTCGGCTTCAACTTTCGCAGCAAGCTGCCGCACCCGCGGTGGCGGTCGCTCTGGGACTGGGTCCTGTTCGGCGGTGGCCTGGTGCCGGCGCTCATCTTCGGCGTGGCCTTCGGCAATCTGCTTCTAGGCGTGCCGTTCCACCTCGATGCGGATCTGCGGCCGATCTATGCGGGCAGCTTCTTCGGTTTGCTGCGGCCGTTCGCGCTGCTCGCCGGCCTCGTCAGCATCGCCATGCTGACGATGCATGGCGGCGCCTGGATCGCCTACAAAGCCGATGGCGCGGTGGCGCAGCGCGCGTCCCGTGCCGTCGCCGGCGCCGGCGTCGCGCTGATCGTGCTGTTCGCGCTGGCCGGCGTGTGGATCGCCAAAGGGGTTCCGGGCTATGCGCTCGCCGCTGCCATGGTCCATGACGGACCGTCCAATCCGCTCGGCAAGACCGTATCCGTGCGCGCCGGCGCCTGGCTCGCCAATTACGAAAATTTTCCGCGGCTGGCGGCGGTTCCCGGCATCGCGTTCGTCGGCGCGTTGCTCGCGATCGCTTTCGCACGTGCGCGCCGCGATCTCCTGGCCTTTCTCGCCAGCGGCGTCAGCGTTGCCGGCGTGATCGCGACCGCGGGCGTGACGCTCTTTCCCTTTCTGCTGCCGTCCTCGAGCAATCCCGGGAGCAGCCTGACGGTATGGGATTCCTCGAGCAGTCGCCTCACGTTGTTCATCATGCTGATCGCGACGGTCATTTTTTTGCCGATCATCCTGATCTATACCGGTTGGGTCTTCCGCGTGCTGCGCGGCCGGATCCGGCTCGCCGAACTCGAGCCGCATGACGGGACGTATTGAAGGAGGGCGCGATGTGGTATTTCGCCTGGGTCCTGGGTCTCGGCCTCGCCTGCGCCTTCGCCATCCTCAACGGGATGTGGTTCGAGCTGATGGACGAGCGTGGCGAGCCGCGCTGAACCCGCGCCGCGTCACGGCTCCCGCGGCAGCAGCGCCGCCTCGAAGGCGCTGGCGATCGCCTCCTTGCTCTTGCCGGCGCGGCGCGCATCGCCGATAGCGATGACGGTCTGTCCCGGACGCGCGAGGGCGCGGAACACCTCGGCGGTGCCTTCCCGCGCGCGATAATAGAACCAGTCGCGGAACCGGTCCGACGCGAAGAGCCGCTTCAGCCCCGGCCAATGCGCGGCGTCCCGGTCGAGGAGCCACAGCGGCAGCCGCCCGAGCCCGAAGCGATAGCGCGCGCCCGCGGCGATGACCACGCGATCGAACGGCGCCAGGACCTGCGGCATGCGCGCAACATCGGTGCGATAGCGGATGCTCACGCCCTTCTGCGCGCAGGTAGCGACGAGCGACGCGATATAGCGCTCGAAGGAGCGCGGATTGGCCTCGACCTCCTGGAACAGCGGCGCCTTGCCGGCATAGCGGAACGCGCCGCCGGCGCGGTCCTCGCGCTCGAACACGGTGACGCTGTTGCCCGCGGCGGCGAGCGCGGCATAGCTCAGCCCGGCGGGGCCGGCGCCGATGACGGCGATGCGCGCGCCCGTGACCGGCGCCGCCGCGAGGAACCGCGTCTCCTTGCCGGCCGCGCCATTGACGACGCAGCCGATGCGGGCGCCGCCGCGCATTTCGTTGATGCAGGTGTTGCAGGCAAGGCAGCGCCGCGGCGGCTCGCCGCGTCCGAGCTTCGCTGGCCATTCGGGATCGGCGACCAGGCTGCGGCCGAGCGCGATGAAATCGGCCCTGCCGCCGGCGACTGCCGCTTCGGCATCGTCGGGATCGCCGAGCCGCCCGACGGCGATGATGGGAATCGCCACCTGAGACTTGATCCCGCCGGCGAACTCGATCCACAGCGCGTCGGGCAGCGCCATCGGCGGGAGCTGCAGCGCCGCCGACGGCAGCGAGCGGTAATGGCCGGCGGCGATGTGCAGCGCATCGGCCCCGGCCGCCGCCGCCCAGAGCGCGATCTCCTTGCCTTCGGCATAGGGCATGCCGCCGGGGAAATAATCCTCGACCGACAGGCGGTAGATGACCGGCATGCCCGCGACCGCCTCTTTGACCGCGCGCAGGATCTCGAGGCCGAAGCGGGCGCGGTTCTCAAGGCTGCCGCCATACTCGTCGGAGCGGCGGTTCTCGAAAGGCGTGTGGAATTGCGAGATGAGATAGCCGTGCGCGGCGTGGATCTCGACGCAGTCGAACCCCGCCGTGCGCGCCCGCCGCGCCGCCGCGGCAAAGGCGGTCGTGGTTTCGGCGATGCGGGCCTTGGTCATCGCCTCGGGCACGATGGTCTCGTCGGTGATCTCGTAGACCGAGTGGGGAATGGCGGACGGCGCGATCGGGGTCTCGCCGCAGATGTCGCGCCTAGTGTGGCCGCCGGCATGGCCCAACTGGATCGAGGCCTTGGCGCCGCCGTCGTGGATCGCATCGGTCAGGCGGCGCAGCCCGGACAGGAAGCGGTCGTCGTAGATGCCGAGCTCGTGGCGGCGATGGCGGCCCGCGCGCTCGGGCGATGCCATCTCGCAGGTAATGAGGCCGACGCCGCCGCGCACCCGCGCCATGTAGTAGTTGACCGTGTCGTCGGTGACGAAGCCATCGGCATCGGCGGTGCGCGTCGTCATCGGTGGCATGACGATGCGGTTCCTGATCTCGACCGTGCCGATCCGCGCCGGCGTGAGGAGGATGTTCATCGGCGGCAATCTCCCCCACCGGCCGCGCTTTGACAATTCCCTTGCCGCGGCCGCGTGGCAAGCCACGGTCCTGACCACCCATCGCCCGGTTTCACCGATAAGCTCTGCCGGGCGTTACGCGGCTATCGCTCTATCGCCCACGATCGCCGCGGCCATGGCCGTTCGAGCCAGCCCTGCGGCACGGCAACGACCTCGACACCGATGCCGACGATCTCGCCGAGCTGTTGCAAAAGCTCGATCCCAAGAACGCGGTTCATGTCGGCCACTCCACCGGCGACCGCTCGCGTTCCTCAAGGCGTAAGGAGAACGTTCATTCCCGGCGTTGCGCCGCAGCGATGAGCCGCCACACCCGGGGCGGCGACAGCGGCAGTGCCGATGGCTCGACGCCGAGCGTGGCGAGCGCCGCGGCGACGGCATTGGCGATGACGCCGCCCACCGGAATGACGCCACCTTCGCCCGCGCCCTTGGCGCCCAGCGGATTGTTGGGCGAGGGCTTCTCCTCGAGCGCGATCGCACGGATGCGCGGGAAGTCGTCCGCGGTCGGCATCAGGTAATCGGCGAGCGAGGCGGTCAGAAGCTGGCCGCCCGCATCGTAGACGAGATGCTCGAGGCAGGCGCCGCCCAGCCCTTGCACGATCGAGCCCATCACCTGCCCGTGCAGCGTCGCCGGATTGATGATCCGCCCGACATCCTCGACCGCGACATAGTCGAGCAACTCGATCGCGCCGGTGCGCGGGTCGACGGCGATATGGGCGGCATGCGTGCCATAGGCATAGGTGCGCTTGTCGCTGGCGAAAGCCGCCTCGGCCGAGACGCCGACCAAATCCGCGACATCGACCGCGGCGCCTTCGTGCATGGCCTTGCCGTCCGCGAGCGCGACCTCGCGCGGGGCGCAGCCGAGACGCGCGGCCGCCGCCTCGCGCAGCCGGTCCTTGAAGGCGGCGGCGGCGAGCACGATCGCCGAGCCGCCCATCACGGTCGAGCGCGAGGCATGCGCGCCGAAGCCCTCGCTCACATAGGCGGTCGAGCCGTGGAACACGCCTTTGATACGGCTCATCGGCACTTCGAGCGCATCGGCCGCGATCTGGGCGAACACGGTCTCGAGCCCCTGGCCCACCGCTGACGAGCCGACATAAACCGCGATCGCGCCGCCCGCCTCGAGAGCGATGCGCGCCGTCTCGCGCGGGCCGGTCGCGCCGCCCTCGACATAGCAGCCGATGCCGAGACCGTGATAGCGCCCGTCGATCAGCCGCCCCTGCAGCGCCGCCTTGTCGCTCCAGCCGAATTCCCTAAGGCAGCGCTCGAACGTGCTGCGGTAGTCGCCGCTGTCGTATTCGCCGCCGCCATAGGGCTCCATCCGCGGATGCGCCCACGGCATTTCGGCATCGGCGATGAGATTGCGGCGGCGCAATTCGACGCGGTCGATGCCTAGATCCTTCGCCGCCAGATCGATCAGCCGCTCGCGGAAGAAATCCGCCTCGAACCGACCGGGCGCGCGATAGGTCCCGACCGGCGTCTTGTTGGTGGCGGTGAGCGTCGCTTCGACGTGGATGTTGGCGACTCGATAGGGGCCGGCGATCATCTGCGCGCAATTGCGCGATGCGGTGGCGCCGTTGGTACGGATATAGGCGCCCATGTCGGCATGGAGCCGGCCGCGGATGCCGAGGATCGTGCCGTCGCGCCGGCAGGCGATCTCGAGCTCGGCATCGAGGTCGCGGGCATGGTTGCTGGCCAGGAAATGCTCGCGCCGGTCCTCGACCCATTTGACCGGTCGGCCGAAATGGCGGGCGGCGAAGGGGATGAGGAAATCCTCGGGATAGAACTCGCCGCGCACGCCGAAGCCGCCGCCGATGTCGTTTTCGACCATGTCGATCGCGTCCTCGCCGAGCCCCATCTGGCGCGCAAGCGCGCGGCGGTTGATGAAGGGGAGCTTGGCGGCGCCCGAGACCGTGAGCCGGCCGCGCGCGGCATCCCATTCGGCCAAGAGGCCGCGCGGCTCCATCGTGACGGCGGTATGGCGCTGCACGCTGAAGCGCTCGCGCCGGCGGTAATCGGCCTCGGCGAAGGCCTTGTCGGCATCGCCCAGTACCGCCGTCAGCACCGCCATGCGGTTGGTGCCGGCGGCCTCGAACAGCAGCAGCGCGTCGCGCGCGGCCTCGTACCGGTCGGCAAGCGCCGGTAGCGGCTCGATGTCGAGCGCGACGGCATCGGCGCCGTCCTCGGCGAACGAGGCGGACCGGGCCAGCACCACCGCGACGGGTTCGCCGACATAGCGCACCCTGTCGCTGGCGATCACCGGTTGCGAGAAGTGATCGACCCCCGGCAGCGCGTGCTCCTGGCGCAGCGGAATGGTGGGGATCGGCACGCCGATGTCGCGTGCGGTGAGGACGCCATGCACGCCGGCGATGGCGAGCGCCGCGCGCGCGTCGATCCCGCGCAGGCGCCCGTGCGCGACCGGGCTGCGCACGATCGCGGCATGGAGCAGGTCCGCGCGCACGAGATCGTCGACATATTCGCCGCGCCCGCGCAGGAAGCGCAGATCCTCGATCCGCTCGACCGGGCTGCCGATGAAGGTATTGCCTATGCGCAATTGGGCCATATCGGACTCACGCCTCGGGCACGCCGTAGCTCGCGAGGAGTTCGTCGGCGTATTGGTGGAACGCGTCCCATGGCGCCTCGCGGTAATTGTGGTTGCGGACGATGAACGAGGCGCCGGCATAGAATTTTTCGTATTGCTGGTGGCGCCCGGCGAACTCCGAGCCGACCAGGTCCCAGACCAGCTTGAACAGCTTGATCCGGTCGAGCGCCGGCAGTTGCGGCGTCTCCCAATAGGTCTCGAACAGGCGCTTCAGCGCGGGATCGTGCATCACGCTGACGCTCGCCGGCATCTGGAACACGCCGCCGCCCGACAGCTCGCGCAGGATGTCGATGAGCGGCGAATACATCTCGGTGCACCAATTGAGCGCCGCATACATGTGGCGGCGATTGAAGGTGGCAAAGCCGTCGGGCCAGGCTTCCCACGCTTCGATCTGGCCGTGGATCATGCCGCCGAGCGTCGCTTCGAGCGCGGCCAGCCGGCCCAGCAGTTCGCGCACCGCCGGCACCTGGTCCGCGCCGGTCGATTGCGCGACCCGGCTGGCAAGGCCGACGATGAGCCGCAGCTTCGACCAGAAGCGCACGTTCGACTGGTGATTGCCATAGCAATGGGCGGGCGTGCGGATATAGATCTCGCGCGCGAGCACGGCGTCGTCCATAACGAAAACGCGCTCCCACGGCACCTTGACGTTGTCGCACATCACCATGCTGTCGGTCTCGTCGAAGCGCCAGGCGAGCGGGCTGTCGAATTCGTTGCGCGCGGGCAATGCCTGGCGCGACCACAGCGTCAGGCCCTTGGCATTGCACGGCACGGCGCAGGTCACCGCCTGCTTGATCTGGTCGGGCGCGAGCGGGATCAGATTGCCGATCCATACCTCGTCGGCGAAGATCGCGGCCGTCGCCAGCATCTTCATGCCCGAGATCACCACGCCGTCATCGTCCTCGCGCACGACCTGGAGCGTCGGCACCGGGATGTTGCGCTTCTGATAGAATTCGGGATTGCGCGCGGCCTGCGGCGGCACCACGGCATAGGCCGCGTAGATGTCGTTGTCGCGCATATGGCGGTAATAGGCGAGCAGGTTCTCGGCATAGCGCCCGAACACCGCCGGATTGGTCGCCATGCCGGTGACGAAGCTCGCGACGTGATCGGGCGAGCGGCCGAGCATGCCATAGGTCATGTCGGCGATCGCCCGATGCGCCCGCATGCGCCGGCGCAGATCGTCCTGCGAGCGCGCCATGAGGAAATACATGCTGTGGCGCTCGCCGCCCTCGGCAAAGGACATCGCCGCTGCGTGGGCGGGATCGGCCTTCATGTCGTAGATCGCCGCCACCGTGCCGGCGGCGTGGCGGAACAGGGGATGCGATGTCACGTCGTCGATGCGCTCGTCGCCGACATAGACCACGCGACCGTCGCGCAAGCGTTCCAAATGCTCCTTGCCTGACCGCAGCATTATCTGGCCACCTCCAGCCGGCGATGGTGCGCCCGTGCTCCGCGCTTGTCCAGCGAGCGGCGGTTCGGAACGCCCATCAATCCGGCTTTCGCGTCCGGCGGCCCAATCCTCCGGCCGCCATGAAGCCGCAAAACGCAATGACCAAAATCAGCCCGAAATCGATGCGAAAAAGCCAGATGACGGTCTCATGCCCCTGCGGCGTTACATAGACGGTCCCACCCTTCCCGGCATAGGGCACGGTCCACCCACGGGCCGGGTCAGGTTCGTGCGGCCGCGTCGCATAGGTGTTTTGCAGGACGTTCAAATAGATCCAGATGGGAATCAGCAGCGCCGCAGCGAATGCTGCGCCGAACCAGTATGCGCGCCGATTTTTCCGCATGATCATCTATTCGTCGTAGTGCGTGCGAAAGGCGCCCGGGACATGGAGCTCGAGAAAGCTCAGCGGATTGCCGTCGGCGCTGCGCAAGCCATGACTGTCCTCGATCGGGAAGAATGCCGCCTCGCCGCGGCCCAGCACCCGTTCCTGGCCGTCGATCAGGAACCTGACCTTGCCGGAGAGGATCACGAACATGCTTTCGGCATTGGGATGGTGATGCTTCCTGGTCAGAGTCTCGCCGGTATAGCGCACGATCATCGCATGGCCGCGCTCGGAGCCCGCGGCGAGTTCTTTGTTGGCGAGATAGGTCCGGCGCTTCTTCTCGGCGGGAAGATCGACGATCGGCAGGTCGGCGACGGCCATGGTTTTGACGCCGCCGCGGAAGCCTGCGCCGGTGCGGCCAGCGCCGGGCGGCGGCACGGTGATGCTCAGCACCTCGGCCGCACCGCCGCTGAGGGCGAAGGATTTTCCCTCCTCGATGATCGCCCAGTCATCGGGACGAAGCGCGGCGGCCCTGCCGTCGCAGTCGAGCCGCGTCGCGCCCGAGAGCACATAGAGGTACAGGTCCGAGCCCGCCGGCACGGCGCCGTCATAGCGCCCTTCGGCTGCGAGCCGGATCGACGACGCCATCATTTCGGTGGCGTCGACGCGGCCGAGCAGGGGCGCGACCGCGGCGCCAGGGCCGTGGCTTTGCGCTTCCGCCGCGCCGAAATCGATGATCTTGCCCATGCAGCGTCTCCTGTCAGCCGAGCCGATCGAGCAGCGCATCCATGCGCCGGGCTGCAAGCGCCGCCGCGGCCGCCTCGAAGGTCGGCCGGACCGGATTGAAGAAGGAATGGCCGGCGCCGGGATAGCGATGGACCTCGATCGCGGGGTTGGCGGCGACGCCTTGCGCGACCGCGTCGATCTCGCGCTGCGGCACGTGCGCGTCGGCAAGGCCGTAATGCAGTTGCACCGGACAGGCGATCCGCGGCACCACATCGAGGCGGCCGGCGATGCCGAGCGCATAGAATGCGATCGCCGCGTCGATGTCGGTGCCCGCGGCGGCGAGAAAGGCGAGCGTGCCGTTCACGCAGAAGCCGAGCGCCGCAACCTTGCCGTTGCACCCGGGCGAGCGGCGCAGCCAGGCGATGGCGCCGCGCAAATCCGCGACCGCGGCATCGGAATCGAAGGCGCGGGCGCGCGCCCAGGCTTCGTCGTGCGGACCGTCATAGGAAAAGACGACGTCCGGCTCCGACCGCCAGAACAGATTGGGGACGAGCGCGCAACGGCCGCGTGCCGCCTGTTCGGCGGCGAGGCGCCGGAACACCGGTCCGGGGCCGAACATGTCGTGGAGGATGAGAAGGCCGGCGCCGCGTCCCGAATCGGGGCGCGCGTGCCAGGCCTCGAACCGGCGTGCGCCGGCGCCGGCGAGCGTCACGCTTTCGCCGCCGGCGCCGCTCGCGGTCATTCGTCGATCGGCTGATTCATCGCGACGTCGCTGCGCCGCTGCTGGCGCAGGCGTTCGCCGAGCGCGAAGGACTCGCCCGCGGTCGCGAGCCGCGCCTGTTCCTCGAGATGCTCGGGCCAGAATCCCAGCGAATAGCCGTGCCAAGGCGGCTGCGGCGTGAAGTCGGGCAGGCCGAGCTCGCGCCAGATCTCGCGCGCACGCTCCATGAACTCGCGCTTGGGCAGCGCCACCGGCGGCACCTTGTCCTTGAGCGTCGCATCGATCAGCACCGAGGCGGTCTCGCCGTTATCGCGCGAGAAGCGCGGCCCGTGGCCGGGGTCCTTGCGGTCGAGAATGCGGATGTCGTGCTGCGCCTGGGCGCGATAGCACACCGCCCACCAGATCGCGTCGCTGTTCTCGGGATCGATGTCGTCATTGACCGCGATCACCCAGCGCCCGGCGAAGCGGTGGACCTGCGAGGCGGCATAGAGCGCGCGCCACACCTCGGTCGCCGGCATGGCGCGATCGACGATGAGGACGATGAGCGCGACCACGCTGGTGAGCGGCTCGTGCATCGACACGCGCTTGATGCCGCGGATGCCGAGCCCGCGCTGCAAATGGTCCAGCACCATGGGCTCGTAGGCGACGCGCTTGATCGTGCTCGATTCGCTCGGCGTCACCTGGCTGATGAACGAGGTCAGCACCGGATCGCGCCGGCGGGTGATCGCGGTCACCTCCATGAAGGCGTTGTATTCGCTGAGATTGACATAGCCGTGCGATTCGCCGAACGGCGCCTCGGGCTCGAGCAACTCGGTGTCGATATAGCCTTCGATCACCCATTCCGCCTCGGCCGGCACCAGGAGATCGACCGTCTTGGCCGGCGTGACCCGGAGCGGCGCGCCCGCGAGCGCGCCCGCCACGGCCAGCTCGTCCAGATCCTCCGGCACTTTCTGCACCGCGGTGTAGGAGACCACCGGCGGACAGCCGGCGACGATCGCCGTCGGCATCTTCTGGCGGCGCTCCTTGTATTTGAGCCAGTGGAGATAGATCCCGGCGCGCTGCTCGATCGAGGGATTCATGCCGACGCGCAGCACATCCTTCACTTGGCCGCGGTAATTGCCGAGATTCTGGATGCCGGTGTCGGGGTCCTTGGTGATGAAATGGCCGGCGCTGAAATAGGCGCCGTTGTCCCAGCCGGGGGTCGAGATCGGCACCGGCAGGCCATCGAGCGCCGCCCCCGGCGCCTTCAACGCGTCGCCCGTCACCACGATATCGTGGCAGACGGCATCGGTGACGATGACGGGCGCGATCGGCGTCGCCATGGCGCGGACCCAGGCAGCGCCGATCTCGGCCAGCGGGACGCCCATGCCGAGCGAATAGATCTCGCGGTTGCCGGCGAGCCCGGCGACGAGCGTGGCGCCGAGATATTGCCGGCCCTTGGCATCGATGGGCCGGGTGAAGAGGAACGCCTTGCGCTGCGGCTCCGGCAGTCCGCCGCGGAACTGCCAGCGCACCAGCGGGTGCATCTCGGTGTCCTTGTTGATCGGCCGATCGACCCAGAACAGCCGTCCGCGCTCCGCCAGGCTCAGGATGTGGCGGTGCAGGTCCGGATAGGGGAGCGCTTGCGTGCGCGGGTCGGCATAGCGCGCGCGCAGCCGGTCGATCTCCTGCGGCGATGACGCGAGAATCTGGTCGGCCGAGTCCATCCGTCGCTCCTTCGTACCCGCGCGCGCTGAAACCTAAGCGCCCGCTCGCCGCCGCGTCAATGCGGTCGCCGCGCGTCCGGTTTGACAATGATCCGCCGCTTGGGTATCCGGAGCCGATCCGAGAGAGCCCCCTGGCCAATGCTCGAAACCGTGTGGAGATCCGCCGATCGCGACGGCAGCCGCTTGTTGCGCAGCGCCGCCGCCTTGGCGGCAGCGGTCGCGCGCCTGCCCGTTTCGCTGCGGGCGACAGCGGCGCAGGACGGGCTCGACCTGCTTGCGGTGCTCGCGGGGCTGAAGCCGCTCTGCCTCGCCGGACGCGGCGGCGCATTCGATGCGGAATTTCGCGCGGCGCTGGTCGCGGCCGCTGCTGCGGCGTCGCTTCCCGTGCTCGAGGCCGCGCCGTGGGAGCCGCAGGCGGCGCCGGGCGTTCTGCCGGACTGGTATCGCGCCGCGACGGCCCAGCGGTGCGCCAAGATGCGCGTGCTTTATCTCTGTCGTGACGTGGGCATCCGCGACGCCGCGGCGGCGTTGTCCGCACAGGGACGGGTGGCGGCCGCGGACGAGGCGGCGCTGCTGGGCTATCCCCTCTGCTGCGTCGTCCAGCATCATCGCCAGGCGCTCGGCCTCGAGCAGCTCACCATCGCCATGACCGCGCGCGTCGCCCAGGGCGACCCGGACCGCATGGCGCGGCTGATCGAAGCGGGCGTCGAGCCGCTGCCGGCCTCGGCCGAAGAATGGCGGGACTATCGCCGCCTCACCGCGATCGCGCCCGCGCCGGCCACCAGCGTCAACATGTGCGCGGCCTGCGCCGGCGACGATGCGAGTCCGGCGGCGGCGCTCGCACGAAGCCATGCCGCGCTCGCGGCCGCCACCGCCTATCCGCTCCGGAATTGAACCATGCGCGACCAGTCGATCCGAACCCACATCGCCAATCTCGAGCAGCAGGGCGAGCTGATCCGCTTCGCCGCCGAGGTCGATCCCGATACCAACATGTCGGCGATCGCGTGGAAGAGCTTTGCCGAGCTCGGCAAGAGCTGCCTCTTCGACAACGTCAAGGGCCATCCGGGCTGGCGCGCGGTGGCCCAGATCGTCGCCAACCGCCGGAAATGGGCGATCGCGCTCGGCGTCGAGGAGAAGGACGTGGTCGCGACGCTGGGCGAGCGCATCGCCCATCCGGTGCCGACCGCCGCGGTCGCGCGCGAGGACGCGCCGTGCAAGGAGGTCGTGATGATTGGCGACGCGGTCGATCTCGCGCGCATCCCGGCGATGTGGACATCGGAAAAGGACCCCGCGCGCTTCATTGCCGCCGGCATGTGCATCATCAAGGATCCCGAGACCGGCATCCGCAACATGTCGTTTCACCGCGCCCAGATCGTCGGCCCCGACAGCACCGGCTTCCTGATCTGTCCGCGCCAGGCGTTCAAGATTTTCGAGATGTACGGTGCGCGCGGCAAGCCGATGGAGGTGGCGATGGTGATCGGCGCGCATCCGCTCATCGCCTTCGCCGCCGGATTTGTCGCGTCCTATGGCACCGACGAGCTTACCATCGCCGGCGGGCTGCTGGGCGATCCGGTGCGGATGGTGCGGTGCGAGACAATCGACATGGAAGTGCCGGCGGACGCCGAGCTGGTGCTCGAAGGCGAGATCCATCCGGGCGAGCGCACCGAGGAAGGCCCGTTCGGCGAGGTCACCGGCACCTATGCCCAGGAAGGCTCGACGCCGCTCTTCCGCATCAAGGCGATCACGCATCGCCGCGACCCGATCTTCTATGCGATGCAATGCGGTCTGGCGCCGAGCGAGGCGCATTCGATCATCTGCACCACCATCGAGATGAAGCTGTGGGAGCACCTGCGCGCGATCGACGGCGGCGAGCTCGAACTCCTGGACATCCGCTGCATCGGCGCGATGTCGCCGATGATGGTGGTGGTGCAGGTGCGCCAGAAATATCCGGGCCAGGCGCGGGCCGCGCTCGTCGCCGCGCTGTCGAGCCCCTATCTCCATCCCAAATTCGCTGTCGCCGTCGATGAGGACATCGACCCGAGCGATGTCGGCCAGGTGATGTGGGCGATCGCCACGCGCACCCATGCCGCGCGCGACGTGCAGCGCGTCAACGCCGCCCGCGTCTTCACCCTCGACAACGCCTCGCCGATCGAGCCCGGCATGAGCGCCATGTACCGCGTCGGCACCAAGATGGCGATCGACGCGACGCGGCCGGTGACGGCGAGCGAGGCCGAGCGGCGCCGCTTCGACCGCGCGCTGCCGCCCAATTTCGCCGCGATCGACCTCGCCGATTACCTCGCCTGAGGACCGCACGTATGCAAGAGCAATCGATCCGCGCCCTCGTCGCCGCCCTCGACGCGACGCAGCGTCTCGCCCGGGTCGCGCGCGCGGTCGATCCGGCGACCGAACTCGCCGCCGTCGGATTGAAGGCGCATCAGGAACGCGGCCAGGCCGTGCTGTTCGAGAACGCCGGCGGATGGCGCAGCGCGGCCCAGCTTCTCGCCGACCGCGCGCAATGGGAAACGGCGCTGGGCGCGCCGCCCGAGGGGCTGCTCGCGCTGCTCGAGAAACGGCTCGGCGCGGCGGTCGCGCCGGTGATGGTCGAGGCCGCCCGCGCCCCGGTCGCGGCGCAGCGTCGCGCAGGCGATGACGTCGCGCTCGAGCGCCTGCCGATCCCATGCGCGAACGCGGACGACGCCGCGGCGCAGATGGCGGCCGTCGCGATCTCCATCGATCCCGACGACGGCGGCGATTGTCTTGGCCTGACGCGCCATCACGTGGTCGGACCCAGACAATTGAGCGTCATCGGCCTGAGCCCGGTGCTGGAACGGCTGCGGCAGCGCTGGCACCGCGACGGCAAGGCGATGCCGCTCGCCTTGGCCATGGGTCCCGATCCGGCGCTTTATCTCGCTGCTTCGCTGGGGATTTGGCGCGATGCCGACATGGCGCTCGCCGGCAGCCTTGCCGGCGCGCCGATCAAGCTCGTGCGCGCGGACGCCGGCGCGCCACCGCTGCCGGCCGAAGCCGAGCTCGTCATCAGCGGCGAGATCGCGCCGGGCGAGGCGGTGGCGGCAGGGCGTCTTGCGACCGTGTTCGGCACCGCGGCCGCCGCCGGGGCGGTGCCGCTGTTCACCGCGCGCACGCTCATGTGCCGCGCCGATCCGATCTTCTATGCGATGCATGTCGGCGCACCTGGCGATCTTGCGGCGACGCTGGCGCTCGCTGCCGAAGTGCTGGTCGCCGCGCATATCCGCAACATCGAGGGCGGCCTCGATTTCATCGACATCCGCGTGCCGCCGCAGGCGGGCGGCCAGGTGGTGGTGGTGAAGCTGCGCGGCCGCATGGAGGGGCAGACCAAGACCGCCCTGATGGGCGCGCTGTCGGGCATCGCCAACCGGTTCAAGCTCGCGGTCGCGGTCGACGAGGATGTGAATGCGGCCGATCTGCGCGACGTGTTCTGGTCGATCGCGAGTCGAACCCATGCCGAACGCGATGTCAGCATGATCGATGGCCTGCGGACGCATCCCCACGATTATGCCGTGCCCGCCGATGCCGGCGGCGCGCGCGTCGGCACGCGCTGGTTCATCGATTCGACCATGCCGCCACTGACCCAGCCGAAGGCGCGCGAGGATTTCGCCCGCGCCATTCCCAAGAACCTTGCCGCGACCGACCTCGCCGCCTTCCTGCCGCAGCCTTAGCCGTCGCTCAAGTCTTCATCACCGCGTCGACGAATTGGTTGGTGTAGAGCGTCGTCGGGTCCTTGACGTCGGCGATGCCGACCTGGTGCAGCGCGTCGGTGGCGCGCTGCCACAACGGCGGAACGTTGCGCAGCAGGTTCTGCCGGCCCTCGGCGAGCCAGAGCTGCTGCATGAATGCCTTCTGCACCGCGACCACCGCATCGAGTTGGTTCATGCGGGGAATGTCGAAATCCTTGGCGGCGCGCCGAAAGATGGGCGCGAGCGGCGCGGTCATCAGCTCCTGGACCGAGGCCTTCATGGCGCGCATGACGCGCATGACCAGGTCGGGCTTCGTCGCGATCATCTCGCGCGTGGTGTAGTAGAGCGCGCCCGGCGCCGGCATCACGTCGTCGATATCGAGGAAGGCGAGCTTCTGTCCCGAGCGCTGGAGCGTGACGGCGACCTGGAAATTGCAGATGAAGCAGTCGATGCGGCCCTTGCGCATCAGCTCGACCTCGCCCGGACTGTTGCCGGTGCTCACGCGGGTGACGACGTTCTTGGGCAGGCCCGCCTTGAGCAGCACGACGTCGACCATGGTCTCCGACAGCCCGCCGACCGAGATCACGCCGATGGTCTTGCCCTTGAGATCGGCGCCGCTGTGCACCGGCTTCTCGGCCAGGCTGACGATGTGGAAGCCGACCCGCTGCGACAGCGAGGCGAAGGCCTTGAGCGGCGCGCCCTTGGCGCCGACCGCGCGGATGAAATCGACGCTGGCGATGTAGCCGAATTGCGCCTGGCCGCCGAGCACGAGCTCGAACGCGGCGGCGCTGCCGGGTGGCCCCAGCACCTTGCAGGCCAAGCCCTCCCTGGCGAAATGCCCGCCGGAATAGGCATTCATGATGTCGATGAAGGTGGGATCGAAACGCAGCGGCGTGGTGAAGGCAATGGTGTCGGCGGCCCTGGCGCGACCGATGAAGGCGGGCAGGCCGAAAGCCGCGCCGGTCGCGGCCGCACCCGAAAGAAACTCGCGTCGCAGCGTCATCTTGCACTCCCTCCATAAGGCTTCGCCTTGCCGGCGTCGCCGGGTCGGACCGGACAGGGCGGCCCCCCTTAGCCGCGATCATCGCCGAGAAACGCCACGGCGCCAATGCCCGCGCAACGGCCGCCTTCGGTTGCGCGCCAGACCTCGTCTCGGCTAGGCTCGGCGCCCCGCACGGAGCGGGGCCGGAGGGGTGGCCGAGCGGTCTAAGGCGCACGCCTGGAGAGCGTGTATAGGGGCAACTCTATCGCGGGTTCGAATCCCGCTCCCTCCGCCACTTCAGTACAGAACTGGGCACGCCGGGCGTGAGCGGCAGGTGGAACGGCCGATTTCTACGCCAGACCATCCTTCCCCTTCCCGGTGACAGAGATCACGCCGCGGCACCGATTGGCTTCGCGCGCTCGATCCGCTCGCGCTCGCGGGGACTGTTCATCGCCTCCCACAAATCGCTGCGGCGCTGCACGTTGAGCCAGAAGTCAGGGCTATTGCCGAACACGCGCGCGAGGATGAGTGCGGTCGCTGCCGTCACGTTCCGGCGATTGTTGCACAACTCGTTGACGTGCTTGCGCTGCACGCCCATTGCCTCGGCCAGTACGGTCTGCGTCAGCCCCATGGGCTGCATGAACTCCTCGACAAGAATTTCGCCGACCGTCGCCGGCTTGCGCTTCGTTGTCAGCATGGTTCGCCTCATCGGTAGCTGTGGTCGTCGAGATAGACGCCTTCTGCCTCGCCGCGGCTCCCGTCCCACCGGAAGATCAGCCGCCACTGACTGTTGACGCGGATCGAGTGGAACCCCGCCAGACTACCGCGCAGCTTCTCGAAATGATTGCTGGGCGGGACCCGCAAGTCCTGATCGGTCGTCGCGTCGTCGATCATCTGGAGCTTGCGGAAGAGCCGGCTTTCGAGGTCGGACGGGATGTGCCGCGGCCGCGTGTCCTCGACGAAGAACGCGCGCAGCCACTCGTCCCGAAAGCTCACGATCATCCGGTCGTTCCATTCTGTGTAACTATGTACCACTCTTCGGTACAAATCGCAACGGTGGAAGGCTAAATCGCGGTGGCTGAGACCCGGATCACTGATATCATTGAGCTTTGAGCTTTCGGCCGGAAGCGACAGAGGGGGTGTTCTGCGGGAGGCGCAAAACCTCAATTAATCCAATCAGATGCGCCCGACCGACGGCAGGCGCTTTTCCTTTGCCGCCCAGGGCATGGGGCCTCGCTGAGCCGTCAATCTGGCTCACCAGTACGGTGCACGACGACCACCGCATGCGATACGCTCCCGTGTTTCAACGACGGATGTGCGTTGCTGCCAGTATTGCGGACACCAACGCAATGTGTATGAGGACCGGCGACAGTTCGATTAAGGGGGAATGATCAGCTATGCAGCCGGAAATAGCGTCGCTACATGAACGGATGAAGCAAGGCGGCGATTGGCGGGCATTTCGAGACGAGATTGCTTCATTGCATGCTGGCGCGACGACCGAGGAAGAATACGTGACCCTACTTGAAGCGCATCGCGATTTGATTGCGGTCGGCAAACACGCCTATGACGAAGAAACCTACGCGAAACTTCTTCCAATCACCGCAGCCGAGTACAAAATGTTCCTTAACAAAGAGAGCATGGAAGACGGCATAATCAATCCGGTTCTGTTAGAACGTGTGACGCGCAGGGAAGTCGAGGCGGGCCGGTTGGACCCCGACGACGATTTCAGGAAGCTTGCGGTCGCTGGCGCATCGGTCTTGGGCGACTCGGCGGAACTCAAGGCACGCCGTTGCAAGCAAGGTGATTACTTCTTCTACGGCATGGCTGGCGCTGCGATCCTTGCGTTCGGGTTCATCCAAATTAGTGTTTCACCGCTATGGCTCATCGCGCTTGGTTTGTTGCTCGGATGGTTCTTCAACGAACGTGAGCGCAAGCGGATCAAGAGCGATGTTGCAGCGCGCCGCGTCTAGCTTTGCCGCTCCCGACCAGGGTACTGTCATCGGGCTATAGCGTAGACCTAGTGCTCACCATCATCGGTCGTGGCCCGCCATTCCCACGCCACAGCATTCCACAGCCGTCCGTCGCCCTCGAGGCTACAGACTACGAATACCGCCGACTGCAACCGCGCCGCCGATGAGGAGCGCCACAACGGGATCGATGACCATCCATCCTGTCGCGAGAACGCAAACCGCCGCGGCGACTACGCCAGCGCGCGCAGATCGGCGCGCAGACGGTTGGGGTCGGAGCCGGCGAGCGGGCGCTCGATCGCGGCGTGGGTGCGCTGCCAGACCGGAAAGGCGGCGACCAGGAGGGCCTGGCCCTCGGGTGTCAGCACCAGGCGGCGGCTGCGCTTGTCGGCGTCGTCCACCCTCACCCGCACCAGCCCGCGCCGTTCGAGCGGCTTGAGATTGGCGGTGAGCGTGGTGCGATCGACGGCGAGGAGCGCCGATACGCTGCGGATGGTCGGCGGCTCGGGGCGGTTGAGCGCCATCAGCAGCGAGAACTGGTTGTTGGTCAGCCCCAGCGGCCGCAGCGCCGCATCGAAGTGCCGCGCTACCGACCGCGCCGCCCGTTGCAGATGCAGGCATAGACAAGTGTCCCGCACGTGGATCGTGACGGCGTGGGGCAGCGCCTCGCGGTTTGACATGACGCCATAATGTTGATATCAACGTAACTGTCAAGATCGGAGGGGCGATGGCGACGGTCTCGTTCACACGCGCCTTGCAACGCTTCCTGCCCGCGCCGGTGGCGGACGTGCCCGGCGCGACGGTCGGCGATGCGCTCGCCGGCGTGTTCGCGTCGCGTCCGGGGCTGCGCGGCTACGTGCTCGACGACCAGGGCGCGCTGCGCCGGCATGTCGCGGTCTACGTCAATGGCGCGCCGATCCGCGACCGTGCCGGGCTCGGCGATCCGGTCGAACCGCATGACAACATCTACGTCTTCCAGGCGTTGACCGGTGGGTGAGGGAGGAGAGGATGTCCGATCGGCTTCATGTTGCCACGCGCAAAGGCCTGTTCGAGCTGGCGCGCGACGGCCGTGCCTGGGACGTCGTCGGCGCGCATTTCCTCGGCGATCCGGTCTCGGCCGTGCTGCCGGATGCCGAGGGCGCGGTCTATGCCGCGCTCGATCTCGGCCATTTCGGCGCCAAGCTGTGGCGCCGCGACCGCGGCGGCGCGTGGCGCGAGCTGGCGGCGCCGGCCTTTCCGCCTAAGCCGGACGAAGTTCAAGACGATCCCCATCCCTGGTCGCTCGGCAAGATCTGGGTGCTCGAGCCGGGCGGCGTTCCCGGACGGCTGTGGGCGGGCACGATGCCGGGCGGGCTGTTCCGCTCCGACGACGGCGGCGCGTCCTGGTCGTTGAACGAGGCGCTGTGGCGCCGGCCGGAGCGGCGCCAATGGACCGGCGTCGCGGGCGGCGAGCAGCCCGGCATCAATTCCGTGCTGATCGACCCGCGCAATCCCGCCGACATCCGCATCGGCGTCTCGACCGCGGGCGTGTGGGCGAGCAGCGATGCAGGCGCCTCGTGGCGCCTCATCAACCGCGGCCTCTACGCCGAGTACATGCCGCCCGAGCGGCGCGAAGAGCCGATCGCCCAGGACATCCATCGCCTCGCCCGCTGCGCCGCCCATCCCGACATCGTGTGGTGCCAGCACCACAATGGCGTATTCCGGTCCGAGGATGCGGGCGCCACCTGGCGCGAGGTGACGGCGATCCGCCCGTCGAAATTCGGCTTTACCGTCGCCGCCCATCCGCGCGACCCGGATACCGCGTGGTTCGTTCCCGCGATCAAGGACGAACGCCGCATCCCGGTCGACGGCAAGCTCGTGGTCGCGCGCACCAACGATGCCGGGCGAAGCTTCGCCGTGCTGAGCCGCGGCCTGCCGCAGCGCCATGCCTACGACCTGGTATGGCGCCACGGGCTCGCGGTGGATGCGAGCGGCGAAACGCTCGCCTTCGGCTCGACCAGCGGCGGCGTATGGGTGTCCGAGGACGGCGGCAATTCCTGGACGATGATCGAGGCGCGGCTGCCGCCGGTCGCGGCGGTGCGCTTCGCCCCGGCCTGAAGGAGTAAGCGGCGATGAGCACGGGAGGACTGTCCAAGCAACGGCTCGGCCGCCTGCACGACGTCATGGCGGGCTATGTCGCGCGCGGCGAGGTGCCGGGCATCGTCGCGCTGGTCTGCCGGCGCGGCGAGGTGCATGTCGATGCGCTCGGCGCGAAGGCGTTCGGCGGCGGCCCGGTCCGGCGCGATACGATCTTCCGCATCTCGTCGATGACCAAGCCGGTCACCGCCGCGGCGGCCATGATCCTGGTGGAGGAATGCAAGCTGCGGCTCGACGATCCGGTGGACGCGCTGCTGCCCGAGTTGGCCGATCGCAAGGTGCTGAAGCGGCTCGACGGGCTGCTCGACGACACCGTGCCGGCGAATCGGCCGATCACGCTGCGCGACCTGCTCACTTTCCGCCTGGGCTGGGGCATCGTCATGGCGCCGCCCGACACCTATCCGATCCAGACGGCGATGAGCGAGCAGCGCCTCGGCCAGGGACCGCCGCGCCCGGCGCTGCCGCCCGCGCCGGATGAATGGATCCGCCGCCTTGGGACGGTGCCGCTGATGCACCAGCCGGGCGAGAAGTGGATGTACAACACGGGGTCCGACGTGCTCGGCGTCCTGATCGCACGCGCCGCCGGCCAGAATTTCGACACGTTCCTGCGCGAACGGCTGTTCGAGCCGCTCGGCATGAAGGATACGGGCTTCAGCGTCCCGCCGGCCCAGATCGACCGGCTCGCGACCGGCTACTGGACCGATTTCGGAACCGGCGCGGTCACGCTCTATGACGCGGCCGAGGGTGGCGAATGGAGCCGCCCGCCCGCATTCCCCTCCGGCGGCGCCGGGCTGGTATCGACCGTCGATGACTACCTGGCCTTCGGCCGGATGATGCTGAGCCAGGGCCGAAACGGCGCGGCACGCATCCTGTCGCGGCCCTCGGTCGAGCTGATGACCACCGATCATCTGACGCCGGCGCAGAAGGCGGTATCGGGCATCGTCCCCGGCTACTTCGACAGCCATGGCTGGGGCTTCGGGCTGTCCATGGTCACACGCCGCGCGGGCCTCGCCGAGCCGGTCGGACGCTATGGCTGGGACGGCGGCCTGGGCACGTCGTGGTATGTCGATCCCGCCGAGGAGATGATCGGCATCCTGATGACCCAGCGCGCCTGGACATCGCCCAATCCGCCGGCGGTCTGCCGCGATTTCTGGACCTCGGTCTACCAGGCGATCGACGACTGAAGCGCCGGAGCAGCACGCTTCGGCGTTGCCATCGCGAAGGAGGCATCATGCAAGTCCAACCCTATTTGTTCTTCGACGGACGCTGCGAGGAGGCGCTCGCGTTCTACCGCCGCACGCTCGGCGCCGAAGTGACGATGCTCATGCGCTTCAAGGAGCACCCCGGCGCCGACCAGAGTGGCATGGTCCCGCCCGGCGGCGCGGACAAGGTGATGCACACGAGCTTCCGCGTCGGCGATACGGAGGTGCTGGCGTCCGACGGCCGCTGCCTCGGGAAGCCGAGCTTCCAGGGCTTTGCGCTCTCGCTCACGGTCAGCGACGATGCCGAGGCCGAGCGCCTGTTCGCCGCTCTCGGCGACGGCGGCGAGGTCCGGATGCCCATGGCAAAGACCTTCTTTTCCTCGCGCTTCGGCATGGTCGCCGACCGCTTCGGCGTGGCATGGATGATCTATGTGGCGGCTTGAGAAGGCGGCGTCACAATCGCGTCGGCCATGGTTGTGCGCCGTGCAGCACGCGGAGGATGGTAGTGCCTCAGTTTGAATTGTAACCGGCTCACGCCGAGCTTGACGTAGTGGTGGGGTGCCCCATGCTAGGCGCCGATGGCAAAAGTTGGCGACATCAGTAGCTGTAATGGCCGCAAAAACTAGGTGGAAAATAAAAAAGCCGCAGATAGAAGTTCGTCAATTCGGCCGGGAGGGCGCGGCGTGCCGGATCTGCGCTAAGCTCGGCCATCGCCCGTTCCGCGCGCCAATTCCGGGGAGGATCACGCCATGAACCGCAACACCGATCGCATGCTCACCACCCATGTCGGCAGCCTGCCGCGGCCGGCGCCGCTGGTGGCGATGATGGTGGCGGAGCAGCAGGGGCGGGCGGTCGATGCGTCGGCTTATGCCGAAGCGGTGCGGCAGGCCGTCAGCGAGGTCGTGGCACGGCAGCTCGCGCTCGGCATCGACATTGTCGCCGACGGCGAGGAGTCGAAGCCGAGCTTCGTCGCCTATGTCAATCAGCGCCTCGGCGGGTTCGAGCTCGACGCGCCGGAGCATCAGCGCTCGTCCTTCGCCGGCTCGCGCGAGCATCTGTCCTTTCCCGAATTCTACGCCAGCTTCGGCCAGGGCCGGACGCCGGGATCGCGGCCGGCGCACATGGTCTGTACCGCGCCCGTCGTCTATCGCGGCCAGGCGCTGGTCGCGGCCGACATTGCCAATCTCAAGGCGGCGCTCGCCCGCACGCCGGGCACCGCCGCCTTCATGCCCGCCGCCTCGCCCGCGAGCATCGAGGGCTGGAACCGCAATGCCCATTACAAGAGCGACGAGGAATATCTCTTCGCCATCGCCGAGGCGATGCGCGAGGAATATCGCGCCATCATCGATGCCGGCTTCGATCTGCAGATCGACGATCCGCGCATCGTGTCGCATTACACCACGACGCCCGGCCTCGGCTTGGCCGAGATGCGGCAATGGGCGGGGCCGCGCATCGCCGCGCTCAACCACGCGCTCCGCGGCATCCCCGAGGAGCGGGTGCGGCACCACACCTGCTACGGCATCAACATGGGACCGCGCGTCCACGATCTCGAGCTCAAGCACATCATCGAGCCGATCCTCACCATCCGCGCCGGCGCCTATTCCTTCGAGGCCGCCAATCCGCGCCACGAGCACGAATGGCGGCTGTGGGAGACGGTGAAGCTGCCCGAGGGCAAGTCGCTCATCCCCGGCGTGATCTCGCACACGACGGTACTGGTCGAGCATCCCGAGCTGATCGCCGAGCGCCTGGTGCGCTATGCCAGCCTCGTCGGGCGCGAGCGCGTCATCGCCGGCGGCGATTGCGGCTTCGCCAGCCACCCCAGCGCCGATCCCGAGGTGCATCCGAGCGTGGTCTGGGCCAAGTTCGAAGCGCTTGTCGCCGGCGCGCGGCTGGCGACGAAAGAGCTGTGGGGGCGCTAAGCCTCTACGCCTCCTCGGGCTCGAGGTCGAGCGGGGTGGCGACCTCGTAGGTGCGCCACAGCTCCGGCACCCGGTCGCAATAGACCTCGAGCGGATTGCCGTCGGGGTCCTCGATATAGATGCTCTTGGTGATGCCGTGATCGGTGGTGCGGACGATCGGCACCTTCATCGCCTTGAGCATGCGATAGGCCTCGCGCAGATGCGCCTCGTCGCGCAGGCGGAATGCGACGTGGAACAATCCGACCGCCTCGGGTGCGGCCGCGGGCGCGTCCTTGGCGATCTCCATCAGCGCCACCTCGTGATGGTCGCGCCCGCTCGAGAAGAACAGCATGCCGGGCTGCTTCTTCATCAGCGTGAAGCCCATCACCTCGGTATAGAACCTGTACGAGCGCTCGAGGTCGCGGACCTTGAGCACGACATGGCCGATGCGGTCGGGTCGGATCATCGTCGTTCTCCTCACGCGTTCCTTGTCCTGAGCCAGTTGAAGGCGCGCATCACCGGCTCGTCGGTCATCGAGAACAGCGTCGCGTCGCTGGCGAATTCGTGCTCGAACGGCCGCCACATCGGCACCGCCAGGACATCGCCGCGCGCCCAGGCGAAGCGCTCGCCGTCGACGGTCGTGGTGCCGCGCCCCTCGATGACGCAGAAGAACTGGTTGCTCGTCGTGCGCCGGGGCGGGGTCCGCGTGCCGCTGTCGTGGCGCTGCATGTAGAGCGCGGTCGTCACCATCGCCGGACTGCCGAGTTCGATGCGGCGGCCGAAGTGGCCCTCGGGATCGGGTGGCGCCTGGTCGAGCGCCGCCTGCGTCGCTTCCCAGGTGAAGATATAGGGCGAGCGCGGCGGTGGCGGCGCGCCCGGCTGTAGCCCCGCCATGGTCTCGAGGAACATCGGCTCGAGCAGGTGGACGAGCGGCGTGTCGAGCCCGTCGAGCCAATAGCACGGGCCGGAAGCGGCCGCGTCGCAGCCATGCCCGTGCCAATGCCAGTCGGGGGTCAGCAGCACGTCGTTGGGATGCATGTCGAAGCGCTCGCCCTCGACCACGGTATAGGCGCCTTCGCCCTCGAGGATGACGCGGAGCGCGTTGCCGGAATGGCGGTGCGAGGGCGCGGTCTCGCCCGGCAGGATCATCTGGTAGGCGGCAACGAGCGTCCGCAAGGCGGCATAGCCGTCCTCATCGGCCGGGTTGTAGAGCAGGAGATTGCGGCGGTGGGCCTGCTCGGTACTGATCAGCCGTCCGGCGGCATCGAGCGCGTCCTTGCCCTCGCGCCAGCTCCAATGCATCGGCCGGAAATTCTTGTGCGGCTCGGGATAGAGCGAGGCGCGCGGCTTGTGCCAGCCCGGCATGATGCTGCGCGCGTGCAGCATCGGATAAAGCTCGTCGAGGCTCGCGGCCTGCGATAGGTCCTTGAGAGCGCGCATCGCCTGGTCTCCTGGTTCGGCCGGCGATTATACGCCCGCCTGCCGGCCGGGGAAGCGGCCGCCACTGCGCCGCGCCGGATCGTGCTATGATGCGCCGATCCATGGACGATCGTTCCGACCGCGATAGCCGCCCCTCGCCCGACGCGCTTCTGCAGCAGGCGACGCAGGAGACTCGCGGCCGGCTCAAGGTCTTTCTCGGCGCCGCACCGGGGGTCGGCAAGACCTTCGAGATGCTGACCATGGCGCAGGCGAAGAAGCAGGAGGGCGTCGATGTCGTGGTCGGCATCGTCGAGACCCATGGCCGCCGCGAAACCGAGGCGCTGCTGCAGGGCTTGGAGATCATGCCGCGCCGGCAGGTCGCCTATAAGGGCACAGGGCTCGCCGAGATGGACCTCGACGCCATTCTCGAGCGCCGGCCCAAGCTGGTGCTGGTCGACGAACTGGCGCACACCAACGCGCCCGGGAGCCGCCATCCCAAGCGCTGCAACGATGTCGAGGAACTGCTCGATGCCGGCATCGATGTCTACACCACGCTCAACATCCAGCATCTCGAGAGCCTGAACGACGTCGTCGCCCGCATCACCCGCATCCGCGTCCGCGAGACCGTGCCCGATTCGATCATCGATCGCGCCGACGAGGTCGAGGTCGTGGACCTCACGCCCGAGGACCTGGTCCAGCGTCTCCGCGAAGGCAAGGTCTATGTCCCGCACCAGGCCGAGCGCGCGATCCGCCATTACTTCCAGCCCGGCAATCTGACCGCGCTGCGCGAACTGGCACTCCGGCGCACGGCCGAGCGTGTCGACGAGCAGATGGTCACCTATATGCGCGCCCACGCCATTCCCGGGCCGTGGGCGGCCGGCGAGCGGCTGCTGGTCTGCGTCAACGAGGACCCCAGTGCTGGCGCGGTGATCCGCTATGCGAGGCGTCTCGCCGACCGCCTGCGGGCGCCGTGGACGGCAATTCATGTCGAGACCTCGGCCACCCACCGCCTCGACGAGGCCGAACGCGACCGCATCGCCGACGGGCTGCGGCTCGCGCAGCGGCTCGGCGGCGAGGCCGTCACCTATCCCGCGAGCGATGTCGCCGGCGGCATCGTCCAATACGCGCAGGAGAACAACTTCACCCATATCCTCATCGCCAAGTCGCGGCGGCCGCGCTGGTCCGAGCTGCTGCGCGGCTCGGTCACGCACCAGCTGATCCGCCGCGCCGGCGACATCAGCGTGCACGTCATCGCCGAGCAGCGCGAGGGCGCCGTGCCTGCCCGTCCGCCCGGCGACCGGGTGGCGACTGCGCCCCAGGTCGATCAGCGCAATGCCAAGACCTATGGCGGCAGCGCGGCGATGGTGGCGGTGGCGCTCGGCATCGGGCTCGTGCTGGAGCGCTCGCTGTCGATCGCGAACGTGTCCCTGGTGTTCCTCACGGCGGTGCTGGGAAGCGCCATCGCCTATGGGCTGTTGCCGTCGCTCTTCGCCTGCGTCCTCAGCGTATTGGCCTATAATTTCTTCTTCCTGCCGCCGCTTTATACCTTCACCATCGCCGATCCCGAAAACGTCGTTGCGTTGTTCTTCTTCCTCGTCGTCGCGCTGATCGCGAGCCAGCTTGCCGCGCGCGTGCGCAGCCAGGCCGTGACGGCGCGCCAGCGCGCGAAGACGACCGAGGATCTCTATCGCTTCAGCCGCAAGCTCGGCGCGGCGGTGACGCTCGACGATCTGCTGTGGGCGACGTCGTACCAGATCGCGCTCATGCTCAAGGTGCGCGTCGTGCTGTTGCTGCCCGAGGGCGAGACGCTCGCGGTGCGGGCAGGCTATCCGCCCGAGGACACGCTCGACGAGGCCGATCTCGCCGCCGCGAAATGGTGCTGGCAGAACAACCTTGCCACCGGCCGCGGCGCCGACACGCTGCCGGGCGCCAAGCGTCTCTTCCTGCCGATGCGCACCGGCCGCGGCGCCGTCGGCGTGGTCGGGCTCGACAGCGACCGCCCGGGCCCGCTGCTCGCGCCCGACCAGCGCCGCCTGTTCGATGCGCTGGCGGATCAGGCGGCGCTCGCCATCGAACGCGTCCATCTCGCGCAGGATGTCGAGCGCGCCCGGCTTGCGGCCGAGACCGAGCGGCTGCGCGCGGCGCTCCTCACCTCGATCTCGCACGATCTGCGCACGCCGCTCGCCTCGATTCTCGGCTCCGCCACCAGCCTCGGCGCCTATGCCGACGCGCTCGACGCGGCGGCGCGGGCGGAACTCGTTCATACCATCCAGGACGAGGCCGAGCGGCTCAACCGTTTCATCGGCAATCTGCTCGACATGACCCGGCTCGAATCGGGCGCGATCGAGCCGCAGAGCGACCTTGTCGATCTCGCCGAGATCGTCGGCAGCGCGCTCGAGCGCGCCAAGAAGGTGCTCGCCGCGCATCGCGTGACGGTCGATCTCGCCGCCGATCTGCCGATGCTCCGGCTCGATCCGGTGCTGCTCGAGCAGGTGCTGTTCAACCTGCTCGACAATGCCGCCAAATACACGCCCCCGGGAAGCGCCATCCGGATCGAGGCGCGGCGCGCCGACGGCACCGTCGCGCTCGCGGTGCTGGACGAGGGCCAGGGCATTCCCGAGGCGGATCTCGAGCGCATCTTCGACAAGTTCTACCGCGTCCAGGCCGGCGATCGTAAACGCGCGGGAACCGGGCTCGGGCTCGCCATCTGCCGCGGCTTCGCCGAGGCGATGGGCGGCACCATCCGCGCCGGCAACCGCGCCGATCGTGCCGGTGCGGTGTTCACCGTCGCGCTGCCCGTTCTCTCCGAGCCGGCGGTGCAGCCCGCCGCGACGGCGTGACAGTGACGCCCGCCGCTGCGGTCCTGATCGTCGATGACGAGCCGGCGATCCGGCGGTTCCTGCGCACCAGCCTCGAGGCGCAGGGCTATCGCACCCTCGAGGCCGCGGACGGCGCAGCCGCGCTCGAGACGCTGCGCCGCAATGCCGTCGACGTCGTGGTGCTCGATCTCGGTCTTCCCGGCATCGACGGGTTCGAGGTGATCGGTCGTTTGCGCGGCGCCGGCTCGGGCGTGCCGATCGTCGTGCTGTCGAGCCGCGGCGACGAGCGCGGCAAGGTCGAGGCGCTCGATCTCGGCGCCGACGATTACGTGACCAAGCCGTTCGGGATCGAGGAATTGCTGGCGCGGTTGCGGGCGGCGCTGCGCCACCGCTTGCAGGAACAGGGCGAGCGGCCGCTGTTCCGCAGCGGCGACCTCGCCGTCGATCTCGTCCGCCGCGTCGTCACGGCGCACGGCCAGGAGATCAAGCTCACGCCGCGCGAATACGATCTGCTGCGGCTCCTGGTCGCGCATGCCGGCAAGGTTCTCACCCACCGCTTCATCCTGCGCGAAGTGTGGGGCGGCGATACCGACGTGCAGTATCTCCGCATCTATATCCGCGCGCTGCGCCAGAAGATCGAGGCCGATCCCGAACGGCCGCAGCACATCCTCACCGAGACCGGCGTGGGCTATCGCCTGCGCGCGGCGGATTGAGCGGTGCCGGTCCGGCCAGGATCCGGATCGGGTGCGGCGCAAGGGCGAAGCGGCACGGCAGAAGACAGCGGATGTCGCCGTCGAGCTGGACCGCTTCGCCGTCCGCGCCCGCGACCTCGACCTCGGTTGCCGCGAACGTCCTGACATCGCCGCGCCCTGCCAGCGCTCCGGCCCCGAGCGCCGCCAGATAGCGCAGCAGCGCCCAGCGCCCGCCGCGCAGGAAGGCGCAGACGCGGAGCTCGGGCCGGGTCACGTCGGCGGCGGGATCGACGATGAAGCCGCCGCCGTAATATCGCCCCTTGGCGATGATGACCGTGCTGGCCTCGAGGCGCTCGCCGGCGGCCTCGACGCGATAGCGCGCCGGGCGGTAGCGGCCCCACTGGTGCAAGATCTCGAGGCCGTAGGCGAGCTTGCCGAGGCGGCGCTTCAGCCGCGGATCGACCGCTTCGACGACGCGCGCGTCGAAGCCGATCCCGGCCATCTGCACGAAGCGCCGGCCATTGGCGGTAGCGCAGCGGATCGCCATGGGCGCGCCCCACGCCAGCACCGCCGCCAGCCCGGCCGGCGCGCGCGGGAGCCCGATCTCGCGGGCGAAGACATTGGCGGTGCCGAGCGGGATCACCGCCAGGGGCGGCGCGTCGGGACGCAGCCCGTTGACGACCTCGTTGATCGTGCCGTCGCCGCCGGCCACGGCGAGCACGTCGGCATCGGCCGCGCCGATGCGCCGGGCCAGCAGCTCGGCCTCGCCCGCATGCCCCGTCGCCACGATCTCGACACGGCAGCCGAGCGCACGGACGCACTCGAGCGTTGCGGCGAAGCGGCGGTTGCGCCACTGCCGTGCGAGAGGATTGAGGATGACGACGATGCGACGCGGGGCCGGAACCGGTCTAGACTCCGACATAGCCGCGCACGGTGGCGTAGTCGGCGAGAAGCGCCGCCGAATCCCCGCTCCAGCGCACCCGGCCGCGCTCGATCACGTAATGCCGGTCGGCGAGCCGCGTCAGCGCCTTGAGGTTCTTGTCGATCAGCAGGATCGACTGGCCCGCGGCCTTGAGCTTGACGAGCACGCGCCAGATCTCGTGCCGGATCAGCGGCGCCAGGCCCTCGGTCGCCTCGTCGAGGATGAGAAGCTGCGGATTGGTCATCAGCGCCCGCGCGATCGCCAGCATCTGTTGTTCGCCGCCCGAGAGATGCGCGCCCATCTGGCGCCGCCGTTCGAGCAGCCAGGGAAAGAGCGATGTCACCGTCTCGGTGGTCCAGCGCCTTTTGCCGTCGCGCCCCGGCGCCGCCGTCGCGGTGAGATTCTCCCACACCGTGAGCGTGCTGAAGATGCCGCGTCCCTCCGGCACGAGCCCCAGCCCCAGCCGGGCGATGCGGAACGGCGCCAGCCCGCGCACCTCCTTGCCCTCGAACACGATCGAGCCGCCCTGCGGCGGCGTCAGACCCATGATCGAGCGCACCGTCGTCGTCTTGCCCATGCCGTTGCGGCCGATCAGCGTCACCACCTCGCCGCGCCGCACCTCGAAGCCCACCTGGAACAGTACCTGGCTCTGACCATAGCTGGTCTCGAGCCCCTCAACCTTGAGCATGCGCCTCTCCGAACTCGTCGTCCTCGCCGAGATAGGCGATGCGCACCTGGGGATCGTTGCGGATCGTCTCGGCGCCGCCCGAGGCGATGATCCGGCCGTTGACCAGCACCGAGATGCGGTCGGCGAGCGAGAACACGACATCCATGTCGTGCTCGATGAGGAGGATGCTGTACTGGCCCTTGAGCCGCGCCAGGAGCGCCAGCATGGCCTGGGATTCCTCGTTGCCGAGCCCGGCCATCGGCTCGTCGAGCAGCAGGAGGCGCGGCGCGGTGGCGAGCGCCATGGCGATCTCGAGCTGGCGGTGCTCGCCATGGGCCATGCCGGCGGCGATGGTATCGGCGCGCGCGGCGAGACCCAGCTCGCGGAGCAGCTGCCGCGCCGGATCGTGCAGGCGCGCCATGGAAGCGGCCGGGCGCCAGAAGCGGAAGCTGTGACGCTCCGTCGCTTGCACCGCCAGCGCGACATTGCCCTCGGCGGTGAAGCTCGGGAAGATGCTGGTGATCTGGAACGAGCGGGCGAGACCGAGGCGGGCGCGCTCGGCCGTGGCGAGGGCGGTGATGTCGCGGCCGGCGAAGCGGACCCGGCCGCTGTCGGGCATGATCTCGCCGGTGATCTGGCCGATGAGCGTGGTCTTGCCGGCGCCGTTGGGGCCGATGAGGGCATGCACCTCACCCGCCTCGACCGAAAGCGAGACATCGTCCGTCACCTTGAGCGCGCCGAAGCTCTTGTGGAGGCGCTCGGTGGCGAGCATCGGCGGGCTCATTCGGCGGCGCCGCGATCGGGGGCGACGGCGCCTGGGGCCGGCACCTCGTGCGCGCCGCACGCGCGCAGCAGCAGCCCCCACACGCCTTCCTTGATGAAGAGGACGCGCGCGACGAGGAGCGGTCCGAAGAAGATCATCCAGTGGTCGGTATAGTCCGAAAGCACCTGCTGGAAGACGAGATAGATCGCGGCACCGAACACCGGGCCGATGAGCGTGCCGGGCGAGCCGAGGATCACCATCGCCAGAAGCTGGCCCGAGACCTGCCAGCTCAGAATCGCCGGGCTGACGAAGCTCGAATGATTGGCCATGAGCGCGCCCGACAGCCCGGCGATCGCCGCGGCGATGAGAAAGGCCGCGTATTTGTAGGCGAACGGCGGGAAGCCGATCGCGGCCAGCCGGCGCTCGTTGTCGCGCCGGCCGCGGATCACCATGCCGAACTCGGAGCCGACGACGCGGAAGGCGATCGCCATCACCGCCACCAGGAGCGCCAGCACGACGTAATAGAACACCGTGTGGTTGGCGAGGCTCATCCCGGCGAGCGCGTCGCGGCCGCCGAGGGTAAAGCCGTTGTCGCCGCCATAGCTGCGCAGGCTCTGCGCGATGTAATAGACCATCTGCGCGAAGGCCAGCGTCACCATGATGAACTGGAAACCCTCGGTCCGGAGCGACAGCGCGCCGATCACGAGCGCGAAGGCGACCGCCACCAGCATCGCCGCCGGCCACACGATCAGCGCATCGTCGATGCCGGCGACCGTGAGCATCCCCGTGACATAGGCGCCGACGCCGACGAAGGCGGCCTGTCCGAAGGTGATGAGCCCGACATAGCCCAGCAGCAGGTCGACGCTCAGCGCCGCCATGCCGTAGATCGCGATCTGGGTCGCAAACCGCGTGTAATAGACGTTGCCATAGAGCGGCACCGCCAGCGCCATGAGAAGCAGCGCGAGATAGAGGAGCGCGCGGCGGTTGAGACGCGGCATCTCAGCCACGATGCGCGGCGAAGAGCCCGGTGCGGCTATATACCAGCACCCCCGCCATCAGCACGTAATCGGCCATGCCGACAAGGGCGGTGCCGGCGCTGAGCCCGAACAGGCGCGGCAGCATCACGCGGCTGAACGTGTCGAGGACGCCGACCAGCAGCGCGCCGACGAGCGCCCCTCGCACCGATCCCGCGCCGCCGATCACGATCACGACCAGCGTCAGGATCAGGATCGGATCGCCCATCCCGGATTCGACCGACAGCAGCGGTCCCGTCATCATCCCGGCCAGTCCCGCGAGCGCGGCGCCGAGCGCGAATACCGCAGTGTAGAGCAGGCCGATATTGACGCCCAGCGCCGCCACGATCTCGCGCTTGTCGCTCCCGGCGCGGATGAGCGCGCCGAGCCGCGTATGCGCGATGACGAAATAAAGCAGGCCGCCGCACACCATCGCCACGGCGGTGATGGCCAGCCGGTACACCGGATAGTTCACCCCGGAAAAGATCGCCACATGCCCGTTGAGGAAGCTCGGGACGTTGAGATCGAGCGGCACGCGGCCCCAGATGACGACGACCGCCTCGTTGAAGAACAGGGTGAGGCCGAAGGTCGCGAGCACCTGGTCGAGATGCCCGCGGTCGTAAAGCGGCCGCAGCACCAGGATCTCGAGCACCGCCGCAACCGCGATCACCCCCGCGAGCGCGAGCGGCACCGCGAGCCAATAGGAACCGGTGTCCTGATAGCTCTCGACCAGGAAGTATCCCCCCACCATGAAGAGCGAGCCGTGCGCCAGATTGATGACGCGCATGATGCCGAACACGAGCGTCACGCCGACCGCCATCAGGAACAGCATCATCCCGAACTGGACGCCGTTGAAGAGCTGCACGACGAAAAGGGCGAAGGTCATGCGCCGCGTCCGCCGGCTTCGCCCGCCGCCGCTTCGTGGCCGCGCATCGCCGTCTCCTCCTCCGCTGCCGCTCCGGCAAGGCGTGGCCCTCGCACGGTTTTGCGCCAGACTAGCGGCAAGCCGCCGCGCCCAGCAATCGCCAAAGCAACGGTCCCTCGGGCTTATCCCGGCGCCCGATGCCGCGCCCCCACAGCCAAGATTCCCTTGCCAGCGGCGCGGCTTGGCGCAACCATCGATGATTGCAATGGCAACGCGGGCGCGTGGGTCGGCGACAACGAAGGAGGCGTGCATGAGCGACAGACCAGCGGGGCCGCGCTGCGCGGCATTGGTGGGTCCCTATCTTTCCGGCAAGACCACGCTCATGGAGGCGCTGCTGTTCGCCACCGGCGCGATCACGCGGCGCGGCACGCAGAAGGACGGGAACACGGTGGGCGACCACATGCCCGAGGCCCGCGCGCGGCAGATGTCGACCGAGATCAATGTCGCGCATGCGACCTATCTCGGCGACCCTTGGACCTTCCTCGATTGTCCGGGCTCGGTCGAACTCGCGTGGGAAGCGCAATGCGGTATGCTGGTCGCCGATGTCGCGGTGGTGGTGTGCGAGCCCGAGGTCGAACGCGCGCTGACGCTGTCGCCGATCTTCAAGTTCCTCGACGACCACCAGATCCCGCACATGGTGTTCATCAACAAGCTCGACTCCGTCGCGGCGCGGATCGGCGAGGTGCTGGCGGCGCTGCAATCGGTGTCGGCGCGGCCGCTCGTGCTGCGCCAGGTGCCGCTGCCGGGACAGGAGAACAGCATCGCGGGGTATGTCGATCTCGTCAGCGAGCGCGCCTATCGCTACCGGCCGGGCCAGGCATCCGACCTCATCCAGATACCCGACGACATCGCCAACGATGAGCGCACGAGTCGCACCGGCCTCGTCGAGAAGCTCGCCGATTTCGACGACAAGCTTTTGGAACAGCTGCTCGAGGACGTGCAGCCGTCGCGGGACGAGATCTACCGCCAGCTCACCCAGACCCTGCGCCGCGACCTGCTCGTTCCGGTGTTCCTGGGCGCGGCGCCGCTCGACCACGGCGTCCGCCGGCTGCTCAAGGCGCTGCGCCACGAGACGCCCGCTGCGACCGCCACCGCCGAACGGCTCGGCGCCGATCCCAACAGCCGCGATACCGTGGCGCAGGTGATCAAGACCTATTATCCGCCGCATACCGGCAAGCTGTCGCTCGCGCGGGTGTGGAGCGGGCAGGTCAGCGAAGGCATGAGCCTCAACGGCACCCGCGTGGCCGGCGTGGTGCGGCTGATGGGTGCTGCCAGCGAGAAGCTGCAAGCCGCGGGGCCGGGCGAGGTGGTGGCGCTGGCGCGGATGGAGGGGATCGCCACCGGCGCGGTGCTGTCGAGCGGTACCGCGCCCGCGCTGGCGCGCCCGCCGCTGCCGCGCCCCGTTTACGGCCTCGCCGTCGCGGCCGAGAAGCGCAACGACGACGTCAAGCTCACTCCCGCCGTCGGCCGGCTGATCGAGGAGGATCCCACCCTCTCGCTCGAGCAGAACGCCGACATGCAGGAGATGGTGCTGTGGGGCCAGGGCGACATTCATCTGCAGATCGCGATCGACCGGCTGCGCACCAAGTACAATCTCGCCGTCACCACGCGCCGGCCGCAGGTGCCCTACAAGGAGACGATCAAGCGCGGGACGCAGCAGCATTCGCGCTTCAAGCGCCAGAGCGGCGGCCACGGCCAGTTCGCCGACATCCAGATCGAGGTGAAGCCGCTGCCGCGCGGTACCGGCCATACCTTCATCGATTCGGTCGTGGGCGGCGCGATCCCGCGCAACTACATCCCCGCGGTCGAGGAAGGGGTGATGGAATATCTGCGCCAGGGGCCGCTCGGATTCCCGGTGGTGGACGTGTCGGTCAACCTTACCACCGGGCAGTTCCACGCGGTCGACAGCTCGGACCAGGCGTTCAAGACGGCGGCGCGGCAGGGCATGCAGGAGGCGATGCCGAAATGCGAGCCGGTGCTGCTCGAGCCCATCCACCATGTCGAGATCTCGGTGCCCAACGCCTTCACCTCGCGGGTTCAGCGCATCGTCTCGAGCCGGCGCGGCCAGCTTTTGGGCTTCGACGCCAAGCCCGACTGGCCGGGATGGGACGTCGTCGTCGCGCTGATGCCGCAATCCGAGATCCACGACCTCATCGTCGAGCTGCGTTCGGTGACGCTCGGCGTCGGCACGTTCACCGACCGCTTCGAGCATCTCCAGGATCTGACCGGCCGGCTCGCCGAGAAGGTGATGCAGAGCAAGGCCGAAACGGCGGCGCAATGAGCGGCGCGGTCGCGCGGGTGTGATTTGTAGTGAAAGGCCGGCAGCAGCATGCTGTGAAATGGTTGGTATCGGTCAAAGGAGGCGCGAGATGCTCGTCAAGTCGAAGCGCGGCTGGGAAATGCGCGAGAGCGAGGCGACACCCGAGGCGGTGTTTCTCAATCGCCGCAATCTGGTCAAGGCGATGGGGCTGGGCGCGATCATGGCCGGCACCGGCACCGGCTTGGCGATGCGCGGCGCGCACGCGGAAGCGCCGGCCTCGGCCGATCCCTCGGCCGGGCTCTACCCCGCCAAGCGCAACGACAAATACAAGCTCGACCGGCCGATCACCGCCGAGAATCTTTCGACTCATTACAACAATTTCTATGAATTCAGCGAGGACAAGGACCTGGCCGATCTGGCACAGGCGCTGCCGATCCGTCCGTGGACGGTGGCGATCGACGGCATGGTCGAGAAGCCGATGACCATCGCCATCGACGACCTCCTGAAGCGCATGCCGCTCGAGGAGCGGCTCTACCGCCACCGCTGCGTCGAGGCGTGGTCGATGGCGGTGCCGTGGACCGGCTTTCCCATGAAACGCCTGGTCGACCTCGCCAAGCCGCTCGGCAGCGCCACCTACGTGCAGATGGTGACCTTCCTCGATGCCAAGGTCGCGCCCGGCCAGAAGGAGTTCTGGTATCCCTGGCCCTATACCGAAGGGCTCACCATGTTCGAGGCGACGAACGATCTCGCTTTCATGGTGACAGGCATGTACGGGCATCCGGTGCCGAAGCAGGACGGCGCGCCGCTCCGCCTGGCAGTGCCGTGGAAATACGGCTTCAAGTCGGTCAAGTCGATCGTCAAGATCACCTTCACCGACAAGCGTCCGAAAACCTTCTGGGAAGCGCTGCAGTCGTCCGAATACGGCTTCTGGGCGAACGTCAATCCGGCGGTCCCGCATCCGCGCTGGAGCCAGGCGACCGAGCGCGTGCTCGGCATGGACAAGCGCGTTCCGACCCTGATCTGGAACGGCTACGGCGAGTACGTCGCGCATATGTATGACGGGCTCAAGAACGAGCGGCTCTTCGCTTAGGCTGCGCTGCTGCCATAAAGCTGCCGCAAAGCGCCGCAACGGGAGGAAATTGAAGGCGAAAGCTTCCGTCGAGATTGCGACCCGGGACGTTCGAGAATATGATGGTAAATGACGCAGCGAACGTCGGAGCTTGGTCATGCGCCTTTCTGTCGGGGTCCTTATCGCGGCGGGTTTGATCTTGTCGGCTTGTGGAACCTCGCCGGCGGAACGGGCGACGACGGGGGCCGGGATCGGCGCCGCGGGCGGTGCCGTCGTCGGAGCCCTGGTCGGGGCGCCGGCGATGGGGGCGGCGCTTGGTGCCGCGGCCGGCGCCACGACCGGCGCGGCGACCAGCCCCTCGGACGTCTATCTCGGCAAGCCGATCTGGAAATAGCCTAAAATTTTCAGAGGTTTGAAGGCGAAAATCCCGGTTTCGCCGTTTTTCCGCCATAGAGCTTGGGTAGTATCCGCGCTGTCCCTCACGCAGCCGGTTCCCCCATGCCCCCCTCGTCTCGTCGTCCCGTAACGCCGCACGGCGCCGCCGAACGTACCGAACCGAACCTGTCGCCGGCAGCAGCGCGGTCGGCGCCGCGTCTCGTGCCGGTCGAGCCGCCGCTGCCAAGCCCGCGCGCCGCCGTAACGCCGCGGCTCGAGCTCGCGGCGGGCGATCGACCCTCGCTTTTCTCGGTCGATCCGGCGCCGTCGGCCATGCTGGGAAGATCCATTGCGGTCAAGGCAGCGCTGGCAGTCCTGGTGGTGTTCGCGCTGATCGGCGCGGGGAGCCTGGCGCAACGTTTCCTCGGCCTTTGAGCGGCCCGCCGGGCCGTGCTATGAGTCGCCGGGAGCAGGCCGCAAACGCGCCCGCATTCCGCGGCGCGCCAGGGCCGGGAGGTTGAGGCATGGCCAAGATCCGTCACATCGCGATCGCCACCAACGATCCCGAGAAGACCGCCGAATTCTATAAGAACGCCTTCGAATTCAAGGAGATCGCCCGGACGGACCCGGCCAACCCGTTGGCGCACGGGGTGTTCTTGAGCGACGGCACGCTCAATCTCGCGATCCTCCGCTTCAAGTCCGATCAGCTCGGCAAGGGGATGGATTTCACGGGCGTCCATCATTTCGGCGTGCTGGTAGAGGATGCCGACAAGGCGATGGAGAAGCTCGAAGCGCTCGGCGGCGTGTGCTTCATGAAGCCCGAGCCGGGCGACAACATGGGCTATTTCGAGATCAAGTTCCGCGGCCCCGACGGCACCGTGTTCGACATCGCCGAGCATCCCTGGGGCGGTAGCGCGCCGCTCGGCGCCGAGACCGCACGCCAGCGGCCGACGGCAACCGCAAAGCAGACGGCGCCGGCGAAATAGAAAAAGAGCGGCCGGAAACTTGCGCTTCCGGCCGAGTCGAACAGGGAGGCTTCAGAGACGCGAAGCTCCCGGAGGAGCCTCATTCCCGGGCAGCCGACCCGGGAAAACGTCGTCGCGCAATTCGGCGGCGACGCCTCTCGCCACAACTTCGCCCGGACGGTCCATCGCTGCCAACGGGATTTTCCGTGGGCACGGTTGCAAAAATCGCAGGGATGTCTGCCGCATTCGCGACCCGGCCGTGCCGGCGCGGGTGCCGCGAGTCGCCGCGGCAAGGCACGCCTCAGCCGTTCCGCCCCTCGGCCACCTTGCGCAACAGGAAGTCGCGGAACACGGCGATGCGCTTTGAGGTGCGCAACTCCTCGGGATAGACGAAATAGGCCTCGATCTCCGGTCCTGCCAATTCGGGCAGGATGCGGACGAGGTCGCTCATCTCGTGCTCCATGAAGTCGGGGAGCGTGGCGATGCCGAGTCCGGTCGCCACCGCCCGGCTGATCGCATAGAGGTTGTTCACCGTCAGGATCGGGCGCCGCTCGAAGCCGTTGCGCGCGCCGATCTCGATCAGCCAATTGGTGTTGGCTACCGGCGGGCGCGAGTCGCCGCCATAGGTGATGAGGCGGTGCTTGTCGAGGTCTTCGGCTTTCTGTGGCGTGCCATGCTTCTTGAGATACTCGCGCGAGGCGAAGACCACGTTGCGCACGGTCATGAGATGGCGCTGGACGAGATCGGGCTGGCGCGGCGGCGACATGCGGATCGCGACATCGGCCTCGCGCATCGACAGATCGAGCTCGCTGTCGTCGACGATGAAGCTCAGCTCGATCTCGGGATAGAGCTCGAGGAACTCCTTGACGCGCGGGGTGAGCCAGGCCGAGCCGAAGGCGACGGTGGTGGTGACCTTGAGCGGACCCTTGGGCCGGTCCTTTGATTCCGAAAGCATCGCTTCGGTCATGGCGAGCTTGGCAAAGACTTCGCGCGCCGTGCGATAGAGAACGTCGCCCTGCTCGGTCAGGATCAGCCCCCGCGCATGGCGATGGAACAGCGGCACGCTCAGGCTCTCCTCGAGCGCGCTGATCTGCCGGCTGACCGCCGACTGGCTCAGATTGAGCGCCTCGCCGGCATGCGTGAAGCTGCCCGCTTCCGCAACCGCGTGAAACACCCTGAGCTTGTCCCAGTCCATGCGGTCCGTCGTAGCCATCGTCCTGTCGCGATATGTTACACTATTCTGCGGCGCCGCGGGCGGCGGATGCGTCCGCTGCGGCGAGGAATCGCTCGGCCTCGAGCGCCGCCATGCAGCCCATCCCCGCTGCGGTCACTGCCTGGCGGAAGACCTTGTCGCGCACGTCGCCGGCGGCAAAGACGCCGGGCGTGGCGGTCGCCGTGGAATCCGGCCGGGTCAGGATGTAGCCGTCGGCGTCGAGTTCGAGCTGGCCGCGGAATAGCTCGGTTACGGGCGTATGGCCGATGGCGACGAAGACGCCGTCGCAGGCGAGCATGCTTGCCGCGCCCGTCTTGACGTTCTTGAGTCTGATGCCGGTGACGTGAACGGGATCAGCAGTGCCGAGAATCTCCTCGACCTCGCTGTCCCATATCACCGCGATCTTCGGATTGGCAAAGAGCCGCGCCTGAAGAATTTTCTCGGCGCGGAACTGGTCGCGGCGATGCACCAGCGTGATCCGGCGTGCATGATTGGTGAGATAGAGCGCCTCCTCGACCGCGGTATTGCCGCCGCCGACCACCACCACCTCCTTGCCGCGGAAAAAGAATCCGTCGCAGGTGGCGCAGGCCGAGACGCCCAGCCCGCGCAGGCGCTCCTCGCTCGGCAGGCCGAGCCAGCGCGCCTGCGCCCCGGTGCAGATGGCGATGGTCTCGGCGACATAGACATCGCCCGAATCGCCGGTGCAGGTGAAGGGGCGGCGCGCCAGATCGACGCCGACGATGAGGTCGCTCACGATTCGCGTGCCGACATGCTCCGCCTGCTTCTGCATCTGCTCCATCAGCCAGGGGCCCTGGATGACGTCGGCGAAGCCAGGATAGTTCTCGACATCGGTGGTGATGGTAAGCTGACCGCCGGGCTGCATCCCCGATACCAGAAGCGGCGCGAGATTGGCGCGCGCGCCATAGATCGCCGCGGCATAACCCGCCGGGCCGGCGCCGATGATGAGGAACTTGGTGTGGTGGCGCTGCGTCATGAGGGCGAGGTCTCAGA
>DATKQE010000072.1:0-25329 GCA_035532935.1 Allostellaceae bacterium
GGTTCACCATGGCGCCTGCCACTCTCGATGCGACTTTTGCCGCGCTGGCCGATCCGACGCGGCGCGCCATTCTCGCGCGGCTGGCGCGCGGCGAGGCGACGGTCAACGAGCTTGCCCGGCCGTTTGCCATCTCGCTGCCGGCGGTGTCGCGCCATCTCAAGGTGCTGGAGCGCGCCGCGCTCATCAGCCGCCGCATCGACGGCCAGCACCGGCGCTGCCGCCTCAACGGCGCGGCGCTTGCGGCGGCGTCGGACTGGCTCGAATTCTACCGCCGCTTCTGGAGCGACAGCCTCGACCGGCTCGCCGTTCATCTCGGCACCGTCCATCCCCCCGCCCCCAAACCCCGGAGGAAATCCCGTGCCCCAAGCCGCCAATCAAGCCGCCGCCGTTGACGCGCCGCCATCGCTGACGGTGACCCGCCTCTACGATGCGCCGCGCGAGGCCGTGTTCCGCGCCTGGACCGATCCGGTGCAGTTCTCGCGCTGGATGGGGCCCGGCGGCATCCGCGCCGAGGTCAAGCAGATGGAGACCAAGCCCGGCGGCGCCTATCGCATCGTGATGCACGGCACGCCCAAAGGCACGAGCGTCGTCTCCGGCAGCTATCGCGAGATCGTGCCGCCCGAGCGGCTGGTGTTCACCTGGGCCTGGGAAGAGGACGAAGCGACGCATCGCGCCGGCCATGAATCGATCGTCACCGTCACGCTGCGCGCGGTCGGCACCCGCACCGAGCTGACGCTGCGGCACGAGCGGCTCGAATCGACCACCTCGCGCGACAGCCACGGCCAGGGCTGGAACGGCTGCCTCGACAAGCTCGGCCCCTGGCTCGCCGACAACGCCCGGAGGCCGTCATGACCGAACTCACGATCTACGGCATTCCGCAAAGCACCTATGTCCGCAGCGTGCGCATGGCCTGCATCGAGAAGGGCGTGCCCTACACGCTCGAGCCGGTGATGCCGCGCAGCGAGGCCATCCGCCAGCTCCATCCCTTCGGCCGAATTCCCGCGCTGCGCCACGGCGACTTCACGCTCTACGAGACGAGTGCCATCCTGCGCTATGTCGACGAGGCGTTCGACGGGCCGCCGCTGCAGCCCCGGGAGCCGCGCCGGCGCGCGGTGATGGAGCAATGGATCAGCACGATCAATTGCTATTGCGACGGGCCGATGATCCGGCGCCTGGTCATGGCCTATGTCTTCCCGTCGGGACCGGACGGCAAGCCCGACCGCGCGGTCATCGATCCGGTCGTGCCCGAGGTGCGGCGCCAGATCGCGCTGATCGACGAGGCCATGGCCGAAGGACCCTATCTTCTGGGCGCCGACATCACCCTCCCCGACCTGCTGCTCGCGCCGATGATGTTCTATCTCGCCCAGACGCCCGAAGGCGGCGCGGTGCTGAAGGAGACGCGCAACATGCCGCGCTCGGCCGACGCCATGCGCGCGCGGCGGAGCTTTCAGGAGACGATGCCGCCGCCGCCGCCGCCGAAGCGGGGCTGACCGGGAGGCGAATCTGGACCACGGCACCGGCGCGGTCGTCCAATGGCTCGAGCACGGCGCGCGCTCGGCGGCGGCGCCGGACCAGGTTCTGGGCCAACGCTGCGACCGGCTGCTCGCCGGCGCCGTGCCGCTGGGCGAATTCGCGTTGCGCGGCTTCGATGCGGCGCAGCGCGTCTATGGCCTCGCGGCGCCCTGAGCGGCGGTGCGGCGGAGCGCCTGCCACACCCGCAGCGGCGTGAGCGGGGTTTCGAGATCGTCGACGCCCAAGGGCCTGAGCGCGTCGATCACCGCGTTGACGATGGTCGCCGGCGCCGCCACCGTGGCGGTCTCGCCGACGCCCTTGATGCCGAGCGGGTTGGTGGTGGCGGGAATCTCGTGGAACGCCACCGCGACCGCGGGCAGGTCGTCGGCGCGCGGCATCGCGTAATCGGCGAAGCTGCCGCTGAGCAACTGGCCGGTGCGGCGGTCATAGACCACTTCCTCGAGCAGCGCCTGGCCGGCGCCCTGGGCGAGCGCGCCATGCACCTGGCCCTCGCAAATCATCGGATTGACGACGACGCCGATGTCGTCCACCACGGCATAGCGGTCGAGCCGCACCGCGCCGGTCGCGGGATCGACCTCGACCTCGCAGACATGGCAGCCATTGGGATAATTGGGCGGATCGGCAGCCCAGCTCCCGCTCGCCTCGAGGCCGAGCCCGAACTGCCGCGGCAGCCCGGCGGGGCGATAGAACGCCTGCGCCACCGCGACCAGGCTCATCGCGCGGTCGGTGCCGGGGATCGTGAACGTCCCATCCTTGAACGCGACATCGGCCGGCGCCGCCTCCATCAGATAGGCCGCCATCGCCCGCGCCTTGTCGATGATCCCGTCCGCCGCGAGCTTGAGCGCGCAGCCGCCGACGAGCGAGCTGCGCGCGGCATAGGTGCCGCGGCCGAACGCGACCGCGCCGGTATCGCCCTGGACGAAGCGGATCGTGTCGAAGGGCACGCCCAGCCATTGCGCCACCATCTGCGCATAGGTCGTGGCATGGCCCTGGCCGTGCGAGTGCGTCCCGGCGATGATCGTCACCGCGCCGCCGGGATCGAAGCGCAACTCCATGCGGTCGTTGGTGACGCCGCCGCGCTCGATATAGCAGCCGATGGCGCGGCCGCGGCGCAGGCCCTTCGCCGCCGACGCGGCACGGCGCGCCTCGAACCCGTCCCAATCGGCAAGCGCGAGGCAGCGCGCCATCACCGCCGCGAAATCGCCGCTGTCATAGACCGAGCCGGTCGCGGTGCGATGCGGCAGCGCCGCCGCCGGCACGAGGTTGCGGCGGCGCAGTTCCACCGGATCGATACCGAGCTGCGCGGCGGCGCGGTCCAACAGGCGCTCGATGACATAGTTCGCCTCGGGCCGCCCGGCGCCGCGATAGACCCCCATCGGCGCGGCATGGGTGAAGATCGCCCTGGCGGTGATCGCCAGGGCCGGGATGGCATAGACGCTCGGCATCATCCGCACCGTCGTCAGCACCGGCGAGGCCGCGGCCGATTGCAGATAGGCGCCGATCGCATGCAGCGAATCGACCTCGAGCGCGAGGATGCGGCCGGCGGCATCGAGCGCCATTCGCGCCGTCGCCGCCTGGTCGCGGCCGTGATTGTCGGCGGCGAGCGATTCGCTCCGCGTCGGGACCCACTTCACCGGCCGCCCGACGCGCCGCGCCGCCCACAGCACCAGCGCATCCTCGGGATAGGGATTGGCCTTCATGCCGAAGCCGCCGCCGACATCGGGCGAGACGACACGGAACTTGGTCTCGGGCAGATGGAACACCGCGCGCGCCAGCATGGTACGCACGCCATGCGGGTTCTGCGAGCCGGTATAGAGCGTGTAGTCGTCGTCGGCGGCGCGGTACTCGCCGATCGCCGCGCGCGGCTCGAGCGGGTTGGGCGACAGGCGCTGGCTCTTGAGCCGGAGCGACACCAGGTGCGCCGCCTGCGCGAACGCCGCCTGCACCGCCGCCGGGTCGCCCGCCGTCATCGTGAAGCAGAGATTGCCGGGGCAATCGTCCCACACCGGCGCGGCCTCGGGCGCGGCCGCATCCTCGAGCCAGGCCGAAGCCGGCAGCGGCGCATAGACGATGTCGACCGATTCCGCCGCATCGCGCGCCGCCTCGAGCGTTTCCGCCACCACGAACGCGACCCGGTCGCCGACGCAGCGCACCCGCTCGACCGCGAGCGGCATCCATAGCGTGCGATAGGCCTTGGGTCCGCCCACGTCCTCGGGCAGCGTGAACGGCGCGAGCCCGCCCAGGCCGTCGGCCACGACTTCGGCGCCGGTCAGCACGGCGAGGACGCCCGGCACCGCCCGCGCCCGCGCCGTGTCGATCGCCACGATCCGCGCATGCGCGTGCGGCGACCACACCACCACGCCGTGGCATTGCCGCGGCAGGTCGATGTCGCCGACATAGCGTCCCGCGCCGGTGAGGAAGCGCCGGTCCTCGACCCGCGGCACCCGCCGACCAATGCCGAATTCCGTCACATGATCCTCCCGGTTCGAGCCGCTTGCCTATCGTACCCTCGCTGCGACGCGGCGGGCGAGGGGGTTGGGCGAGGCGGAACCACGATTGTCGCCGGGCGGCGCCTTTGATAGCGTCGCGGTCAGGGTGGAGAGAGGCGGCGATGAAGGCGAACTGGATCGAGGATTACGGCGGCGTCGCGGCGATGCGCTTCGGCGAGCGCATCGCGGCGCTGGTGGATGACGGCAAGCTCAAGCCGCAGATCGCCACGGTCCTGCCGCTTGCCGAAGCGGCCAGGGCCTATGCGATGTGCCGCGAGGGCAATTTCCGCGGCAAGATCCTGCTCGACGGCGCCGGAGCGTGATGCACGGCACCGGCCCCGACCGAAAGGCGAAAAGGTGACATCCAATCTTGCCCGGTATCAGCGGATCGCGCCGCTTTACGACATCCTGGATTTTCCCTTCGAGCGCCGGCGCTATCGCGCCTTGCGGCCCTTGATGTTCCAGAACCTCGGCGGTCGGCTGCTCGATGCGGGCGTCGGTACGGGCCGGAATTGCGCCTTCTATCCGCCCGATGCGATCGTTTCCGGGGTGGATACCAGTCCGGCCATGCTGGCGCGGGCGCGTCGCCGGTGCCCGGCCGTCGCGGCGGCGGGCCGGCTCTATCGCATGGACGTCACCCAGCTCGCGTTTCCGACCGGATCGTTCGATGCGGCGGTCGCAACATTCCTGTTCTGTGTGTTGCCCGACCAGCTCCAGGTTCCGGCGCTGCGCGAACTGGGCCGCGTCGTCAGACCGGGTGGTCTTATCCGGCTCCTCGAATATGTGCGGCCGCTCGGAACCGTTCGTCGGATCGTGTCGCGGATTTGGCAACCCTGGATCGCCTGGGCTTACGGCGCGAGCTTCGACCGACAGACGGAGAAGCACATCCCGGCCGCCGGCCTCGAACTGGTCGAAAGTCGCTACGTCGTCGATGACATCATGAAGCTGATCACGCTGCGCCGTGCGTAGCGCCGGGGCTTGTCAAAGCGAATATCGCCCACGCGGCCAAGGCCGATGCGATGGGCCGCGCCCGCCATTTCCGCGGCATGAACGGGGCGGCGCGCGAGCGCGCGGCGTTCAGGCCGCATCCTGGGCCGCGACGGCGCAAGGAAGGCGCAGGGTGACGCGCGTGCCGTTGCCGGGCTCGCTCGCGATCGCGATCGCGCCGCCGTGCTGCGCGAGGATCTGCTTCACCAGGGGAAGCCCCAGCCCGGTGCCGAAACTCTTGGTGCTGAACAGAGGCTCGAACACCTTGGGCAGCACGTCCGCGGGGATTCCGGGCCCCGTATCCGCGATCGTGACGACATAGTCGCCGTCGCGCATGTCCGTGCCGACGGTGATGAGCCGCTGGCGCGGCGCCGGGTCCGCCTGCGCGATCGCCTGGGCCGCGTTCTCGATCAGGTTGACGACGACCTGACGCATCCTTTCGGTATCGCACCGGAGGCGGCAGCCGGGCGCGCCAAGCTTCTGAACCAGCGCAATGCCGTCACCCGGGCGCTGCTCGGCGAGCGCGCCGGCGAGCCAGGCGTCGGCCGCCGTCGTCGTCAGCTTCAACTCCCGCACGCGGGTGAAATCGAGCAGATTCGCGATGATCCGGTCGCAGCGCACGACGCCGCGCTCCATCCGCTCGAGCGGCCGCGACAAATGGGGTTCCCCCGCCGCGGGCGACAGCTTGATCGCATGCAGCGTGTTGCGGATCGTTCCGAGCGGATTGCGGAGCTCGTGCGCGACGGTCGCGGTAAGCTGGCCCAACGCCGAAAGCCGTTCCTTGAGCACGAGTTGCTCGTGCGCGGAGCGCAGATCGGCCGTGCGTTCCTCGATCCGGCGTTCCAGCGTCTGGTTGAGCGTGTTGATATGCTGATAAGCGAAACCGAGCTCTTGCGTACGCTCGCCCGCATGCTCGGCGATCAGGCGCAACAGCTCGACGGTGCTGCCGACGCCGAGATAGCGGCCTTCGCACGTGACGATGAAGCCGGAATTCAGCACCGCTCGCTTCTCGGTCGCGATGCGGTGTCCGACAACCTCGATCGGGGCGGACACATCGACCACCACCGGCGCGTGATCCATGAGCGCGGTAATCGGCCGGCGCGAAAACACCTCGCGCCAGTACAGGCGAGCAAACTGCGCCATGAGGGAATTTCTTTCCGCGAGCCCGATCGGCACGCCGTCTTCGACGACGGCGGCGGCGAACTGAGTCTCGTCTTGCGCCATCATCGCGTGGACCTCGGCGCACGGCACATCGGGATGCAGGGGCTCGCGCGGCACGGCGAGGGTTGTCGCAAGCCAGCGGGAATCGTCCATCGATCGGCTCCTCCGCGTCCTGCCGTTGCTTCCCTGTCGGCGACGCTGCGCCGTTTTGTATAGGCGACAAGCGTGAAACGGGAGTTAAGCGAATGGTGATGGATTTATGACAGTGCGGTCACCGCACCGCGGCGGCGCGGCTCAGTTGCGGTCGGCGCGCTGTTGCGCCTGTGCCACTTCCTGCGGCAGGTCGGCGAGGACGAAATCGACGGGCGTGCCGTCCTCGACGGTGCGAAAGGCGACGGCGACGTCGCGGTCGTCGACCCAGACGAACTGTCGTTTCTCGCCATCGACCTCATAGCGCCGCAGCCGATAATTCCTGCCATCGAATTTGACCGCGACCAAATCGCCGCCGCTGACATGGACATGGTCGACGTGGCCGCTCTTGGTCGACATCATCAGATCGGTATGCAGCACCTCCGGTCCCCAGGGATTGGAGGGATGCACCCGCCCCGGCACCATGACCGTGCCGCGCGGCGTCGTGAGCTGGAAGTCGTTGCCCTTGGCCTTGCCGTGGATGGCGATCTTCTTGCCGTTGGTGTCGGTCACGCCGTTGAAGGCGGTGAGGCGGTCGCCCTGCCAACGCTCCGTGCGCTGCGCGTCCTCGCGGTACATGACGATGCCGAGGATCCTGACCGCGATATGGAGCACGGTATCGACCTCGGACGCGTCGCCCGCCTGCTTCACCACGTTGGTATAGGTGCCGATGTCGCCGTAGCGCGGATGCTCGATGCGATAGGTGTAAACCGCCGCCGGCTCGCCCGCCGCGCACGGACCCGCCGCCACGATGGCGGCCACCGCCAAGCCTATCATTGCCGGCCGATACGCTATCGTCACACCCCGTCCCCTCTCGTCCACCATACTATCCGATTCCGTGCCGCGTCGATATAGCGAGACGTAGCCACAACCCGTAGAATATCTGCGGCATTGTTTGATCGGGGACCGCAGGATGACCGAATTCATGACACGTCAGCCGCGCGCGCCGGCGTTCGGACGCCGCGCGATGGTGGTTTCGGGCCATTCCGCCGCGAGTCTCGCCGGGATCGCCGTGCTGAAGCGCGGCGGCAGCCTGGCCGATGCGATGATCGCGGCGTCGGCAGTGCTGGCCACGGTTCTCGGCCATGCCACCTCGATCGGCGGCGACTGCTTCATTCTCTGCCACGAAGCGGCGACCGGCCGGACCGTCGGCCTCAACGCCTCGGGCGTCGCCCCGGCCGCGGCGACGCCGGCGGCCTTTCCCGACGGCATGAAGATCCGCGGCCCGCTCGCGCCGGTGGTGCCGGGGCTGGTGCGCGCCTGGGAGGCGATGCATCGCCGCTATGGCAAGCTCGCCTGGCGCGAGCTGTTCGAAGATGCGATCGACCTCGCCGAGAACGGCCATCCGGTGTCGCAGGTGCTGGCCAACCGCCTGCCCGAGGACCGCGCGCTGCTGCTCGGCGATCCCGGCTGCGCCGTCACGTATTTCCCCGACGGACGGCCGCTCGGGGTCGGCGATCTGTTCCGCCAGCCGGCGCTGGCGCGGACGCTCCAGGGCATCGCCGCGGACGGCGCCGACAGCTTCTATCGCGGCGCGACGGCACGCAGCATCGGTTCCTATTTCGCCGCGCAGGGCGGCCTCCTGCGCGCCTCGGACCTCGCCGCTTTCCAACCGCTCTGGGTCGAGCCCGCGGCAACGCTCTATCGCGACCACGCCGTCACGGTGATGCCGCCCAATTCCTACGGCATCCTGTTGCCGATGCAGCTCAACGGCCTGTCGGCGGTCGCGAGCGCCGCGCTCGCCGGCGATCCGGTGCAGCGCGTCGGCTATCAGATGAGCGCGATGAAGGCGGCGTTCGCGTTGGGCCGCAAGCTGATCGCCGATCCCGAGGCGATCCCCGACGCGGTGTGGCGCGCGCTCGCGCCCGAGATGACGCAAAAGCTGCAACAAGCGGTGCTCGCAACCGCGCAGCCGGGGCGCATTCCCAATCGCGGCGGCACGTCCTGCCTGCTGCTCGCCGATGCCGCGGGGAATGCCATCTGCGTGGTGCAGAGCGTGTTCAACGTGTTCGGCAGCGCCTTTCTCGATCCCGGCACCGGCATCATCTTCAACAACCGCATGCAGGGCTTCGCGCACCGGCCCGACCGGCCCGACAGCGTCGCGCCCGGCAAGCGGCCGCCGCACACGCTCTGCCCGGTGCTGGTGCTGCGCGACGGGCGGGTGCGCTATGTGCTGGCGAGCCCGGGCGGCCCGAGCCAGACGCTCACCAACGCCCAGGTCATCACCCATCTTGTCGATGGCGGCCGCGACGTCGCCACCGCGGTCGAGGCGCCGCGCTGGTGCAATGCGCGGAACGGCGAGTTCCTGATCGAGGACGATTTCCCCGAGAGCGTGCTCAGCCCGCTCGCCGCGATGGGCCACAGCGTCAAGCGCGCCGCCGACCCTTATTACTACGGCTCGGCCAAGGCGATCGAGATCCTGGGTTCGGGCACGCTGGCCGGCGCCGGCGACCACCGCCGCGAGGCCTTCGCGCTCGGGTGGTAGCCGCTATTCGATCGCGGCGGCCTCGCGCACGCTGTCGATGAGCGAGCTGCGCAGCAGGAAGGCGCGCGACGCGGCGGGATCGGAAGCGGTGCGGCGCAGCGTGTCGAGATTGCGGCGCCGCACCTCGGGATCGCGCTCCTCGAGCAGGCGGCGGTTGCGGATGGTCTGCGCCTGGGTATGCGTCACCGCGACATGGCGGCGCTGGCGCTCGTAGCGGTCGAGCGCGGATTCGTCGGCCTCGCCGCGCAGGATGGCGACCAGCTTTTCCGCCAGATTGAAGGCGTCGTGAATGCCGCTGTTCATACCCATGGCGCCGATCGGGCTGTTCACGTGCGCGGCGTCGCCGGCGAGGATGGCGCGCCCGCCGCGGAACCGCGCCGCCACGCGCTGATGCACGATGTAGAGATTGCAGCCGACGATGGCGAAATCGCTTCCGATCGCAAGAAAGCGCTGGAGCCGCGCCTGCATCGCCTCGGGGCGCGTCAGCGCCTCGGGATCGGCGTCGGGATCGGTCGGGAAATGCACCCGCCAGCGGTCGGGCGGACCCTTCCAATGGAACAGGTTCGACCATTCCTCCGGGTCCGAGACGTAGTTGCGGTGGGCATAGCCGTGCCGCGTGAAATCATAGGCGACTTCGATGTTGAGGGTGCGGTCGGGATAGGTGAAGCCCTCGAAGGCGATGCCCAGCTCCTTGCGCACGATGCTGCGCGCGCCCTCGGCGCTGACCAGATAGCGGCCGCGGATTTGCCCGCGCGCGCCCGCTTCGTCGACAACGCTGGCGGTGACGCCGTCGGCATCCTGGACGAAGCCGGTGAAGCCGGTGCCGAGGCGAAGCTCGATCTCCGGCCGCGCCTTGGCCATCGCCATCGCCTCCTCGACGAGCTTGATGCGCTCGCATTGCAGCACGTAGGGAAAGCGCGTGTCGTCCTTGAGGAGGGCGTGATCGAAGGCGGCGACGAGGCCCTCGCGGCGGTCCCAGTAATGGAATACGGGTGCGACGATGCCGCGCGGCTCGAGCCGCTGGTAGAGGCCGATGCGGTCGAGCATTTCCAGCGTCGCCGGATGGTTGGTGCCGGCGCGCGGCACCTGATCGAGGAAATTGCCCTGGTTCAGCTCCTCGACCAGCGTGACCGCAATTCCCGCCTGCGCGAGCGCAAGGGCAAGGCAGAGCCCGACCGGCCCCGCACCGATGATGACGACACGATCAGCTTCTTGCATCGCGTCAGGCTTTCGGCTCGACCTCTTTCACCGCGCCGACCCAGCCGGTGTGGGTGAGGTCGAACAGGATGCCGTCGGGTCCCTGATACTTGCACTCGTAGAAGGATTTGGGCGAGGTCGGGCGGCCGCCGAGATAGCTCGCGCCGGCTTCCTGCGCCTGCGCCTCGGCGGCGGCGAGATCGTCCACCCACATGCCGAAATGATAGAGCCCCGGCTTCTCGTCGGCGCTCTCGATCTTGAGCAGCGCGACGTTGACGGTGCCGTCCGAGACATAGAGGCCGCGCCGCGCCGTGCCGACGCGCTTCATGTCGAAGGCGTGCTCGAAGAACGCCGCGGCCTTCTCCGGGTCGGGTACGATGATGGCGATGTGACGAAGCTTGGCCATGGTCCTATCCTCCGAATTTCTAAAACCCCGCCGCGCGCACGCGCGGGGCCACGTCCTCAACGAAGCGGCGCATCGATTGCAGCGCATCCTCTTCCGGCATCAGGCCGAAATCCGTCAACAGCGCCACATGGCGCACGCCCATGCGGCCCAACGCGACGACCTTCTCCGCCACCGTCGCCGCGCCGCCGAACAGGCCGAGGCCGTTCGCCAGCACGTCGTCATAGCTCTGGCGCCGCGCGTAAAGCCGCGTCTCGACATAGCGGTCGAATGGCGCCGCGGCGTGTTGGCGCGCCGCCGCATCGGTCGCGGCGACATGGGCGTGGAAGGTGTAGATCGCGTCATCGCCGTCGTCGCGCGCACCGCTTTCGGCGCGGCCGCGGCGGAATTCCTGCTCGAGCGCGCCGACCTCGGCGAAGGCGGCGAGCGAGGCATAGGGAATGGCCATCAGGCGGTTGCCCTGCCGGCCGATGTGATAGGCCGCCTCGCGCGCCAGCGCCGCGACGAAGATGGGCGGCGTCGGTTGCTGGATCGGGCGAAGATTGATCGCCACGTCGCGGAGCCGGTGAAACGCGCCGTCGTGGGTCACGCGCTCGCCGGCGAGAAGGCGGCGCACCAGCATCAGCGTCTCGTCGAAGCGCTGCCGCTTCGTCTCGGGGGCGATGCCGAAACCGGCGAATTCGTGCTTGAGATAGCCGGAGCCGGTGCCGAGGATCAGCCTTCCGCCCGCGAGCACGTCGAGCATGGCATAGTTCTCGGCCACGCTCACCGGATCGTGATAGGTCAGCGTCGCGATCGCCGGCCCGAGCCGCAGACGGCGCGTCCGCGCCGCGAGCGCGGTCAGCATCACCGCCGGATTGGGCACCACGCCGTAGTCGTGAAAATGGTGCTCGGCGACGAACATCGCATCGAAGCCGAGACCTTCGGCCGCCTCCGCCTGGCGCAGAAGCTGCGCATAGTAATCCGCCACCGAGCGCTGTTGTCCCGGGTAGTGGTCCGCCACCGAGAAGATCGAATAGCGCATCGGCGCCAAGCTCAGGACGATGCCGCGCGGCCGTTGATCGCCTGCCACAGGCGCTGCGGCGTCGCCGGCATCGCGACATGGCGGATGCCGAGCGGGGCGAGCGCATCGACGATGGCATTGGCGACCGCCGGCAGCGCGCCGACGCATCCCGCCTCGCCCGCACCCTTGACGCCCAAGGGATTGGTCCGGGTCGGCACGGGATTGCTTCTCATCGCGATCGGGCTCAGATCGTCGGCGCGCGGCATGGCGTAGTCCATGAACGAGCCGGTGAGCAACTGGCCCGACGCGGCGTCGAAGCGGATATCCTCCATCAGCGCCTGCCCCACGCCCTGGACGATGCCGCCGATGATCTGGCCTTCGAGCAGCAGCGGATTCATCACCGTCCCGCAATCGTCGACGACGGCGTAACGCTCGATCGACAGCGTGCCGGTCTCGGGGTCGATCTCAAGCTCGCAGATATGGCAGCCATTGGGGAAGTTGTCGATCTTGGCGTCATACACCGCGTTCGTGACCAGGCCCGGCTCCATGCCCGGCGGCAGGCTGCGCGGATTGAGCGACTCCCTGGCAATCTCCTTGATCGTGACGGTGCGGTTGGAGCGGGGCGCGGAGAAGATGCCGTCGGCAAAGGCGACGTCATTGGGATCGACGGCGAGCATGCGCGCCGCGATCGCCTTGCCCTTGGCAATGATCTTGTCCGAGGCCATGGAGAAGGCCGAGCCGCCGATCGTCGCCGAGCGCGAGCCGCCGGTGCCTTCGCCGAAGAATACCTTGTCGGTGTCGCCCTGGAGGTAATGCACGTCCTTGGGATCGAGGCCGAGGCGATCGCTGACCAGTTGCTTGAACACGGTCTCGTGGCCCTGGCCCTGGGTCACGGAGCCCGACACCAGCGTCACCGTGCCGCCGCGGTCGAAGCGGATCTCGGCGCCCTCGAAGCCCGGCGCGGCGGCGCGCTCGATCGTGTAGGAAAGGCCGATGCCGCGCAGCCGGCCGCGCGTCTCAGCCTGCGCGCGGCGCGAAGCGAATCCCGAGAAATCGGCGAGGTCGAGCGCCATGTCCAGGGTGCGCTCGAACGCGCCGCAATCATAGGTGAAGGTGAGCCCGGTCTTGAACGGCATCGCCGCGGCGGGAACGAGGTTGCGGCGGCGCAATTCGACGCGGTCGATGCCGAGCTCGGCGGCGGCGAGATCGACCATGCGCTCGATCACATAGCCCGCCTCCGGGCGGCCGTTGCCGCGATAAGGCCGCACCGGGTTGGTGTTGGAGTACACCGTCGTCACATCGACATGGATGGCGGGCGTACGGTAGACGCCGGCGAGCGTGCCGAGATTGCCGACGAAGGCCTGGCCCCCGGTCTGGAGATAGGCGCCGATATTGACGATGGTCCTGACCCTGAGGCCGAGGAAGATGCCGTTGCGGTCGAGCGCCAGCTCCGCGGTCGTGACGTTGTCGCGGCCATGCGCGTCGCCGAGGAATGACTCCGATCGGGTGCTGATCCATTTGACCGGCCGGCCCGTGACCTTGGCCGCCAGCAGCACCAGCGCCACCTCGTTATAGACCGCCGACTTCATGCCGAAGCTGCCGCCGATGTCGCCGGCGACGACGCGGATGCGGCTTTCCGGCACTTTCAGAATTTGGGTCAGCTCGGCCCGGAAGACCTGGGTGCGCTGTAGCGTCGTGTAAATGGTGTAATGATCCTCGGTCGGATCGTAGACGCCGATCGAGCCGCGCGGCTCCATCGTCGCGCCGGTGACGCGGTTGACCACCAGCTCGTGGCGCACGACATGGTCGGCGCGCGCGAAGGCCGCATCGGTCTTTTCCTTGTCGCCCTCGAGATGGACGAAGCAGATATTGCCGGGACAGTCGTCCCAAACGAGCGGCGCGCCCGGACGCGCGGCTGCGGCCGTGTCCACGACCGCCGGCAGCGGCTCGTAGGCGACCTCGATCAGCTCGGCCGCGTCGAGCGCCGCTTCGCGCGTCTCGGCGACGACGAAGGCGACGTAATCGCCGACCCAGCGCACCCGGTCCTTGACCAGCGCGGGAAAGGGCGAGCGGTAAAGCGGCCCGCCGTCGCGCCGCTTCGGACCGTGCGGAACCGGGAGATCGCCCCAGCCCGATTGCTGCCAGTCGGCGCCGGTGAGGACGGCGAGCACGCCCGGCGCTTCCTTGGCCGCGCGCGTGTCGATCGAACGGATGCGCGCATGCGCATGCGGCGAACGCAAGACGACGCCGTGGGCCATGCGCGGCAGGACCAGGTCATCGACATAGCGTCCGCCGCCCCGCAGCAGCCGCAGATCCTCGAAGCGCGGCACCCCCTGGCCCAATGCAAACTCGCCCATGGCACCCTCGCAGACGCTTGCCCGAAGGCAATCTATCCCCCGTGCCGCGGATCGCCAACAGACGAGTTGGCGCGTGCGCGCCGACGGCCGATAATGGCGCCGGCGAGCAGCACAAGGGCGATCGTGAAATGCGCAAGGTCCTGATCGGCGTCGTCGCCCTGATCCTGCTGGCCGGCGCCTATTACGGCGTCGCGGTCTATCCGACGCGCGTCTTCCGCACCGGGCTCGACCGGTCGATCGCGACGCTGCCGAACGGGGTGACGGTCAGCTATCGCTCGGCGCAATATTCGCTGCTCTCGCATCGCGCCACCGTGACCGGGCTCGACCTCCGCAGCATCGGGCCGAACGCGTTCGAGCTCACCGTCGACGCGCTCGCGCTGACGCGCCCCGAGACCGATCTGGGCGCGCAATGGTCGCGCGCCGCGGCCGCGCCCGCCGCCGTGCCGCAGGATCTCGCCCTGGCGATCGCCGACACGGTCGCGGCCACGGGCATCCGCTTCAACAGCGACGCCATGAGCATCACGCTCGACCGCGCGCAGTTCGGCCATCCGCGCCTCTACCCGTGGGCGCTGCTGCGGCCCGGCGTGCCGTCGCTGGCGCAGGTGCAGGCGACCCTCCTGTCGCGGATCAATCCGCAGCCGGCCGATATCGTGGCGGCGTTCCGCGCCGAGGCGGCATGGACGCTCGGCTTCGGCTATGACAGCTACCGCACCGGCGCGCTTCGGGCCGCGATTTTCCTGCCGGCGACGCCGACGTCGCTCGCCACGACCGCGACCTATCGCATCCGCAGTTCCAGCGGCACCGGCTACGACCGCGGCGACATCGCGAGCGAAAGCTTCGCGGGCGTGTCGTTCACCGGCGACCGCCTCGGCAGCGTCGGCATCGACAAGGTGACGATGGCGGGGATCACGATGCGGCAGCCGCTGACGCGGCTGCTGGCGGGCGAACCCGTCACCCCGGCGATGCTCGACGGGCTCGCGGTGAAGCGCATCCAATACGGTCCGATGACCATTCAGCCGGCGGCCGGACCGAGCAGCGTGCTCGGCACGTTCACGCTGGGCAGCGTCGCGTTCGCGCACGGGGTGCTGGTTTCGGCCGACCTCGCCCTCGACGGGCTGACCGTGACGCGGGCGCAACTCCCCAATCTGCAAGGCGTCGCAGCGTTCGATGCGCTCGGCCTCGATCGGATGACGCTCGGTCTCGCCGCGTCCTATCGCTGGGATCTGGCGCAGCGGCGCATCACGCTGCGCCACACCACGCTCACGGTGAAGGAGCTGGGCGCGCTCACGCTCGCGCTCGAACTCGACGACGCGGTGACCGGGCCCGATCTCGCGCGGTCGATCCGCCTCGGCCGCACCGTGCTGCGCTATGACGACGCGTCCCTCGCCGATCGCATCATCAAGCTCGCCGCCGCCAGGAACGGCACCGATCCGGCCGCCTTCCGCCAGCAGCTCATCGCCGTGGCGACGCGGATCGGCACCGACCCCAACGGCGACCCCGCCAGCGCCGCCGCCGGCCGTGCGCTCGCCGACTTCCTGGCCGCGCCCCATTCGCTGACGATCGCGCTGAACCCGCCGCAGCCGGTGCCGCCGGCGACGCTTCTGTTTGCGGCCTCGATGCCGCCGCGGCGCCTCGTCGCCCTGCTCGGCCTCACCATCGCCGCCAACCGGTAAGGCGCCGAACCGGGGCTGCGACATTCCGCCCGATTCGGACTCCTTGCGATTGCGAATGAGTTGCATTAGCGTGCTTGGCGGAGGTTCTCATGCGCTTCGCCTACCTGCTGTCCGCTTTCCTCGGGCTCGCCGCGGTTCCGGCGCTCGCCGACGAGCCCGTCGTCACGATCGCGATCAAGAACCATCAGTTCGTGCCCCAGGACGTCCCAATTCCCGCCGGCGTCAAGGTCAAGCTGCTGATCCGGAACGAGGACCCGACGACGTCGGAGTTCGAGAGCCTGTCGCTCAATCGCGAGAAGGTGGTCGTCGCCGGATCGCAGATCACCATCTTCGTCGGCCCGCTGGATGCGGGGAGCTATGAATTCTTCGACGACTTCCATCCGCAGACGCGCGGGCATCTCGTGGTGAAATAGGGGATGTTGCAGCGATGAAGCCAAAGCATGCCGCGGCGTGCGCCGCCCTCGCCCTCGCCGCGGCGCTCGCCGCGCGCCCGGCCAGGGCCGATTTCAAAGTGTGGCAGCCGCAAGCCGAACCGCACGAGTTTGCGATCGAGACGTTGGGCGATGTCGGCCACGACCGCGTCGGCAGCCGCAGCGGCGAGCAGAGCTTCACCGAAGAGCTCGAATACGGCGTCAACAACTGGTGGCTGACCGAGCTCGAGCTGGAGCAGGAGCGCGCCCCCGGCCCCGGCAACAGCACGAATTTCAGCCAGGTCACGTCCGAGAACCTGTTCCAGTTCACCGAGCCCGGCGAGTATTGGATGGATGCCGGGTTCTATTTCGAGTACGGGCAGACGACGCTGCCGGACAGCCCGAACGAGACCACCTTCGGCCCGGTGCTGCGCAAGCAAATCGGGCGGACGATCAACACGGTCAATCTTTTCATGGAGAAGGATCTCGGCGGCCACGCCGCGGGCCGGCCGCAATTCCTGTATGCGTGGGAGACGCGGATCGCGCTCGGCACCCCGATCGAGCCGGGCTTTCAGGCCTATGGCCAGCCCGGCGCGTTCGGCCATTTCGCGTCGGCGGGACAGCAGGACCACCGGATCGGGCCGGCGCTGTTCGGCACGATCGAGCAACTCGGCCCCGGCAGCCTCAAATGGAACGCCGCGCTCCTGTTTGGCCTCACCCCCGCCGCGCCGCAGGAAACATTCCGCTGGCAGGCCGAGTACGAGCTGCATTTCTGATCGGCGCGGCGCGCAGGGCCGAGCCGCAGGCGGTCATTCCTCGTAGAACGAGGCGACCGCCGGAGGGCTGCCGGGCAGGCCCAATTCGGCCCACCGTCGCTTCACCTGGTCATACGTGCTGCGCCGCAGCAGCGTCCGAACCGGCAGCTCCTTCAGATAGCGATGCGGCTTGCACGCGTTGATCAGCACCTTCGAACCATAGGGACGGGCCTGCGCGGGAAGACTCGAATCGGCGCGGAAGGTCCAGGTGTTGCGCAGCACGTCGAGATCGTCCGCCGGGTTGCAGCGCGTGCTGAGCGCCCACATGACCTGATCGAAATCGGTCGGGTCGACATCCTCGTCGACGGCGATGATCCATTTCGTGCAATAGACCGCGGCCGGGCATTGCGCGGTCAGCGCCAGCACCTGGGCCGCGTGCCCGGGATAGAGCTGCTTCAGCGCGACGACGACCATGCACATGGCCGAGGCGGCGGCGGGCTGGACATAGACGCCTTGAATGCCGGGCACGCCCATCTGCTCGAGATTCTCGAGGATGCGCGCCGACCGCATGATCGCGTGATAGGCGCCGATCTCGCCCGCCGGATAGTTCGCCATCAGCGCCGCCGTGAGGATCGGCGCCCGGCGCGAGTGGAGCGCCAGGACCTCGATCACCGGCTTGGCCAGGCGCGAACCGCTGTAGAAGCCGTGGAACTCGCCGAGCGGACCTTCGACCTCCGCATCGCCTTGATGCAGCACCCCTTCGATGACGAGCTCCGCGCGCGCCGGGATGGGCAGGCTGACGAACTCGGCCTTGGTGAGCTCGATCCGCCGCCCCATCAACCCGCCGGCGACGTCCAGTTCGGATTCCTGCGCGGCAAAGCGCTGGGCACCGGCCATGAACAACACCGGGTCGATGCCATAGGCGACCACGACCTCGCACGGCCGGCCGCGCGCCCACCACCCTTCGACATCGAAGAGACCATCGCGGCCCGCGACGAAATTGAGACCGATCCGCCGCGCCGCGTGCAGCATCTGCCGATAGACGCCGACATTGATGCGGCCGGTTTCCGGATCGCTGGTCAGCGTGATGTCGCCGGTGCCGAGAAAGCGCCCGCCATCGCCCGGCCAGAACTTCGGCACCGGCAGCCTGGTCAGATCGACCTCCTCGCCGCGCGCGACGATCTCGTTGACCGGCGCCTCGTCCTTGCCGATCCAGATCGGCGGCAGCCGCCGCTTCATCAGCTTGCGCGTGGCGGCGACCATCTCGGCCGTGGACAGGCCGGGCGGCAGCCCGACCGCGAGGGCATAGCGCTCCTTGCTGGCGCCGAGCATGTTGCTGAGGATGCGGGCGTCGGACCGATTGTTCTTGAGGTTCTCGAACAGCAGCGCCGGGGCGCCGTGCTGGCGCGCGGTCATGAACGTCACCGCCCCGAGCTCCTCCTCGGGATCGACCTCGGCATCGATCGTGAGCAGGAGATCGTGCCGGCGCAGGAGATCGAGCCATTCGCGCAGATCGCGCCAGCGCGGCGCATCGGCAACGGGCGCGGCCGAACCGGAGTCTGGCGGCTGTAGGGCTGTGTTCTCGTCCATAGCGATCGCTCAGAGCTTCAGTTGGTCGACGAACTCGTTCGTGTAGAACGGCGCCGGATCGGTCGAGTTGATGAAGCCGAGGCGGTGCAGCGAGTCGACGCAGGTCTGCCACCGCCGCGGCACGTTGTGGAGCAGCTCGGCCTTGCCGTCGGCCAGCCACATCTTCTGGATCATCGACTGCTCCATGCTCGCCAGCCCGTCGAGATCGCGGCCGCCCAGAATGTCGAAGTCCTTGGCCGCCCGCGCGAAGATCGGCTTGAGCGGGTGGGACATGATCTCGACCACCGAATCGCCGATGGCCTGCAAGACCGCGAGCGGCAATTGCGGCCGCTTGGCGATGATGTCGGTGGTGGTCGAATAGACCTCGCCCGGCGTCGGCACGAAATCGTCGATCAGCAGGTACTCGATCGGCGCCTTCTGCTTCAACAGAATGAGGGTCACGGTGTAGGTGGTCATGAAGCCGTCGATCCGCCCTTGACGGATGAATTCGAGCGCACCCGGCGTGTCGCGCGTCACCACCACCTGCACCTCGCTTTTCGGCACGTGCGACAGCGCCAGAAGCAGGTCGAGGCAGGTCTCGGTGGTCCCGTGCTGCGAGACGACGCCGATCGTCTTGCCTCTCAGGTCTTCGCCCTTGCGGATCGGCTTCGCCTTGAGGCTGACGAGATTGAAGCCGGCATTCTGATCGATGGTGGCGATGGCCCGCAGCGGCGCGTTCCGGCTCCCGACCGCTCGCACGAAGTCGAGCCCGGAGCAGACGACGAACTGCGCCTGGCCGGCGACGACCTGCTGCACGGCCTGGGCCGTACCGGTCGCCCCCAGCACCTTCCCGTCGATCCCGTGCCTGGCGAAGTGACCGCCCGAATAGGCGTTCATGATCTCGATGAACATCGAATTGAACCCGAACGGGAGCATGAAGGTCATGGGCTCCGCCGCACGGGCCGTAGGGATGATCGTCGGGAAGCCGCCGACCAGGGCGGCAGCAGCAGCAGACTTCAGAAATTTGCGTCTCGTCCCCATGGCGTCAGCCTTCACATGGCAGTTGGACCGGCCGAACCGGCATTATCGGCGCCAGAATAAGGGCGCGAGGGAATCCATTACAACAATGTTGGGCGGCATTGCGCCGGGTCAGGCGGCAGCGCGACAACCAAGGGAGCGTTGTGTTCGAGGCTGCACCGACAGCGCAAGCGGCGCCTCGACGACCGCGACGTAGGAACATCCAAGACCGCCAATACGGCAACGCCCCACCAGTGCTGGTGCCCGCGGCCGGACTCGAACCGGCACTCAGGTTGCCCCGAAACGGATTTTAAGTCCGTTTTGCTCGCATCCGGCGCTTGCACCCCGCGCTGCCGACGCTCGAGATCAAGGACATGGTGCCCAGCGAGGCTGTCATACCGATCCATCCGGGGGCATTGAGGTATATCGCGAGGCCGGCCCTGTCCATCAGGTAGGCGACAACTGCTGAAGCGCTTGCCTTCATGGCTGCTCCGTCCACGGCGCAAGACCGTATCCGCCAAGGAGATCGCCGGCTCGGTCGATGAGTCGTCCGGGATGACCGATCCTTCGCTCGACCGCGATCACCCGGCGGTGAAAGGCTTCGAGCGAGCGCCGATGCCCGATGCTGATGACGGTCGTCGCCGGCAAGGCCGTAGCGATCATGGAATAGAGCGCGGCCTCCTCCTCCTCATCGGTCGCCGAGGTGGCCTCGTCGAGGAACAGCCAGTCCGGCTTGATCAGCAGGGCGCGAGCAATCGCGAGCCGTTGCTGCTCGCCAAGCGAAAGCGCCTGCCCCCAATGCGCATCCACGTCCAAACGCTGGCTCAAAGCGGACAACCCGACGGAACCCAATGCCGCCCGCGCCTCGGCCTCGCGGCCCACCGCCGGCTGACCAGGAAACCACAGCGCCTCGCGCAAGGTCCCGATGGGAATGTAAGGCCGCTGCGGCAGGAACAGCGTCTTGGCGCCGGCCGGCAGGCGGATGCGTCCGGTCGCGAACGGCCACAATCCCGCGAGGACGCGGAACAGCGTGCTCTTGCCGCTGCCCGAGGCTCCCTTCAACAGTACCGCCTCGTGCGGTTTGAAGCTCAGCGTTACAGGGGCGAGCAGCGGTGCTCCATCGGGCAGAGACACGCCGACATCGTGTAAGTCGATGGTGGCCTGCGCAGCCGTTTCCGTGCGCGCGCCAACGACCGCAGCGGCGGCCTCGCGCTTGATCTCGGCGCCGAACTCGGTCAACCGGTCCACCGACGCCCGCCACTCCGCGAAGGCGGTGTAGCTGCCGATGAACCACGACAGCGCCTCGTTGACCCGCTCAAATGCGTTGGCGGTCTGGATCAGCACGCCGAGCTGGATCGCGCCGGAGAAATATCCGGGCGAGGCGATCAGCAGCGCAAAGAACGAGGTGAACTGGCTGAACAGCAGCTGGAACAACAGGTACTGGTTGCTGCGCACGATGATGCGCTTGAAATTGTCGAAGAGGGCTCGGAATCTCCCGAGCGCGACGTTGCGCTCCTGCGCTTCGCCGCCATAGAGCGCGATACCTTCGGCCTCCTCGCGAAGACGGATGAGACTGAAGCGGAAATCTGCCTCGAGCGCCTGTTGTCGGTTGTTGAGGCGGATCAATGGCCGGCCGATAAGGTGCGCGATCACCGATCCGAGGCCCGAGTAAAGCACGGCCATCCAGAACATGTAGCCCGGGACGGTGATCGAGAAACCGCCGATTGGGAGCGCGAGGCTGCCGGAAAGATACCAGAGCAGCGCGGCAAAGGAGGCGAGCGTCGCCAGCGCGTGGAGGACGCCCAGACCCAACGCCATGGATCGTTCAATGAAGAGGCGGACGTCCTCGGAGATCCGTTGATCGGGGTTGTCGACCCGCCCCGAAAAGCGCATGCGATAAAAGGTCCGGTCGGCAAGCCAGCGCGTGACAAATTGATCGGTCAGCCAGCGCCGCCAGCGCAGCTGCAGCGTCTGGTCCAGATAAACGCGCAGCACCGCGACCGCGAGGTAGAGCAGGATCAGCAAGACAACGATGACGAAGGCGCGATAGAACCCTGGGGCGTTCCGCTGCTGCAGGGCGGTGAAGAGCGCTCCGTTCGCTTCGTTCTGCAGCACGTTGACGCCGACCAAGCTCAGATTGAGGCCGACAATCGAGGTCAGGAGCACCCGCGCCGACCACCGCTCGTCACTTCCCCAATAGCCCTTTGTCAAAATCCAGACATCGCTTACGAGCTGCCTCAGCCTCGTCATCCCACTCTCCTGGGGGAAATGGCCTGGGGGAAATGGCGTTCCTAGCGTAAAGGGCAGGAGCCAAGCGGATCGGCACCAAAGCCACCGTGTTGGACGTGACGCCCTTTCATATATTCACGACCGACACGCAGATACCCGGGGCACGAAGGACATCTTTACGCTTCCGCACAATCGGTGGGTCGACCACAAACATGACGCTGCCGGCGCAGAATGCCACAGAGCATCTCGCCGGCGCTATCGGCTATGGTCAGGCCAAGCAGCCAAATGCGGTACTGTCGTTCGGTCGGGAAATGCGCGGGAAGCGCCCCAGCTTTAATGCAGGCAGGATGCGTACCCAATTTGAATCGAAGTATAGATCAGCGCTGCGCGAGGGCCGAACGCGCTTGCCAGCCCTGCGATTTCCTATTGGGAACGGTCTGCCGATCCGCTAAAGGTGCATGTATCGCTGATAAGGGAGGCCGCCATGGCCAAGGGGCAGCAAAGGTCGAACCGTGAAGCGAAAAAGCCGAAAAAGAATGCCGGCGTGAAGCCCAAGGCGGGCGCGTCCAACATGTTTGCCGAGCTTCCCAAGAATAGCTCGACTCCGTCATCGCGAAAGCCATAGCCCAGCGGTAGCCGGGGCCAATCCGCCGCCCGCCATCAGGTTCGGAGCGCCTGGGGGCTTTGTCCGGTTTGCCGATGCTGGTTCGTCCCCATCTATGGATGGGCCAGAGTTCTTTCGTGTTGCCAGCGCATGCCTGCACCTCCCGTTCTCACCATCCTCGACGCGCACGCGACCTTTGGCGGACGGCCGACCTTTTCGGGCGTGTCGATGGCGATTGCGCGCGGCGACCGCGCGTGCCTCGTCGGCCGCAACGGCAGTGGCAAGTCGACGCTGCTCCGCATCCTCGCCGGATTGGCCGATCTCGACGGCGGCGAGCGATTCCTACAGCCGGGCACGCGCCTCGCCTACATGCCGCAGGAACCCGTGTTCGAACCCGGCCTCACCGCGGGTGAGTTCGTTGCGCTGAGTTTGCCGCCCGATCCCGGGCACGCCGATCGTCGCCATCTCGTCGAGGCGACCCTGGGCGAGGTCGGTGTCGGGCACGATCGACGGCTCTCCAACCTTTCCGGCGGTGAAGGCCGACGGGTCAGCCTTGCCGCGGCACTGGTTGCCGAGCCCGATGTGCTGCTTCTCGATGAGCCCACCAACCACCTGGACATTCCGGCAATCGAATGGCTCGAGGCGCGCCTCGCCGCGTTTCCCGGCGGACTGCTGCTCGTCAGTCACGATCGCGCGTTCTTGAAGCGGTTGTCGCGCCGGACGTTGTGGCTCGACCGCGGGAAACTGCGCGAGCTCGATCAGGGCTATGCGGCCTTCGAGGCCTGGTCGGAAAGCGTGCTCGCGGACGAGGCCGCCGAACAGGCTCGCATCGACAAGCGCATCGCCAGCGAGACGATGTGGATGCGCGAAGGCATCTCGGCGCGCCGAAGGCGCAATCAGGGGCGCGTCCGGCGTCTCGCCGAACTGCGACGGCAACGCGCCGAACGGGTCGGGCTGCACCAGGTCAAGCTCACCGCGGCAACGGCAGAGACCGGCGGTCGCCTCGTCATCGAACTGGAAAACGTGGCGAAGGCGTTCGAAGGCCCATCGGGCCCGAAGGTGATCGCCCGCCGGTTCTCGACACGGGTAATGAGGGGAGACCGGGTCGGCCTGATCGGCCCCAACGGCGCCGGCAAGACGACGCTGCTGGGCATCATGGCGGGAACCATTGCACCGGACAGCGGCACGGTACGTCTGGGCACGAACCTGATGCCGGCCATCTTCGACCAGCGCCGCGCCACGCTCGATCCGGAGGCGACGCTGTGGGACACGCTGACCGACGGGTCGGGCGATACGGTGGTCGTGCAGGGCCAGCCTCGGCACGTTACCTCATACTTGAAGGACTTTCTCTTCGAGGACCGCCAATTCCGGGCCAAAGTGTCGACCCTGTCCGGCGGCGAGCGCAATCGGCTGCTTTTGGCCAAGACTTTGGCGCAGCGCTCCAATCTTCTGATCCTGGACGAGCCGACCAACGACCTCGATATTGAAACGCTCGACCTCCTCGAGGAGGTGCTGGCGGATTACGACGGCACGCTGCTCCTGGTCAGCCATGACCGGGATTTCCTCGACCGCCTGGTGACCAGTCTGATCGCCGTCGAAGGGTCTGGCGTGATCGACGAATACGTCGGTGGCTACAGCGATTATCTGCGTCAGCGTCAGCCCCCGCCCGAGCCGCGGCCCGCGCCGAAACGCCCGATCAAGGCCGGCAAGCGCGTCGCCGAGACGCGAGCGACCAAGCTCAGTCGGAATGAGCAGCGGGAGCTCGACTCTTTGCCGGAACAGATTGCCGCGCTCGAGAGCGAGAAGAAACTGCTGGAAGCGGCTTTGGCCGACCGCGGCTTTTACGCGCGCGACCGGGTCGCCTTCGAGGCATCCACCGGTCGCCACGCAGCGTTGGTCGAGGCATTGGCACGAGCGGAGGAACGATGGCTCGCGCTCGCCAGTCGTGCGGAGGAACTTTCGCGCGTATCGCGCTAAGCGCGACACGACGTTTTCCCGATGATCGAGGTACGGCGGCAGGTGGCAGAAAGGGGAATTTGCCATCGCGCCGTGATAGCTTCACGCTGCGGAAACCATCACGACCGGGAGGGAACGACTATGGCCTCGCCCATGGAATTGCTCGCGGCCGCCGGCGCGATCTCCGGCGTCGCGTTCGTCGGTTGTAGCCTGCTGCCGCCGGCAGTCGCGCAGACGGGAGCGCGGCGTCGGGAAGTGGTGATCAACGGCAAACGCGTGAAGACGGTGGACATCCACGCCCATTGCTCCATACCCGAGGCGATGGCACTGATGGGGTTGAAGGTCGCGCCGGAGGGTCTGCTGATGTCGCAGGCGCCAGACCGCATTCGGGCGATGGACGAGCAGGGGATCGACGTCGAGGCGCTCAGCATCAACCCGTTCTGGTACAAGGCCGACCGCGAGTTGGCTGCCGAGATCATCAAGGTCCAGAACACCAAGCTGGTGGAGATTTGCGCGGCGCAGCCGGACCGGTTCGTCGCGTTCGCGACGGTGGCGCTGCAGCATCCTGACCTCGCAACGGAGCAGCTCGAATTTGCGATCAGGACGCTCGGCCTGCGCGGGGTTTCGGTCGGCGGCAGCGTCAACGGCGAGGAGCTGGCGACACCAAAATTTCACCCGTTCTGGGCCAAGGCCGAGGAATTGGGCGTGCTCGTCTTCATGCATCCGCAGGGTACGCCCGAATTGAGCGCGAGGCTCAAAGGCAACGGCGTCCTCGACAACGTTATCGGCAATCCGCTGGAGACGACGATTGCGCTCTCGCACATGATTTTCGAGGGCACGCTCGATCGCTTTCCCGGGCTCAAGATCTGCGCCGCGCATGGCGGCGGCTACCTGCCGTCCTATGCCGCGCGCTCGGATGCAGGCTGCGTCACCTTCCCTGACCGATGCGGCACGCCTCCCAAGAAGAAACCGACGGACTATCTCCGGCAGATGTATTTCGACTCGATCGTATTCACGCCGGAAGCGCTGCGCCACCTCGTCGCCGAGACCGGTCCGGGCCAGATCGTCATGGGGACCGACTATCCATTTCCCTGGACGCGGACTTCGGTCGATCACATCCTGGCGACACCGGGATTGAGCGATGCCGACCGCGTGGCGATGCTCGGCGGCACCGCGGCGAAACTGCTGGGCATCACGGCGTAGCGCGCGGGCCGGCTGCTCGACGCCGGAAGCTCGAGGAGGGTCGGCGTTGCCCCGCCTTGAAGGATCGTGTTGGGGCCGGCGGGAATTTCGGCCATTCCGATGCTGAGAC
>DATKQE010000073.1:0-2933 GCA_035532935.1 Allostellaceae bacterium
AACACGGCGCGACGATCATGCCGCTGGTCTTGAATGAGCCGCTCGAGATCGCGGCGCCGATGTCCTGGTCGCTGTATACGTGGCTCGCCAACGCGGTGAGATCGGCGAGTTTGAGTTGCGGCTCTTCTTGCGCGAGCGTCAACTGCCCGGCGCGGCTTACGATGAGATGAGTCTCGACGCCGATGTCGCGCAGTGCTTGCAGCATCCGAACGCCGTAGATCACGCCGGAGGCGCCGGTGATGCCGACAATGATGCGCCGCGATCGCTCAGGCATGGCGCATCTTTACACAGGGCGGTGACGCCGTGCCATGCGGAAAAGGGTAGGAACACCGCCCTCTCCAGGGCGAGTCCACGCATTATTCTGGACGGTCATCGCAATCCAACGCGATTGCTCCCTCTGGTTCGGCGCGTTCCCCCCGCGTCAACCGCTGCCAAGCATCAGAACGTAATGGTCGTCCGCACGCCGATGACCGCCTCGTCGCCGACGGTCTGCGCCGTGTTCAATGGATTCTGGATGCCGCCGCCCGGATTGATCACGTACTGGAAGTCCGGCTGTAGCTGCCACCACGGTGCGACTTGGTACTGATAGGTGATCTCGATGAAGTGTTCCGTGCCGCGCACCGGAATCGCGGTGCCGAAGGTCGCGTGATCGCGGTCGAGAGCGCTGGCGCTGCTGCCGACATGAGCGAAGCCATAGCCGATGCCGAGGGTGTCGTCGTCGCGCCCTGGCAACGGCGCCTTCAGGTTGATGCCGGTGTTGAGGCTCAAATCGATCTGGTTGCGATCGGACGGCGCGCCCATCAGGCGGGCAAAGACGCCGATCGAGCGCGGCCCGCCGGCCTCGCGCCACACCATCTGGTCGACGACGCCATAGAGGCTAAAATTGCCTTGATCCGTCCGCGCGGTGCCGCTGCTGGCGGGGCTGGCAAGCGATAGCCCGGTGGCGTCGAACCGCTGATCGGGAAAGCCGGCGGTGTCGTACCAGGCGCCGAGCTTGTAGGTGCCGGGCAGGCCGCAGGCAATGCTGGCGCAGTCCTTGGCGGGCGATTGGTTCACCGCGTACTGCACCTCACCGATAAATAACGCGCCGGTGCCAAGGTTGAACCGCGTGCCCGAAGCCTCGCCGTCACGCAGCTGGGAGTCGTTGTTGAAGGGACCGCCCGGTGGATTGTCGTCGAACACGCCGCCCAACAGCGTCAGCACGTCGGTGGGCTGGACGCGGAGGCGGATGCCCGGCGACGACAACGGATAGGCCGGACCGCCGGAGAAAAGGTCGGCGGAGGGCAGCATCGGCCAGCCCATCATCGTGTTGAGGTAGAGCGCCGAGTACTGGCTGGTGATGAACTCCTGGTCGAGGCTCTGCTGGCCGAGCTTGACGTCCGCCTTGCCGCCGAGAAACGCCTGTTGATACCAGAGCTCCCACAACCGGGTCGTCCGGTTGGCCTCGATGCCGCTCACGGTCTGCAAATTGTCGAGATTGTCGGTGCTGAGATTGCGGCCGTGGATCTGCAGTGCACTGACGTTGAACGTGCCGCCCGACCAGTGGAATGCCTTCTCAGTGTCGAGGCTCAGGCCCATCGTCGTCAGGCCGTCATAGTCCGCGCCGGTATGGATGCCGCCGGTGAGGTTGCCGAGTATCTCGCTGATTTCCTGGAGGTTGAAGGTCATGCCGTATTGGCCAAGCCACGGGCGCACACCCGCCATGTCGCCCAACAGGTTGGGCCGCTCCCATAACTCAGTCGGCGCCGGCGCGGCCGGCTGATCGGCGGTCGCGGTTTGTGCTGCCGCGGGCAATGCCCAGAGCAGAAGGGCCGCAACGCCAAAGAGCCGCTGCACGTCTCGATCGTATCGCATTCTTCTTGTCCCCTACTGTCGCCTTCGATGCCGCAACGGTGAAGGTACCCGCGAGCCGTATATTATATCATTACTCTGGACGGCCGAGACGCTACGTTATATCGTCGCGGCCAAGCAAGCGCATTTTCGTACGCAATCCTTCGATAGGGGAAGCCGACATGAAGCATTTTTCCGTTGCGGCTGTTGTCGCCGCGCTCCTGGGCGTGACCCCGGCATTTGCCGCGGGTCCCATTCCGATTGTCGCGGCCGAGAACTTCTATGGCGACGTCGCGCAGCAGGTCGGCGGCGCCGATGTGACGGTGGCGAGCATCCTCAACAACCCCGATGAGGATCCGCATTTGTTTGAAGCCAGCCCGTCCGTCGCGCGGGCCATGTCGGCCGCGCGCATCGTGATTTATAGCGGCATCGATTACGATCCGTGGGTTTCGAAATTGTTGGGGGCCGCGCACAGCACCAACCGCAAGAGCATCGAGGTGGCCGCGCTCGTCGGCAAGAAATCGGGGGACAACCCGCATATCTGGTATGATCCGCGCACGATGCTGACACTCGCAAAGACGTTGGCGAATGATCTGAGCGCCGCCGATCCCGCTCACCGGTCGGGCTATGAGCGGCGCTTGGTGCGGTTCCAGCAATCGATCAAACCGATCCAGGCAAAGATCGCCGCCCTCCATGCGCGGTTGACCGGAACGCCGGTGACGGCGACGGAGCCGGTTTTCGGTTACATGTTCGACGCGCTCGGCATGCGGGTCCGGAACAAGACCTTCCAGCTGGCGGTGATGAACAACACCGAACCGAGCGCCTCGGATGTTGCCGGCTTCGAGAACGAACTCAAGACGCATAAAGTCAAGCTGCTGGTCTATAACAGCCAAGCTTCAGACCCCATTGCCGAGCGCATGATGAAGCTTGCAAAGGCATCGCATATTCCGGTCGTCGGCGCGGCGGAAACTGAGCCGCCCGGCAAGACATATCAACAGTGGATGACGAGCGAGCTCGACGCGGTCGACCATGCGCTGCCGAAATAGCGGGCGATGAACGCGATCGAATTGCGCGATGTGCGCTTGGTACTCGGCGATCGCGTC
>DATKQE010000074.1:0-3331 GCA_035532935.1 Allostellaceae bacterium
CCCGCCCTCACCCCCGCTCGGCGCGAGCGGCGGCGCGGATTTGCGACGTGGACTGCGAGATGGTGAGCGCCTCGGGATCGAGCTTGAGCTCGATGAGGGCCGGGCGTCCCGACGCGACCGCGCGCGCGAAGGCGGCGGCGAAATCCTCGGTCCGCGTCACCGTGTCGGCATAGGCGCCATAGGCGCGCGCGAGCGCGGCGAAATCCGGGTTGGTCAGCGTCGTGCCGACGACGCGGCCGGGATAATGCCGCTCCTGATGCATGCGGATGGTGCCGTAAAGCCCGTTATTGACGACGAGTACGATGAGCGCCAGCTCGTGCTGCATCACCGTCGCCAGTTCCTGTCCGGTCATCAGGAAATCGCCGTCGCCGGCGAAGCACACCACCGTGCGCTCGGGATGGACGAGCTTCGCCGCCACCGCGGCCGGAAAGCCATAGCCCATCGAGCCGCTCGTCGGCGCGAGCTGCGCGCCGAACCGGCGATAGCGGTAGAAGCGATGCACCCAGGTGGTGAAATTTCCGGCGCCGTTGCAGATGATCGCGCCATCCGGCAGGTGGTCGCTGAGCCAGCGCACCAGCTCGCTCATCTGCAGCGCGCCCGGCGAGGCCACCGGCTCCTGCCACGCCAGATAGTCCCGATGCGCTTCCGCCGCCGCCGCCGCCCAGCGCGGCGCGGCCACTGGCGCGAGCGCGGCCAGCGCGGCGGCGAAGCTGCGCGGCGAGGCATTGATCGCGAGAAACGGCTCGTAGACGCGACCCAGCTCCTCGGGATCGGGATGGATGTGGACGAGGCGCTGCTGCGGCACCGGAATGTCGAGGAGCGTATAGCCGCCGCTCGTCGCCTCGCCCAGCCGCGCGCCGACGACGATCAGGAGATCGCTGTCCTTGAGCCGCGCGGCGAGCCTGGGATTGACGCCGAGCCCGACATCGCCGGCATAGCAGGGATGCGCGTTGTCGAAACGGTCCTGGCGGCGGAAGCCGCAGCAGACCGGCAGCTTGTTGGCGAGCGCGAAGGCCTCGACCGCCGCCACCGTTGCTTCGTCCCATTGGCTGCCACCCAGCAGCATGACCGGCCGCGCACTCGCCGCGAGCGCCGCGGCGAGCGCACGCATCTGCGCCGGACCGGGATGGGGCTCGACCCGTTCATAGGGACGCGCATCGCCGACCGCGGCCGTCTCGGTCAGCATGTCCTCGGGCAGCGCCAACACCACCGGCCCCGGCCGGCCGCCGGTCGCGACATGGAAGGCGCGGCTCACCAGCTCCGGCAGGCGGCGCGGGTCGTCGATCTCGTCGGCCCATTTCACCATGCCGCCGAACATCTGGCGGAAATCGACCTCCTGGAACGCCTCGCGCCCGCGCGTGCCGCGCGCCACCTGGCCGATGAACAGGATGAGCGGGGTCGAATCCTGCATCGCGACATGCACGCCGGAACTGGCGTTGCAGGCGCCGGGCCCGCGCGTCGCGAACACGATGCCGGGCCGGCCGGTGAGCTTGCCATAGGCGTCCGCCATCATCGCCGCGCCGCCTTCCTGGCGACAGACGACAAGGCGGATCGAGTTGGCATCGTAGACCGCATCGAGCGCGGCGAGATAGCTCTCGCCGGGAACGCAGAAGACGGTGTCGGCACCGTGGATCTTGAGCTGGTCGATCAGGATCTGGGCGCCGGTGCGGCGCGGATGGGCGATGCTCATGCCGGGCTCCCCGGTAGCGACACGGGCGTGTCGATATAGATGCGATAGGATTGCCGCCGCGGCTTGCCCTCATCCTCGGGCCGGACATAGCGGATCGAGCTGCGCCCCAGGTAGTCGCGCGGCAGCACCATGACGCGGACGAACGCCGTCGTCGCGGACTCCGATCCGGCGGCGAACACCGGATCGGGGCCGCTCTCGAACCAGGCCTCGCCGGGCGCGTAATGGCGCACCGTGCCGGCGGTCTCGACGCGGATGCCGCCCTGCTGCAGGCAGCGGATGCCGGGCCCCTGATGGGTATGGGTGTAGGCGACGCCGCCGGGCGGGAATTCGACGCGGTCGCAGCGGATGAGCCAGGCGCGCTCGCGCTCGAGACCGATCGGCGCGGCCAGCGCGAGACCGCTGTCGCTCGCCGGCGCCCGATCGCCGGCGCCAAGTTCGTAGCGCAGCACCCGCGCGCCATCGGCGCCGGCGCGCAGCGACGCCGCGGTGCCGTGCCAGGCGGTGTCCGGCGCGAGCGCCGCGACCGTCCCGCCGGCAGCGACGGTGAGCCGGCCCTCGGCGACGTAAAGGATGCGGCACGCGTTGCCGTCGAGCGTCAGCGCCGCGCCGGGCGCCAGACGGTCGGTGAAGAGCCGCAACGCGAAGGACGCCATGACGCCACCTCCCGCCGCAGAGGTATGGGAGTTTGCCGCGCCAGGCAATCGGGAAAATCCGGCGGGAAAATCCGCCGGGAAAATCCGCCGCCGCGCCAGACGGCGGCGCCGCGCTCAGACCACGGCCGGGTGCGCCACCCGCCGCCGGCCGAGGCCCAGCATGAGGCCGCCGATCGTGCCGAGCGTGGCGACGTAGAACACCAGCTGGATGCCCGCCGGCCGCGCGACATAGCCGATCAGCACGTGGAGCAGTTGGCCGGCAAGGCTCCGGTCGGGCAGGATCGCCGAGGTGTTCCAGAGCTCATTGCCCAGCGCCGGCACGAGATCAGCCTGCAGCAGGAACGCCGCGCCCTGCGACGCCATGCCGGCGGCGAGAAACAGCACGACCACGCCGGTCACGGTGAAAAGGTACCGCAGCGGCACCCGCAGGAGGCCGAAATAGAGCGCGGCGCCGAGCCCGGCCCCGCCCGCCAGGCCGAGCGCGCCGCCGCTCAAAATTCCAGCGATTCCAGTGCCTTGAGCCGCGACGATGCCATAGACGAAGAGTACGATCTCGGAGCCCTCGCGGAGCACGGCCAGCCCGGTGACGATGCCGAGCGCGTAAAGCGGCCGCGCCCCGGCGCGGATCGCGGCGCTGACGCTCTTCGCCTCTTCCGCCATTTCCCGGCCGTGGCGGTTCATCCAAACATTATGCCAGCCGAGCATGACGACGGCGCCGAACAGCACCGAGGCGTCGAACACCTCCTGGCCGATTCCGGCGAGCGCGGCCGAGATCTCGCCGGTGAAGGCCGCCACCACCATGGCGCCGAGCACGCCGGCGACGATCCCACCCGCGACCCAGCGGCCGCGGCCGGGAATGCCGTGGCTCGCCGCCAGCACGATGCTGACGACCAGCGCCGCTTCGAGAACCTCGCGAAAGACGATGACGGCAACGGCCAGCATGGCGATTCCGGGGGGATATGCAATTGCGAAGCGTTCGCAATCTATC
>DATKQE010000075.1:0-72514 GCA_035532935.1 Allostellaceae bacterium
ACGCCGTGTACGTCGCCCCGCCCTTCTCCGCCAATACCTTCGTGATCGCCGCCGTCAGCGACGTCTTCCCGTGATCAACGTGCCCGATCGTCCCGACATTGCAGTGCGGCTTCGTCCGCTCAAATTTCGCCTTCGCCATGGTCGGATTTCCTGTTCAGGCCTCGCACAAGGGCACTGGAGCGGGTGAGGGGAATCGAACCCCCGTCGTAAGCTTGGAAGGCTTCTGCTCTACCATTGAGCTACACCCGCCCAAGGGTGATACCGCGCGAGGGCAATGAAATGCGATTGGTGGAGGGGGGAGGATTCGAACCTCCGAAGACGTACGTCGGCAGATTTACAGTCTGCTGCCTTTGACCGCTCGGCAACCCCTCCTGACCGCCTCGCGGCCCGGCGCAGCGGAAGCCGCGTGATACGGCGCGGGCGGCGATTTGTCAAGAAAACCGCGGCTTGCGCCGCATGGCGCGGGCCCGTTATGGAGCGCGCGGATTAAGGATGGAGACAAGCACCATGGCGCGCGATCGAGGGGCGCATGCGCGCGACCGCGGCCTGCCTCGCCGGGCGGAAGCGCCATCGGCCCCGCCGGGCGGCCGGACGCGTCGGCCGGCGGCGGTGCAGACCTCGTGGATTTTCGGGCGGCATGCGGTGATGGCGGTGCTGGCGAACCCGGCGCGGCGTTGCCGGCGCGTCGTGGTAGTGCCCGAGCTGGCGGCGGAATGGCGCGCGCTCGTCGCCGCGGCCGCGGCCGATCTGCCAGTCGCCGCGCCGGAGGTGATCGAACGCCGCGCACTCGAACAGCTCCTGCCCGAGGGCGCGGTGCATCAGGGCATCGCCGTCGCCGCCGATCCGCTACCGCCGCGCGCGCTCGCCGACATCATCGCGGCGCTTCCCGATGCCGCGGCGCCGCACATCGTTGTCGTGCTCGACCAGGTGAGCGACCCGCACAACGTCGGTGCGGTGCTGCGTTCGGCCGCCGCCTTTGCCGCGCGCGCGGTGGTGGTGCCCGATCACGGCGCGCCGGCGGCGACTGGGGTCGTCGCCAAGGCCGCTTCGGGCGCGCTCGAGACCGTGCCGCTGGTGCGCGTCGGCAATCTGGCGCGCACGCTCGAGCGCCTCAAGGCGGCGGGGTTCTGGTGCGTCGGCCTGGCCGCGGACGCGCCGCAAAGCCTCGCCACGCTCGATCTGCCCGAGCGCGTCGCGCTGGTGCTGGGCGCCGAGGGCACCGGATTGCGCCGTCTCACCCGCGAAGGTTGCGACTACCTCGCCCACCTGCCAACGCGCGCGGCCACGGCGTCGCTCAACGTCTCGAACGCCGCGGCGGTAGCGCTCTACGAACTGACGCGGCGTCAGTGGCCCGGCGGCGGCTTCGGCAGGCCGTTATAGACATCGGCCGGAAGCACGGTCATGACGAACGTCGTGGCCTTCTCGGTGGGGCCGAACGGACCGGCCACGGCGTTGCGCACGGGCGGCAGGCTCTGGAGATAGGCGGCGATCGCCTCGGCATCGCGGTGGGTGAGGTGCGAGAGACCCCGCCATGGCATGATCGGCGCCAGCATGCGCCCGTCCGGCCGCTTGCCGGTGGTGAAGGCGGTGATGATCTGCTTCCGCGTCCATTTGCCGAGCCCGGTCTCCTTGTCCGGCGTCAGGTTGCGCGGGACGAACACGCCAAGGCCGGGAATGGCGAACCCGACCTCGGAGCCGCCGAGAAAGCGCTTCATGTCGGGATGGCCGAGAAAACTGCCGGGCGTATGGCAGTCGCTGCAACCGCCGATTTCGACCAGATACTTGCCGCGCTTGGTCAGGGCGCTGGCATTGGCACCATGGAACGATGCCACGAGCAGTGCCGCCGTGGCAGCCGCGGCGAGACAGAGACGTTTCGACATGTTTTCCCCCTCAACTTCGGCGATCGTGACGGTGACCGCCGAGGACGGTAGAAAACGGCAAGCCCCGTCCAGAAGCAACGAAAAATTGCCGATATTGCGCCATGATGGGGCTCGGCCGCGACGCGTTGCGTCGCCGGCGGGCCCCGTGACAGGCGATGCAGAGGGGCGCAGCAGGAGGAGTCCGGAGATGGACGCGACGCTCGGCCACGTGATGACCATTACCGGCGCGGCGATGACCGCCAGCGTCGAGCTCGACCCCGACGCGCTCGCCCGCTCCATCCGCATCGGCAGCCTGGTCAAGGTGCCGACGGCGGGGCTCGACGTGATCGGCACCGTGAGCGGCTTCGCCTGGGAGCCGGGCGAGCCGCCGCGCCGCACGCTCTCCGCCGATCTCCTGGGCGAGCTCGGCAGCGATCCGGACGGCGTCCGCCGCTTTCGCCGCGGCGTGTCGCAATACCCGGTCTCGGGCGCGGCGATGGTCGCGGCGAACGACGCGGATCTCGGCGCGATCTATGTCAAGCCGCAAGCGGTCAGCGCCCGCATCGGCTCGCTCTATCACGAGCGCGAACGCGCCGCCTACGTGCTGACGGACGAGCTGCTCGCCAAGCATTTCGCCGTCCTCGGCACCACCGGATCGGGCAAATCCTGCGCCGTCACGCTGATCCTGCGGTCGATCATCGCCGCCGATCCCTATGCCCATGTCGTCGTGCTCGACCCGCACAACGAATACGCGGCGGCGTTCGGCGATCGCGCCGAGGCGATCAACATCGACAACCTACAACTGCCGTTCTGGCTGCTCGACCACGAGGAGGCGGTCGAGGCGCTGGTGCGCGGCGGCACGCCCGAGGAGCAGCAATCGCAGGCGACCATCCTCAAGGAGGCGGTCACGCTGGCGCGGCGCAAATACGCCGGCGACACGTCGACCAATTCCTGGATCACGGTCGATACCCCGGTGCCGTTCCGGGTCGGCGATCTATTGCAGATTCTCGACGAGGCGATGGGACGGCTCGACAAGGCCGACTCCTCCGCGCCCTATCTGCGGCTCAAGACGCGAATCGAATCGTTGAGCAACGACCGGCGCTTCGCCTTCATGTTCTCGCGCGTCGTCACGCGCGATTCGCTGGGCGGCGTGATCAGCCGCCTGCTGCGCATCCCGGTCGGCAGCCGGCCGCTCACCATCATCGACCTGTCCGGCGTGCCGTCGGAGATCGTCGATGTCGTGGTCTCGCTCTTATGCCGGATCACCTTCGACTTCGCACTCTGGGCCGAGCGCGAGCGCATGCCGCCGCTGCTGCTGGTGTGCGAGGAGGCGCACCGCTACGTCCCCAACGATCCGAATAGCGGCCTCCTGTCGACGACGCGGTCGATCGCGCGCATCGCCAAGGAGGGCCGCAAATACGGCGTCTCGCTCGGCCTCGTCACGCAACGCCCATCCGAGCTTTCGGTGAGCGCGCTGGCGCAATGCGGGACGCTGTTCGCGCTGCGCATGGGCAACGACCTCGATCAGCGCTTCGTCGCCAACGCGCTGCCCGAGGCGGCGCACGGCATGCTCGCGGCGCTGCCCGGCATGCGGCCGCAGGAAGCGATCGTGGTCGGCGAAGGCGTGCCGCTGCCGATGCGCATCCGCTTCGACGACCTCCCGCCCGACGCGCGCCCACGCAGCAAGAGCGCCGAGTTCTCCAAATCCTGGCGCGAGGATCTGGCCGGCACCGACTTCGTCGACGAAGGCATCCGCCGCTGGCGCATGCAGATGCGTCAGACGTAGCGCGCCTGCCGCGTCGCCACACGCGGCCCGTCACAGCCCATAGAGCGTCTGGAGGACGCAAAGCGCGCCCACGAGCACGCCCGCGGCTGTCTCCTGGCTCATCGCGCGGCCCCCGCCCCAACCTTCACGCAGCGCCCATTGCCGGAGGCTCAATTCGCAGCCGATCACGTGCCAGAGGCACGATCCCGCCGGCGAGGCGATGCCGCCCACGGCGGTCAGCGCGCGCCACACGCGGCGCCGTGCCTCGACCTGCTGCTCGCTCAATTCGAGCCCGTGTCCCGCGCCTTGCGGCGGGCGGCGGAGATCGGGAGCGCCGAGGGGATCGAGCGACGCGCGCGCGAACTGGGCGCGGAAATCGTCGGCGGCCTGGCACATCGCCGGCGTGACCGAGCCCTGGCGCAGCATCCGGGCCAGCGTGTCGGCGCTGCGATAAGGCCGCGACGGATTTCCCGACTCGTCGGCGATGGCATGAGGCATGAGCGCGACATCACCGTGCCGCAGTCGCTCCAAGGTCGGGCCCGGCGCCGCCTTGGGCGGCCGGCCGCGCTTGCCGCCCGCCGCGCTTACCATGCCTCGTCCTCCGTCCCTGGCCGGCAGTGGAGCGCGGCGAGCGCATCGTCCGGCTCGGCCGCTTCGACGGGATCGGGCACGGCGCAGGCAGCGAGATAGGGCGGTGGCGGCGCGGCGCGATCGGCCGCGCGCGCCTGTGCCCGGGCGATGCGTGCAGCCGCTTCGGTGCCGGGTGCGATGCGGCACAGCGCGCGATGGCGGGCGCAATAGGGCGAACGTGCCACCACCGGCGCGCCACAGGGACGCGGCCGATCGCCGCCGGAGCTCCCGTTACGTATGTATGCGCAGCGCTCGCGTTTTTTGAACTTTGAGTTGAGTCCGCCTGGATCGATCGTGACAAATTCGGGAATTTGGCCTAATGTTCTTGAATTGTTCTCATCGTGGGACGACGCGTCATGACCAGTGCTCTGGACCATTTTCCGATCTCCCCGGGAGAGGTCGCGCCTTGCCGAGCAAACGCAACAGACCGTAAATGTACGTTTAATACGTTCGTTCGTCAAGGGCAAACGCGTTTGCCGTGGCCGGGCCTTCGCGGTTACACTGGAGTCATGGCCGACGCCTCGCCCGCCGCCCGCAAGCTCAAACTGCTGCGACAGCGTGCCGGGTTGTCAATCCGCGAGGTCGCCCACGCCCTCGGCATGGAACACGGCTCGAGCTACCAGCATTACGAGGATCGGTTCCGCAAGGCGCATCTGCCTCTCGACCTGATGCGCAAGCTGGCGCCGATCTTCGCCAAAGGCGGGGTCGAGGCGTCGGAACTCCTGGCCTTGGCGGGAATTGACGGCCGCAGCGGCGGTGGCGACGGTGGAAACATGCTCCGCATCGAGGAACTCGATGTGCGCGCCAGCGCCGGCGCGGGGCTCGTGGGCGGCGAGGAGCGCATCGTTGCCCAGTGGCAGGTTCCGACCGAAATCGTGCGCGGCTACAGCACCGCGCCGGCCTCCGAATTGCGCATCATCACCGTGATAGGCGACAGCATGGAGCCGGCGCTGCTGCCGGGTCAGCGCGTGCTCGTCGACACCGGCGACCGCCTGCCCAGCCCGCCCGGAATCTTCGTCGTCTGGGACGGGCTTGGCCTCGTCGTGAAGCGTATCCAGGCGCTCCCCCACAGCGAGCCGCCCCGGGTCAAGATCACCTCGGACAACGCCAAATACGATCCGTATGAACGCACGCTGGAGGAGGCCTACATCCAGGGCCGAGTCATCGGCCAATGGCGCTGGCTGTGACGATGAAACGCATATAGCGTTGGTTTTGAATGCTTAATACATACGTTCTCCCCAGCCCCTCGCGCGGCAGCTTCAGAACGAGGCGCTGAGCCCGCCGTCCACCGTCAGCACGTGGCCGTTGACATAGGAGGCCGACGCCGACGCCAGGAACAGCGCCGCGCTGCCGATCTCCGCCGGCTCACCCCAGCGTCGGAGTGGGCAGCGCCGCGCCAGAAACGCCGCCACCTCCGGATCCGCCGCCATATCGCGATTGGCCTCGGTGCGGAAATATCCCGGCGCGATGGCGTTGGCGGTCACGCCGCAGGGCCCGTATTCCACCGCGAGTGCGCGCACGAGCGCCGCCAACCCGCCCTTGGCCGCGGTATAGGCGGCATCGCCCGCGCGCGCGATCGGCCCCGCGACCGAGGTGAGGAAGACGATCCGTCCCCATCCCGCCGGCAGCATCAGTGCGAGCGCCGCCTTGGCGAGCGCGAAATTCGCGGCGAGATTGACATCGATCACGTGGCGGAAATCGTCGAGCGATAGCGCCGCGACCGGGGCGCGCCGGCGCAGGCCCGCCGCGCCAACGAGAATGTCGAGCCGCCCGTGCTCGGCGGCGAGCCGCGCGAACGCGGCGGCGACGCCATCGGCGTCGGCGATATCGAAGGGAAGCGGCAGCGCGGCGATCCGTTCCGCCGCGAGCCGCGCCCGCGCCGCATCGAGCGCCGCCGCGTCGCGTCCGCCGAGCCGCAACGCGGCCCCCGCCTGACCGAGGCTGCGCGCGATCTCGAAGCCGAGACCGCGCGCCGCCCCGGTGACCAGCGCCACCCGTCCGTCGAGGGAGAAGGGATGCTCCGCCATGCCGCCCGCGCCCCATGAATTGCCGCTCCCATCCTACCAGCCCGCCGCCGCGGCGCAGCAGGTTCTCCCTGCGCCGCGATCTCGGCTAGACTGCGGCAAACGATCCGGTGCGGCCGCACCGGATCGAAACACGGCATCAAAGGGAGGTTGCACCATGGCGCGATCGGGATGGTGGAGCGGCTTCGTCGGCCTGGTTCTGGGCGTGGGGATCGTGCTCTGTTTCGGCGGCGGGCATGCACGCGCCGAGGCGACGCTCCGGGTCGGCAAGGCGATCGCCGGGCCGTTCGACTTCACGCCGCTCGATATCGGCATGGCGCAAGGATTTTTTAAGCGCCACGGACTTGCGATCGAAGAGGTGAATTTCGCCGGCAGCGCCAAGCTGCAGCAGGGCCTCGCCGCCAATGCCGTCGATATCGGCCTCGGCTCCGGGCCGGAGCTGGGCTTCGTCGCCAAGGGCAACAGCGATCTCGGCGTCGCGGCTTTCGCGGGGCCGCCCGACGGCCTCGTCCTGGTCGTGCGCAGCGGCGCGCCGATCCACACGCTCGCCGATCTCAAGGGCAAGAGGATCAGCGTCTCCACCGTCGGGGGTCTCACCGATTGGTTGGTGCGTGAACTTTCGCGCCGCCAGGGCTGGGGGCCCGACGGCATCGACGTGGTCGCGCTCGGCACCGACCAGGCGCAGATCGCGGCGATGCGGACGGTGGAAGTGGACGGCATGCCGCTCGATGTCGCCTCGGCGGCGCTGCTCGAACAGCACGGGGCGGTTCGCATCCTCCTGCCTTTCGGCAGCGTGGTGCGGGATTTCATCAACCACGTCACGTTCGCAACCGACGCGATCATGAAAACGCATCCCCACGAGGTGCGCGAATTCCTCGCCGCCTGGTTCGAGACGGTGAAATGGATGCGCCACAACAAGGACGAAACCGTCAAGATCGCGGCGCCGGTGATGGGCAAGCCGCCGGCAATCGCCGCCAAGGCCTATGACATCGTCATGCCGTCGCTGTCGGATACCGGCCGGTTCGATCCCAAGGGGCTCGAGACGCTCGCGCGCTCCTTCGTCGACATGAAAATCTTTCCGCAGGCGCCCGACATGACGAAGCTCTACACGGAAAAATTCCTGCCCGGCGCAACCAACTGATCAGATCGGCTCGGCCAGGGACGCGTTGGTCCGCGCCACGACACCGACCGGCTCGGCATCATTCGTTCCCGGGTGGCGGTCCCACAGCGCCATCTGGTGGGAAGCCTCGACCACCATGCGGCAGCGCGTATAACGCCGCGCCATGAAGCGTTCGAGCGCCGCCGCCAGCGTCATGCCGGCGACGCCGCCGCCCACCACCATTAGGACATTCCGAACCGCCGGCATGCCCGTCCTCCCGAAGCCGCGACCGCCCCCGCGTCAGCGAAAATAGAGCCGCGCCGGATTGTCGACCAGGATGCGATGGAAGGTCGCTTCATCGCCCGCTGCGGCGGCGAGGAGGTCGAGAAGATGGCCGGCATCGAGGTCGCGATAGACCGCCGCGGGTGGCTCGGCCGTCGCCGGTCCGGCCCGATCGCCGATATGCGGCCAATCGGTGCCCCAGACGAGATTGTCGCGATTGGCCGCAATGAGCGCGCGGGCGATCGGCGTCGCGTCGGCAAAGCCCGGCGCCGCATCCGAGACGCGATAGGCGCCGGCGAGCTTGACCCAGCATTGGCCCGAACCGAGCAGATCGAGGAGCGTACGGAATCCGTCCTGCGCCAGGCCGGGCGCAGCCCTCGCCCCGCCCATGTGGTCGAGCACCACCGGCACCGGCGCGGCGCGGATCGCCTCGGCCGCCGCCGCGATGAGCGGCAGATCGGCATAGATCTGGACATGCCAGCCGAGCGGCATCAGGCGTTCGCCGATGCGCACGAGCCGGCGCTGCAGCGCGGCGGCATCGCCGTCGCCGAGCGTCTTCAGGTTGAACCGGATGCCGCGGACGCCGGCCGCATGGAGCGCGTCGAGCGCGGTCGCGGGCGCATCCTCGTCGATGACGGCGATGCCGCGCGCGGCCGCGCCCATCTCCTGCAACGCATCGACCATGCAGCGATTGTCGGTGCCATAGGCGCTCGGCTGTACCAGCACGACGCGCGCAACGCCGAGCCGGGCCGCGAGCGCGCGCCATTGCGCCAGCAGCGCCGGCAGCGGCGTATAGGCGCGCCGCGCCGCCGGCGGATAGCGTTCGACCGTGCCGAAGACGTGCATATGGCAGTCGCAGGCACCTTCCGGCACGGCGTAGCGCGGCGTTGTCATCGCTGCCGGATCCATCGCTGCATCGCCTAATCGACGGCGACGAAGATGCAATGGCGGAGCTTGCCGTCCACCGCCTTGGAGAGATGGCCCTTGCCGGTCGTGTCCTCGACCAGGATGACCTCGCCCGCGCCGATGATGCGGCTTTCGCCGTCGCTCGCGGTGATCTGGACGCCGGCGTCGAGATTGATGATGTATTGCCGCCGCGGCGCGGGATGCCAGTCGAGATCGTAAACGGGCGGCACCTGGCGGAAGATGATCCCGGTCGCGGGCAGGCGCCGGGAGAGACGACCGCCCCGCGTCTCCTCGGCCCATTCGACCTCGATGTCGCGGAAATGCGTCTCGCCCTTGGCGTCGGCGTAGAGATTGTGGATGCGCATCGGTCGGTTCCTCTGCGGCGGCTACATCTGTTCGGGCGGCAGCACGCCGAGCACGGCGGCGCCGTAATGCGATCCGGCGGCGTCCCACGAGCAGGCAATGTGCTGGCCGACCGCATGGGCATCGCGCCATTGCCGCTGGATCGGATTGCCGGCAGCGAGGCCGCCGCCGCCGAGCAGCGGAAACACGCCCTGCACCGCCTCGAGAAAAAGCAGCGAGGCGAAGCCCGCATCGCGGCGATAGCGCACGCGATGCTCGGGCCCGAGCGGCAGTCCGGCGCGGGCGCGCGCGTTCATCTCCACGCAATTGGTGCGGATCAGCACGCGCGCCGCATCGGCCGAGGCCGCGGCGCGCGCGATGCGAAGCTGTGCGCTTTGGAGGGCCGCCATGCGCAGATGCATCGTCGCGGTCGAGCGGACCTTCAACTGCTCGATGACGAGTTCGACCGCGCCGATGGCCGCGCCGATACCGACGCCGACGAGGTTGTAGGGGAACACGCCGAAGAGCGGCAGGCGGTAGATGTGGCAGGGATTGATGGCGCTGCCGGGCGTCGGGCCGCCGGCGCATTCGCTTGCCTTGAGCGTGTGCGCGTCGGGGATGAACACGTCGCGCAGGACGATGTCGTTGCTGCCGGTGCCGGCGAGCCCGCTCACGAACCACACGTCCTCGATCGCGGCCTCGTCGAGCGGCACCAGCGCGAATTGCCGCTCGGGCGGTCCCTTGCCGTCGGCGGCAGGGATCGGCGTCGCAATCACCGCCCATTGGCACAGCTCGACGCCGCTCGAGAATTTCCACCGCCCCGCGACGCGCCAGCCGCCGGTCGCGCGCTCGATGCGGTAATCGCCCGGCGGCTGGAACGCACTGGCGATGAGCGTGCCGGCATCATCGCCCCAGATGCGCTCCTGCACCGCCGGCGGGAACATGCCGGCGATCCAGGCATGGCAGGCGGTGATCGAGGCGATCCAGCCGCTCGAGGCGCAGCCCATCGCCAGCTCGACCGACATCTCGGTCTGGGTACCGTAGTCGAGCTCGAACCCGCCATAGCGCGCCGGCTGGAGAATGCGATAGAATCCGGACTCGATGAATTCGTGGTGCGTTTCCGCAGGAATGCGGCGCCGTTCCTCGGTGCGCTGCGCCCGCTCCCGCAGCCGCGGCATCATCGTGCGCGCCTGCGCGACGATGCTTTCGGCGGTGACGGCGCCCGCATTCGATGACGCGTTCGCAGCCGCTTCCATCGGTTCCGTCCTGTCGCCAAGGCCCGGAGCATTCAACCCGCATTCCGGCGGGGGTGCAAGGCTCCGCCGCAGCGCCTAAAGGGCGTAGCGCCGTTCCATCGCGTCGTAGCGCGGCTTGCCGACGATAGCCTGGCGCTCGTTGAAATCCATCAGCATCTCGGCGACGCCGTCGAGCGCGCCGGTGGTGCCGAGATGGCGCAGCACCGTCTTCATCGCCTGCATCGCCGCCTGCAGCGCGGCATTGGCATAGAGCACGATGGCGAAGCCCATCCGCGCCAGCTCCTCGCGCGGCAGCATGGGCGTGAGCCCGCCCGCGACCAGGTTCACGAGCTGCGGTGCCGGCAGCGCCGTGATCCGTTCCATCTCCGCGACCGTTCGCGGCGCCTCGACGAAGGTCACGTCGGCGCCGGCGTCGATATAGCGGGCTGCGCGCTCGAGCGCGTCGTCGATGCCGTTGACGGCGAGCGCGTCGGTGCGGGCGATGACGATGAAATCGGCATCGTGCCGCGCCTCGCACGCGGCCTTCACCTTGATCGCCATCTCCGCCGCCGGGATCACCTGCTTCCCGGCGAAATGGCCGCAGCGCTTGGGGAAGACCTGATCCTCGAGCTGGATCGCGTTGGCGCCGGCGCGCTCCAGCACCTTGACCGCGCGGGCGGTGTTGACGGCGTTACCAAAGCCGGTATCGGCATCGACGATGAGCGGCAGGCGCACATTCTCGCGCATCGCCGCCACCTGCTGCGCCAATTCGGTGAGGGTGATGAGGCCGATATCGGGCGCGCCCAGAAAACTGTTGGCGACGCCCGCGCCGGTGACATAGGCGGCGGCGAAACCCAGCTCCTCGATCAGCCGCGCCGTGACCGCGTTGGCTGCGCCCGGCACCAGGAGCCCCGCGCCCTTGTGGAGATGCGTGCGGAGTGCTTTGTTCTCGACGCTCATGGGTTTTCTCCCGCTTGGCCCCGCCGCGGCGGTGGCGCGGATCGGAAGGATAGCGCGCGCATGGATGAGACGCCCGTCGTCGTCGTCGGTGCCGGTCCGGTCGGGCTCGCGCTCGCCGGCGAGCTCGGCTGGCGCGGCATCCCCTGCGTCGTCGTCGAGAAGGGCGACGGCTCGATCTATCAGCCGCGGATGGATCTGGTCGGCGTCAGGACGATGGAGTTCTGCCGCCGCTGGGGCATCGTCAAATGGGTCGAGGAATCGCCCTATCCGCGCCACTATCGCCAGGACAACGTCTATGTCTCGGCGGTGACGGGCTGGGAGTTCGGGCGCGAGAAATTTCCCGGCATGGCCGACCAGCCCGAACTGCCGCAAAGCCCGCAGCGGCGCGAGCGCTGTCCGCAGGACATGTTCGATCCCGTCCTGCAACGCTTCGCGCGGAGCTTTCCGCAGGTGCGGCTGCGCTATCACGCCGAGTTGACGGCGCTCGCGGAGGACGCGGACGGCGTCACCGCCACCATCGTCGATCCGCGCACCGGCGTGCGCGCGAGCGTGCGCTGCCGCTACGTCGTCGGCTGCGACGGCGGCGCCAGCACGGTGCGCCAGGCGCTCGGCATCGAGATGTCGGGCAATCCGGTCCTCACCTACACCACCAACGCGATCTTCCGCTGTCCCGATTTCCTCGCGCTGCACGGCAAGGGCGAGGCCTACCGCTACATCGTCATCGGCCCCGAGGGCACGTTCGCGACCATCGTCGCCATCAACGGCAACGACCGCTTCCGCTTCTCGATCGTCGGCGACGCGACCAAGCGGAGCTATGACGAGGCCGAGATACGCGCGCTCATCGTCCGCGCGGTCGGGCGCGAGTTCGATTTCGAGATCCTGTCGATCCTGCCGTGGATCCGCCGCGAACTGGTGGCCGACCGCTATGGCAGCGCGCGCGTCTTCATCGCCGGCGACGCCGCGCATCTGACCTCGCCCACCGGCGGCTTCGGCATGAACACGGGCATCCAGGACGCGGTCGATCTCGGCTGGAAGCTCGAAGCGATGATCGCCGGCTGGGGCGGGCCGAAGCTGTTGCCGTCCTACGCGATCGAGCGGCGGCCGGTGGCGGTGCGCAACGTGCGCGAGGCGAGCGGCAACCTCTCGCGCATGCTGTCGCCGCGCGAGCAGAATCCGCCGCCCGAGGCATTCGCGCCTGGCCCCGAGGGCGAGCGCGCGCGCGCCGAATTCGGGCGCCGGTTCGCCGCCGCCATGCGGCGCGAATGGTTCACCCTCGGCATCCATCTCGGCTATCGCTACGAGGGCTCGCCGGTCGTCGTGCCGGACGGCACGCCCGAGCCGCCGGACGAGGTCTCGACCTATGTCCAGACGGCGCGACCGGGACATCGCGCGCCGCATCTCTGGCTCGCCCCGGGGCAATCGACGCTCGATCTCTTTGGACGGGGCTTCGTGCTGCTGCGTTTTGCCGCAAGCGCCGCGACGGCCGGGCTCGAGCGCGCCGCCGCCGCGCGCGGCGTGCCGCTCGCCGTGGTCGACATCGACAATGCGGCGGCCGCGCAGCTCTACGAGCGCCGCCTGGTGCTGGTGCGGCCCGATGGGCACGTCGCTTGGCGCGCCGATGCCGAGCCCCCCGACCCCGCCCGCATCATCGACACCATCCGTGGCGCGGGATGACGGTCACAAGGTTGCGAGCACCGCTGAGGAAATTCGAAGATGTCGAAGTATGATCGCGCTTCGCGACTACCTTTTAAAGCAGCGCCATCGAGAATTCGATCTCACCTTCGTGGAAGGTAAAACCTCGCATGGACAACGGGAGGCGTGGCGCGCGGCTGGATACGACGTGTTTCTGGTGCGCGGGTCGAACAAGGTAAAGTTTCGCCGACGATCCTGAGCCCTCGGTGTTCGTCGCTCCCGACGCAGCGACGGCTGACGCGGCGCGGGCGAACCATTAAAGTGAGCGGGAAACCCAAGCCGAGGAGACGCCCATGCTGTTGCCGCTCGCGGGTCGCCGGATCTACTACGATATCGCCGGACCGGAAAACGGACCGACGCTGTGCATCACCCATTCGCTCGCCTCCGATAGCGGCATGTGGGGCGAGCAGATGATGCCGCTGCTCGCCGCGGGCTGGCGCGTGCTGCGCATCGACATGCGCGGCCACGGCGGCAGCGATCCGGTCCCGGGCGATTATACCATGGACGCGCTCGCCGACGACGTCGCGGCGGTGCTCGAGGCGCTGGGCGAGCGGCCGGTGCATTACATGGGGCTGTCGATCGGCGGCATGTTCGGCCATTCGCTGGCGCTGCGCCATGGGCACCGGCTCAAGTCGCTGATGCTGTGCGACACCTCGGCCGCCTCGCCGCCGGGCGCCAAGGAGCTGTGGAGCCAGCGCATCGCCGCCGTCCGCGGCGCCAACTCCCTCGAGCCCATCGCCGATGCGACGGTGGAGCGCTGGTTCACCCCGGCGATGCGGCAGAACCGGCCACGACGGTGGCAGCAGATCCGCGACACCGTCGCTGCTACGACGCCGCAGGGCTTCATGGGCTGCGGCGCCGCGCTGCAGAATTTCGACTATCTCGCACGGCTGCCGGGGATCAAGCTGCCGACGCTGGTGGTGTGGGGCGCCGAAGACCCGGGCACGCCGCCCGAGACCAACCGCCGCATCGTCGCCGGCATTCCCGGTGCGAAGGGCGAAGAGATTCCCGGCGTGCGCCATTTCCCCAATGTCGAGAATCCGGACGCGTTCAACCGCATCCTGATGGGCTGGCTCGCCGCGCGAGGCTGAGCCTCACGCGCGGTCGAAGGCGGCGAAGTCCTCGTCGCTCAATTCGAGCGCGCGCGCCGCCCAGTTCTCGTCGAAATGGGCGATCGAGGACGTGCCGGGAATGGGCAGCATCACCGGCGCCCGGCGCATCAGCCAGGCGAGCGCCATCTGCGCCGGGGAAGCATTGTGCCGGCGTGCGATCTCGCGCAGTTGCGCGGTGCTGGTGACGACGCTGAGCCCGTGGAGCGGATACCACGGCAGAAAAGCGAGCCCATCCTTGGCGCAGGCATCGATCACCTTGTCGGACGAGCGATCGCCGAGATTGTAGCGATTCTGCACCGACACGATGGTCGCGATCTTGCGCGCGCGGGCGAGCTGGCGCGGATCGAAATTCGACACACCGATATGGCGGATCTTGCCTTCCTTCTGCAGCGCAACGAGCGCGCCGACCGAGTCCTCGAGCGGCACGTTGGGATCGACGGTATGAAGCTGATAGAGGTCGATACGGTCGAGCCTCAACCGCTTCAGGCTCGCCTCGCAGGCGCGGCGCAGATGCTCGGGCCGGCAATCGGCGTCCCACCGTCCCGCGCTCGGGCGCAACAGCCCGCCCTTGGTGGCGATGACGAGGTCCTTGGGATAGGGATGAAGCGCCTCGGCGATCAGCGTCTCGCTCACCGCGGGGCCATAGGAATCGGCGGTGTCGATGAATTGCACGCCGCGCTCGACCACGCGGCGCAGCAGTGCGCGCGCCATGCCCGGATCGGCCGGCGCGCCCCAACTGCCGCGGCCCGCGATGTGGAGCGCGCCGAAACCCATGCGCTCGACGACGAGGTCGCCGCCGATGGTGATGGATTGCGGCTCCACCATCACACCATCAGTTCGGCCGGCTCCGGCCCGCCGAGCAGCATCGTGCCCCAGGCGCGGCCGAAATATTCGGGCTGGTTCGAGACATGCTGGCGCCCGGCATTGAGGTCGGCGAGGATCCGGCCGAAGGGCAGATCGGAGCGCAGCCCGTGCGCGCCCGAGGCCTTGAACAGGCGCAGCGCCGCCTGGCCGCAGCGCTCGACGCCCCAGGCGGACTGAAATTTGTAGCGCACCCGCTCGGCAAGCGGCGGCACCTCGCCACGCTCCGCGAAATCCATGAGGTTGCGCAGGTTGCGATGGAGGACGAGCTTCAGTTCGTCGACCGTCGCAGCCGCTTCGGCGCAGGCCAGTTGCGCGAACGGATCGTCCACGGTCTTGCCGCGAACGGTGGCGCGCGACCTTCCGTAGTCGAGGAACGCGCCGACCATGCCCTGAAGCGCGCCGATCGCGCCGCAGGCGACGCCGAGATAAAGGATCTGCGCCGCCGGAATGCGATAAAGCGCGCCGGTGTTGAGCGCCTGGCCGGGACCGACGCATTGGTAGAAGTCGAGCACCTTGTGGGCGCGATGAGCGGGAACGAAGGCATCCTCGACGACGACGTCCTGGCTGCCCGTGCCCTTGAGGCCGGACACGTTCCAGGTATCGACGATCTGGTATTGCGCGCGCGGCACCAGGAAAAAGCGCCAGTCGAACGCCGTGGGATCGGCCGCTGCAACGACGCCGCCCAGGAGCGCCCAGTTGCAATGATCGCAGCCGCTCGAATAGAGCCATCGGCCGGTGAGACGGAACCCGCCCGCGGCCGGAACCGCCTGGCCGCCCGGCATCAGCGAGGACGAGATCAGCGTGGCGCGGTCCTTGCCCCATACCTCCTCGGCCGCGCGCTCGTCATAGAGCGCCATGATCCAGGGATGGATGCCGACGACGCCATAGACCCAGGCGGTCGAGAAGCAGCCTTCGGCCAGCGTCATCAGGATGTCGTAATAGACGCCGGGATGCATCTCGTAGCCGCCCCAGCGCTTGGGCTGCAGCACGCGGAAGAAACCGGCCGCCTGCATTTCGGCGACGGTCTCGGCGGGCAGGCGCCGCTCGGCCTCCGCGCGCGCAGAGCGCGCGGCGAGACGCGGCACCATCTCCCGCGCCCGCCGGATCAGCTCCTGCGGCTCGGGGATCACGCCAGTCTGCTCCCGTGCATCCATCGCGCGACTCTAATCGCGGCCACGGCAAGGGTCAACGCGGTGGTACGTCGCCGGGAAGCGGGTCGTGGATGAGATGCGGCGCGCCGTACTCGCGGAGATAAGTTGCCGGGTCGCGCCGCGCGGCGCTGCCGTCGGGGGCGCCGATGAAGCCGCCGAGATAGCGCGAGTATTCGACCAGCGCGCGGCCCCAGGCGAGGCGTTCGCGCGCGTAGCGGGCGAGCGCCGCATCGATGTCGTCGGTTTCGGCGAGCGCATCGGCGAGGCCGGCGGCATCGAGCGCGGCCTTGGTGATGCCGGCGGCGACGTGCGGGCGGGCGATGAAGGCGGCATCGCCCAAGAGCGCGGCGCGCCCCCACACCATCCGCGGCACTTCGAGATCGACAATCGGCTGCAGCAAAAGCTGCGCCGTCTGCCGCACCACCGCGGCGACGCGGGGCGGCAGCAGCGCCGCCGCATCCGCCTTGACCGCGTCCGTCACCGCGCGCCGGATCAGCGGCGGCGGGATGGAGAAGCCGTGATTGCGGCCGCTCGCGTCGGTGCAGAGCTCGGCCATGCGCGCCGCGTCCGCCGGGCGGTACCAGATGAAATAGAAGCGGCGATGGCCAGGCCGCGTGTCCTCGCCGGCGCCGGGGCTCGGCATGGCCAGGATCAGCTCGCCCGGTGGCGCGCAGAACGAGATCGCGCCGAACAATTGCTCGCGGTCGTGCGCGGCGATGTCGCTTTCCTCGACGATGCCGCGCCAGGCGACATAGCCGGCATAAGACGGCGCGAGCCCGGGCAGGAATTGGCCGCGCACCGTCGAAGCGACGCCGTCGGCAGCAATGACAAGATCGCCCGTCTCGCGCGCGCCGTCGGCGAAGATCGCGGTGACGCCGCGCCCGTCCGGCTCGATCCGCTCGAGCGCCCGCCCGGGGCGGTAGATCGCGTCGGGCACGGCCTCGCGCAGCGGCCGGTAGATGCGCGGCCACGCACCGGTGACCCAGCCGCGGCGGTCCTCGTGCAGGACGGCGCCGCTCGCATCGAGCCAGACGATGGCGGGAAGCGTAATCCCGGTTCCCGCCGTGACGCGCGCGCCGATCCGCCGCAGCACCGCGAACAACTCGGCCGAGAGCCCGAGCCCCGCGCCGCGCCCGGCGAGATCGCCCTGGGCACGCTCGAAGATCACGACATCCCAGCCACCCTTTCGCAGCAGGCTCGCCGCCATCAGCCCGCCGACCGAGCCGCCGATCACCAAGGCGCGCCGCCCGGCCATCGCTCCGTCCCGACTCCGTACGCGGACGCTCAGGGCGTGACGCTGGCGCCGCCGAAGCGCTCGCGCCAGCGCCCGATGACCGCCTTGTTGTAGACGTTGTCAGGAACCTGGCCCGCGAGCGCGGCAAGCACCGAGCGCGTCGCCCATTCCATGCCGGGACGCAGCTCGCTGCCCGGATCGTCGTTGTAGGACGCCGCATGCGGCGACATCAGCACCTTGGTGCCGAGCTGACGCAGCGGGGAGTCGGACGGCACCGGCTCTTCCTCGAAGGCGTCGATCGCAGCGCCGCGCAGCCGTCCCGCGGCGAGCGCGCCGGCGAGCGCCGCCTCGTCGATCACCTTGCCGCGCGCGGTGTTGATCACGGTCGCGGTCGGCTTCATCCAGGCGAGCTCGCGCTCGGACAGCATGTGATGCGTTTCCTTGGTCAGCACCACGTGGAACGAGACCACGTCCGACTGGCGCAGCAGCGTCTCGTAATCGACCGGGCTTGCGCCCGCGAGAAGAAACCGCGCCGGCTCGATATAGGGATCGCACGCGAGCAGCCGCACCCGCCACGGCGCCAGAAGCTGCGCCACCCGCGTGCCGATGCGCCCGAGCCCGACGAGGCCGATGGTGATGCCGGGATAGCCGTCCGATTGCCGGCTGCCGACGAAGGTGGTGGCGAGATCGGGCGTGCGCCATCCGCCGGCGCGCACTGCCGCGTCGCGCTCGCGCACCTTCTTGAGCATCGCTAGCAGGAACGTCATCGTCGTCTCGGCGACGCCGAAGCAATTAGCCTCGGTCGGCGCGTGGCAGACGAGGATGCCGAGCTCGGTCGCCGCGTCGACATCGACGTCATCGACGCCGACCGTGTATTTGGCAACGATGCGCAGGCGCTGCGACGCCTCCAGCACGCGGCGGCTGACCGGCGTCGCGCGGATCGAGGTGCCCATCATCGCCACCGCGTCGCGGGCAGCAGCGGCGAGCGCGCCTTCATGATCGCCGCGCGGCTTTTGCCATTGCAGATCGCCATAGGCGATCGCCAGGCCCGCTTCTTCGAGCTTTTCCCGGAGCTCGCGCGGCTCGCCCCCATGCGGGGCGTGGATCAGGACCTTCGGCTGCGTCATCGCGACTCCTGCTGCGTTGCCTCGTCAACCACATCCGCTTCCTCGTCGCCGATCTTATCCGCACCGGCACGGATCCGTCCAAGAGCGTTTTCCGCGCGGCGAGGTCGCGGTGCGGCGCCCGCCTGGACAATCGCACGCGCTTGGGGCATCGTCCGGTGATGGCTGGAAAAGCGAAGATCGGCGTCGTCGGCGCCGGGCTGATGGGAGCGGAGATCGCGCTCGTCCATGCATTGGCGGGGCACGACGTGCTGCTCAACGACCGCAACGACGCGTTGCTCGCCGAGGCGCTGGCGCGGCTCAAGGCGCTGCTCGACCGTGGCGTGCCGCGCGGCTTCTGGACGGCGGAGGCGGCGGCTTCGTCCCTGCCTCGCATCGCGACCGCGGTCGATCACGCGCGCTTCGCCGACCGCGATGTGGTCATCGAGGCGGTGTTCGAAAACGAGGCGGTGAAGGCCGAGCTGTGGCGGTCGTTCGACGCGGTCTGCGCACCCTCGGCGATCTTCGCCTCGAACACGTCATCGATCGCGATCTCGACGCTTGCGTCATACGTCAAGCCGGAACGGCGGCCGTATTTCATCGGCACGCATTATTTCTCGCCGGTCTCGCGCATGAAGCTGGTCGAGATCATTCCCGCCTTCGACACCGCCGAGAGCACCATCGCCACCGCGACGCAGCTCGCCGAGGGCATCGGCAAGACGCCGATCCGCGTCAAGGACGTGACCGGCTTTGCGGTCAACCGCATGCTGACCGCGTTTTTCATCGAGGCGGTGAAGCTGCTCGAGGAGGGCGTCGCCACGCCCGAGGACCTCGACCTCGCCTGCCGCCTGGGCTTGGGCCACCCGGTCGGGCCGTTCGAGCTGATGGACAACATCAGCACCGGCCTCGCGCTCGAGGTCACGGAAATTCTCCACGCCGCCTATGGCGAGCGCTTCCACCCGCCCGCCCTGATGAAGCAGATGGTCAAGGCCGGCCGCATCGGGCGCAAGGCGCGGCTGGGCTGGCGGTCGGACGCCGGCGGCCGCCGGCGCTGAGCCCTCACACGTTGGCGAGTGCCTGGTCCAGGTCTTCGACCAGGTCCGCCGGGTCTTCGAGACCGACCGAGAGCCGCACCAGCGCATCGGAAATGCCGAGCGCTGCGCGCTGATCCGGCGCGACGCGCGCATGCGTCGTCGTCGCGGGATGGGTGATGAGGCTCTTGCTGTCGCCGAGATTGTTGGAGATGGCGACGAGCTTCAATGCGTTGCAGAAGCGGAACGCCTCTTCCTTGCTGCGGCCGACCTCGAACGACACGACCGTGCCGGCGCCCTGCATCTGACGCCGCGCCAGCGCGTATTGCGGATGGCTCTCGAGGCCGGGATAGAGCGTGCGCACGATTTTGCGATGGCCCTCGAGATGCCGCGCGACGTCGAGCGCGCCCGCCATCTGCCGCTCGAGACGCAGATCGAGCGTCTCCAGCCCCTTCAGCAGCAGCCAGGCATTGAACGGGCTGAGGGCCGGGCCGGTATGGCGGAGGAACGGCGCGAGGTTTTCGAGCACGAATTGGCGCGAGCCGAGCACCGCCCCGCCGAGGCTGCGGCCCTGGCCGTCGATATGCTTGGTCGCCGAATAGCAGACGACGTCCGCGCCCAGCGCCAGCGGCTGCTGCAACAGCGGCGTCGCGAACACGTTGTCGACGATGAGGAGTGCCCCGGCGCGATGGGCGAGCGCGGCGATTTCCGGCAGATCGATGATCTCGAGCGTGGGGTTGGACGGGCTTTCGAGAAAGACCGCCTTGGCGCCCGGCGCGAGCGCGCGCTGCCACTGGTCGAGGTCGCGTCCATCGACGATCACCGTCTCGACGCCGAAGCGCGGTAGGATGTTCTGCAGGATGTGGAGACACGAGCCGAACAGCGCGCGCGAGGCCACCACCCGCTCGCCCGACCGCACGAAGCAGGCGAGCGACGCGAACACCGCAGCCATGCCGCTCGCCGTGCCGCGGCACGCCTCGGCGCCCTCGAGCAGCCTGAGCCGCTCCTCGAACATCGCCACCGTCGGATTGGCATAGCGCGAATAGACGAAGCGCGATCCGTCATTGGCGAAGGCGTGCTCGGCCTCCTCGGCGCTGTCATAGACATAGCCGCTGGTGAGATAGACCGCCTCGCTGGTCTCCTTGAACTGGCTGCGCAGGAGGCCGCCATGCGTCATCACCGTGCGCGGCCGCCAGGTCGGACTGAATGGGGCGGGCGAATCCGGCATTGTCCTTCTCCTTCGCTCCCGACCGGGCAAGAAAAAACCCCGTCCCGCACGGGCCAGGGTTCCTGAGGAGCCTCCGACCTTTTAGCGGTTGTTTTAACGTGGCCGCAAGCCGGTCGGCTTCAAATCACCACGATCCATAGCGCGTACCGCCGCCGCCGCCCGTTGTCAAGCCTCGCGTTTGCGTTAGATTGGCGGCGACCCGACGAGGAACCGATCATGCGCCGCTTCAGCTCCATCGACGCGCTCAAGGCCGCAACCGGCGAGGAGCTGGGGGTGAGCGGATGGATCACGGTGACGCAGGAGATGATCGACCGCTTCGCCGCCGCGACCGGCGACTTCCAGTGGATCCACGTCGACCGCGAGCGGGCGCGGCGGTCGCATTTCGGCACCACCATCGCGCACGGATTCCTCACGCTCTCCCTCCTCGCGCAACTGCGCGACCAGATCTACGACGTGGACGGTGTCGCCGAGCGGATCAATTACGGCTGCGACCGGGTGCGCTTCCTCGCGCCGGTGCCGAGCGGCGGCCGCGTGCGGCTCAGGCTCACGCTCGCGCGGGTCGAGCCGTGGCGGCAGGGGATGCGCGTCGACGGCGCGTGTACGATCGAGCTCGACGGCGCGCCGCGCCCGGCGGCCGTCGCCGATCACATCGTGCTGCTGATCCCGGCCTGAATCATTCCTCGGGCGGCAGTGCGCTCTCGTGCCAGTGCGCGAGCAGGCGCCGCGCGATCAGGCTCAACACCGCGAAGATGGCGATGCCGGTCAGCGACAGCAGCAGCAGCGCGGCGAAGAGGCGCGGGATCTCGAGCCGGTAGCCGGCCTCGAGGATGCGCGAGGCGAGGCCGGTCTCGGCGCCGCCCGTGCCGGCGACGAACTCCGCCACCACCGCGCCGATGAGGGCGAGACCGCCGCTGATCCTGACGCCCGCAAGAAAGAACGGCAGCGCCGACGGCATCCGCAGCAGGCGCAGCACCTGCCAGCCCGAGGCGCCGTAGAGCCGGAACAGCGCCCCGAGATTGCGGTCGGCGCTGTTGAGCCCGAGCGTCGTGTTGGCGACGATCGGGAAGAACGCGACGATCCAGGCGCAAACGAGCAGCGACAGGAAGGTGTCGTTCACCCAGATGATGATGAGCGGCGCGATCGCGACGATGGGCGTCACCTGCAGGACCACGGCATAGGGGAAAAGGCAGCGCTCGAGCAGCCGCGATTGCGCGAACAGGATCGCGAGCGCGCCGCCCAGAAGGATCGCGGCGGCGAGCGCCGCCAGCGTGACCTTGAGCGTGAACATGAGCGAGCCGAGAAGGCTCGGCCCGTCGCGCCACAGCGCCTCGGCCACCGCCACCGGCGCCGGCAGAATGTAGGGGGCGATGTGCTCGATGCGCACCAGCGCCTCCCACGCCACGAGCATGAGCACTCCGACCGCGAGCGGCGCGGCGATGCGTCCGAACCTGCCGCCGATGCCGTTCATCGGCTCGCCTCGGCCAGAAGCTGCGATACCTCGCGGCATCGCTCGGCATAGGCCGCCGCGGTGCGCAGCGCGTCTTCGCGCGGATAGGGCAAGCCCACCGCCACGTCGGCGGCGACACGGCCGGGGCGCTTCGTCATGACGACGATGCGGTCGGAGAGAAACACCGATTCGAACACGCTGTGGGTGACGAAGATCACGGTGCAGCGTCGCGCCTGCCAGAGCCGGAGCAAATCCTCGTTAAGCTTGAAGCGCGTGATCTCGTCGAGCGCGGCAAAGGGTTCGTCGAGCAGCAGGAGATGCGGCTCGGTGACGAGCGCGCGGGCGATCGAGACCCGCATCCGCATCCCGCCCGAGAGCTCGCGCGGGTACACGCGCTCGAACCCGGCGAGCCCGACGGCAGCGAGCAGCGATGCGATCCGCGCCTCCGCCTCGCGCCGCCCCGCGCCCTGAAGACGCAGCGGCAGATAGACATTGTCCCACACGCTGGCCCATGGCATCAGCGTCGGCTCCTGGAACACGAAGCCGATCCCGCCGGCCTGCCGGTCCTCGCCCCACCGCACCATTCCGGCGCTCGGCGACACCAGCCCGGCGACGATGCGCAGGAGCGTGCTCTTGCCACAGCCCGACGGACCCAGCAGGCTCACGAAGCCGCCGGGCGCAATTGCGAGATCGACGCCGTCGAGTGCGCGCGTGCCATTGCGGAAGATCTTGACGACGCCCTCGAGCCGAAGGAGCGGCGGCGCTGCGGAGACCGCTGCTATTTTTTGTGCTCCATGCCGACGCGCTGGTTGACGAAGCGCAGCGTGTAGGCCTTGCGGTAATCCATGTTCTTGGGATAAAGCCCCTCGCCCGCCATCACGTCAAAGAACGACCGCCAGCGGGCATCGCTCATGGCGCCGATGCCGGCGGTCTTGGCATCGCCGCTGTCGACGATGCCGTATTGCTTCATCTTCGCGACGGCATAGGCGAGAAGGGCGTCGTCCTCCTCGGGATTGTCCTTCTTGATGAGCGCGTTGCCCGGTGCGGGATCGCGCAGATAGCTGTACCAGCCCTCGATGCTGGCAGCGACGAAGCGGCGCACGAGATCGGACTTCTCATTCACCAGCTTCTGCGAAGTCTCGATGATCGAGGCATAGCTCGCATAACCGGAATCGGCGAGAAGAAAGACATTCGGTTTCACGCCGGCCTTCTCGATGAGATAGGGCTCGCTGGTGACATAGCCCTGCTGCACCGCGTTCTTGTTGGCAAGAAACGGCGCAATGTTGAAGGTGTAGGTGCGGATCTGGTCGTCGGTGTAGCCGTATTTCGCCTTGAGAAAGAGCCACCATCCGACGCGCGTATCGCCGCCGATCATGATCGGCTTGCCCTTCAACGCAGCGAGGCTGTCGTTGCCGACGCCCTGATGGGCGATCAGCACGGCCGGATCCTTCTGGAACATGGCCGCCACCGCCACCATGGGGATCGATTGCCGGATGAAGTTGAGGGGGACGAAGGAATTGGACGCGATGTCGAAATCGAGCCGCCCCGCCGCCAGGAGTTGCGACTGGTTCACCTGCGGTCCGCCCTGGCGCAGCTCCACCTCGATGCCGTACTTGCGATAGATGCCCGTCGCGATCGCCTGGTAATAGCCGCCATGCTCGGCTTCGGCCTTCCAATCGGTCCCGAACGTGACGCGGTCGAGCGCCCGCACCGGCGCCGCGTGCAGCGCGAGCGCGCCGGCCGCCAACGCGACGATGCGACAAAGGAACGTGCTTGACATCGATCGACCCCGCCACCTGCCGAGAGCCCGCGCCCCTTCTACTCCAATCCCCGAAGTCGAGGAAAGATGCCGACGGCTCACGCAGGCTTGGCCGCCCCGGGCACCGAACCGACCGCACCACCGCCGAGATCGCCGACGCGCTTGGTGACCAGGAGGAGATGCTCGCGCACCTCCTGGTTGTCGATGAGGCGATAATGGCGGACGAGATCGATCTCGTCGCGGGAGAAGGTGGCCGCGGCGGCAGCGGCGTCGGGCGGATCACCCTCGAGCAGCTCGAAGAAGAACGAGACCGGCTGCTGCAGCAGCTTGGCGGCGCGAAAGAGGCGGCTCGCGCTCAGGCGATTCTCGCCCTGCTCGTATTTCTGGACCGCCTGGAACGAGACGCCGATGCCGTCGCCGAGCTCTTCCTGGCTCAGCCCGGCCAGGAGCCGCGCCTGGCGCAGCCGCTTGCCGACATGGACATCGACCGGATCGGGGCCATGCTCGCGCACGGTACGCCTGCGGCGCATCGTCCGGCCGCCACCCGTGCTGATTTCACTCATGCCACGTCCTTTCGCCACTGGCGATCGATCATATACGCCCGCTTTCAGGGTTTCCACCTATGGCGGATCGTGCCGGTCGGACAACGGCGCAGCTCCGGCACGGTCGTCGAACCCCTTGCGGTGGCTGTAGAATACCAAGGCCATCAACCCGATCCCGAGCCCGAGCGTGCCAAGCCCGCCAAGGATGAGCGCGACATAGCCCGCGGGCGTCATATCGACCGCGCCGAGCGACATCCAGAGATACACCGCCAAGGCCACCATCGACAGCGACAAGACCCCCGCGACCATGATGCCGATCCAGTCCTTCATGGCGGCGTCTAGCGCAGCGCCGAGGCGAAGAAGCCGGCGAGGCGGGCGGCGACCTCGGACGGCCGCTCGGTGTGGAGCGCGTGCCCGGAATGCGGCAGGGCGAACAGCTCGGCACCACGGAGCGCGCGCATATAGGGCAGGTGGCAGGAGAAGGGACAGATCCGGTCCTCGGTTCCCCACACCAGCAGCGTCGGCACGTCGATGCGGTGCAACCAATAGGGAAGCTGCGGATTGTGCAGACGCGGCGTCCAGGCGAGCCGTGCGGCAGCGGAGCGGTTCTGCAGCATCACGTCGACATCGACGCCGGCGAGCGCGTCGAGCCGCGCCGCGACGAGATGCGGCTCGAAGAAGGAATTGCGCACGTGCTCCTCGGGACCCCAGAGGAAGATGTCGCCGAATGGTTCCTCCGGCGAGGCGACGCCGGCCGGCGCCATGAGCGTCAGGCTCTTGAGCCGCGCGGTATTGCGGATCGCGATCTCGGCCGCGGTCCAGCCGCCGAGCGAATGGCCGACGAGGTGGACACCGTCGAGCTCGAGCGCGCCGAGAAAATCCAGATAGAAGAACGCGAGATCGCCGACGCTCGCCATCCATTCGGGGATTGACGAGCGGCCGAAGCCCGGATGCTCGGGCGCGAGCACATGCCAGCTCTCGCTCAACTGCTCGAGCATCGGATACCAGTTCGCCCCGCCGGCGCCATGCAGATAGAGAACCGGAGCGCCGCTTCCGGCCTCCATCAGCCGCAGCTTTTCGCCGCCGACCTCGACCATTCTCTCGCGCATGCCGGCACCTTAGGCCGCCGCTCGGCGGAGCGTCAACGCGGTTCCGCGCCGGTCCTGACGCGCGGCTTGAACGGATACGGCAAACGCCGTAGAGGAGCGGCACAAGAACCGGGGGAAACACCATGGGCAATAGCACCGCCACCGCCGATGCGACCGCGACTGATTACCGCATCGCCGCGCGCATCGAGCGCTTGCCGCTGTCGGCGTTCCATCTCCGCATCGGAATGATCATCGGCAGCAGCTGGTTCTTTGACGGCTTTGACGCGCTCGCCGTCGCCTATGTGCTGCCGGCCCTCATCGGGTTGTGGAAGCTTGCGCCGAGCCAGATCGGGATCCTGATCTCGGTCGGGTATCTCGGGCAGACCATCGGGTCGGTCTTTTTCGGCTGGCTCGCCGAGCGCGTCGGCCGCGTTCCCTGCACCCTTTATACCCTGCTCATCTGGTCGGTGATGAGCTTCGCCTGCGCCTTCGCGTGGGACTACAATTCGCTGCTCGCGATGCGCTTCCTGCAGGGGCTGGGGCTCGGCGGCGAGATTCCGATCATGGCGACCTATATCAATGAATTCGCCACGGCCGGGCGGCGCGGCCGGTTCTCGCTCAGCTATCAGGTGCTGTTCTCGATCGGGCTCGCGGTCGTGGCGATTGTCGCGTCCTGGGTGGTGCCGGCCTTCGGCTGGCGCTGGATGTTCGTGATCGGCGCGGTGCCGGCGTTCCTTGCGCTTCCGCTGCGCCGGATTCTGCCGGAATCGCCGCGCTGGCTCGCGAGCCGCGGCCGTCTGGCGGAAGCCGACCGCGTGCTGACCGGGATCGAGGCGACGATTTCGCGCAACGGCGCGCGGCCGTTGCCGCCCATTCCCGATCACCTGCCGCAGGTCACGCCCGCGCGCACGCGGTTTTCCGATCTCTTCCAGGGGATCTACCGGCGCCGCACCTTCACCGTGTGGGTCATGTGGGTTTGCACCTATCTCGTCATCTACGGTCTTACCACCTGGCTGCCGTCGCTGTGGCACACGGTCTATCACCTGACGGTGCAGCAGTCGCTCAACTATAGCGTCGTCACCACGCTCGTCAGCCTCCTGGGCGCGCTCGCTTCGATCGTGTTCATCGATCTCATCGGACGCAAGCCGCTCTTCGCCACGGCGCAGCTCGTGAGCTGCCTGCCGCTGCTCTACCTCGCTACTCAGGTCCATCTCGAGTCTTCGAGCGTGCTGGTGTTGGTTTCGTTCGGCCTGATCGGCAACAGCGTGCTCGCGCTGTCGCTCAGCACCTATACGGCGGAGATTTATCCGACCGAGATGCGCGCGCTCGGCACCGGCGTGGGCAATGCCTGGCTCCGGGCGGCCTCGGTGGTCGGCCCGTTCCTGATCGGCTCGTTCCTGCTGCCGCGGGGCGGAATCGCCGCGATCTTCATCGTCATGGGCCTGGCCTCGCTGATCGGCGGCCTGACCACGCTGTTTTTCGCCGTCGAGCCGCGCGGCAAGGTGCTCGAGCAGCTATCACCGTCGCTCTAGGCGGGGCCGCAGCGACGACACCGCGGCCGCCGGCCGGTTGTCCCTTGCGTGCGCGGCGCCGCGGGCGGTACGGTCCGCGCCAGCATTCTGTTCGGCGGCGGCTGAGAGGAAAAACGCCATGCCTCACGAGCTTCCCGGTCAAGTCCACTGGCACGAGCCGTCCGGCGGCAGAAATGCCGGCTATGGCAAATTCGGCCGGCCCGCGACGCCTTATGACAAGTTCATGGACGGCGAAGGCATCCCCATCGTGCGCGACATCGGCGTGAGCAAGGTGCAGAACCTGCCGCTGGCGCCGTGGCCGCGGCTGGGCGGCCGCGGCACGTACATCCAGCTCTACGGCACCGAGGGCAAATGGGGCTGCTATGTCGTCGAAGTGCCCGCACGCGGCGCGCTCAACGCTGAGAAGCATCTCTACGAAGAGATCTACTACGTCGTCGATGGCCGCGGCTCGACCGAGGTGTGGATCGAGGGCGAGACGCGGCGCCACATCTTCGAATGGCAGACCGGATCGCTGTTCTCGATCCCGGTCAACGCGATGCACCGCGTGGTCAACGCGACCTCGAGCCCGGCGCTGCTGCTCGCCGGCACGACCGCGCCCAATCTGATGAACCTGCTCAACAACAAAGGCGCCATTTTCGACTGTCCCTATGCGTTCCGCGACCGGTTCAGCGGCGCCGACGACTTCTACAAGCCCAACGACGACATCGAGCCCGATCCCGTGCGCGGGCTCGCCATGCGCCGCACCAACCTCATTCCCGACATCGTCAATTGCGACCTGCCGCTCGACAACCGGCGCTCGCCCGGCTATCGCCGCATCGAGCCATTCATGACCGGCAACACGTTCTATCTCTGGATCGGTCAGCACGAGAACGGCCGCTATTCCAAGGGCCATGCCCATACCTCGGCGGCGGTGCTCGTTTGTCTCAAGGGGCGCGGCTATACCTACACTTGGCCCGAACATCTCGGGCCGACGCCGTGGAAGGACGGCAAGGCGGCAATGGTGAAGCGCGTCGATTACGAGCCCGTCGGCCTCGTTTCGGCCGCACCCGGCGGCGCGCGCTGGTTCCATCAGCATTTCGGCGTCTCGAAGGAATCATTCCGCCTCACTGCCTGGTTCGGGCCCCACGCGCCCGGACGCGAGCCCGGCCCGCCGGGCGAGCCACACACCGATTACGGCGCCATCGACCTCGACGAGGGCGGCACCGCCATCCCCTACGCCGCGGAGGACCCGTTCATCCGCGCCGAATATGCCGAGACGCTGCGCCGCGCCGACGTCGAGAACCGGATGGACCCGAAATGGTACGAGCCCGGCGCCAAGGTCCGCTCCGCCGCGGAGTAGGGAGTCCATGACGGAGCCGGGCAGCAGCGACGACCGGGTCTTCTTCTCCAGCACCGGGCGCACGCTCGCGCTCGAGGACGAGATCCGGCTCTTGAGCGTCGGCGTCGATATCGGCTCCTCGACCTCGCATCTCGTGTTCTCGCGCATCGTGCTCGAGCGGCTCGATGCGCGCTATGTTGTTGCCGCGCGCGCCGCGATCTATCAATCGCCGATCCTGCTCACCCCCTATGAAGCGGCCGAGACGATCGACGCCGCCGCGCTCGGCGCCTTCATCGCGCGCCAGTACGAGGCGGCGGGGATCGCGCGCGATGCCATCGATACCGGCGCGCTCATCCTCACCGGCGTCGCGGTGCGGCGCCGCAACGCCCGCGCGATCGGCGAGCTGTTCGCGCGCGAAGCCGGCAAGCTCGTCGCGGTGAGTGCCGGCGACGGGCTCGAGACCACCATGGCGGCCTATGGCTCGGGCGCGGTCGCGCGCTCGATCCGCGAGCGCGCGCCGGTCCTCAACGTCGATGTCGGCGGCGGGACCGCCAAGATCGCGGTGTGCGAGGAGGGCCGCATCACGGCGCTCACCGCGCTCGACATGGGCGCGCGCCTCATTGCCTTGGATGATGCGGGCCGAATCGTCCGCATCGAGGAAGCTGGCCGCCATTTCGCCGACGCGCTGGGGCTTACGCTCGCGCCGGGCATGGTGCTCGGCAAGGTCGATGCGACGCGCCTTGCCGCGTTGATGGTCGATCGGCTGTTCGAGGCGATCGACGGCGGTTCGCCTTGCGCCGGCGCGGCGAAGCTGCTCCGCGTGCCGCCGCTCGCGCATCGCGGCGCGATCGCCGATATCAGCTTCTCCGGCGGCGTCGCCGAGTATATCTACGGCGCCGAGACCAAGGGATTCGGCGATCTCGGCCCGCTCATCGCGGGTGCGATCCGCGACCGCGTCGCGGCGCGCGGCCTGACGCTGGTGCGGCCCAGCGAAAGCATCCGTGCGACGGTGATCGGCGCCTCGCAATACACGATCCAGGTGAGCGGCAGCACCATCTATGTCGCGCCGCTCGAGGTGCTGCCGCTGCGCAATCTTCCCGTGGTGGCGCCCGATCTTCCGGTCGATGGCGAAGCGATCGAGCCCGATGCCGTCGCCGCCGCCATTGCCGCGGTGCTGGCGCGGCTCGATCTCGCCCACGGCGAAAGTCCGGTCGCCGTGTTCGTCCCTTGGCACGGCTCGGCAACCTTCGCGCGGATCGACGGCTTCTGCCGCGGCGTCCTCGGCGGACTCGATCGGCTCCTCGCCCAGGGCCATCCGCTGGTGCTTGCCGGCGACGGCGACATCGGCGGCCTGCTCGGCATTCATTGCCGCGAGGAACTCGGCCTCGACAACGCCATCGTCTCGATCGACGGCATCGAGCTCAAGGAGTTCGACTATATCGACATCGGCGCCATGATCGAGAGCTCCGGTGCCGTCCCGGTGGTGATCAAGTCACTGATCTTCCCGGCGAGCGCGCCCGGGTAGAACCGGTTGACAGGACGTGCGCTGTGGTCACACTTGGGGCGGCATGCGCAGGAGAATGCGAATGGACCAGCCCGGATTGATCGTCGCGCCGTTGACGCCGTTCACGCGCGAGCTTGCCGTCGATGAGGCGGCGCTGGCGCGGCAGATCGACTACATCATCAAGGACTGCAAGCCGACCATGATCGTTGCCGCCGGCGTCGAGGCGCAGGAATACACCTATCTGAGCCTCGAGGACCGCAAGGCGCTGATCCGGAGCACGATCGAGCGGGTCGACCGGCGCTGCCCGGTGATGGTCGGCGTCTCGCATCCGTCCTTCCGCGCCGCCATTGCGCTGGCGCATTACGCCGAGACGCTGGGCGCGGCGGCGGTGCAGATGCTGGCGCCGTTGCGCGCGCATGGCGGGCCGCCCACCGACCGCGACCTCGTCGCCTATTTCGAGGCGGTCGGGCGCGAGACCTCGCTGCCGATCACGCTCTATCTCAACCCCGGCCCGGGCGCCGAGGTCTCGATCCCGGCGACCATCGCGCTCGCCAAGCTCGACAAGGTGCGCTTCGTCAAGGAAAGCTCGCGCGACCTTGCGCGCGTCTCGCGCCTGATCGTCGAGATCGACCATGCCGGCCATGCCAAGTACTTCACCACCATGCAGATGCTGCTGACGACGATCCAACTGGGCGGCGCCGGCGCCACCATGCCGCCGCCGGCGGCCGAGATCGCCCGCCACGTCATCGACGCCTATGTCGCCGGCGATCGCGAGCGGGCGGCAGAATATCAGCTCCAGTTCGCGCTCTTCCCGGCGCGCTGGATGCATCGCGGCCTGACCCCCACGATGAAGGCGGCGATGCGGATCATCGGCCTTTCCGTCGGCGACCCCTATCCGCCCTATGCGGCGCTCGATGCCGAGGAGACGAAGGCGCTCGAGGCGTTCCTCAAGACCACCCTCCTCGCCAAGCGCGGGCTCGTCCATGCTGACGATTAGACGGCTCTCGATCGAGGAGGCGCAAATCCTCATCGACGGCGCGGCGGCGAAAGCGCGCGAGATCGGCGTGCCGATGTGCATCGCCGTGTGCGACGAATCGGGCCACCTCATCCGCTTCGACCGCATGGACGGCGGCAAGGTCTCGAGCATCTCGATCGCCATCGACAAGGCCTTCACCGGCGCCGTCGCACGCCGCGGCACCCATGTCTACAACCAGCTCTGCGTGCCCGGCAGCGGCACCTTCGGCATCCATGTCAGCAACGGCGGGCATTTCAGCGTGATCGGCGGCGGCCTGCCCGTCACCGTCGACGGCGAGATCGTCGGGGGCGTCGGCCTGTCCTCGGGCACGGCCGAGCAGGACCTCGTCTGCGCCGAGGCCGCGGTCAAATATTTCTACGAGAAGACCGGGCGGAAGGCATAGGCGCTTACCCGATCGCCTCGTGCGCGGCGAGCGCAGCGAGGTTGACGAGGTCGGACACGGTGCTGCCCATCTCGACGATCTGGGCAGGCTTGGCAAGCCCCATCAGCAGCGGCCCGATGCGCTTACCGCCGCCCATCTGCTCGAGAAGCTGCGAGGCGAGCGTGGCGCTGTCGAGGCCGGGCATGATGAGGACGTTGGCCGGCCCGGTGAGGCGGCAGAACGGATAGCGGTCGCGCATGAGCGCGACATTGAGCGCGATCTCGGCGCTCATCTCGCCATCATATTCGAAATCGGGGCGGCGCGCGTCGAGCAGCGCCACCGCCTCGCGCACGCGCGCGGCCGCCGCGCGTCCGGGATTGCCGAAACTCGAATGCGACAGCAGCGCCACGCGCGGCTCCTGGCCCATCATGCGGCGGGCACATTCGGCCGACTGCATGGCGATGTCGGCGAGTTCCGGTCCCGTCGGCGCATCGTGCGCGGTGGTGTCGGCAATGAACAGCGACCGGCCCCGCGACACCAGCAGCGCATAGCCGAAGATCCGGCTTCCCTCTTTGGCGCCGATGACCCGCACGACCTCGTCGAAGGCCTGGAAATAGTTGCGCGTCTCGCCCGTCACCATCGCATCGGCGTCGCCGCACGCGACCATGCAGGCGGCGAAGACGTTGCGATCCTGGTTCACCATGCGCTGGCAGTCGCGGCGGAGCGCGCCGTCGCGCTGCAGCCGGCCGTAAAGAAACCCGGCATAGGCCTCGCCGGCGGGCGACAGGCGCGGGTTGTGGATCTCGAGCGCGGCGGTTTCGGCGAGTCCCAGCGCGTCGAGCGCGGTGCGGATGCGCTCGTGGCGCGCGACCAGGACCGGCGTGCCATAGCCGCTGTCGCGGAACGACAGCGCGGCGCGGATGGTCTTCTCCTCCTCGCCCTCGGCGAAGACGACGCGCTTGGGGTTGGCGCGCACCTGATCGAAGATGCGCTGCAGGCTCGCGGCGGTCGGATCGAGCCGGCCCTTGAGGCTGTTGCGATAGGTGGCGAGATCGGCGTAGGGCCGGCGCGCCACGCCCGAATCGATCGCCGCCTTGGCGACCGCCGGCGGTATCGACCAGATGAGGCGCGGATCGAACGGCGTCGGCACGATATAGTCTGGCCCGTAACGCAGCCGCTGGCCCGCATAGGCGGCCGCCACCTCGTCGGGCACATCCTCGCGCGCAAGCTTGGCGAGTGCATGGGCGGCGGCGATCTTCATGGCGTCGTTGATGGTCGAGGCGCGGACGTCGAGCGCGCCGCGGAAGATATAGGGAAACCCCAGGACGTTGTTGATCTGGTTGGGATAGTCCGAGCGGCCGGTGCAGATGATCGCGTCGGGCCGCACCGCCCGCACCTCCTCGGGCGCGATCTCGGGATCGGGGTTGGCCATGGCCGCGATCATCGGCCGCTTGGCCATGGCTTTGACCATATCCGATGTCACCGCGCCCTTGACCGAGAGCCCGAAGAACACGTCGGCGCCCTCGAGCGCCTCGGTCAAGGTGCGCCGCTTGGTCACCGCCGCATGGGCCGACTTCCATTGATTCATGCCGTCGCGGCGGCCCTCGTAGATGACGCCCTTGGTGTCGCACAGCAGCACATTGGCGTGCGGCAGGCCCATGCTCTTCAACAGCTCGACGCAGGCGATTGCCGCGGCGCCCGCTCCGTTCACCACCATGCGGATGGTCTTGAGATCGCGCCCGGTGAGATCGAGCGCGTTCAGGAGCGCCGCCGTGGCGATGATCGCGGTGCCGTGCTGATCGTCGTGAAAGACAGGAATGTCCAAGAGCTCGCGCAGGCGCTGCTCGATGATGAAGCATTCTGGCGCCTTGATGTCCTCGAGATTGATGCCGCCGAAGGCCGGGTGGAGATAGCGCACGCAATTGACGAACGCATCGATATCGGCGGTGGCGATCTCGAGATCGATGCTGTCGATCCCGGCGAAGCGCTTGAACAGCACCGCCTTGCCTTCCATCACCGGCTTCGCGGCAAGCGCGCCGAGATCGCCCAGCCCCAGCACCGCGGTGCCGTTGGTGATCACCGCGACGAGATTGCCCTTGGCGGTGTACTCATAGGCGAGCGCCGGGTCGCGCTTGATGTGAAGGCAGGGATAGGCCACGCCCGGCGAATAGGCGAGCGACAGGTCCTGCTGCGTCGTCAGCGGTTTGGTCGGCGCGATCTCGAGCTTGCCCGGCCGGCCCTCGACATGGAAGCGGAGCGCTTCCTGCTCGGTGACCCGGGACGCGGCACATTCGGACTCTGACACGGTTCCCTCCCACAGGGCATCCATTGCTGGGGCGCGGATCGCGCCCCAGGCATCATTATTAGATTCTCGAAATCTCGATGGTCGGCTTCGCGAAAAGCTGCTCGGCCGCGAGCCTCTGCTTGACCAGGCCCTGTTCATGAGCATAGCGCGCCAGCGTCTCGATTTCCTTGTGGTTCTCCGCGACGCCATAGCGCCAGTAGTCGGCACCCATCAGCGCCATCGTCTCGAGGCATTCCGCCTCGAGCCACGGCAGGGTGACACGCAGCGCGTTGATGTCGCGGACCTCCTCCATGGCGATGTCCTTGGCCGCGGCGAAGGCCTTGTAGAGACTGGTGGGCAGCCAGGGATGGCGTTCGACGAGGCTCTTCCTGATGCCGACGAGGTGCATGATCGGAAACATCCCGGTCTTGCGGTAATACGCCTGCTCGGCCTCGCGCGTGTTGGGAAAGAGGCGGCCGACATTGGGCGCCCCGCGCAGGAAGCAGGACGGCGCGCGCGCGCTGAACATGGCGTCGAGCTCGCCCGACGCCAGCATGCCCGAGAGCGTCCTGTCCGGCGCGATCGGCTGGAGATCGAGCCCCGGAATGGGCGCGAGCGGCGTGCGCTCGTCGCGCCCAGGCTGCTCGATGCCGCCCGAGCGCCACCTGATGTCGGTCGGCTTGACCCCGTACTCGTCCTGCAGGATGCCGCGCATCCACACCACGGCGGTGATCTGGTATTCCGGCAGGCCAATCAGCTTGCCTTTCAGGTCCTGCGGCGTGCGGATGCCGCGGTCGGTGCGGACATAGATCCCCGAATGGCGGAACACGCGCGAGACGAAGGCCGGAATGCCGATATATTCCGACGTTCCGGCATCGGTGACGCGCAGATACGAGCTGAAGGACAGCTCGCACACGTCGAACTCCTGATAGCGGAAGGCGCGGAAGAACACCTCCTCGGGCTCGAGCGGGATGTAGGTGACGTCGCAGCCTTCGACCGGCACGCGTCCGTCCTTGATGGCGCGCGTGCGATCATAATCGCCGCAGGCGATGGTGAGTGGAATCTGAACGACCATGTTCTCCTCTAGCTCCGTGAATTGCGCGTGTGATCGACTTGCATGTTCGCGAGGAATAGCACCAGCGGATGGATGCCGAGCGCCAGCAGCCGCGACTGGTCGAGCGAAGCGAGCGCCGCCTGCTCGTCGCCGGCCAGGCCCGAAGCCGCGGCATAGCCCGCGGGATCGTCGAGATAGCGGCGGCGCTCGGCCTCGTCATTGGCGAGGCGATGCAGCATCTGCGTCAACCGTACCCGCTCCGGATGGATCGGCGGGTAATGCAGCCTGTCGGGGCGTTCGGCCGGCGGCGCGTCGAAGGCCATCGTCGCGTAGGTGTGATGCCAGCTCGGCTCGAACGCAGCGATGTCGGCCTTGCGCTCGCCGAGCATGCCTGCGGCGATCGCCCACGAGCGCAGCTCGACATTGCCCATGTCATCGAGCAACCGTTCCTCGAGCCCGAGGAGATGGCGAAGATTGCCGCCCTTCAGGATATCGAAAAGCTGGCGGTCGAACGCGACCTCGGGCCGCGCATAGCGATCGGTGCCGGGGTAGTGCGACATGCCACCGCTGGCGACGACGACCGCGCCGATCCCCGCCGCCGCGATGCCGCGGGCGAGCGCCTCGCCGAAAGCAAAGCAGCGCAGCATCGGTGGCTGCGGCGGAATGTAGGAATTGACGTAAAGCGGCACGATCGGCTGCGCGACGCCGAGGAAGGTCAGGGGAATGCCGAAGGCATAGTCGATCCCCGCGTTGTTGGTGAAGGCCGGGTCGAATCCTTCCTGCTGCATGTGGCGCATGAGCCGCATGGAGACGTCGCTGGCGATCGTGAAGCGGAACGCGCGACCCGCGAACGAGCCGCCCGCCTCGGCGCCGAGATGGAAGCAGAACGGTGGCGTGCAATGCAGCAGGAACTGATTGGCGTGGTCGTTAGCGACGACGATCCAGACATCGGGGCGGAGCGCGGCGAGCCGCCGCCCCACCTCGCCCATGACCTCGCGCACGCGCGCGACCGTCGCCTTGTCCTCGGTCTCGGGCAGCGAGAAGAATTGCGGCGCGTGCGGCACCAAGGCGCCGCCCAGAACACCAGGCATCGAACCTCCGTCGGCTCAGATCGGCATCACCAGCGTGTTGTCGATCAGCAGCGTATCGTAGACGCAATGGCGTTCGCGCAACAGCAGGCGTCCGCCGATGCGCGCGAACCGGTCGTAATAGCGTCCGGCCTGATGCAGCGTGGTGCGTTCGTCCACCAGCGTCTGCAGCACGAGATAGTTGGCCTGCGCCGCGACGACGGCGTCGGCGACGCCGAGGATGCGGAGATTGGTCACGTGATGCTGCAGATAGCGCGGCGCGAACATCTCGGTCCGGGCGATGGCGAGCGCGCGGTCGCGCAGCATGCCCTTGCCCTCGCAATAGACGAGGCCGACCGGAAGTCCGGAATCCGCATTCTCGCGGCCGGTGATGCGGTAGATCGCGTCCTCGGCGAAGAAGGACGGCCAATCGGCGATGCGGTCCTCGTCGAGCGCCGCGCAATATTCGGCGTGAAATTCCTCGATCTCGAGGCGCAGCGCGCGCGCCATGGCGGGATCGAGTTCGGTCCTGGCGAAGCCCGCGAGCATCACACCCCCATGACTCCGCGCCAATGGCGATAGAGCGCGCGGATCGCCGCCTCGGTGATGAGGGTCGTGGCGCTGCCTTCGGCGGTGCCGCCGAGCTCGACCATGGCGGCGCCATCGCGCGACTTGCGAAGACCATCCTGGACGAATTTCATCGCCTCGTTGTCCTCGAGCCCGAGGAATCCCGCGGGACCCATCAGATTGCCCTGACGCAGGCGGTGGCGCAGCATCTCGTCGCTGTCGCCCTCATAGCCGAACATGGTCCAGATCATGGCGAATTCGTTGGGGCCCATCGGCACGATCTGTCGCGTCCCGAGCGTGTTGAGCTCGCGCTGCACGATCATGGTCGGCCATATCGTCTGCATCGTCACCGACCAGGGCGAGCGGAACTCGCGCACGTAATCCATGAGGCGCGGGTCGGCGAGCCGCAGATCCTCGTGGAAGGCGCGCATCTCGCGCTGGCTGTCGCGATCGATCTTGACCGCGTCAGACCGGGCGGACGCCATGGTGCCGTGCCGCCCGGTCGGGTCGACGATCATTGCCGATTTGTTGCCGGCGACGAGCAGGCCGAAGGTCACGAGATAGGAATGAAGCAGGGTCGCGTGATAGGGGTCCTTGAGATTCTCGTGATACATCTTCCAGTTGGCCGGCACCGTGTTGCGGTAATAGCCGAGGATCTTGAGCTTGCGGCCATCGAACACCGCATCGAAATCCTCCAGCATCTCCGACCCGAGATAGTCCTCGAGTGGCTCGGTATCGGCCGCGAACGAGGCGAACACGACGCCGTTCCGCGTCGCGACGGCAAGCCTGCGCACGCCGTGCGCCTCGAGATTGAAGCCCTGGGGCATGCCGCCTTCGCCGGCGAGGCCGCGACGGAACGGCACGGCGGCGAGCTTGCCCGTGAGGTCATAGGTCCATTGGTGATAAGGGCAGACGAACTCACGCGCATTGCCGCGATAGGGTCGGCAGAACTCGGCGCCGCGATGGGCGCAGCGGTTCTCGAAGACGTGGATGGCGCCATCCATCGCGCGCGCGACCACCACCGGGGTCGGGCCGACGAACGAGCGCTTGAAATCACCCGGTTCGGGAATCTCCGCCTCGAGCGCCACGAAATTCCAGCACCGTCCGTGAAAGATGCGCTCGACCTCGCGCTCGTAGATCGTCTGGCTGGTATAGACCCAGTCCGGAATGCGCGCGAGTCCCTCCGCCGGCCAGATATAATCCAGCGCCGCCGATGCGGACTCCTCGATCTCAGGGCGAGCACTGTCGGGCATGTTGCCGTCCTCGCGCGGGACTTGACGCCAACCGAGTATACGTCCGCTTCCCCGGCGCGCAATCGCGCCGCGCGCGGGGCTCACGACGACGGATTGCAGGTCGCGACGAGTTCGGCGCGGCTCAACCTTCCGTCGTGGTTGGTGTCGAGCCCGGCGAAATTGGTGTTGGCATAGGCCATGAAGTCATTGCGCGACACGCGGTTGCGCAGACGCACGTCCGCCAGCATCACCGGATCGGGGCGGTCCTTCGCGATCGCCGCCCGGGCGTTGTCGGCCCCGCCTCGACGGCGGCGGCCCGATTCCTGATCCGGCAGCGGCGGCGGCGCATAGGGCCGACGGTACTGCGCCAATTCTGCCGGCGTGACGGTGCCATCATGGTCGAGATCCATCGCCGCGAACTGCCGCGCCGCATCGGCGAGGAACTCCGCGCGGTCGATGGTGCCATCGTGGTTGGCATCGACGCGCGCGAACCATTGCGCCATGGCCTGCTCGCATCGCGGATGTCCGAGCGGACCGCCGCTCAACGGCTCGCCGTTGGGGCTGTAGATCGGGCCCGCATCCTCGGGGTGGTCCCGGCCACCGAACCAGGAGCAGCCGCCGAGTGCCAGCAGCGCCGCGAACAGGATCGCCGCAGCGCGCGTCACCCGGCCTTCAAATGCGCATCGCGGCGCTGGAACAGCGCGTCGTCGGCATAGCCCATCGTCTCCGGCCGCCCGCGCCCCAGCATTACTTGGAAATAGACCGGCTCCAGGCTCTCGTTCTGATAGCCGTGAATGACGCCGGGCGGACAGGCGATGCACTCCCACGGGCCGAGACGGCTGCTCACGCGGTTTCCCGCCTCGTCTTCGACGAATACCGTGAGATAACCCTGCAGCACGAAGAACACTTCCTCGACCTCGTGCGTGTGGGGGGGATTGCCCTGGCCGGTCGGGAGATAGATTACGCTCAAGGTGAAGCCGCGCGGCGGAATGGACGTCGGATCGGCGTGCTTGCCCGAGCCCCCGGCGCCGATGAAGCGGTGCTGCGCGCGGCGGTATCCTTCGATCCGCGCATCTTCGAACGCCTCCCAGTCGCCGGTCTTGTCGCGGAACCGTCCGACATAGCGCTCCATGATTTCATCGAGCGACAGCGCCGCCACCTCGGGCGGCATGGCATGGCGGGCAACGGCCATCTTTTCTCTCCTGATCGAGATCACCTAGGCCTGATTATCGCCGCCCCAGGGGCTCGGTCAATCCGAGGCAGGCGCGGCCCGCGCGATTCGTTCGTCCGGTGGTGCGATCTCGGTGGCGAGGTCGCGCAGCAGCGCCTTGTTGGCCAACGGCTCGAGCCGCATCTCGCGCGGCTCGAGCCGCGCCATGCAGGCATACACCACCTTGCCGTCGAGCAGCATCATGCATTCCTTGCAGGCATTGGCATTGATGCAGGAGAAGCGGAAGGCGAGGCTCGGATCCTGCTCGACGCGGATGCGGCGCAAACCGTCGAGCACCGACTGGCCGCGCTCGAATGCCACCTCGAACCGGTCCCAATGCCCGGCCTCGCCGGGCGCGCCGCGGCGGATGAGAAGCTGCGCGACAAGGCTCATGGCACCGCCTCCGCCCCGGTCCGAACCGGCGTGCGCGCCACGACCGGGCGTCCGGCTTCGAGATGCACCGTTTGATGGACGGCCCAGGCATCGCCGAGGAGCGGGAAGTCCTCGCGCTGGTGCGCGCCGCGGCTCTCGGTGCGGGCGAGCGCGGCCTCGGTCACGGACGCCGCGACGAGCAGCATGTTACGCAGATCGAACCAGTCGAGCCGCGCCGTGTCGAAGGGGCGCGGCGCGCCCGGTGGCACGGGACCGAGCGCCGCCGCGATCCGCGCAATCGCGCCGAGCGCCGCCTCGAGCCCCGCAGCGGTGCGGAACGGTCCGACCTGCCGGCTCATGATCTGCTGCAATTCGGCGACCAGCGCCGCCGGATTGAGCCCTGGCTGCGGCACGCCGCCGGCGAGCAGCGCACGCGCCGGCGCCGCGAAACGCGGCTCGAACGGCGAACGGTTCATGCCGCGCACGCGCGCAGCGGCGGCGGCGCCGGCCGATCGCCCGAACACCAGCGCCTCCGTGATGGCGTTGCCCGACAGCCGGTTGGCCCCATTGGCGCCGCCGATCGCCTCGCCCGCCGCGAACAGGTTCGGCACGCGCGTCTCGAGCGCGGGCGAGACGCGGACGCCGCCCATGTGGTAATGCGCGATCGGCGCGACCTCGACCGGCACGCGCGTGAGATCGATGCCGTTCTTCGCCAGCCGGTCGATCACCGGACCGAAGGATTCGCGCAGCCGCTCCTCGGGCACGTGCTGGAACGAGAGATAGACGCCGCCCGCCGGCGAGGCGCGGCCGGCCTCGACCTCCTTGAGAATCGCATAGGTCGCGAGATCGCGCGTGACGCGATAGGTGCCGTCCTCGACCACGCCGTAATCGTCGGTGAATTCCCGCATCTCGGCATTGAGCAGCCGCCCGCCGAGCTTGTAGCGGAACGGGTCCCACATGATCGGGTCCATGCCGATGAGGCGCGGCGCCAGATGCCCGATCGGAAAGAACTGCACGAATTCCATGTCGACGAGTTCAGCACCGGCGCGGAGCGCCAGCGCATAGCCATCGCCGCCCATATTGGCCGAGGCGCTGTTGCGGCCGTAAAGCCGGGTCAGGCCGCCGGTGGCGACGATCACCGCCTTGGCGGAAATCGCGACCGGGGCGCCGTCGCTGACGGCGAAGCCGACCGCTCCCGCCGCGACGGCATCGGCGACGACAAGATCGGTGATACAGAGATCGCCGATGCGGCGGATGCGTGCCTGGCGCTGCACCTGGCCGCGCAGCGTCCGCGACACCGCCGGCCCGGTGGCGAGGAAATCGACATAGACGCAGCGCGGCCGGTCGTGCCCCGGCGCCTGCGCCGCGCGGATGCGGCCGTCATGATGGCGCGCCCAGCCGGCATGCCAATTATCCATCTGGCGGATCGCCGCCGGACCGTTCTCGCACAAGAGCGCGGCGAGACGCTCGTCGCAGAGACCCCGCCCGGCCGCGAGCGTGTCGGCGAGATGGTGCTGCCAGTGGTCTGGCACCTCCTCGCCCAGGGCAACGGCAACCGTCATCTGCGCCATGACCGTGGCGCCGCCGCGGCCGATCAGGCTGCGGTCGACCAGCAGCACGTCCGCGCCGGCCTCATCGGCCGCGATCGCCGCCGCCATGCCGGCAGCGCCCGAGCCGATCACCAGAACATCCGCCTGAAGCTCGATCCCGTCCGGTCCCGCCACGCGCCCGTCCCCGCCTTTCGCCACATATATTGGGCCGTCCGGCTGCCGGCAACCCGCGCGATTGCGCGGTGCGGCGCGCAAGGGCACAATCGCCGCCATGACGACCGCCGATGCCACCGCCTGGTCCGACCGCGTCTTCGCCGTGCTCAAGCGCGGCGAGATCGGCCAGATCGGCTTTGTGCCCGATGCCGGCCACGCGAGGCTCATCGAACTGAGCCGCGCCGATCCCGGCATCCGCGACGTGGTGCTCACCACCGAGGAGGAGGGCGTGGCGCTGGCGGCTGGCGCCTGGCTCGGCGGCGTGCGCGCGGCGCTGCTGATGCAGTCGAGCGGCGTCGGCAACTGCATCAACATGCTGTCGCTGGCACGGAACTGCCGCTTCCCGCTGCTGATGCTGGTCACCATGCGCGGCGAGTGGGCCGAGTTCAATCAATGGCAGGTGCCGATGGGCCAGGCGACGCCGGGCGTGCTGAAGCTGTGCGACGTGCTGGTCTATCGCGTCGACCGCGCGGAAGACGCCGCAGAGACCGTCGAAGCGGCGCTCGACATCGCCTTCGGCGGCGAGTTGGCCGCCGCGGTGTTGCTGTCGCAGCGCCTCATCGGGCGCAAAAGGTGGTGACGATGCTCGACCGGCGTCGCGCGGTGAAGCGCCTCCTCGCCGATCGTGGCGCGATGCTGGTGGTGAGCGGGCTCGGCTCGGCGACCTATGACGTGGCGGCGGCGGGCGACGATGCCCGCAACTTCTATTTGTGGGGCGCGATGGGCGGCGCCGTGATGATCGGGCTGGGCCTGGCTTTGGCGCAGCCGCAGCGGCGCGTGCTTGTCATCACCGGCGACGGCGAGATGCTGATGGGCATGGGCTCGCTCGCGACGGTGGCGACGCAGCGACCGCGCAACCTCGCCATCGTCGTGCTCGACAACGGTGCCTTCGGCGAGACCGGGATGCAGGCGAGCCATACCTCCGGCGGCGTCGATCTCGCCGCCGTGGCCGCCGGCTGTGGCATTCCGTCGACGCTGGAGGTCACGGACGAAGGCGGCCTCGACCGCCTCGCCCGCCTTATTCATGACGCCGACGCGCCTCTCTTCGCGCGCGTACGCATCACCGCCGACGAGCCGCCGCGCGTGCTGCCGCTGCGCGACGGCGTCGCCCTGAAACTGCGCTTCCGCGCCGCGCTCGGGCTCAGTTGACCTTGTCGTAGGCGAAGCGGCGGACCTTGTCGAGGTTGCGGCCCTCGATGCGGATCAGGCTGGTCGAGCCGTCCCGCCGCGGCGAGTGGAGATCGCCCTCGTTATAGACATGGGCCATGCCCGGCTTCAGCGCATAGTCGCGGACGTGCCGCACCTTGCCGTGCTTGCCTTCGCCGGCAGGCTCGACCAGCGCCCAGTCGGTCATCATGGTCTCGCCGCGCGCCTGGCCATAGATCGCCCAATGCGGGCCGTGATCGTGCGGATTGCTCTGCCGCGCGCCCTCGTAATTGTGGCCGAGGATGCAGAAGCCGAGTTGCGGATCCTCATAGAGGATCTTGCGCTCGCCGACGTCCTTGCCGAGGTTCTTGGCGACGAAATCCGGATCCTTGAGATATTCCTGCAGCACGGCGCAGACCTTCTTGCGCCCTGTGGGATTTGGCTCCTTGGTGAGAATGTCGTGGCACTCGGTCGCGAACTGCTCGAGGGTAAGGCTCATCGTCTCCTCCAGAAATAACACCAAAAATATAGCAGAATTCGGCCGGTCCGGCTAGGCCCTTGTCTGCCGCTCGCGCAGCAGCGCGACGATGCGCGGCGGCGTGATCGGTGCCTCGGCGATGCGGACGCCGAAGGGCGCGAGCGCGTTCTCGACCGCGCCCAGGAGCGCGGCGATCGAGGAGATGGTGCCGGTCTCGCCCGCGCCCTTGATGCCCAGCGGATTGAGCGGCGTCGGCGTTTCCATGTGATGCAGCGCCACCGGCGGCATGTCGGTCGCGGTTGGCAACAGGTACTCGCCGAAATTGGTGGTGACGGGCTGCGCCTCGCCGTCATAGAGCATGCGCTCGAAGAAGGCATTGCCGATGCCGTGCGCGATCCCGCCGACGACCTGACCCGCGACCACCATCGGATTGATGACCGCGCCGCAATCGTGCATCACAGTATAGCGCAGCACCGTCACCTGACCGGTCTCGACATCGACCTCGACCTCGGCGACGTGGCTGCCGTTCGAATAGGTGGATTGGTCGGGGGTGAAATAGCTGGTGGCCTCGACGCCGGGCGTGCCGGTCATGGAAAACCCGGGCATGCCGAGCGAGCGCACCGCGATCTCGCGAAAGCTCTTGCGCAAGTCAGGCACGCCCTTGACCCGCACGAAACCATCGGCGAGTTCGAGATCGTCTTCCGCCGCCTCGAGCATCTCGGCGGCAAGGCGCTTCAGCTTGTCGGCCACCGCGATCGCAGCGAGATGCACCGAATTGCCGGCATTGACCGCCGTGCGCGCAGCGAAGCTGCCGACCCCGAGCGAAACCGCAGCGGTATCCGCCGTTACCACGTCGATCGACGACGGGACGATGCCGAGCTGATCGGCCGCCACCTGCGCCAACGTCGTCTTGTGCGACTGGCCCTGCGGCGTGGCGCCGGTATAGAGCGTGACCCGGCCGTTGCTGGCGATGCGCAGCGTGGCACTTTCGAACGGCCCGAGGCCGGTGCCCTCGACGGCATTGGCGATGCCGATGCCGAGATAGCGTCCTTGGGCGCGCGCCGCCGCCTGGCGCGCGGCGAAGCCGGCATAATCCGCCGCCGCCAGCGCCTTGGCCATGCACGCCGGATAGTCGCCGCTGTCATAGGTGACGGGCCGCCCGTCGCGGAAAATGATGCCGACATTGTACGGCATCTGCTGCGGCACGATGAAATTGCGCCGGCGCAATTCGGCGGGGTCGAGGCCAAGCTCGCGCGCGGCGCGGTCCATGAGGCGCTCCATCACCACCACCGCCTCGGGACGCCCGGCGCCGCGCACCGGCGTGGTCGAGACCTTGTTGGTGAAGACGGCGTTGAACTCCATCCGGTAATTCGGCACGACATAGGGACCGGGCACCGTGGAAGCGGCGATCCATGGCAGCACCACGCCCCACGGCATATAGGCGCCGGCCTCGTGAACGAGCCGGCCGCGTACGCCGAGAATGCGCGCATCGCCGTCGAGCGCGATCTCGACGTCCCAGATCTGGTCACGCTCCTGATGGGTGGCGAGGAAGTTCTCGCGCCGGTCCTCGATCCATTTCACCGGCCGGCCGAGTCGCATCGTCGCCGCCACCAGCGCGCCGTATTCGCCATAGAACGCGCCCTTGGGCCCGAAGCCGCCGCCGACCTCGGGCGTGATCACGCGCACCTGATGGTCGCCGAGATCGAGGAGATCGAGCAGCACCCGCTTCTGCCGGTGCGAGGATTGCGAGCTGGCATAGACGGTAAGCTGCTGCGCGGTCCGGTCCCAGGTGGCGATCATGCCGCGGCATTCGAGCGGGAACGGGCCGCCGCGGTGCTGATGGATGCGCTCCTTGAAGACGTGCGGCGCGCGGGCAAAGGCGGCATCGGCATCGCCCACCGCGATCACCGCCTGCGCCGCGAGATTGCCGGGGCTTGCAGCATGCGCGAGCGGACTCCCCGGCACCAGCGCCGCGAGCGGATCGGCGACGGCCGGCAGCGTTTCGTAATCGACCACGACGCGCTGCGCGGCATCCTCGGCGACATGGCGGCTTTCCGCCGCCACCAGCGCCACCGGCTCGCCGACGAAGGAAACCTCGTCCTTCGCCAGCACATAGGGCATCAGCGGCTGCGTGATCGCCGGGCTCGGCACCAGCAGCGTGATGGTACGCTCTCGCATCGATGGCGGCAGGTCGGCGAACGCGAGTACCGCATGGATGCCCGGCAGCGCCCGCGCCGCCGCCGCATCGACGCCCCGCACCCGCGCATGAGCATGGGGACTGCGCACGACCGCGGCGTGCAGCATGCCGGGGAAATGAATGTCATCGACGAAGGTGGCGCCGCCCGTCAGCAGCGCCGAGTCCTCGGTGCGCTTCACCGAAGCGCCGAACCATCTCGCGCCCATCGTCTTCCCGCCGCCGTCAGGGTTGCTTCTTCTCGCCCTCCTCGCCGGTGCGGTAGGGCTGCTCCGGCATCTTGTCGGCGCGGCGGAGCGCGAAGGTTTCGATCCCGGTCTCCTCCCAGGCGCCGGTGACGGCGCGCTGCGCATAGCGGTCCCAGCGCTCGGCCCAGTTGCCGAGCGTGTAGCCGTGCCAGGGCGGCCGCGCCGTGAGCGGCGCCAGGCCCAGCTCCTGCCAGATCGCGCGCGCGCCTTCCATGTATTCGCGCCCCGGCAGCGCCAAAGGCGGCATTGGCCGCTTCAGCGTGGCATCGATCAGCATGACCGAATCCTGCTCGTCGGGGCCATATTGCGCGCCCTGCACGCCGCCGCCATAGGGGATGAGATGGACGTCCTGGATCGGATTGGAGCGATAGGCGATCGACCAGAACACCGCGTCGGTATTGGCGGGATCGATGTCCTCGCTCACCCCGATCACCACCTTGCCGCAGCGCGACTGGAAGGTGGCGGCGCCCTGCAGGCCGCGCCAGACCTCGGTGCGCGAGGTGCCGCGCGCGAATTGCACGAAGATGACCGGCCGGAGATTGCTCAGCGGCTCGTGCATGACGACGCGCCGGACGCCGCGGATGCCGAGATGGTCGCGCAGATGCGCCAGGAACAGCGGCTCGTAGGCGACCTTCTTGATGACGCAGGATTCGCTCGGCGTCACCTGGCTGATGATCGAGCTGAACACCGGTGCGCGCTTCATCGTGATCGCCGTCACCTGCATCGGCATGTTGAACGCCTCGAGCGCGACATAGCCGTTGCTCTCGCCGAACGGCGCCTCGGGCTCGAGCTGGCTCGTGTCGATGAGGCCCTCGATCACGATCTCGGCTGTAGCCGGAACCTCGAGATCGATGCTCACCGCCTTGACCATCGGGATCGGCTGGCCAGCGAGCGCGCCGGCGATCCCCATTTCGTCCTGGTCGACCGCGAGCTTCTGGGGCGCGGTGAAGACCACGACCGGGCCGCAGCCGAGCGCGATCGCGATCGGCATCTTCTCCTTGCGCTCGCGGTATTTCAGCCAGTGGAGATAGCCGCCGGCGCCGCCCGAGCGCCGCGCCACCATGCGCACGGCGAGCCGGTCGGTCGCCTTGAGCGCGGCGCGGTAGGTGCCGGTGTTGCGCACGCCGGTCTCGGGATCCTTGGTGATGCACATGGTCGCGGTAAGATAGGGCGCCGAATCGAAGCCGGGCGTCGAGACCGGCACCGGCAGGAGCTTCAGGCCGCCATCCGGCCGCCGCAGCGCGTCGCCGGTGATCACGACCTCCTGGCAGCGCGCCTCGGTCACCACCGCCGGCGGCACCGGATGCGCGATCGCATCGAGCCAGGCGGGCCCGATCTCAGCGACCGTGCGTCCCATGCCGAGCGCATAAATTTGCGGCGAGGCGGCGAGCGCGCCAACCGCCACCGGGATGTCATAGCGCCGGCCGCGGGAATCGACGACATTGGTGAAGAGAAACGCGCGCCGGTCGTCTTCCGCGAGGCCGCCGACGAACTGCCAGCGCACCAGCGGATGAAGTTCGGTGTCCTTGTTGATCGGACGATCGACGCGCACCAGCAGCCCGGCCTTGTCGAGCGCCGCAAGATGCTCCTGGAAATCGAGCGTGGGGCGGGGCAAGGGAGCGGTGCGTTGCGCGCGCACGGCGGCGGTGTCGTCCATGATGGCGTCCTCGCAATGTCTTGGCCGATTGTTCCCCAAGGGCGCGGCGGTGTCCATGCGTTCATCCGCAAGCGGCGCTTTTCTCGGCCGGTGTCAGGACTTATCCTTCACGCTCCGAATTGAGGAGGCGGTGCATGTCCATTCCCGAGACGATGCGGGCGGTGATCATCGAACGGCCCGGCGGACCCGAGGCGCTGCGCATCGTCACGCGCAAGGTGCCGCTTCCGGACCATGGCGAGGTTCTCGTCAAGGTCGCGGCGGCGGGGCTCAACGGCGCCGATCTCGGGCAGCGGCGCGGCCGCTATCCGATGCCGCCCGGCGCGCCGGACGTGTTCGGGCTCGAGGCTTCGGGCGAAGTCGCTGCGGTCGGCGCGGGCGTCACGCAGTGGCGCGTCGGCGACAACGTCGCGGCGCTCATGGTCGGCGGCGGCTATGCCGATTATTGCGCCGTGCCTGCGGTGCAGTGCCTGCCCGCGCCCCCATCCCTGTCGCTCATCGAGGCCGCCGCGCTGCCAGAATGCGTGATGACGGTGTGGAGCAATGTGTTCGAGCTGGGCGCGCTCCGGCCCGGCGACGCGCTGCTCGTCCATGGCGGCGCGAGCGGCATCGGCACGACCGCGATTCAACTGGCGCACACGCTCGGCGCGACGGTTTACGCCACCGCCGGCACGGCCGAGAAGTGCCGGCGCTGCGAGGCGCTCGGCGCCGCGCGCGCGATCGACTATCGTGAGGAGGATTTCGTCGCGGTGCTGGAACGCGAGACCAAGGGCGCAGGCGTCGATGTCGTGCTCGACATGGTGGCGGGCGATTATCTCAACCGCGACCTGCGCATCATGGCGCATGGCGGGCGGCTGGTGATGATCGCCTTCAAGCAGGGCAGCACCGTGCCGATCGACTGCACGCTGATCTCGGAGAAGCAGGCATCGATCACCGGCTCGCGGCTGCGCCCGCGGCCCGTCGCCGAGAAAGGCCGCCTCGTCGCGGCGGTGCGCAAGGCGATATGGCCGCTCATCGAAGCGGACCGGTTCAGGCCGGTGATCGATGCGACTTTCCCGCTCGCCGAGGTCGCCCGGGCGCACGAGCGCATGGAGGCAGGCGTCCACATCGGCAAGATCCTGCTGACGATGTGACGGCTCACAACCCGGCGACGAGGACGAAGCGTGCCGTCGAGCAGCTCTGGCGGATCTTCGTCGCCGCCTGGTAGTCGGGCGAGTGGAACCAGCTTCTCGCCGCATCGGCGTCGGCGAAGCGAAGAATGACCATGCGCTTGGGTGCGGCGCCTTCGAGCGCCTCCGCCGCGCCGCCGCGCGCGAGATAGACGCCGCCGTTACGCGCGATGCTGACTTCGGCGGCGGTCTTGTAGGCCTCGTAGGCGGCGGGATCATGCACGTCGATTTCGACCACGACATAAGCGGCCATGGATCTCTCCCAGGCGATGGATGCTGCGGCTGCGCATCATAGAAGCCGCGCCGCGGCAAGGCGCAAGGCGCAAAATGCCATGGACGCGCCGCACCGAGCGCCCGAGAATACGCCACCGCCGCAGCGCAGGGGACAGTCATGGATCACGGCAGCGACCGCTACGCCCGCTACACCCGCCTCAAATTCGACCGCCCGCACGCCAAGGTGCTGCGCATCACCATGGAGAACGGACGGATGAATTCGACCGATACCGCCATGCATCGGGAGCTGTCGGAGATCTGGCGCGACATCGACGCCGATCCGGGCATCAACGCAGTGATCCTCACCGGCGCCGGCAAGGTATTCTCCGCGGGCGGCGATTTCGCGATGATCCGCGACCTCATGAGCGATTTCGACGCGCGCGCGCGCGGCTGGAAGGAGGCGCGCGACATCGTCTACAACATGATCAACTGTTCGAAGCCGGTGGTAAGCGCGATGCGCGGCGTGGCCGTCGGCGCCGGGCTCGTGTGCGGGCTCCTGGCCGACGTTTCGATCGCGACCAGGGATTGCCGCATCATCGACGGACATACGCGGCTCGGCGTCGCGGCGGGCGACCACGCGGCGATCATCTGGCCGCTGCTCTGCGGCATGGCCAAGGCGAAGTATTATCTCCTGTTGTGCGACCAGCTTTTGGGCGCCGAGGCCGAGCGCATTGGCCTCGTCAGCCTCGCCGTGGAGGACGCCGAACTCGACGCCAAGGCGCTCGAGATCGCCACCCGTCTCGCCGAGGGCGCACAGAGCGCGATCCGCTGGACCAAATACGCACTCAACAACTGGCTGCGCCAGGCCGGCCCGACCTTCGACACCTCGCTCGCGCTCGAATTCCTCGGCTTCGGCGGAAACGAGGTGCGGGAGGGGCTCGCCTCCCACCTCGAGAAGCGCAAGCCCGATTTCCCGCCGGATTCGCCGGTCTAGCCGCGCCGCTACTGCTCCATCGTGCTCACGGCGAAGATTTCGTCGAGGCGCATCAGGCGGGGCGTCAGCCCCTGCTCGTTCGAGTACTGCGCAGCGGTCTCGAGCACCTTGCGGTTCGCCCGCATGCCGTGGCGCAGGAGCGGCTGGCGCAACGTCGCGCGCGCCTCCTTCGGCAGCGCGCCGGTTTCGAGGTAATAGTCCACATGCTCCATCCGCTCGGCGTCGGCGATCTCGTTGGCGCTTTGGAATGCCTTGAGGATGTTGAGCGCGGCCCAGGGATGCTTCTCGGCGATTTCGCGCTTGATGACCATGCCGTGATTAATGGGATAGATCCCGGTCTTGTTGACGTAGCGAACGCCTTCGGCCGCAGGATCGGGAAAGAGCGTCTTGATGTCGGGGTGGTTGCGCAGGTCGACGGTGCTGCGGTCGATGAGGTTGCGGTCGTCACCGCGATTGGCAATATAGTGGACTGCGGCCTGCAGTTCGCCCGACAGCATCATCGAGCCGATGCTCTTCTCGAATGGAATGCGGTTGACGGTGACGCCCGGCGGCGGCGCGAAACCGGTGGCGCCGCCATGGCTCAGCTCCGGCAGGCGCTCCATCCACCACTCCACGTCGCGGGCGTGCACGCCGAATTCGTGCTGCAGCACCCCGCGGTTCCACAGCGCGGCCGTCTGCTGGTATTCCGGCACGCCGACGCGCTTGCCCTTGAGATCGGCCGGAGTCTCGATACGCGCATCGCGCCTCACGAGAAGCGCGGTGTGGAAGACGCGCCGCGTGGTGAAGACGGGTATGCCGACCCAGCGCTCGTCGCCCTTGCTCTTCGCCATCATCAGCGATGACATCGACATCTCGGACACGTCGAACTCGGCGAAATGGAGCTGGCGCCAGAACATCTCCGAGGGATGGAGCGGCGTCACCACGAAATCGATGGCGTCGGCCCTCACCCGTCCGTCGTGGATCGGCCAGGTCCGGGGATTGCTGGTCAAGGCCATACTGAGTTGAAGCTTCATGGGGTCTCCTTCCTCGTCGCGCAGAGCATGGCGATTTGCGGCCAGCCGTCAACCGGGCTTGCCGCAGCCGCGCCATGCAGCGGCGCGTGATCAACCCTCGCGGCGCACGACGCCCTGCACCAGCCCGATGCGGCGCTCCTCGAGGTTCCGGATCATGTTCGCCGCGATCGCCGGGTAATCGTCGCCGACGAGAATGTGAATCCCGAGCGGCTGCGGCGCGGCCTTGTAGCGCGCCTGCGCCTGCGCGAGGGCATCGTCGGTCTGGTCCTCGAAGGCGATGACGCGAAACCCGGCGGCGAGCAGCTTCGCCCTTGTCTCGGCCGGGGTAAGGAGGAAGCTCGTCGCCGCGCTGCGCGCCCACGGCACCGGGTAGTGCGGCGGCGCCGCGGGCCCGGCGACGACATCGGAAAAGGCATAGCGGCCGCCCGGCTTCAGCACGCGCCGGATCTCGGCGTAGAGACGGTCGCGCTCGGCGATGTTCATGACCACGTTCTGCGACCAGACGACATCGAAGCTCGCATCCTCAAAGGGCACCGCCAGCGCATTGCCCTGGCGGTAATCGACCTTGTCGTCGAGCTTCATGCGCCGGGCCAGCATGGTCGCGGCGGCGACGAACGCGGCCGTAAGATCGACGCCACTGACGCGGCAGCCGAAGGTGGCGGCAAGCCAGCGCGACGGGCCGCCGATCCCCGAGCCGAGATCGAGCACCCGTTCCTGGCCGGTGAGCGCGAGGAGCCGCGCCAGGTCGCGCGTCGCGGCCCGGCCGCGGGTGTGAAACTCGTCGATCGGCGCGACATCATCCGGCGTCAGCCGGTCGAGGTCTTTTCCCGCCGCTTGCAGCGCGGCGAGGATCGCTGCGCCGAGCTCGGCCCGCGTGTAATGCGCTTCGACGCTGCCTGCATCGGTCATGGCTCGGCTCCGGGCGATGAAAGGAGGACTATCGGCCATGCAAGGCGGCAGCGGCAAGCCGGTTCCCGGGACCGGCCTCAATCGTCGGCGTGGCCGTGGGCGAGCCCGTGGCCGGCGGGGAGCAGCAGGCCCACGGCCAGAACGAAGACCGTGAGGCCGAGCATGATCGCGAATACGAGATGCAGCGCCGCGTCGAACGCCGTGAGAACGGGCCGCATCGTCGCGAGCGAGAGGTCGCGGCGCGACGACGGATTGAGCATGCGGGTGACGAGATCGCCGCCGCCCGGCAAGCCGGCAAGGCGCGCGTTGAGAATGCCGCCAAAGAGCGCCGCGCCGATCGCCTGGCCGAGGATACGGGTGAAGACGATGGTTGAGGTGGCGATGCCGCGCTGGCTCCAGCCGCTGCCGGCCTGGATTGCCACCATGTAAGTATTGTTGTTCATTCCCATGCCGAAGCCGACGAACAGACCGCTCGCCATCACCCAGGCGGCCGCGCTGGCCGGTCCAAGCCGCAGCATCATCATGCCGCCGACGATCGACAGACACGCGCCGCTCGCCGCGGCGGCGCGGTAGGACACCTGCAGCATGATCCGCCCGGCGAGCACCGCGCCGATCGGACCCGCCATCGACATCGCCATCAGGGTAACCCCGGCGATGAAGGCGCTTCGGCCCATCACGCCCTCGATATAGGCCGGCAGGAAGGCGGCGAAACCCATCGTTATCGCGCCGAGAGCGATGCTGACCGCGTTGCCGCTGGCGACGATGCGGTCCCGCCACAGTGCGAGCGGCCAGACCGGCTCGGGCACGCGCGCCTCCCACATCACGAAGAGCACGAGAGCGACGAGCGCAACGGTCATGAGCGCAACGGTCGCGGCCGGCCCGACCCGCGCCGCCTCGGCCAGCGCGAACATGAGAATGCCGGTGCCGAGCCCCAGCAGCCCCGACCCCACGAAGTCGATGCGGTGGCGATGGCGCTCGGTCCGCTCGTCGAGCTTCCAGGCGAGCAGCGCCGCGGCGATGAGGCCGAACGGCACGTTGATCCAAAACACCATCGGCCAAATCGTATGCGCCGCCAGAAAGGCGCCAACCATTGGCCCGATGACCGCGGCGCCGACGAAAACGCTCGAGACATAGCCCTGCATGCGCGCCCGTTCGGGCCCGTGATAGACATCGCCGATGAGCGTGCGCCCGACCGGCATCACCGCACCCGCGCCGATACCCTGGACGACGCGGAACGCGACCAGGGACAGCATGCTCCAGGCGAACCCGCACAGCACCGATCCCACGAGGAAAAGCCCGATGCCGAGCAGCAGGATGGGCTTGCGGCCGTAGAAATCGGCAAGCCGCCCATAGATCGGGATCGTCACGGCCTGTGTCAGGAGATAGGCGGTGAAGACCCAGCTCAAGAGCTCGAACCCGCCCAGCGCGGCGACGATCGTCGGCATCGCCGTCGCGACGATGGTTCCCTCGATCGCCGTCATGAAGACGGACGCCAGCGCCGCGATGAAAATCCACACCCGGCCCCTTGTCGACTCCGCGGCCCGCCGCCCCTCGCTCATTTCGGCTCTTCCCTATCGGCGCACCGCGCCTCGTCAAAGACACCTGCGCCGGCCCGGACGCCACGGCGCGGCGCGCTGCGGCAGGGGCGCGGAAGCTCGCACCTTCGCCCTCCGCCCGTCAATCGAGCAGATGCGGCCACATGCGCGACAGCCTTCCGGGATCGTATCCATCGGTCTCGTCGTAGAGCGGATGGGCAATGTCGAGCATCTGGCCGCCGTCGCGCGTCAGCGGCCGGTAGACATAGGTCGCATAGGTTTGGCTCGGCTCGCCCAGCAGCAGGTCGATCGGGACCGAGATCATGAAGCCCTTGTCGAACGAGCCTTCGCCGAATTGCTGCGCGCTGACATTGGTCCTGGTGAAGAAGATGCCGGCGCGGATGCCGCCGGCGAACTCGCGCGACAGCTCGAATGTCGCGCCCTTGTCGCCCGCGAGATAGCGGCCGACATGCACGGCCGCCTGCAAATTGTAGAATGGGAGTTTGTAGTAGAAACTGAGATGTCCGGTCGTGACTTGATAGGGCCGGAATCCGAAAAGGTCGTGGAAGCCGCGCTGCACCACGTGATTGAGGTCGAGCCCGACGGCCCATCGCTCGTGATAGGGGCGGTAGAGAACCTCGCCGTCCACGCCCGCGAACATCTCTTCGAGCAATCCGGCGGAAACGCGACCATAGAAATTCGGGGCGAGATTGGCGAAATAATCGCCCTCCAGCCGGAAGACCCCGGTCTTGCCGTTTTTAAGGTATTCGTTGAGGTCGCTGCGGACATGCGGCAGCACGCTGTTCGAGGTCTGACGCAGCGCATTGAGGTTGTTGAAGAGGTTGGCGCCGAGCACCCCGTCCACGTTCCAGCCCGGTGCCGGTTTGACCGTGCCCGACAGCGCCGCGTAAATCTGATAGATGAGGAAATTGTCCGGTCCGCCGATCTCCTGCCGCATCGCCGGGTTGAGGTTCCAGCTATATTTCGGATAGGCGTCTTCGTTGACGACGCCGGGCGGGCGGTTCGGATCAGCGCCGGCCAGCGTGGTGTGCGCCCACACCTCCTCGGGCGAGCCGTCTCCCACCACCGCCCGCTCGAGATCGCGGCGCTGCAGCGACACCGACGCCATGGTCATCCCGTCCTCGGCCAGATCGAGCGTGATGACCTCGACCTCGGGCGGCGAGTCGGCAGCGACAATTCGCGCGGCGCGACCGATGGCGATTGGCACCAAGCGGTACTTCGCCTGCGAGAAGGTGAGATAGGCGTGGCGACCCTTGAGCGCGAATTCCTCGCCGGTGAAACCGATCGCCTTGAGACCGGCGAAGATGCGGTGGGCAACCGCCACCTCGTCGGGCGGGCCGGAAGTGGTGTCCGGTCGGCGGCCCGGTACGGCGGTCGCGGCCGGCGGCGCGGCGGCGGTGACGACCTCGGCGCGGACGATGCCGGGAAGATCCGCCACGGCGAGGCGTTCGAGCGCGGCTTCTGCGCCGGGGCTCGCACCCGGCGACGGCGACACCGTCAGCGCCGCGACATTGCCCTTCAAGGACACGTCGGTGATCGCAAAGCCGAGCTGGTGCGCTCCTGAGAACAGGCGGTCGACGCCGTGCGCGGCGCTCGCCGGCGATGACCGCCGCCGGCCGCGCGGCGGCAGCAGTATCGACACCGCCCGAGCGGCCGGGCTCGCGTAGGAGGCGACGCGCGGGATCGCGGACAGATCGAACGGGATGCCGGGCGGCGGCTCCGGATTGGGGCGCGGAACGAGCTTCGGCGGCTTCGACGAATCATGGTAAAGCCCGAGCGAGTTGAAATTCGCCAGCAGCGAAATGCGCAGCATGATCGTATTGCCGCGCTCGAGCCCCACGCCGAGCTCGAGGAAGGGATAGGGATCGTAGACGACGCCGAAATTCACCGGCGCGGCAGCTTTGAAGCTGTTGCCGAGCGGTTCGTCTTTATAGTCGTCGGGGTCGAGTTCCAATTTGAGCCGGAGTCCGTCGATCGGCGTGCGATATTCGACGCCGCCGAACAGCCCCATCTTCGGACCATGGAAGTAGTCGAAGCCGAAACTGCCTGACGCCGCAGGCGTCGGCCGTTGTTTCCACGACTTCGCCAGGGCGCCGAATGGATTGGAGACCGACAGGCCGTTCGACATCATCCCCCAGCCGAGGCCGAACGTGACATCGAAATTGTAGTAGCGCCGGCTGGCGACGAGATACTCGCTCGAGAACAGGCCGGTTCCGGCAATGTCGCGGAATCCCACCGCCAATTCGGGGAAATCGGCGCTCTCCTTCGTCAGGCGAATCTTCGCGTCGAACGAGCGGTCCTTATAGGTCTGATTGCCGCTGAACAATGCCGGACCGTACGGACGGTTGTTGATATCGGTGTAGCGGAACCCGGCGTCGAGCCACGGCAGCGGCGTCATGAACAGGTTGTAGCGGTCATAAGGATGGACATGCGAAAAGGTGAAGCTGAAATCGCCGTCGGCGCCGGTGCGCGCGGACGGGACCTGCATCAGCCCATGCTCGCCCCAATCGTCGATCGTGGGCGCAAATGACCGCGGCGCGCCGGCGTCCACGGTCTGGCCGTGCACGGAAACGGGAAGCGCGCAAACGGCAGCGGCACCGAGCGCGAGCAGGAGACGGCGAATCCGCGACGCCACGAGACACACGCTGACGAGGCGCAAAAACCGCCCTACTGCGTCGAGTTGCTATGAATCACCGCGATCGAAGCCGCCGAGATGGCGAGCTGGCTGAATATCTGCGTCGAATCCCGCAGGAACGTCGCGAGATCGAACGGCCGCAGGTTTTTCGGCACGACGATCGTGCTGCCAGGCGGCACCTGCACGGGCGTGAAGTCCCAGAACGACACCTTCACCGGCTCCGCCTCGCCGTTCGGCAGCACGACGAAGGTGGAATCGTTCTCGGCATCCTGTGTGAATCCGCCGGCCTCGTCGATGTAGTCCGCGGGCGAGGCGCCGGGCTGGAACTGCAGCGAGGTCGGATTGAGAACCTCCCCCGAGACCGCGACATAGAACGGCCGCTTCGGCATGAAGACCGTATCGCCGGGTTCCATGATCGGATCGAGCTGCGGCTTCACTTCCAGCACGGTGGGATCGGCCTCGACCACCACGCGGCCGACCGCGGGGGTCGACTTGAGCTCGTTCACCAATTGCTGCGTGGCGGTGACGAGCGCCTGCGACTGGTCGACATTGCCGCGCGCGAGCACACTGGTCAGCCCCGATTGGAGCTGGCTCGCGGCGCGCGCATAGTCTTGGCGTTCGTGCTGCCGCACGCTCTGGCGCGTGAACACGGCGCCATAGGGATAGGCCTCGTCGGTCAGGCCGCCCGCCCGCGCGATGAGCTGCGACAGGCGCTCGCCGCGGCGGATCTCGTAGTAGCCCGGCCGTCGGAACTGACCGGACAGCAGAACCTGACCGGTATCGCGGTCGGTGACGACCGGATTGAACCGAACGACATCGCCCGGACTCACCGCCACCTTCGCGAGATCCGACGGGGTAAGCTGGACCATCTGACGCACGCCGGTCGCGCGTCCCTGGGCGCCGTTGACATCATAGTGCGTGATCTCGACGTCGCGCAGATCGGCGTCGCGCGTAAGGCCGCCGGCGTCGGCAACGGCCGAGGCGAGCGACGCGCCCGACACGACCGGATAGACGCCCGGAACCTGAACTTCGCCCTCGATCACGGCGCCATGCTCGACGGCGAGCGGCAGCAGTTCGGGATACTTCTCGAAGATCGGCGGGCACGGAAACACATTTTCGATCTGGCCTGCGGCCGGCGTCTCCGGCGTCGGGAAAAATTGCGCATTGGCGAAGCGTTCCGGCGGGCTCGCCGCGACGATCGCGGCCAATTGCTGCAATCCGCGGCAGATCTGGGCTCGCCGCTGCGCCAGCAGTTCAGCCGCGGTGACCTGGCGCGTCGTCGCCCTGGCCGTCGGTGGCGCGCCGGGATAGAGCTCGGATTGGTCAAGAGTGCCGTTGGGCGTTTCCTGGTATTCCGGCAGGAGGTCTTGCTCTACGGCCTGCGATCCCTGCTGCTGGCCGGCGAGCGTTTGCGACATCTGCTGCTGCTGATTTGCCGCGCCCGGCAAAAGCGCTTGCTGGCCGAAGCGGCGTCCTTCCGGCGGGGGATAGAACGGCACGCCCTGCAAGGCCCCGGCCGGCGCGACCGCGTTGGCATTGCCGCGCGGGTTTCGCGTCACGATCTGCTCGCGCATCAGCGGCGGCACGCGACGTTCGAGGATCGCCTGAACGTCCGCGGAGTTGATGTAATTGACGTCACCCACGCCCAGCACGATGACCGTGTCACCGTCCTTGAGCGCCCGGTTCTGCCGGCCGTTGACGATCGCATCGAGATCGACCGGGAAGTAGCGACGGGCCTGCGTTCGCGGGTCCTTGGTCGCGATCACGCCGAAAGGAAGATAGGGATCGTCGAGAAATGTGGTCGTAGCGAGGAGACGGCGGACATCGGGCGCCGCGGCCAGCGAGCGGATGCCGGGCACGGCGACATGGCCCTCGAGCCGCACCGACCCGACGAAGCCCTTGTCCCTGGGCTGCACCAGGAGAATGTCGCCGGGATGCAGCGTGAGGCGCGCGGCCGACAACGCCTCGCTCGTCTCGTTGCGCCCCTGCCGATCGAGCGACAGGCGAATGAAGCGATTGCCGTTAGGGCGCAGCGCTCCGCCGGCAAGGGCAAGAATCCGCGCGCCGGCGACGGCGCCGCCGTTGAGCAGCTCAAAGATCCCGGGTCGCCCGACATCGCCGGCGACCGCGACGGTCGGTCCGACCGGTGGAATGACAATGCGATCGCCGTCGGCGAGGCTGAGATCCGCCTCCGGCCCGATCGCGTTCATGACCGCATAGAGATCGATCGTCGAGCGGTGGCCATTGCGCTCGAGCGTGATGCGGCGCAACGATCCGGTCTTCTTGATGCCTCCCGCCTCTGCCAGAGCATCGAGCACGGTGGCGAAGCCACCCATGCGATAGATGCCGGGCGCCACCGCCTCGCCAAGCACGGCAACGGCAATCTGACGCACGCTGCCGACCGAGACATAGGCATTGGTATTGAGGTAGTGCGCCGCGACCGCCTGTTCGACGTCGTCGCGGACCGCCGCGAAGGTGCGCCCCGCAGCGGGAATAGGCGGCAGCTCTGGAATGACGAGACGGCCTTCGCGGTCGATGCGCGTGCGAAGCGAGCGGGAGACCTGCCCCTGAAGCGTGATCACGAGCTCGTCGCCGATGCTCAGCCGGTAATTGTTCGCGACGGCGCCGTTCTGCAGTTCGCCGCTCGAGGGAATGATGCTGCGGAAAACGTCGTAACCATATTGTGACAGCGCGGTCCCGGCGCGACGCGAATAGTCGTTCTCGAGCCGCGAGCGCGGTAACGGCCGCCGCCGTAGGACGCCAAGAGCGTAAGGCCGTTGCAGGCCCCTCACCTGATCGAGCGGCGACGGCAGCGATTGGGTCGGATTGATGGGAACATTCGATTGGGTCGTACGGTTCAGTTGATTGATGAGGTTTTGTTGCACGTCCGACGGCAGGTCTTGCGCGAGGGCAAGGGGCAGCGTCACAAGTGCGGCAAGAAAGAGGGCCGCCACTTGAAAAATACGCCGAGCCGAAGTCATTATAGCCCCCTAAAACCATGCAATACTCACAGGCCGAGTTTATGGCATCTCCGGTTCCTATCGCCAGAAGAATATTCCTCACCGGCGGCGTCGCGATGTTCTGCGCGTCGTGCGGCGATACATGGCTGAAAAGCGTTACTTACGCGACCCGAACCTATCTGATGAAAGGCGCCGATCTGCATTTGACGCGCGCCGATATCGATCGCATTCCCTATGCCAGCATCGCCGTTCGTCTGGGCGACGGGCCGCAGGCGCTGCTCATTCTCGCCCGCTTCGACGGCGATGATCTGCACTGGATCTCGGCCGAAAACGAGGTGATCGTCACACGGCGCGGCCGCGTCGTCGAAACCTACGGGCTCCCCGTCAATCTCAAGCAGACGACATTTCTGACCGGCGATCCGGTCGGCCGACCCCTATCAGCCCTCGAGGCCACCACCGAGTGCATGCGCACGATCGATCTCGAACCTCGGCACATCGATGGCGTTCTCGTTCGCTCGCGCTTTGCCAGCGACGGCGCCGACGACCTGACGATCCTTGGCGACCACAAGGCGACGAGCCTGTGGACCGAGGCGAATGCCGCCTCCGAACTGGATTGGGAATTCAAGAACCAGTATTGGATCGACGCGCGGTCAGGCTATGTGTGGAAAAGTCGGCAATACCTGTCGCCGCGGCTGCCGGCGCTGGAGATCATCGTCTACAAGCCAGCGATCAGGACATAATGAACATGGCGGCACGGTTTCCCGGCCGCCATGCTAGAGAAAAACTGCGGGGTCCGCTTTGGTGCGGCCTATTGGGCCGTGCTGGTAGCCGACGAGGTGGTCGAGTTTGCATTCGACGAACCGCTCGTCGCCGCGGCAATGCCCGCCGCGATCGCCGCTGCGGCGATCGCGCCACCGACGATTGCGCCGGTCGAGATGCCGCCCGTCGCCTCGCCGCTGGCGACCGTCGTGCTGCCCGCCGCGCCGCCGCCTTGCGTCTGCGCAAAGGCCAGGGCGGGCGTGAGCGCCAATGCCAGTGCCGCAGTCATACCGATCAAAGTCTTACGCATAATTCGCCCCCGAATGATGTGAGCCGCGCATGGCCAGGACGATGACTCGTGATTAAATACCACAGGGGTAAGGATTGTGCAATCGACCGGTGAAATTTTGCTTATGCGTCGTCCTTTTTGGGGGCTCGATCCCGATCGAAGCGGCGCCGGCCGTCGCGACCGCTTGGAGCGTCAGAGCAGAACGCCTCTGCCGCGCAATTCGCGCACCAGTTCCGCGGCCGCTTCGTCTGGATTGCCGTCGCCGCCGTCGATCACGAAGTCGGGCGTCTCCGGCGGCTCATAGGGACTGTCGATGCCGGTGAAGTTGCCGATCTTGCCGGCCCGCGCCTTGGCATAGAGGCCCTTGGGATCCCGCCGCTCGCACACGTCGAGCGGCGTGCTGACGTAGATTTCGAGGAACTCGCCCGGCTCCAGGAGTTCGCGCGCCATGCGCCGCTCGCTGCGGAAGGGCGAGATGAACGACACCAGCACGATGAGCCCGGCATCGACCATGAGCTTGGCGGTCTCGGCAACGCGACGGATGTTCTCGACGCGATCGGCATCGGTGAAGCCCAGATCCTTGTTGAGCCCGTGCCGGACGTTGTCGCCGTCGAGCAGATAGGTATGCCGGCCGAACTCGACGAGGCGCTTTTCAAGCGCGTTGGCGACGGTCGACTTGCCGGCGCCTGAGAGGCCGGTGAACCACAGGAGACAGGGTCTCTGGCCCTTGATCGCGGCCCGCCGTCCCTTGTGCACCTCGAACGGCTGCCACAGAATGTTGGACGCGCGCCGCAGCGAGAAGGCGACCATTCCGGCACCGACCGTGGCGTTCGACACGCGGTCGACGAGGACGAAGCTGCCGGTCTCGCGGCAGGACGCGTAGGGATCGAGCGCCAGCGGCCGGTCGAAGCTCAGATTGCAGAACCCGATCTCGTTGAGCGCAAGCGTCTTCGCCGCCTGATGCTCGAGCGAATCGATATTGACCTTGTGCTTGAGTTCGCTCACCTGGGCCAGCGCCTGGGCCGTCCCGGCGCGAAGATGATAGAGCCGACCGGGCAGCAGCGGTTCGTCGTGCATCCACACGAGATGGGCGGCGACCTGGTCGGTGATCTCGGGCCGATCGGCGCCCGCGCACAGCATGTCGCCGCGGCTGATGTCGATCTCGTCCTCGAGCGTGAGCGTGACCGATTGGCCGGCCACGGCCACGTCGAGATCGGCCGTGCCGAGCACGATCCGCGCGACGCGCGACGCGCGTCCGGACGGCAGGGCGACGACGGTGGCGCCGGGCCGCACGCTCCCCCGCGCGACGGTCCCGGCATAGCCGCGGAAGTCACGGTCGGCACGGTTGACCCATTGCACCGGCATGCGGAAGGCGCCGTCGGACGCGGCGGCGTCGACATCCACCGTTTCGAGGAACGGCAGCAGCGCGGGACCCTGGTACCACGGCATCGCCGCGCTCGGCCGCGTCACGTTGTCGCCGCCGAGCGCCGAGATCGGGATGCAGGTGACGCCGCTCGCGCCGAGCCCGGCGGCAAAGGCGCGAAACTCGGCGGCGATGCGCTCGAACACGCCGCGGTCGAAGGCGACAAGGTCCATCTTGTTGACCGCCAGCACCAGCTCGCGAATGCCGAGCAGCGACACGATATAGGCATGCCGCCGGGTTTGGGTGAGCATCCCCTTGCGCGCATCGACGAGCACAACCGCGAGCTGGGCGGTCGAAGCGCCGGTCGCCATGTTGCGGGTGTACTGTTCGTGGTCCGGCGTGTCGGCAACGATGAATTTGCGCCGGGCGGTGGCGAAGAAGCGATAGGCCACGTCGATGGTGATCGCCTGCTCGCGCTCGGCCTGCAAGCCGTCGACGAGGAGCGCGAAATCGAATTGCTGGCCGGTGGTGCCGTGACGGCGGCTGTCGCGCTCGCGGGCGGCGAGCTGGTCGTCGTGGATCAGGTTCGAGTCGTAAAGAAGGCGTCCGATCAGCGTGCTCTTGCCGTCATCGACGCTGCCACACGTGATGAAGCGCAAGAGGCTCGCGGTCGTGGCGTCCGACGCGCCCGACACAGCGTGGCCGGCGGCGGTATCGGCGACGCGCGCCATCAGAAATACCCTTCCTGCTTCTTGAGCTCCATCGAGCCGGCCTGGTCGTGGTCGATGATCCGGCCCTGGCGTTCCGAGCGCCGCGCCAGCGCCATCTCGCGCAGGATGGCCGGCACTGTGTCCGCCCGCGACTCGATCGCGCCCGACAGCGGATAGCACCCGAGCGTACGGAACCGTACCGAGCGCAGCTCGGGCGTCTCGCCGGGACGCAGCGCCATGCGGCCGTCATCGACCATGATGAGGACGCCGTCACGCTCGACCACCGGCCGCTCCTTGGCGAAATAGAGCGGGACTACCTCGATGCCCTCGCGCTCGACATATTCCCATACGTCGCGCTCGGTCCAATTGGACAGCGGGAACACGCGCATGGTCTCGCCGGGCTGCATGCGGCCGTTGTAGATGTGCCACAACTCGGGGCGCTGATTCTTGGGGTCCCAGCGGTGTGCCGCGCTGCGCAGCGAGAACACCCGTTCCTTGGCGCGGCTCGCCTCCTCGTCGCGCCGCGCGCCGCCGAGCGCGGCATCGAACCGCCACTTGTCGAGCGCCTGCCGGAGCGCGGCGGTCTTCATCACGTCGGTATATATGGCGGAGCCGTGGCTGAAGGGCGTGATCCCCTGCGCCACACCCTCCTCGTTCACATGCACGCGAAGTTCGATGCCGGGATCGCGCGCCACACCGTCGCGGAACGCAATCATGTCGCGGAATTTCCACGTCGTGTCGATATGCAGCAACGGAAGCGGCAGCCGCGCCGGATGGAACGCCTTCCGCGCGAGGTGCAGCATCACCGATGAATCCTTGCCGATCGAGTACAGCATCACCGGATTGCGGAATTGCGCCACCACCTCGCGGATGATGGCGATGCCCTCCGCCTCGAGCAGGTCGAGATGGGAAAGACCCTGGCGGGACGTTATGGCCTGCATCCCAAGATCGTACCCCTTTCCGGACGTTGACCCGATCCGATCGCTTGGCGCGAATATGGCGAGACACGCATGCCGGCGCAACGCGGGCCGTTCCAAGACTGCAACTTAGAAGCAAACTATTTCAAGCCGTATCGGGGCCCATATCGGGGCCCATATCAGGGATTGACGCTGGCCAAACACGAACCGGCATGTTAGAGCCGCGGCCGGTTTCAGTCGGGGGGCTATTCTTGCCGATCTTTCTCAGAGCCGCCGTCGCAGCGGCGGCGATTCTGTTAGGGCTTGCGCCCCTGGCGCAGGCGGCAAGCGGAGACCTGCCACTGTTCGAGGTCGGCGTCCTCGCCGCGGGCGGCAGCTTTCCCGACTATCCGGCGTCGAGCCAGAGCCATTTCCACGCGCTGCCCCTGCCCTACATCATCTATCGCGGGCGGAATCTCCAGCTCAGCGAGAACGCCGCGCGCGGCATCCTCTACGCCACGCCGGCGGTGAGCTTCGATGTCAGCGCCTCGGCCGCATTCCGATCGAGCCACGACGATGCCGCGCGGCAGGGCATGCCCGGACTGGATTACATGGGCCAGGTCGGACCGCGCCTCAACGTACTGCTCGCGCGCGACGCAAGGTACGCCAAGATCGATTTCGAGCTGCCGGTACGGGCGGTCGTGTCGACGGATTTCAGCTCGTTCGCGTTCCGCGGCTTCCTGATGGCACCGGAGGTCGCCTATACCCATGCCAATTTCATGAACAGCGGCGGGCGCCTCAAGATCGGGATTGGACCGCAATTCGCGACCAGCCGGCTGATGCAATACTTCTACTCTGTGCAGCCGCAATACGTCGCCCCCGGGCGACCGCAATTCAACGCCTCGGGCGGCTATCTCGGCTCGCGGCTCGATATCACCTACCGCATTCCGCTCAATCAACGCATGAATCTGATCGCGCTGTTCGCGCCCGAACTCTACAAGGGCGCGACCAATTCAGGCAGCCCGCTGTTCAAGAAGGAATACGGCATCTCGGCGGCCGTGGCGCTCACCTTCTCGTTCTATCGCAGTGACGCGGTGGCGCGCGGCGAGCTCGAATGAGGCGGCTGCGCCGCGTCGATCTCAATAGATGCAATCGAAATACCATCTGATGGTGTCGTGTTCGGGAGTCGCCCCGGCGATGCGTTGGGCCGAGACCAGGCGCGCATAGCGCGACCGCTCGGTGCAGAAGTCCTGCGCGCGCGTGCGCGGATCGGCCGACGACCCTGTCGTGATCACGAATTCCTCGGGATCGTCGAGCGCGGCCTCCGTGCCGGCGGCGGGTCGAGCCTCCGCCTTCGGCGCGGGCGCGATCGCCGCATCAGGGTCGGGCACGAAGATGCCCCAAGGCGACGACCACGAGACGCAACCCGAGAGAAACAAGGACGCGATCAGAACCAAGGGGCGCTGCACATCGGCCTCCACCACGAAGACGCCGCTCAGTCTATCCGATAGGCGCCGGCTTGCCAGCCCATGCCGGCATCACCGCGTCATCACGGACGATTGATTGGTCCTCCGCGATGAGAGAAGCTGAAATCGCCGGCAATTTGCGCCGGGATCGCAGGGTCGTCGTCCCGGCACGAATACGTTGCTCATCCACGCCACGCCTGCCTGGAGGCTTTCCATGCCCGCGCAATGCCCGCCGCCGCGCCCCCAGTCCTATGACAAGGCGGTAGCCCTGGTTTTCCAGGGCGGCGGCGCGCTCGGCAGCTACCAGGCGGGGGTGTACGAGGCCTTGTCGGAATCGGAATATCTGCCCGACTGGGTGGCAGGGATTTCGATCGGCGCCGTCAACGCCGCCATCATTGCCGGCAACGCGCCCGAGCATCGCGTCGACCGCCTGCGCCGATTCTGGGAGGAGATTACCGGGCCGACGGCGCTGTGGCCGTCCCGAGGCGGCGAGGCGCATCGGCGGTGCAGCGCGCTCGCCGCGCTACTGTTCGGACAGCCCGGTTTCTTCGCGCCGTATGTCTTGCCGAAATGGTTCGGCACCTCTTCGCCAACGAGCTACTACGCGACCGGCGCGTTGAAGAGTACGCTTGAGCGCCTCGTGGATTTCGACCGGATCAATGCCCGCGAGATGCGCTTCAGTGTCGGCGCCGTCAACGTGCGCACGGGCTGGTTTGCCTATTTCGACAACGCCGAGATCGCCATCCGTCCCAAGCATGTGATGGCGAGCGGCGCGCTGCCGCCCGGATTTCCCGCAGTCGAGATCGACGGCGAGCATTACTGGGACGGCGGCCTCGTCTCGAACACGCCACTGCAATACGTGGTCGAGTACGTGCCGCGCCGCAGCCGGCTCAGCTGCCAGGTCGATCTGTTCCACAGCCGGGGCGCCATTCCGACCAATCTCGAGGAAGTAAGCGAACGCGAGAAGGACATCCGCTACTCCAGCCGGACGCGTTGCGCGACACGCCCGAGGCGAGGTTCCTCTATAATTTCGGCTGCGTCACCACGATGGACGTCGCACAGCTCATCCATCGGCCACACGAACCGCAAGGCGCCGCCAAGGATTTCGAGTTCAGCCGCGCGACGATGCGCGCCCGCCGGGCGCAGGGACGCGCGGACGCGCGGACGCGCAAGCGACGCTCGTGGCCCCGCCGTGGCTCGCGCCGATGCCGCCGGAAGCGGTCGGATTTGCCACGCTCGGCATCGCGCGCATCCTGCCGCATTCCGGTCCCGTCACCGTGGGTGCGCGCGTCATGATCCTGCCGGGCGCGGTCTTGCTCTGGCCGCTCCTCGTACGGCGCTGGCTGGTCGCCGGATGAGACGGCCGCATCGACGCTGGCATCGTCTGGCGTGGCTGGTCCTGCCCGCCCTCGCCGCGGTGCTGTTCGCGGCGGCGCCATCGTGAGCGAGGTCAAGGTGCGATGAGTGCGGGATTCCGCGCGATCCCATGGAACCGCTACAAGCTGGCCTACGACGCGGTGCTGGTGCTGGCGGTGTTTGCCGATCTCGGAACTTATTTCCAAGTCGGGCCGCCGCTGTGGCCCTCGGACAATCCGGTCAATCCGGAGATTCAGGAAATGCGGGCGTTCGGGAGCTGCGCCTTTCTGATGCTGATGCTGATCCGCGTGCCGGCGGACTCGGGCCGCATCGGCGAGCGGCTGACGTTCACGAGCCGCGTCTGCGACGCCGCCGATCTGCACGAGTTCCGGGTCGCGGCCAGCGCGCTCGCGGATTGAAGTTTCGGGAGCTTGAGCAGCATGGATGGCCAGGAGCGCGTTGATGCGGCACGAGCCGGGAGCGCCGAGGTGAAATCCCATCCGACGCCGGCCGGACCGCGCGATCCGCGGCTCGATTTCTTCCGCGGGATCGCGATGTTCATCATCTATATCGCGCATGCCCGCGGGAATTTTCTCTATGACTATATTCCGGCGCGCTACGGCATCAGCGACGCCGCCGACATGTTCGTGTTCGTGTCCGGCATGACCGCCGCGATCGCCTTCGGCGGCACCTTCGTCCGCCAGGGCTGGCTCATCGGCACCGCCCGGATCGCCTATCGCTGCCTGCAACTCTACGCGGCCCAGATCGGCATGTTCTTCGCCGTGGCGGTGGTGGTGGTCCTGGGCACGCGCTGGTATGGCGACACCAACTACATCGAAGTCGCTCAGTTGCAGCGCTTCTTCTCGGACACCGGCAATGCGCTGGTGGGGCTGTTCACGCTGACTTATGTCCCGCACTACATCGACATCCTGCCGCTCTATATCGTGGCGCTGGCGATGGTGCCGGTGGCGATGGCGCTCGCGCGCATCCATCCGCTACTGGTGCCGGCGACGTCGATCGCGCTCTATGCCGCCGCCAATTTCTTTCAGCTCAACCTTCCCGCCCATGCCGACAATCAGGCCGAATGGTATTTCGATCCGTTCGCCTGGCAGCTCATCTTCTTCACCGGATTTTCGCTGCGGCGCGGCTGGATCAGGCTGCCGCTCGCGTCGCCGCCGCTGCTGGCGGCGAGCGTGGCGGTTCTGCTCGCCGGTCTCGGGGTCTCGCTGCCCTCGGTGTTCGAGCGGGTGCCGCCGCTCGACTGGCTCCGAGTCTGGATCGCGCATCACACCGACAAGACCTATCTCGATCTCCTGCAATACGTCCATTTTCTCGCCTCGGCCCATGTCGCGGTGGCGCTGCTGAAGGGTCGCGAACGGCTCCTGTCCACGGCGCCGATCCGGCCGCTCGTCAAATGCGGGCAGCAGGCACTGTCGATCTTCACGTCGGGCATGGTGCTGTCCTATGTCAGCGGGATGGTGTTCGACCACGCCGGCACCGGCGCGGCGGTCCAGATCGCGGTCAACGCCGCGACGTTCGCGCTGCTTTTCGCCATTGCCTATGGCGTGGCGTGGTTCAAGAATGCGCCCTGGAAGGGCCGCAACGTCGCGGCGCTGGCGACGGCGAGCGCCTTCGTGGTGCTCGTCGCGGGGAGCAGCGGCGCGCGCACCGTGGACGGCAGTATGCGCGTTCTCCCCGCAATTTCGGCGGCAATGGTGCCACGATGTTGAGCGATCAGCACGGCCTTGCGGTGACGGCGTCGACGGCGGAATCGGCGGCGCGGCTCGACGCGACGATCACCGCCTATTGCGGCTTCAAGCTCGATACCGGCGACCGGCTGCGCGCGACGCTCGCCGGCGATCCGCACGTCGTCTTCGGCCACATCCTCTACGGCTATTTCATGCTGCTGCTGGTGAAGCGCGAACTCGTCGCGCGCGCCCGCGAGGCGGCGGACGCTGCGGCCGCTTCCATGCGCGCGGTCGGTTCAACGCCGCGCGAGGCGATGCACCTTCGAGCGCTCGAGGCCTGGATCCGGCGCGATCTCGACGCCGCCACCGTCATTCTCGAGACGATCCTCGTGGCATATCCCCACGACATCGTCGCACTCAAGCTCGTCCAGTATCTGCTGTTCTATGCCGGCGATTGGACGCGCATGCACGGCACCGTTTCCGGCGCGGTCGCCGCCTGGGACGACACCGTCCCCGGCTACGGCTTTGCGCTCGGCTGCCACGCCTTCGGGCTCGAGGAATGCGGCGAATACGATGCCGCCGAGCGCGTCGGCAAGCGCGCCATCGAACGCGAGCCGGCCGACATCTGGGGCGCACACGCCGTCGCCCACGTGTTCGAGATGCAGGACCGCGCTCAGGACGGGCTGCGCTGGATCGACGGCTTGGCGCCGCAGTGGCGGGACGCGAACAATTTCGCATTCCACGTGTGGTGGCATCGCTGTCTCTTCCTGCTAGCGGAGGGACGCTTCGACGAGGCGCTGGCGCGCTACGACGGCGAGGTCCGCGCCGATTCGACCGACGAGCATCTCGACATCGTCAATGCCGTGTCACTGCTGTGGCGCTTCGAACAGGCGGGCGTTCCCGTCGGCGCGCGCTGGGACGAACTGGCGGCGCGCGCGGCCGCCCGGCTCGACGATCACATGCTGGTGTTCAGCGACACGCATTTCGCGATGGCGCTGGCGGCGGCAGGGACGCCGGAAGATTTCACGCGCTGGTGCCAATCGAGCACGCGCTTCGCGACCGCGGCCAAGGAAAGCCAGGCGGCGGTGATGTCGGCGGCGGGGCTCGTGCTCGCCGAGGCCGCGCAGGCGCATCGCTCGGGCGCGTTCGCATGCGCCGTCGATCTGCTCCTGCCGGTGCGCGCCGCGATCCACCGGATCGGCGGCAGCCATGCCCAGCGCGACCTGTTCGAACAATTGCTGATCGACGCCGCGGTCAAGGCGGAACGATGGGACACCGCCCGCGAATTATTGCAGGAGCGGCTCGCGGCACGGCCGGGCAATGTCTGGGGCCGGACGGAGCTGCGGCGGATCGAGACGCGGCGCCTCCATCCGCCGGCTCAGGGGCGACGCGGCGTCACTTGAGCCGCCGGGCCGCCTCCGTGGCGAGACTCATATCGACATAAGGCTTCACGTCGAGAGGCTTGGGCAGGAAGCCGAGCTGATGCTGCACATCGACGTTCTTCTGCAAGGCGGCAACGTCAACCTGCGCGCGCGGGTCGCGGTAATAGTCCCGCCCCGTGAACGCCCAGCTCGCGAACCGCTCCGGTGGAATCTTGACGAACTTCGAGACCGCCGCGATCGCCGCGTCGTGATTGGCGGGATCGAGGTACCAGCGGAGCGCGCGCAGATAGTCTTCCAGGAAATCGACCACCGCCGCGCGGTTCTTGTGCAGGAACGCGTCGGACGCGGTCAACATGGAAATCTCGGCCGGCCCCATCGCATCGCGCGAGGTAAAGAGCGTGCGCGCCGACGACTGGAGCTGCGGCGCGAGATAGAACGGCAGCACCGAAATGATCAGATCCGCCTTGTGCTCCTCGAGCATGGCATTCATGTTGGGAAACGCGACTTCGACCGTGGTGATGTCGGTTTTGTCGTCGAGCCCGTTCCGGCGCAGCATGATGCGCACCGGCAGGTCGCCGATGCTGCCGGCGGCGTTGGTCGCGAACACTTTGCCCTTGAGATCCTTGATCGAGCTTATGCCGCTGTCCTTGCGGACCATGTACTGCGTCGTGAAATGGCCGCCGACCCCGTCGCGGTCCTCGTCGGCAAAGATGCGGAGATGGGTCATGCCGCCGTTCTCGACCGCGAGCGCGAAGGAGGAGTAGCCGAACGGCGCCACGTCGAGTTCCCCCGCAGCGAGCGCGGAGATGAGCAGCGGACTGCCCTGGTAGCGTATCGGCTCGAGCACGTAGGATTTCCCGAGATGCCGGGCGATGCCGTCCTGGGGAAAGAGGATGGGCGTGATCTCGGCGGGAACGAGCAGCCAGCCGATGCGTATCTTCAACGGTTCCGCGCCGCGCGACGATGGCGGGAGCAGCACCGCCAGCGCCGCGGCAAAGAGAAGCGACAGAATCGGTCGTCGTGAGTGCATGGAAACCTCGTGAGGTGAGCGGTATCGGCTGCCCGTTCGGCGCGAGGATGCGTCGCTAGGCCGGCCGGTCGCCGCGAATGGTGACGCGCTGCATCGTCCGCCGCGCGGGGTAATGGCCGTTGGCAGCATAATGCTGCGTCGAGCGGTTGTCCCGGAACACCATTGAATTTGGCTCCCAATGGAAGCGGAACTGGTATTCCGGGATATGCGGCTGCGCACACAGAAAATCGCGCGGCGCGCGGCTCTCGTCCTCGCGCATGCCCTTGATCGCCACGGTGAACCGCGTGTTGACGAAGAGCGCCCTCTTGCCCGACACCGGATGCGTGCGCACCACCGGACGGACGGGATTGGGCAGTTCCTCCTCCATCTTCGTCGGCTTTTCATGCCGCTCGGCGATCACCAGCGCGTCGAACTGGCGCCGGAAATTCCTGAAATCGTGGATGGCCTCGAGCCCGGACAGGAAGGGCTGCATCTTGTCGCTCAGCCCGTCATAGGCGGCGCACATGTCCGCCCACACCGTGTCGCCGCCCAACTCGGGTGCGGATGCAGCGCAGGATCGGGCCCATGGGTGGCGTCGCGCGGAAGGTCTCGTCCGAATGCCAGACATCGGTCGTGAATACCGGATTGTCCTTGTGGTTGTCGAGCACAAGAATTTCAGGATAGCCGTCGAGATGCGGCACGAAGGGAGGAACCGTCAGCTCACCGAACAGGCGGCCGAACGCGACATGCTGTTCGGGCGTGATGTTCACGTCGCGGAAATAGACCACCTTGTGCTCGACGCGCGCGTCGTAGACGGCGGCGGCCGTCGTCGGATCGATCGGGCGGGAAAAATCGACGCCACGCAACTCGGCAGCGGTGGTGGCGCCGCGCCTGATGATCTCGACCGGCGCGGGCGATGATGCCGCGTGCAAACGTTCAGCCGTCCGTGCCATCGGGCCGCCCCGTCCTTGACCTTGGCTCCTGCGGCGGATGGTCGCGCCCCGCGGCGGTCGCGTCAGGATCGGGCGGCGCCCTGCCCCTTACTCGGCGGCCTGATAGGCCAGGGAATATTGCGGATCGAGTCCGTAGGGCATGAAGTCTTGCGCGCGGAAAACCATCGCGACAAGGACGACCACGGCCAAGGCCAGCGCGACCGCGGCAAGACCCGCATTGAGACGCGCGCAGAACGCGTCGATGCGGCCGGCAATGAGCTTCACTTGCTCCATGTTCCACCCATGGGCGCGGTTTTTGGCGCCTCTTGGGGTTACATGGCCGGGAAGAAGGACAGGCCAAATTCGGGGGATTACGTAAGGGCTTGCCCTTATGCCGCCGGCAGGTTCCAGCCGATCCAGTCGCACAGCGCGCGGCCCATGACCAACTCCTTGTCGGCCAGCGACAGAAATGGCAGTTCCTCGGTGAACAGCGTCGCGCACTGGCGCCACGAGCACGGCATGCGCGTGATGTCGGTGCCCCAGAACATCCGCCGCGGGCCGAACGCGTCGTAGATCTGGCGGAGATAGGCATGGATGTTGCGATAGGGATAGGCCTCGCTCGAGGTGCCGGGCGCCGCCGTCGCCTTGACCGCGACATGGGGAAAGCGGGCCAGCGCGAGCAGTTCGGGCAGCTTGGCGAAGGCCGCCGCATCCTTGGCGCCCGGGACCGCCGCCAGATGATCGACGATGAGGCGCAGCCCCGGATGACGCCCGGCGACTTGGCCGATCACCGGCAGAAAATCGGCCGCCGCCAGCGCGACCGGCAGCCCCGCGCGCTCGGCTTCAGGCCACAGCCAGTCCATCGTCCCGTCGATCATCCACTCCTTCTGATGCGGCTGCAGGAAAGTGAAGCGCAAACCCAGCATCCCCGGACGCTCCTTCCAGGTCGCGACCAACGACCGGCTGGCGGGATCGTCGAGCGCGAACCGCCCCAGCACCGCGAGCCGGCCGGGATGGCGGCGCGCTGCCGCGACGGCGACCTCGACGGCATTCGGATCCCAGCTCGGCGGGTGGATGAGCGCCGCATCGACGCCGGCCGCGTCCATTTCCTTGAGCAATTGCTCCGCTGAAAAGGCCGGAACCTGGCGATGCACGCCGTTGGGCGTGCCGCCCGACCAGATATGGACCTGCGCATCGACGATCAGCATGGGACGGCTCCTGCGTTTCCGGTCGCGCCATGGGCCGGCGGCGCATGATAGGCAGCCTCGGAAGCGGGAAAAAGTGCGCGCCCGCGGCGCAGGTGCGGTCTTCTCCCGCGCCGCCGCTTGGCCCATACTGCGCCGAGGACGGGGTCACGAGGGAGGATCGGATGTTCCTGCGCAATTCCTGGTATGTCGCGGCGTGGGACCACGAGGTGACGCGCCAGCAGATGCTGCGGCGCACGCTGCTCGGCGAGCCGGTGATGTTCTACCGCACCGAGGACGGACGCCCGGTCGCGCTCGAGAACCGCTGCTGCCACCGCCACGCGCCGCTGTCGCGCGGGCGGCTTGTCGGCGACGCCGTCGAATGCCCCTATCACGGCTTCACCTACGATGCGAGCGGCGCCTGCATCCTGGTGCCGGGACAGACGGCGATCCCGCCCGGCGCGCGGGTCCGGAGCTTCCCGGTGGTCGAGCGCTATCACTGGATCTGGATCTGGATGGGCGATCCCAAGCTCGCCGACCCCGACAAGATCGAGGATTTCCACTGGATGGACGATCCCGAATGGCGTTTTGCCGGCGAGCGGCTCGAGCTCAAGGCGAACTACGTCCTTCTGGTCGAGAACCTGCTCGACCTGTCGCATCTCTCCTATGTCCATCCGACCACGCTCGGCACCGAGAAGGTGGCGCAGACGCCGATGAAGGCCGAGCGCCTCAACCGCGGCGTCCGGGTCACGCGCTGGGTCATGGAAAGCCCGCCGCCGCCGTTCTTCCAGAAGGCCGGCGGGTTCAAGCCGGATCAGCACGTCGACCGCTGGCAGATCATCGACTGGACGCCGGCGGCGTTCGTGCGGCTCGATGTCGGCTGCGCGCCGTCAGGCACCGGCGCGCGCGACGGCAACCGCAGCCAGGGCATCTCGATGCGCAATCTCAACGCGATCACGCCCGAGACCGAGCGTACGACCCACTATTTCTGGAGCCAGGCGCACAATTTCAAGACCGACAAGCAATGGGTCACCGACCTGCTCTACCAGAACGTCCACACGGCGTTCCTGGAGGACCTCGCCATCATCGGCGCGCAACAGGAGAACATCGAGCTCCGCCCCGACGCGCAGCGGATCGACATGAACCACGACGCCGGCGGCATCACCGCGCGGCGCATGCTCGAGGCGATGATCGGCGACGAAGCGGCGGCGCTGCGGGCGGGCTGACCCGCGCCCGCGCCGCGTGCTCAGGCGTGGCCGTTGGCGCGGCTCTCCCTGCGGGCGCGCTTGGTCTCGGAGACGGCCGGATCAAGATTGAACAAGCGGATCGCGTTGCCGCCGAGGACGTTGCGCTTGGCCTGCTCGGAAAGGAACGGCAGGTCGTAGATCGTGCTCGGCAGATCCATGTCCCAGTGCGGATAGTCCGAGGCGTAGAGGAGCTGCGTCTCGGCATTGATCATCTTGAAAGTCATCTCCAGCGCCTCGCGGTTCTCGACCATCTCCATGGGCTGGCTGGTGAAGAACATCTCGCGCATGTATTCGCTCGGGCGCCGCTTCAGGCCGGGCGCCTCGGACGTGCGCATCATGTACTCGTTGTCGAGCCGCTGCATCAGAAACGGAACCCAAGCCAAGCCGCTTTCGATCCACACGACCTTGAGC
>DATKQE010000076.1:0-16947 GCA_035532935.1 Allostellaceae bacterium
CCTGCCCGGCGTTACGGTCGGCACGCGCTGCGTCATCGCCGCGAACAGCGTCGTGAACGCGGACGTCCCGGACGGCGCGATCGTCGGCGGCACGCCGGCGCAAATCATCGGCAGGGTCGAAGGCGAGGGCGCGCAGGTGCGCCTTTGCTATCGCGGCGACAAATGAACGCGGACTCGCACGTGCAGACCGGAAATTCCCGCTGACGGCGGATCGCATGACGAACCCGCCGGATCGAACCAAAGGGCGGCGCGGAAGCGATGAAGCATCGCGGCCGACCCGCATCCTGATCGCGGACCTGGCGTCGAGGTTGGGATGGCGTCTCGCGCTTCTAGTGCTTTTGCTTTCCCTCAGCAGCGTCACCGAGGGGGTGGGGCTTACGCTGCTCTTTCCGCTCTTGGCGCAGATCGGGCTTGGCACGGCGGCGTCCCAGGGGGCGGTCGGCCATGGCGTCGGCGACGCGCTCGCTTTCTTAGGGATTGGGCAGACGCTGGTGCCGATCCTGGTGCTCGTCGGCATCGCCTTCGTCGTACAGAACGTGTTTTTTCTCGCCCAGTCCTGGCTCACGGCGCACGAGCAGAATTGGTACGTCGCCAATTTGCGCACCGAACTGTTCGAGGCCATTGTCGGCGCCCGTTGGCGGTTCTTCGTCGAGCGGCGCGCGGGCGACCTCGTGGCGGCGCTGGTCACGGAACCCCAGCGCCTCGGCACGGCGCTGCATCTTCTGGGTCTCGTAGCGGCCAGCGGTGCATTCGTGGCGGTCTACATGCTGTTCGCATTGGCAGTGGCCTGGCCGATCGCCGCCGTCGTCCTAGTATTCGCCGTTGTCTTGTCGCGGTCTGCCCGACCGCTCATGCGACTTGGACGGCGCGCGGGAACGAGCCTGTCCGAGCAGGCGGCAGCGATCCAGACGCTCGCCGGAGAATTCCTTTCGGGCGCAAAGGTCATCAAGGCGACCGCGTCCGAGGCGCGCGCGGCCGAGGCATTCGCCACTGCGTCGCAGGACGCATTTTCGATAGGCCGCGTCATCGCGTTCTATCCCAATCTGATACGCGCGATCTACGAGGTCACGGCGATCCTTCTGTTGTTGCTGTGTCTCTGGTTCGGAATCGAGGTGATCCACGTGGATTCCGCGTCGATCATCCTCGAGGTCTATGTCTTCATCCGCATCTTTCAGCGGATCTCCGTCATGCAGCAAAACATCCAGGCGCTGCAAGGCTACGCGCCCGCCATCCTCTCGATCCAGCGCATCGCGGATGAGGCGCGCGTCGAACGGGAGGCGCGCACCGAGTCGGTTAGCGGGGAAATGCCTGCACCAGTTGAGCAACGGGGCGCGGCCATCGCGCTCCGCGACGTCACCGTCCGCTATGGCGACCAGACCGCGCTGGCTTCGGCAACGGTCGATATTCCGGCGGGATCGGTGTTCGGCCTCGCGGGCCCGTCGGGCGCCGGCAAATCCACTCTCGTCGACTGCATTCTCGGACTCGTTCTGCCGGATGAGGGCCGCGTCGAAATCGACGGCCATCCGCTGGCAAGCTTGCCGCTCGCGGCTTGGCGCCGTACGATCGGATATGTCGCGCAGGACGCTTTCTTCTTTAACGCGAGCATTCGCGACAATATTCGCTGGAGCCACCCCGATGCAAGTGAAGCCGATCTCCGCGAGGCCATACGTATGGCGCAAGCGGACCGCTTCGTTGCCTCGCTACCGAATGGACTCGATACCTTCGTAGGCGACCGCGGCGTTCGCTTCTCCGGAGGCGAGCGTCAGCGCATCGCGCTCGCTCGCGCTCTCGTGGGCCGGGTCCGGCTCGTGGTGCTGGACGAGGCGACGAGCGCGCTTGACATGGAGACCGAGCGTTGGGTGATGGATGCGATCGCGGGGCTACGCGGAAGCGTGACAGTCATCATTATCGCCCATCGTCTCTGGACGCTGCGCACGGCGGACCGGTTTTGCTTTCTGGAACAGGGCCGGATCGTCGAGGCCGGACGCTGGGAGGAGATGATGCGCGAGGGACATCGCTTCCACGAGTTCTATGGATCACAACTCGAAACACGCGGCTAGCGAAGTGAATTTCGTCCGGCAGATCGTGCAGTTTGTTGCGTTGCTGGCCGGCGCGTTTACATTCCTCTGTGGCTACGCGGTCGTCGCATTCTGGGCTTTTCTCCGGCCGCCCAAACCGTGGCGGAATTTACGTCCCGTCGTCTTGATGCTGGCCTCCGCCGATATGCCAGCACATCTCGCCAATAATAGTCGCGGCTTGATCGAGCATGTTTTCGAGCGTCCGAACACGCGCTACACAATGGTACTCCATGTCGGTGATTGCGCGCCAGCCGTGACGCGTGCCACCCATCGCGTCATCGGCGTCGACATTCGTCTGCCGACGCTCGCGCGTCATAGGTGGACGCCACGGTTCTTCCGCATGATCGTCCGCGAGGCATGGGGGCTAATTTCCACCTACAAGATCGCCCGGCGCCTACGGCCGGTTGCGATCGAGGCGTGGTCGCCCAGCGCTCTGGTCCCTCGTGCGACGTTGCTGCGGTGGCTTCTGCCGGTAAAACTCGTGACGCAGGTGCGCGGCAATGTCGATGTGATCGCTTATCACTCGGGAGTGCCCGTTTATCTGCCGTTTCGCGTGGCGACCGGCACCGGCATCGTCATCGGCACGATGTTCGACAAGCTCGTGTCCCTCCTATTCTTTCGCGCCTGCGATCTTGTTCAAGGCCTCAGCGTCAACACCCTCGAAAGCGCGGTCTCGAACGGCGCGCATCCGGCAAAAGCCCGCCTTTTCCGCATCGCTGTAGAGCCCGGCATCGCGGATCTGCCGATCCTGCCGCGGCGCGATCTCGAGGGTTTTCCCGCGGAAGGCCGTGTCGTGACACTGTGGTCGCGGCTCGCAGCCGACAAGCTCGTGCGCGAATCCCTGGAAGGCATCCAGCTGCTACTGTCAACGCACCCGGATGTCGGTTTCGTCATGATCGGTGACGGACCATTGCAACCGGAGCTGACCGAATGGACAGCTGTGCGTGGTCTCGCCCGTAACGTCCATTTCGTCGGTCGGCGCGATCAGAAATACATCCGATCGGCAGCCCATTACTCGAACGTGGTCCTAGTGCCGCTTGGGGGCTCCTCGCTGGTGGAGGCCGCGCTCTTTGCGCGTCCTATTGTCGCCTTCGCCATCGAGTGGCATCATGAGCTTATTCGTCCCGGTGAGACTGGCTATCTCGCCGATTACCCGGATGCAGTTGACCTTGCGCGCCAACTCGCGGAGGCGCTCGATAACCGGGACGAGGCGGAACGCCGTGCCGGCGCATGCGCGCGGCTCGCGAGAGTCATGTTCGATCCTGCGATCGCCAAGGCAGAGGAGAAACGGATTTGGCACAGTTTCATGCCGTGACGATATTCCCGGAGTTCCGTTGAGAAATGCCTGTCGGAGCAAGTCTTCTCACGCTGATCGGCGCGTTGGCATTGAGATTTTGGGTCGGGGCAATGCCCGAGGCTCACGGCGGGACCGATCGCTGCTTCCACGTGGCCTTCATTCGCATGATCAGGCAGAGCCAACGAATGGGATCGATCCGAGACGATCGGCTTCTGTTACCGGGCAGCTTCAGCTACCCTAAGCTCTACCATCAGTTTATATCATTTTTGCCAGAAGCGGCGGTTTTCTATCTCGACCGTTGGTCGGGACTTCTTTTCGATGCCATGGTGGGAGCAGCGCTTCTGCCCTTGCTGGCGCGGCACGGCGTCCCGGAAAACGATCTCGCGGCGATTCTTGCATTCTACCTGATCGCCCCTGGTTTGACGTTGGTTCATATCGGACCTCGCGCGTTCGCCTTAACGCCGCGCAGCTTCTCGCAGCTGCTCGCCGGATTGCTTATCATTCTCTATCTCGCGAACGCGGACGGGATACTCCCTCTGTCGTCGTGGCTTTGGGCAGGGCTGGCTACAGTACTCGTTGCGGCACTGCTGCTCTCCTCAAAGTTCGCCGCCCAAGTCCTGCTGCTCTACTTACCGACGCTCACCCTTCTCACACATGACGGTACGTTCCTCGCGATCGTTGCGACCGGAGTGGCGACGGCGTGGATCGCCTCGCGAGGCTATTTTGCCGACCAGGTCGCTGCGCAGATCGCTCATCTTGCCTGGTATCGCCGCAATGTTTCCATCCTGAAGGGAATGCGCGGAGATCTCGGCAGTCTCTGGCGAGCCCTCAAGCGTCGCGATGCGCTGGCCGTGGCGAAGGAAGTGCTGGCGAGAAATCCGATTCTTTCCGGCCTCGCGCGGCATTTCCTACTGGTTCCCGGAGTCATTCTGGGCCTGTCGACAACGCGCGTGGATTTACCCTTACAAGCGGCGCTAAACGTCAGTTTGGCGTCGATCGCCGCATGGCTCTTGACGAGCGTTGGCGCGTTTCGCATTCTCGGCGAGGCGGAGCGGTATCTTGAATTCGGGTTCCCCGCACAGTGGTATCTCTTTTTCGCCGTGCTGCCCAGCCGGCTGATCGGCGTTATCCTAATCATGCTTTTGGGGATACATGCCGCCGTCTTTGCTCTAAACGTCTATTCCTTGAGGCAGCAATTCGCCGATCAGACTGCATCCGCACGACGCGCTGTTGCCCGGCGCATCGACGCCTTTGCTCAGGCGCGGCTCCTCGTCATTAACGACAGCGAATCCTATTGCTTCTATTTGGAGACTCGTGCGGCGATCTGCACCTTGCCAAACCCGCTCAGTCCCGGCGAACTCGGCTGGCGATTCATCGATCGTCTCTACGCCCCCTATCCTTATGTCGCCCCGGAGATCATTCCCGAACTGTGCCGCACTTACGCTCTTAATCTCGCGGTCCTGAGAAAGATCGCCGCGAGACCGAGTTTCGGCCCGCAGCGTTATCAGTTCGACGCATGGAAAGCGGTCTACGAAAATGAGCACTATGTGCTTTATGAAATTCCCGCCGTTGCGGATGCTCATCGAACGACGGCCGCTTGAAAGGGAGAGGCCGTCGTGATTCTGTGCACCGAAAAGTTGTCCGTACAATTTTTGTGATTTTTTGCTGAGTCTAGTGGCGGTCGTGGGCGATTGCCATTGGCTCGTGCCGTTTGTGGGTGTGTATCTCATTGCTTTCGCGGTGGTGCCGCTCATGTTCCCTCGGATTCTTGAAGCATGGTGACTCCGTGACATTCTTGGGCCGTAAGTCCGCTCCTCAACGTCCATATCGTCCGGCGATCGCCGCTCAATGCCGCCCCAGTTTCACGAGGCGCCTTCCATCATCATCGTGATCTGTCCTAGCTTGGGCGGCAGGCGAAAAAGATCCTCGACAATAACGCGTTGATCGTCTTGCCGGAGGCGCCAGTTGGGCGCTTCGCCATGCTCTACACGGCTCTCGTATCCCTTCGGCAAAGGCCGCCTTGTGAGGTGAGGCTGGGTGTTGAGTACTGTCCTTATGGACAGTCATACGCACAGTGGTCAGGCGGACCGCCTCGAGGTAGTGGAGACGGGTCGACGGCGACGCTGGTCTGAAGACGAGAAGCTCAAGATCGTGCTTGAGAGCTTGCAGGCGCCACGCCAAGTCGCGGCGACAGCGCGGCGACACGGCATCTCGCGGTCGTTGCTGCTTCAATGGCTCGGATGCGGATCACGGGCACGGTCGACAAGGCGACGCTGGCGGCAGCGGTCCGAGCGGTGGCCGACGGACGGCAGTGATGATCCCGTTGCCGACAGGCGTGCGGGTGTGGCTTGCGACCGGCTACACCGACATGCGTAAGGGCTTTCCGTCACTGGCCTTGCAGGTCCAGGAGATTCTGCATCGCGACCCGCTGAGCGGTCATCTGTTTTGCTTCCGTGGTCGTCGCGGCAACTTGTTGAAGGTGATCTGGCATGACGGCCAGGGGGCGTGCCTGTTCACGAAGCGCCTGGAGCGAGGCTGCTTCTTGTGGCCGAGCCCGGCCGACGGCGTGGTGACGATCTCGTCGGCGCAACTCGGTTACCTGCTGTCCGGTACATCGAGCGCTTCTACAATCCGCGGCGTAGGCACTCGATGATCGGCTATCTCACTCTCTATGGAGATCGAGACGAAGGCAGGATTAGCTTAAGTGGACGTCAAACGAACCGGCAACAGTTAAATCCGCGCTCGGCCGTCGTTGTCAAGAACTTCGAAAGAACGGAATCTTGCACCCGATCGCCGTCGGATCAAATTTGTAGACAATGGCGCGCGATGATGTCAAAAAATGAAATGGCACGATCTGGCCGACTCTCGTCGACGATTTGTTCTCTGGTGCGCCGCACCGTTGGCCAGGAAGCAGCCGAATTCACGAAGTGCTCAGCTGGAGAGGTATGCCAGTCTTCGCGCGAACGGCTGGGGCCAGATTCACGATCGGCTTTCGACATGGATGAAATGGTGGGTGATTCAGCGTTTTGCGTCCAGGTTGGTTGCACCATTTTGAGGAGGTCGACTGATGTTGGGAATGATCAAGCAGAAGAATCCTTTGTCGAGTCACCCACTCCGGACGGTTGTGCTCGTCGCGCGCGGTCTCATTGGAGGAGCGCTGATCCGGCGCCTTGAGGCGGCAGGTGCGGCGGTATTTGCGCTCGGATCAGGGATACCGATTTTGCTGCTTCCGGTGCAACGGATCAATTCGCTTCGCGCTTCACGCCGGGACAACCGATCGTACACTACGAGTGCCAAATGCTCGATCGCTGGCGCGATCACCCTACTATGATGCAGAACTTTGCCATATGCTGCCATGTGGCCGAGGCGCTAGGCCGGCTCGTCTGCCGCCGCCGCACGTGCCATTCCCTTCGCGCGGCGCCGCCGGTATCGGAATGAGGGACCGGTGCGTGCATGGGCGCCGGGCGCTATTGCGCAGCGCCCTCGTTCTTGCCGCCTCTGCTGGCTTGGTGCCACCGCTCGCTGCACTTGCACCGTTGGCGCTTGCGCCGCTCTTCGCGGTCGCCGCTTGCGCTACTCTTGCGCTCGATGGCCGCGTCGTCGTCGATGCCGTGCGGTGGGTCTGGCCACTCGCGCTGCTGCTTTTCCTTTTGGCAGTCTGGGCCACACTCTCGGCCGTGTGGTCGATCTTACCGCGGCACAGTGTCATCGAGGGGCTACGACTTCTCCTCGTCGCGGCGAGCGGCGTCGTCCTTCTCGCTGCCGGGTGTACTCTCTCCGCACGCGAGCGGCAACTCGTCGCGGCTGCGGCGTGCATCGGGCTCGTTCTCGGCCTTGCGCTGCTACTGTTCAAGGCCTCGATCGACGCGTTAGTGATGCGGCTGATCCTGGGTCATGCGGTGCCGCTCACGCATTTCGACCGCGGCGCGACGACGCTCGTGCTAGCGCTGTGGCCGGTTCTCGCCGCGGCAACGGGAAGGCACGCATTCGCAGGGTTTGCCTTCGCACTGGCTTCAGTCGCGTCGGTGTTCGCGCTCGACAGCGACGCGGCGGTGCTCGCCATCGTTGTCGGTTTTGCCGGCTTCGCGGCAGGCTGGCTTGCGCCGCGGCTCGCCGCCGCATCCCTTGCTATCGGCCTTGCTCTCGCCGCTGCGGCGCTGCCGCTCGCAATACCCGATTACAGCACCGTCCTCGCCGTTCACCAGCACGCGCCCTGGATCAAGTGGTCTGGTATCCATCGCCTGCTGATCTGGCGCTTCACGGCGGACCGGATTGGCGAGCGGCCGCTGCTGGGCTGGGGCATGGACGCATCGCGCGAGATTCCCGGTGGCAAGACGCATTTTGCCGATCTCTTTCCCAACGCCGGCCTTCCCTCGGACGCTGAGGCCCTGCCGCTTCACCCGCACAATGCGGTGCTGCAATGGGAAGTCGAACTCGGCATTCCCGGTACGGTGCTGTGCCTGGCGATAGTCTGGTGGGGGCTGTGGCGCATCGGTTTTGCGGCAGCTTTGCCGCGCGGCGCACGTGCTGGTGCGCTTGCGTGGGCGGTGTCGGCGCTCGTGATTGCGCTACTCTCATATGGCATTTGGCAGGCCTGGTGGCTCTCCGCCCTCTTCCTCACGGCGGCGACCTATGCCGCCATCGTTCCCGGTCCCGATCCAGCGTGAAATGGTCGAGGATAGATCCTCGGACGCGCTGCTGCGTATGGCTCCGGGGAATTATACCAAGACTCTCTGATCGTCACGCATGAGCCTAGAGCACGATCTGCTCACGTTGAAGCGTATCCTGAGTTGCGCCGGTAGTTTGCGCATTCCTGTGGCGTGAAGGCGTCGAGGAGTTGGCGGATGCGCTGCCACGTGGCCGTGACGGTGCGCTCTGCGGCTTTGCGCAGGAGGGTTTTGAGCTTCGCGAAGACCTGCTCGATCGGATTGAGATCGGGCGAGTAGGGCGGCAGGAAGAAGAGCCTGGCGCCGGCGGCGCGGATGGCGCGTCGGACGAGCTGGCCCTTGTGGCTGCCGAGATTGTCCATGATGACGATGTCGCCGGGCACGAGGGTCGGCACGAGGAACTGCTCGACGTAAGCGCGGAAGCTCAGGCCGTTGATGGGGCCGTCGAGCACGCAGGGCGCAACGATACGATCATGGCGGAGCGCGGCGAGGAAGGTCAGCGTGCGCCATCGCCCGTGCGGCGCCTTGGCGACGAGGCGCCGGCCCCTGACAGAGCGGCCGTGCGTGCGCGTCATGTTGGTCTTGGCCCAGGTCTCGTCGATGAAGACGAGACGCCTGGGATCAAGCTTGCCCTGATGCGTCTTCCAGCGCACGCGGCGGCGCGCCACGTCCGGGCGATCCTGTTCGCTGGCGTGCAGGCTTTTTTTGAAGCTGAGGCCCTGCCGCGCGAAGAACAGCCAGACCGCGTAATAGCTCGATCGCACGCCGCGTTCGGCGAGTTCCGCCACCAGGCCCCGTAACGTCACGTCAGGCGATGCCGCGATCCGCGCCAGCAGCCAGTCCCGCTGTCCACCCAGCGAGTTGTGCCGCACCCCGCCCATCGGCTTCGCTGCCGCGCTGCCCGTGGCCCGGAAGCGCTGCGACCACTTCACCACGCTCGCCACGCTGACCTGGAAAGTCGTGGCGACCTCTCGGCAACTCGCGCCCCCGGCCACCGCCGCGACCACGCGTTCACGAAGATCGAGCGAATAGGGTCTCGCCATCCATGCTGGCCTCCGCCCCCAGCCAGCATCTTGAGACCCCATGTCCGTGGTCCAAGCCGGTGGCTCGTCTCGCTGCATGCCAGCATCGAGGGTTGGTCGGGTTGAGCCGATCAGAGCCTCAGGCATGGGAGACGAGCCGTGGAACAGGATACGACCTTTGTGGCCTTCGATACGAGCAAGGAGACGATCGCGGTGGCGATTGCGGAGAGCGCGCAGCGCGGCATGGCCGCGACGCGAAACTGATCGCGGGCGGCACCGGCCTCGTCAATCTCCTGAAACAAACGCTCGTGCGGCCCGGCTTCGTGATCGGTCTTCACGCCCTCAAGCCGCTCGCCGGGATCGCCGAGAATGGCGGCCTCAGGATCGGCGCGCTCGCCACGCTCCAGTCGATCGAGGCCTCCCTGGCCGTCCGTCGCACCGCACCGCTCCTGGCGGCCGCCTGCCGTCACGTCGCGACGGTGCGGGTGCGGTCGATGGCGACGCTCGGCGGCGCGGTCGCGCATGCCGACCTAACCTCGATCCGCCGCCCGCTCTCATCGCCCTCGATGCTCGGATCGTCGCGCGCTCCGCGCGCCACCGGCGCGAAGCCGGCCGGCTGGCCCGGCTCGGGCCTGCAGGAGACATGGGCAACCCTCGATCATCTCGTCGCAAACGGCGTCAAGTACGTCTCCGACTGGGTCAATGACGACCAACCCTATGTCATGACGCTCGAGGGCGGCCGCTCGATGGTCGCCATGCCCTACAGCCACGACGTCAACGGCAAGCCGGCCTTCGAGCGCATGAACCTCATTGCGCCCGAGTTCCAGGACATGATCTGCCGGCAGTTCGACACGCTGTGGCGCGAAGGGGCGCAATCCGGGCGCGTCATGGCGATCGCGCTGCATCCCTATCTCACCGGCATGCCGCACCGCATCGGCGTGCTCGATCCCGCGCTCGACTATATCTGCCGCCGCGACGGCGTGTGGCGTGCGACCGGCGCCGAAATCGCCCGCTACTACCGCGCCGCCGTCGCGGCGCGATGACGGAAGCACGGGCTCCGTCAGGCGCGGGGCAGCCGCACCATGCCGTCGAAGAGCTCGACGAACTTTGCCGCGGCCGCGGTCAGCGCCTCGCCGCGGCGCAAGGTCACGCCGATCGAGCGCGAGATCTCCGGCTCGACGATGCGCGCGACATTGATCTTGTGCTCGCGGGCGATGGAAATCGTCATGCGCGGCAGCACGCCCACGCCCATGCCGACCGAAACGAGCCCGGTCAGGGTGTAGTGGCTGAACACCTCGATGAGCGGGCGGAGCTCAAGCCCGTTCTCGCTGAAGGCGCGATCGAGCGCGTGGCGCATGTGCACGCCGGGCCGCATCGCGATCACCGGATAGCGCGCGAGCTCCTTGAGCGTCACGGCGCGTGCGCGGCCCAGCGGATGGTCGACCGGGCAGAGCGCCATGAAGGGATCGTCGCCAAGGTGCCGGAACGCCAAGAGGTCGGAACGCTGCGGCGAGGGGCCGACAACGAAATCGATCTCGCCGGTGAGGAGGCGACGTTCGACCACCTCCCAGCGGTCGTCATAGATCTGGAGCTCGATCCCCGGATGGCGGCGCCGAAACGCCAATAGCGCCCGCGGCAGGATCGAGGCGGCGATCGAGGGCGTGCAGCCGATGACGATGCGGCCGCGCTGCAGCGCCGCCTGCTGCTTCAATTCATCTACGGCCGAATCGATTTCGCCCAGGGCCCGCTTCGCCCGCGCCAGGAACACGCGCCCCTCCTCGGTAAGGCTCACATGCCGCGTCGTACGGTTCAGGAGCGGCACGCCGAGGACCTCTTCGAGCTCCCGCACGTGGCCGGTCAAAGCCGGCTGCGAGGTGGCGAACTCGCTCGCCGCCTTGCGGAAGCTGCCGCGCTCGGCCACCGCGATGAAGCTGCGGATGCGGCGAAGCGTAAGGCTCATCAGAATATCCGATCAATCGGGGGAAGATTGCGATTTGTATGATCGACCGCCTCATGATTGAGTTCAAGCCGTCGCCTTCGAGTCGTTGGTGCGTCGCGTGGCAGTGCGGGAAGAAGCCCCCATGTCGAGACCGGCCATTCTGAACATTACGGACGTCATTGACGGGCTGCCGATCGGGCGCTTCCAGGTCGGCATTGCGCTCTGGTGCGCGCTCGTCGCCGGGCTCGACGGCTATGACGCGCAGGTGATCGGCTATGCCGCGCCGACGATGATCAAGGCCTGGCACGTCGTGCCGCAAAGCTTCGGTCCGGCCTTCGCCTCGGGACAGCTCGGCTTTTTGATCGGCACGCTCATCATGGGCACGCTCGCCGACTATGTCGGGCGCAAGGCGGTCATTCTGTTCTCTACCGGGCTCTTCGGCCTCTTGACGCTGGTGACGATCACGGTTCACGGCACCGACATGCTGACCCTGCTCCGGCTCCTCACCGGCATCGCCGTGGGCGGCGCCATTCCCAATGTCATCGCCTTGACCGCCGAATACAGCCCGCAGCGGCGGCGCTCGACCGTCGTCATGTCGATGGTGATGGGGATTCCGGTGGGCTCGGTTCTGGGCGGCCTCGTCTCGGCATCGCTCATCCGCGGCTATGGCTGGCAATCGGTGTTCTATGTGGGCGGCGTTGCGCCGCTCGTGCTGTTGCCGCTGCTCTGGTGGCGGCTGCCGGAATCGATCCGGTTTATGGCTGCCCGGGCGAGCCGCCGCGACGCGGTCGCGGCGCTGTTGCGGCGTCTTGATCCCGGCGCCGCCATTCCGGCGGACGCAAGCTTTGTCGTGCGCGAGGACAAGGACGAAGGCATCACGCTTCGGCATCTCTTCCTCGGCGGCCGCGCCTGGATGACATTGTTCGTCTGGGTCGTCTATTTCATGAACTCGCTCGATCTCTTCTTCCTCGCGAGCCGGATGCCGACCCTCATTCACCAGGCCGGCCTCACGGTCGAGCGCGCGGTGATCGTGACCACGCTTTTGCAGGTCGGCGGGATCGTCGGCGTGATTACGATCGGGCGCCTCGTCGATCGGCTGCAATCCTGCGCCATTCTCGGCTTCCTTAATCTCGGCGCGGCCGTGTTCGTCGTGCTGCTCGGCCGCTCCGCGGGCGCGCCCAACGGCATCATGGTGGTCGCCTTCTTCGCCGGCCTCGGCGTCACCGGCACCTTCATGATGTTCAACGGGGTCGCGTCCGGCCTCTATCCCACCTTTATCCGCTCGACCGGCGTCGGCACGGCCTACAGCGTCGGGCGGATCGGTGCGGTCATCGGGCCGCTCATCGGCGGCATGATGCTCGCGATGCATGTGCCGCTCTCATCGATGTTTCTCGTGGGCGCGATCCCGGCGGTGATCGCCGCCGCCGCCGTGTTCGCCCTCGTGCCCATCACCCGCGGCATGATCGGGCAGGAAGCGGCCGATCCGGTGGCGCTCGAGGACAGCCCGGCCGTACGGTAGCATTCGCGGGCGGCGCCGGTCTCGGCCGGCCGCCGGAGGATCAGCATCATGGCATTGGTTGGCGCGGTCGCCGCACCGCATTCGCACCTCCAATTATTCACTCGCCCGGCCGAAAGCGAGGACTATAGGCGCAAGGTTCAACAGGGGCGCGACGCCATGTTCGTGCTGCGCCGCGCGGTCGAGAAAGCGGACGCCGACACGATCCTCATCCTGCACGACGATCATTTCGTGAATTTCGATTTCCGCTGCTATCCGCCCTTCGCGCTCTTCGTCGGCAAGGAGGCGAAAGGCAGCGGCGTCATGGCGCCCGACCGCATCGAGGAAATCACCGGCGCGGTCTATCGCCGCTATGAAGGCAAGAGCGCCTACCAATCCGCCCCGGACGGCATCCCGCAGCACATGGCGGATTGGGAGGGCCAGAAGCCCTATGTCTACCGCGTCGATACCGACCTGAGCATCGGCCTTTTGAAAGGCTTGTTGCAGCGCGGCTTCGACATGCCGTTCACGACAGTCGGCACGATGGACGGGGAGCTCGTCCTCACCACCAATTTCCTCAATCCCGCCGCCGACAAGTCGATCGTGCTGATGCTGACCAACGGCTACGTGCCGCCGCTGCCGTGGCCCCGGCGCTGCTACGCGCTCGGCCGGGCGATGCGCGAGATCATCGACGAATCCGAGCGCCGCGTGCTCGTGCTCGCCACCGGCGGCATGTCGCATTATCCTGGGACGCCGCTCTATGGCGAGGTGGACGAGGCGTTCGACCGACATATCCTGGCGCTTCTGGCTGCGGGCGAGGGCAGCAAGCTCGCCGCCTTGACGCCGGAGGAGCTGATGCATCACGGCGATGGCGAACTCGTCAACTGGATCATCGCCGCCGGCATCGTCGGCGACCGGAAATCGACCGTGGTCGAGTATGTGCGGCTGTGGCATATCGGCCTCGGCTACACCTATTGGGAGGTGTGAGACGATGGACAAGGCGGCAATTCTCCATTGCTTCGCCACCGAAGCGCGCCACCTCACCACCAATCTCAATATCGTGGCGAGCGACATGATCCGGTCGAAGGAGTTGGTGCGGAAGCTCGACGACGATCCCGGCTACTTCATCGCCACCTATGACCTTACGCTGGAAGAGGTGAACGCGATGCGGCAGCGCAACCTCATCGAGCTCTATCATCTCGGGCTTCACCCGTTCCTGCTCGTCCGCTTCGCCGGCATGGTCGGCATTCTCGAATATTGGCAGGCGCTGGGCGCGCCTGGCCGGCGGGACGCGCACTGACATGGCGACCTGGTCGCTCGGGCCCATCACCGTAACCCGCATCGAGGAACTGCTGGGCCCGGCGAACGTGCCGCCCGACCAATATCTCCTCGGCTATGACCGCGCGCTCGTCGACCGCCATCGCGACTGGCTGGTGCCGAACCATTATGCGCCGGCGCAAGACCGGCTCGTCACCAGCATCCATGCTTGGCTCATCCGCACCGGCTGGCACACGATCCTGCTCGATTGTTGCGCCGGCAATCACAAGAACCGGCCATTTTCGCCGCGCTTCCATCGGCTCGAAACGCCGTTTCTCGAGCGGCTCGCCGCCGCCGGCGCGCGTCCGGAGGACATCGACATCGTCCTCTGCACTCATCTCCACGCCGATCACGTCGGCTGGAACACTGTGCTCAAGGACGGCGCCTGGGTTCCGACCTTTCCCAGGGCGCGCTACCTCTTTTCCCGCACCGAAAGCCTCTATTGGGACGCCACGCAGAATCCCGCGATGCGCAGCGATCCGCGCCGCGAAGCCTATGACGACAGCGTGCTGCCGGTGGTCGCGCGCGGCCAGGCCGAACTGGTGGACGGCGCCCACGCGCTCGACGACGGCATCACCATCGAGCCCGCGCCCGGGCACACGCCGGGCCATGTCATGCTGAAGATCGCGGCCGCCGGCGCGCACGGCGTCTTCTGCGGCGATGCCATCCACCACCCGCTGCAGGTCTATGCGCCGCACTGGAACCACGCCGCCGACGAGCAGCCGGCTGAGGCCGCGCTCACGCGTCGGCGCGTCCTCGAGCATTGCGCCGAGCGTCAAGCCTGGCTCTTCCCCACCCATTTCGGCGCACCGCACGTCGTTGTGATCAAGGACGCGCCGGACGGGTTCGCCGCCCGTTTCATTGCCGGCCGGGACGGGTGAGGAACGGCGCGCGGCTTCAGTCCGGAAACGGCGAAATACCGATGACCGGCCCGTGCGCGACCAGCAGAACGACATACATGGCGAGCCCCGCGAGCCAGCGCAGGCGCCGATTTCGCGTGCGATGGCTTTCACGTCGATGCGGCCCGCAGCGGCAAAAGGAATGATCGCGGTGCGCGCGGCGAACTCGTCCCACGCGGCGCCGAAACGGCGCCGGCGCTTGGCGTCGATCGAGACCGTGCCCACCGCAGCGACGATGCTCCAGGTCGCGAAGAAGACGAGCGACGTCACGTCGCCATTGCCGATGATATGCACGATCGCCCAGAGCGCGACGCCGACCAGGAACGGATGCCAGGTGACGCCCACGATGCCGCTGGGCGGCGCCGCGACCCGCGCTTCCTGGCCGAGCGACGTTGGATTGGGCATCGTCAGTCCCATCACCACGAGCAGCACGGCGGGCATCATGAGCGCGATCGCGAACGGCTTCCACCACAAGAGCAGACCCCAGGTCGGCCAGTAGGGCGCGCGGCCGGCATTGTCACGGTAACCGGCTAGCCTGGATTTCTCAAACGCGGCCCGATTTTGGTGGCTGAGCGACGGCGTCGACTGCGGTGGTCCCGATTTTAGAAGTTGGGAGGGCGTTGCGCGGCGGTGTTGGACGCGGTCATTGTCGGTTCGCGCAATACGAGTCTGGTGGTGGTATCTTTCCCGCCATGGGAGTCCGTCCGAGCGCGCGTCGGCGGTTCGCGGAACGGTGACCGGGTTTTCGGCGCGGCGTTGCGTTCAGCCGGCGCGAATCCATTTTCAACATCGGTGGGAGTACGTCATGCAAGCTGATGAATGCTATGAGTGAAAGTCTCATCTGGCCAAAGCCGTAGCGGGCAGGCCGGGACCGAGTCTTGCGGGCGTCGTGGCAACGCGGGGTCTGAAGTGTAGACAGGGGTCATACAGGGTGCGGGATTGAGCCTCGAAATGTGTAAGATCGCGAAGGCCGAGAGGGTTCCCTTTCTCGAAGGCAACATGTGCGCCATCGTTACGCGAGATGGCGTCGCTTCGCCGGGGTCGAAGGCCGCATCACGTATGGAAAGTATTCGTCGGAACATGAGAGACCCGACCGGGTCCGCCAAAATGGTCTCTGGCGGGGGATGGTGGCGAGGCGATGCCAGAGCCGCGATCCAAGCTGAGGTCGGGGGTCGGACTGGTTCATAGTACTGATGACGCCGTCGAAGGAAACGAGACGTGCCGAGGGAAGGGACCAGCCCGGAAGGAACCCAAGGGAGAAGGAGCGGGTCCGGACACAGAGCCGGGTTGCCCTGCCATCCAATCTCGCACGGGTGAACGCGGCGGCCCGCTCGGCCGTCCAGACCCCGTTCACGGCTCTGCTGCACCACGTTGACGTCGTGGCGCTCGAACGAGCGTTTCGGCGCCAGAAGCGGCGGGCAAGTGCAGGCGTCGACGGGATCACGGTGGCGGACTACGAGCAGAAGCTGGAGGCCAACCTCCAGGATCTCTGTGCACGGGTCCACACCGGGCGCTACCGGCCACAGCCGGTTCGGCGTGTCTACATCCCGAAAGCCGATGGCGGACGGCGTCCGCTCGGCGTGCCGACCCTGGAGGACAAGATCGTCCAGGGCGCGGTGGCCGAGGTGCTGAGCGCCATCTACGAAGCCGACTTCCTCGGGTTCTCCTATGGCTTCCGGCCGGGGCGAAACCCGCATCAGGCTCTGTCATCGCTACATACGGCGATCATGAGCCAGCGCGTGAGCTGGGTGCTCGACGCCGATATCCGCAGCTTCTTCGACTCGGTTGACCACGGGTGGCTGCTGCGGATGCTGGCGCACAGGATCGCCGATCCTCGAATCCTCCGGCTCGTCCGGATGTGGCTCGAAGCCGGTATCCTCGAGAGCGATGAATGGTTCGAGACGGAGAGGGGTACGCCGCAAGGGGCGGGCATCAGCCCGCTTCTCGCCAACATCTTCCTGCACTACGTCCTCGATCTCTGGGTTCATCGATGGCGCCGCCGGGAGGCGCACGGTCGGGTCTCGATCGTGCGCTACGCCGACGACTTCGTTATGGGCTTCGAGAACGAGGCCGATGCCCGGCGGATGCTGTCAGACCTCAAGGAGCGGCTGGCCGGGTTCGGTCTGGCGCTCCATGAGGACAAGACGCGCCTGATCGAGTTTGGTCGTTTACCGGCCCTGGCTCGGCAGCGACGGGGCGAGCGGCGCCCGAAGACCTTCGCCTTCCTCGGCTT
>DATKQE010000077.1:0-157506 GCA_035532935.1 Allostellaceae bacterium
AACGTTCAAAGCGTCGATGGACGCACTCACACCGCCGCGCGCGCCGCAGCGCCGATCGGCAGCTCGACATTGATCTCGAGCACCGAGGCGTTGCCGGTGCGGTCGAGCCGCACTTCGATCGCGTCTTCGTCGGCCTGGACATATTTGCGAACGATGGCGAGGAGGTCGCGCTGGAGCGCAGGCAGGAAGTCGGGGCCGGTGCGGCTGGCGCGCTCGTGGGCGAGAACGAGCTGCAGCCGCTCCTTGGCGACGGTGGCGCTCGTTGGGCGCCGCGGGAGAAGGAATTCGAAGAGCCGCATCATGCCCTGCCGAAGAGTGTGCGAATGAAGCCGCGGCGTTCGGGCCGGGCGAAGCGAAGCTCGCGCTGCTCGCCGAGGAACCGCGCGACTGCGTCTTCGTAGGCGCGGCCGGCAGGGCTCGCCGGATCGAGGATGACCGGCATGCCGGTGTTGGAGGCGCGCAGCACCGATTCCGATTCGGGGATGATGCCCAGGAGCGGTACCGACAGTATCTCCTTTACGTCCTCGATCGACAGCATCTCGCCACGCTGGACCCGCGCGGGCGAATAGCGCGTCAGCAGGAGATGCACGCCGACCGGGTCCTCCTTGCGCTCGGCACGGCGCGACTTTGCGGCGAGGATGCCGATGATGCGGTCGCTATCGCGCACCGAGGAGACCTCGGGGTTGGTGACGATGATCGCCTGATCCGCGTGGTAGAGCGCGCTCAGCGCGCCATGCTCGATGCCGGCGGGGCTGTCGCAGATGATGTAGTCAAATTCGTTGCGCAGCTCGCCCATCACCCGGTCGACCCCCTCGCGCCTGAGCGCGTCCTTGTCACGGGTCTGCGAGGTCGGGAAGACATAGAGCTTCTCGATGCGCTTGTCGCGGATGAGCGCCTGGTTGAGCTTGGCGTCGCCGTTGATGACATTGATGAAGTCGAACACGACGCGGCGCTCGCACCCCATCACCAGGTCAAGATTGCGCAGGCCCACATCGAAGTCGATCACCACCGTCTTGTGCCCGCGTAGCGCGAGGCCGGTCGCCATTGCCGCCGAGGTCGTCGTCTTGCCGACGCCGCCCTTGCCGGAGGTTACCACGATCACGGTTGCCAATGGTCTCTCCTTACTCACGTGCTTCATGCGTTGACGGGGCTGAAATTCCAGCCCGGCGTGATGCGCAGACGATCCTCGATCAGCGCCACCTGCACTGGCCGCTTCAGATGCTCGGGCGCGATCGCTTCGCTGACGAGATAGCGTCCGGCAATGGCGACGAGCTCGGCCTCGAACTGCTGCACGAAAATGCGGGCCGAGACATCGCCCTTGGCACCGGCGATGGCGCGGCCCCTGAGCGTGCCATAGACATGGACATGTCCATCGGCGATGAGCTCGGCCCCGGCGCTCACCGGCGCGACCACGACGAGGTCGCCGTTCTTGGCGTAGATTTGCGTGCCGGAGCGTACCGGCTGGGTAACCAGCCGGGAGGGATTGGGAGCCTCAGCGGCCGGCGTGGCGCTCCGTCGCCCAGCGCCGCCGGTCGCGGGAAAGCGCGCGAGGTCGGCGGCGGCGGCGGCGCGCTGCTGCAGCGCGGTCGCATTCTGCACCCCGACCGCAACCAGACGATGTTGCCGCAGCGTGTCCTTGAGCGCGGCGAAATCCTCGGCCGCGGTGCAGCCGATGCAGTCCCTAAGATCGAGCACCACGGGCGCGTCGGAGAAAAAGCCGGGGCTGCCGCTCACCCGCTCCTCGAGCATCGCCGGGAGCGCGGGATCGTAAGGATCGCCGATTCCAATCACCATGGCGGTGAAGATGCCGCCTTCGACGCGATTGACCGTCATATCGAGAGGCATCCCCAAGCACGCCGTGTCAAACCATCGCGCCCCTGCGCGGGACGTTTGAGAGACCACACCACTTTACACGGCACGAGTGGTGAATCAAACGTGGGACGCGATGTTCGGCGATAATGCCACAGTCCTTGGCGCGCGGCCCGTGCAACGCCTTCCGCGCCAAAGTGATCATCGGCGATTCGGCTGTCCGCGAAGGCTGAATCCTTCGCCGACGAGCGGCTCGCCAAGGTCGGCTCCCGACGAATCGCGGCCGATGAACCCGGGCTCCGCGCGCCGGCCGGGCGAGATGCGGCGAAGCATATTCGCGTTCCCCGCGAGTCGGATTGCGATTGTCGCGTGGGCCGCGCCGGCGAGCGCCTCGGCGATCTCCTCGATCGTCGTGCCCTTGGCCCCGCTTGGGCATGGCGATCAACGCGGCCTGCGTGGTGTCGGTGCAAGCGGCGCGTGGCTTGGCTTCCCTGCGCGTGCGAATTCGGTCATGTCCGACATTTAGGCGATGGCACGACTATTGGGTTTACTTCTGCATTTGACTCGTTGCGAGTGACTCGTTGCAGCGTGTCAATGAAATCGGTGGCGTGCAAGATGGATTCTTCGGCATCAGCCACGACCGTCCGTCGCACCGAGCCTGCAGATGCTTCGGCCTACGAGGACGATCACGGCACGTGACATCGACCTTGTCGTACGCGATGGTCGGATCGTGACGCCGGGTTTCGTCGATATCCATACCCATTACGACGGTCAGGTGACGTGGGAAAACCGGTTGCCGGCGTCGTCGAATCACGGCGTGACCAGGGTGCTCATGGGCAATTGCGGCGTCGGATTCGCGCCATGCCGACCCGACGAGCGTGAATGACTGATCGAGGTGATGAAGGGGGTGGAAGACATCCCCGGCGTCGTCATGGGCGAGGGGATACCATGGAGCTGGAAGACGTTCCTGGAGTATCCCGATGCGCTGGCGCAGCGTTCGTACCATATCGACGTTGCGGCGCAGGTTCCGCACGGACCGATACGCATTGATGTGATGGGCAAGGTAGTCGAAGCCTGCGGCCGGCTGATTTCCTTCCAACTCGCGCAGGTCGATACCTGGCCCAAGGACAAATGGCAGCACCTGCTGCCATTCATCGATCAGGCGAATGGCGATGGGCTCCAAATCCGCCCGCCGGTGTGGGCGCGACCGATCGGTCTGCTCTACCGGCTCGAATTGTCTCTCCAGCCCTTCGGTCATTGCCCGAACTTCCACGCGATCAGCGCTCTTTCGCTCGCCGAGCAGGTCGCGGCGATGAAACTTTTGGGCGCGGGTCCATTGGCCATGAGGACGCCGCGCGCCTCGCATAGACATGGTTCTTTGAGGGCCACGTCGTCCGCCTTCGTGCCGGGAATCCCGAAGGGTCGAATCACGAACCAGCCGCGAGACCCGCGATCCGCGATTTCCGGCCAATCACATGCAGAGGAGTCTGCGCGATGGCCGCGCATCTTCCCCCAAGTGCCGCCATCGCGCGGGCCCACCTCTCGGCCCTGGCGATGCCGGCAGCGGCTCGGGGCACGACGGCCGGGCCGGCTTCGCCGACAGAGACGAAGGAGTAATGCCGCGAGCCGCTTGAAGTCCTTCCTTACATGAGCGGGAAGCGCGAGGAACCTGCCGCCGCGTATCTCGGCGGTCGAGCGGACTGAGGCCATCAACATCCTGCAAGCCACGCTGACAAGGGGCGCGGCTTTTGCTATGAGGCCGATATGCTGGTGCTGAAGGCGGTGACGGTGAGGCTCGGCGGCCGCGTCGTGCTGGACCGCGCCACCGCTGCCGTCCCGTGGCGGTGCCGGGTCGGTCTCGTCGGCCGCAATGGGTCCGGCAAATCGACCTTGCTCAGGGTCATCGCAGGCCTCGTCGAAACCGATGAGGGGACTGTCGAAACGCCGCGCGGCACTCGCATCGGCTATCTCGTCCAGGATGCGCCGGGCGGCGCCACGACGCCACTGGCGCACGTCCTCGCCGCCGACAGCGAGCGCGCCCAACTCCTCGCGGAGGCCGAACGCGCGATGGGGCACGATCGCCTCGCCGAGGTCCAGGAGCGCCTCGAGACGATCGACGCCTACGCCGCCCCGGCGCGCGCGGCGCGGATTCTTGCCGGGCTTGGGTTCGATGCTGCGGCGCAGGAGCAGCCGCTTCAGTCCTTCTCGGGCGGCTGGCGAATGCGGGTCGCGCTCGCTGCCGTGCTGTTCTCCGAACCGGATCTATTGCTGCTGGACGAGCCGTCGAACCACCTCGATCTCGAGGCGGCGATCTGGCTCGAATCCTTTCTCAAGACCTATCGCGGTACCCTCGTGGTAGTCAGCCATGAGCGTGACCTCCTCAACAACGTGGTCGATCACGTGCTGCATCTCGAGAGCGGCAAGACCACGCTCTACAGCGGCGATTACGACGGGTTTGTGCGGCAGCGACGCGAGCGCCGCGCGCAGGTCGAAGCGCAGGCGCAGCGGCAGGAGGCGAAGCGGCGCAAGCTGCAGGCCTATATCGACCGCTGGCGCTACAAGGCCCACACCGCGCGCCAGGCGCAAAGCCGGATGAAGGCGCTGGCGCGCATGGAGCCGACACCGGAAGCGACTGAACAGGCCGAGTTGACGTTCGACTTCCCCAACCCGGACGATCTGCGGCCGCCGCTGGTGACGCTCGATGCCGCCGTCGTCGGCTATGCGCCGGGAAAGCCTGTGCTGTCGCGCCTCACGCTGCGCATCGACCCCGATGATCGCATTGCCCTCCTCGGGCGCAACGGCAGCGGCAAGACGACGCTGGCACGGCTGCTCGCGCGCGAGCTTCCCCTCATGGCTGGATATATGAGCGCGAGCGGCCGTCTTCGCGTCGGCTATTTCGCCCAGCACCAGATCGAGGAGCTGGTGTCCGAGGACACGCCGCTGCAGCACATGAGCCGTGTGCTGCCGGCCGCAACGCCCGAAGCGGTTCGGGCGCAGCTTGCCCGTTTCGGCTTTTCCGGCGACAAAGCCACGGTCGCGGTCCGGTATCTCTCCGGCGGCGAGCGGGCGCGGCTGGCGCTCGCGCTTCTGACGCGCGACGCGCCGCACATGATCATCCTGGACGAGCCCACCAACCATCTCGATATCGACGCGCGGGAGGCGCTGGTGGAGGCGCTCAACGACTATGCCGGTGCCGTCATCATCGTCAGTCACGACCGCCATCTGCTGGAGCTGACGGCGGATCGGCTGGTGGTGGTCGGAAAAGGGACGGCGACGGAGTTCTCCGGCAGCCTCGATGATTACCGCGATCTCGTGCTGAGCGAAGAGGATCCGGCCGACGCAAATCCGCCAAGCGTTCCGAAGCGTGCGACCCGGAAGGATGCAAGACGCCTCGCCGCTCAGGAACGCGAACGCACGCAGCCCCTGCGCGATGCGATCAAGGAAGCGGAGGCGGAGATAACGCGCCTCTCGGCGCAGCGCAGCGTGATCGACCAAGCGCTGCTGAACCCCACGGATGCCGGTATCGGCGAATTGCTGCGCAAGCGCGCCGAAGTTGAACGCCAGCTCGCCGCTGCCGAAGCGCGCTGGCTCGAGGCCAGCGAAGCGCTCGAACGCGCGGCGACAGGCGTCTAGAATTCTGCCGTCGCGCGTCGATAGGCGGCACCTATTGCGACCCGATGGCGGCACCTGCCGGTCGCCGGCGAGCATGACCCCGACATGTGCGGCCATGGCTTTCCCGCGGAGCTTGCCGTATCTTTAGGCATTCTTCGTCCGATCCAAGTTGCCGCCATGGGGACGATCGCGGCCGGGCGCATTGTCGAAGCCGACGATCAGGCGAACGACCGCATCCGTTGCTAGAGGAGGAAACAATGGCGAAGTTCATCATCGCGCCGCATTTCCGGCTGCAGGAATGGGTGGCCGAGGAGAAGGACTATTTCGCGGCCGAAGGACTCGATTACGAATTTCGGGAGACGATGGATTCGGCTCGCTCGGGCGGGCATCAGATGGGGCCCAAGGTGGGCGCCTATCAGAGCTTCGAAAGCGGACGCACCTGCGATGTGAGCGGCGCCTGCCACTGGACCGTGAACGTCGCGGCCTCGTCGGGCCACGGCAAGCTTTATGCCGACGCCTATTCGGTCTCGCCGGCCGGCGTGTTCGTGCCGCCGGAATCGCCGATCAAGGAGCCGGCGGACCTGAAGGGCGTGCCGATTTCGGTGGGCTATCAGTCGGGCAGTCATTACTCGACGATCCAGGCGCTCGAGCAGTACATGACGCTCGAGGACATCAAGCTCTCCTTCAGTGACGGGCTGTTGTTCAGCCGCCTCGAGATGCTGTTCGACCGCAATGTGCCGGCGGCGGCGGTGTTCAGCGGCCCCTACTACTTCCTGGAGCAGTTGGGCTTCCGAAAAGTGATCGACACCACCTTCATGATGGCATCGATGATCACCGGCGATCCCGATCCCGAGGACCTCCGCAAGTATTTCGCGGCGCTCAGGCGCGCGCAGCGCGACATCGACCTCCGGCCCGAGCTCTACACGCACTATTACAAGAAGGAATTTCCCGCCCGGTTCCATGCGATGATGGACACGCGGCGATGGGGCCCCGGCGAGCGGATCGTGTTCGAGCCTTATACGCGCGAGGTCTTCGAGGAATCCTTCCGCTGGATTGCCGAGCGCAACATCTTCCCCGAAGGTGGGATGGGCTCGGGCGACTACGATCGTTCGGTGATCTCGCTGGCGGCGGAATAGATCCGCGCCTTTCACCACGGCCGCGTGCTGCTGTCGAGCGATGTCGCGCCGAACGCCACCCATGGCTGGTCCGAATACATGTCCATCTATCAGCCAGCGTTCGAGAAGGAGCTCGATCGGCTCGCGAAGGCAGAGCCGTCGAGCGAAATTTATCGGGGAGTGATAGTGGACGAGTACGGCTGCGACAGCATCGTAAAGCGTCCCGGCATTACATCTTCGGCTCGTGCCGCACGGCCGGCGAGGTTCCGGCGCTGATCGCAGACAGGCGCAATCGGCTTCGGACCAGTCGCGCCGCGCGCGGCCGCTGAACCCACCGCGAGCGACCAATCAGGGTCGCGAGGAGAGCGCACCATGGCCGCACGGATCGACGAGATCGCTGACGGGATCTTTCGTATTTCGACCCATGTTGCCGCGATCAATCCGCCCGCGGGCTTTACCTTCAACCAGTTCCTCATCAAGGCGGTGGAGCCGCTCCTGTTCCATTGCGGCCATCGCCGCATGTTTCCCGAGATCGCGGCGGCGGTCGCGCGAATCACGCCGCTCGGCCGATTGCGCTGGTTGAGCTTCAGCCATGTCGAAGCGGACGAATGCGGCGCCCTCGAAAATTGGCTCGCTGCAGCACCACATGCGGTCCCGGCGCACACCGCCGTCGGCTGCCGCATCTGGGTCGGCGATCGGTCCGACAAGCCGCCGCGCGCGCTTCGCGATGACGAGGCGATCGATCTCGGCGGCAAGCGCGTGCGCCATCTCTCGACACCCCATCTGCCCCATGGCTGGGATGCCGGGCTGCTCTACGAGGAGACGACGGCAACGCTTTTCTGCAGCGATCTCTTTGCCCATGGCGGCGATGGGCCGGTGATCACGGCAAGCGATATTCTCGGGCCCGCCATCGCGGCCGAGGAGCAGTCGCGCTCGATGAGCCTTACGGCGGCTACGGCGCCGATGCTGCGCCGGCTCGCGGGACTCGCGCCCAGGACGCTCGCGCTCATGCACGGCCCATCCTATGCAGGGGACGGCGTTGCCGCCCTTGAAGGGCTGGCGCAGCATTGCGAGCGGAAACTGAAGGCCGCGGTGATCGAAAACGAGGGATGATGGCAAGATGACCGATTCAGACGAGCAGAAACGCTGGAACGAGCGCTACGCCCGCGCGGATTACCATTTCGGGACCGAGCCCAACGCGTTCCTTGCGGCGCAGCGCGAGCGGTTGAAGCCGGGGCAGACGGCGCTGGCGGTCGCCGACGGCGAGGGACGCAATGGGGTGTGGCTCGCGCGTCAGGGCCTCGACGTGACGACGGTCGATTGGTCGCCCGTCGGCGTCGAGAAGGCGCGGCGTCTCGCCGATCAATGCGGCGTCAAGATGCGGATCGAGTGCGCCGATATCACGACATGGGATTGGGGCGCGCCGCGTTTCGACGTCGTCGTCGGCATCTTTATCCAGTTCGCCCCGCCCCCGTTGCGCGCCGAGATCTTCCGCGGCATGAAGAAGGTGCTGAAGCCGGGCGGTCTCGTCTTCCTCGAAGGCTACCGGCCGCAACAGCTCCAATACAAGACCGGCGGCCCTTCGGCGATCGAGAACCTCTATACCGCGGCCATGCTGCGCGAAGCCTTTGCCGACATGACGATCCTTCACCTTGTGGAATACGACGCCGAACTCGCGGAAGGCTCGCGTCACAGCGGCATGTCGGCCCTCGTCGACCTCGTCGCGCAAAAGCCGGACCGGACGGCAGCGTGACCCTGCGGAGGGTTCCCGTTCTCATTGTCGCTATGACCGGCAAGGGCCTCCGCGGTCGTGCCTTTGCCCGCTGAGACGACGAAAGCGGTACAGGTCGCAAGCGCTTTACACGACCGACGAAGTTGGTACGGTCCGGTGCGTCCGTGGCCGAAGCGGGATGGTGGAAGATGAGCGCACGATCGCGGCAGATGAAGCTCGGAGCATTCCTGTGGCCGTGCGGGCACCACGTGGCGGCCTGGCGGCACCCGCAGGGGGTCGCCGATGGCGGCCTCAATTTTCCGTTCTATGCCGAGATGGCGCAGCTCGCCGAGCGTGGGCTGTTCGACCTCCTGTTCGCCGCCGACCGCGTGTGCGTTGCACCGGGCGACCCGGACATCATCAGCCACATGTCCTATGTCGCCTGGCTCGAGCCGTTCACGCTATTCTCGGCCTTGGCGGCTGTGACGCGCCGCATTGGTCTGGTCTTCACCGTGACAACGACCTACGAGGAGCCCTATCACATCGCGCGCCGCTTCGCCTCGCTCGACCATATCAGCGGCGGCCGATCGGGATGGAATCTCGTCACCTCCGCGCAGGCGGCCGAAGCCCATAATTTCAGCCGCGACGCGCACCCGCCGAAAGAGGAGCGGTACGAACGCGCCCGCGAATTCGCCCGCGTTGTCCGCGGGCTGTGGGATAGTTGGGACGACGACGCCTTCGCGCGTGATAAGGAGTCGGGCCTTTTCTTCCACCCGGAAAAGATGCATGTGCTCGACCATAACGGCCCGCTGTTCAGCGTGCGAGGGCCGCTCAACGTCGCTCGCTCGCCGCAAGGACAGCCGGTGATGGTACAGGCCGGCGCCTCCGACGACGGGAGAGATTTGGCGGCCGAAACCGCAGAAGTCGTCTTCACCGCGCATCAACGGCTCTCCGACGCGCAAGAGTTCTATGCCGACGTCAAGGCGCGCATGGCGAAATACGGGCGTGAGCCGGACGATATGAAGATCATGCCTGGGATTTTCGCGACGGTCGGGCGGACGGAGCAGGAGGCGCGCGACAAATACGAGCAGCTTCAGGAGCTGATCCATCCCAAGGTCGGCGTGATGCTGCTGTCGCAGTTCATGGCCTTCGACCTTTCGCCCTATCCGATCGACGGGCCGCTTCCCGAAATGCCGGAGAACAAGGTGGTGTCGAGCCGGCGGACCCTGCTGACCGATCTGGCACAGCGTGAGAACCTGACGATCCGCCAGCTTTATCTGCGAATGGCCGGCGCGCGCGGCCACCGGACGATCTACGGCACGCCCACGCAGATCGCCGACGAACTCGAAGAATGGTTTACCAAGGCCGGAGCCGACGGTTTCAACATCATGCCGCCGGTCCTGCCGGGCTCGCTCGTCGATTTCGTCGATATGGTGATCCCGGAACTGCAGCGCCGCGGTCTCTTCCGCACGCAGTACGAGGGCCGTACTCTGCGAGAGAATCTCGGCTTGAGGCGGCCGGAGAGCCTATTCGTGACGGCGCGGGCGTGATCTGTCGCGATGAAGGCAAAAGGCCGTCGCCCCGCTTGCACCGGGGCGACGAGCCGAATGGTGTCAAATTGATCTGATCAAGCCGCCGCGTCGAGCAACCGCTTCGGCGGGCGAACCGAAAGCTGCCCGACCCCGTGAAGGACGGGCCGATCCATGGCGCCGATCATCGCAATCCCCATGATCGGCGAGCTCCATCACCGGGGGACACGTCCATGCCCGCTATTTGGCGGATAGCTCCTTTTCCACTTCGGCGGCCAGACGCGTGTCCCAGGCGGCCTTGATGCGGGCCGTTGTTATCTTCTTGCCCATCAACATGGATTCGATTTCCGCCTGGCCGGTGTACATCGCGTCGGTGGGCACGAGGCTGGGCGCGAGACTGGCGATGACGACCGCCGTCGCCTTCTTTGCGATCGACGGGGAAAGCGTCAGTTCCTTTTGCACCAGTGCCGCGGTTTCATCGGGATGGCTCTCGATGAATATTTTCGTTTCCGCCAGGGCGCGCAGCATACGCTTCACCAGATCGGGGTCGTTCTTGATCACGTCTTCGGACATGCCGGGGCTGCTCCCGAATCCTTCCGGCATCTGCGACGTCGCCACCAATGTATGCAGGCTCGGCATCTTTTCCTCGAGCTCGAGACCGTGCGCAACGTCGTCGATGATGGCGTCGGCGTTATGCGCCAGAATCAGCGTCCGGCGCGCCGCCTCCGAGCCGATATAGATGAGCTTCACATCCTTTTTCGGATCGAGTCCGCCCTTCGTCAGTACATAGACCAGCAACGCGTTCGGCCCCCCTTTGGGCGGGCCCGTGACGATCGTCTTGTGCTTCAAATCCGCCACGGATTTGATGGATTTGTCGGCGATGATCATGTAGTCGAGTTTCGTATTTGTCTCGCCCACAAGCTTCACCTTGAAGCCGGCCAGATTTCCGGACAGGACCGAAGTGCTGAGGGGCGTGGCCTGGATGCCGTTGCTGACCAAGGCTGCGGGGAGCGTATTCGCGGCCAGATGAACGAACGTGACGTCCAAGCCGTTCTTCTGGAAGAATCCCTTGTCCTTGGCGATGAACCATCGGGCGAAGTCGACGCTGTTGCCCGGTATGCCGACCTTGAGCGTCTTGAGCGCGGCGGCGGAGGCGGGAGGAGCGCAGACGCTGAACGCGAGGAAGAGTGAGGATGCCAATGCCGCGCCATACGTCCAGAACCGCCAGTCCTGGAATGGAAAGCGGCATTTCGTCTTGCGTGTTCCTGCCGTCGTTCTCATTTTATGACTCCTCCAAACCTCAATCGAAAACCCGACGCGACCGGAATCGGTCCGCCCTCAGCGTCCATTTCCGGCGCCGGCAATCCGCGCCCAGATCCGGTCCACGAGTTCGAAGAACAGCGGTGCGCGCTTCGTCTGCGCCGTGCGCGGGCGCGGCAGCGGAACCTCGACGGTCTCGACGATCACGCTCTCCGGCCCCTTCGACAACACCGCCACCCGGTCCGCGAGGAATACCGCCTCGCCGATCTCATGCGTGACGAACACCGCGGTCTTGCGGGTCTCGTCCCAGATCCGCAGCAGCTCGTACTGCATGACCTCGCGGGTCTGGGCATCGAGCGCGGAGAACGGTTCGTCGAGCAGCAGGATCTTCGGGTCCACCGCCAGCGCGCGCGCCAGGTTCACCCGCTGCTGCATTCCGCCCGAGAGTTCCCACGGATAGTTGTGTACGAAGTCCGACAGGCCGACGAGATCGATCATGCTGCGTGCTCTTTTCACGGCGTCGTCGCGCCGCGCTCGCCGCAGCTCCAGCCCGTAGATCACGTTGCCCAGGACATCCCGCCACGGGAGAAGAGCCGGCGACTGGAAAACGACGGCCCGTCCGTCGCCCGGGCCGTCAACCACCTTGCCGTCGATGAGGAGGCGTCCGTGAGCACAGGGTATAAGGCCGGCGATGGCCTTGAGAAAGGTCGACTTGCCGCAGCCGCTCGGGCCGACGATGGCGGTGAACGAGCCCTGCGGCGCCGCAAGCGTGATGTCGCGGATCGCCCGATACCGCTCGCCGGTGCGTGCGATCCTGTATTCGACCCCCAGATGTTCGGCCTGCAATACTGGAATTTCATCATGGCGCGCGCGCATGTCTTCAGCGACGTCGCGGCGGCGCGGCCCGCTCAATGGAGCTTCCATTTCGCCATCCTTCGCTCCAGGCGCCGCAAGGCTTCCGTCAGCATAGCGCCGGCAGTCCCAATGATGATGATGCCGACGAAGACCAGGTCAACGTCGTAGCTGCTTGCCGCTTGCGAGATGGTGAAGCCGATCCCCGAGGTCGAGGCGACGAATTCGCCGACCACGACTCCGATCAGCCCGACGCCGAGGCCGATGCGTATGCCGGTGACGATGAAGGGAACCGCGGACGGGAAGACGATGGTCCGCATGAGCTGCCAGGTCGACGCGTTGAGGGAGCGGGCAAGGTCGAGCAGGTCCCCGTCAACGGAGTGAACGCCCATCGCGGTATTGATGATGATGGGAAACACGGACATGAGGAAGATGAAGGCGACCTTCGACTCGATGCCGATGCCGAACCAGATGATCAGGAGTGGCGCCAGGGCGACGCGCGGCGCAGCATAAAGAAAGTTGATGAGGGGATCGAGGAAATGCTCGACGCGCCGTAACCAGCCCGTCGCAAAGCCCAGCGCAACGCCGATGATCACGGCGAGACCGAAGCCGCCGACGAATTCGAGGCCGCTGGTCCTTGCATCGATCACGAATTGCTGCGAGGCGAGATAGCTGGCGCCCGCCACGAGGATGCGGCTGGGCGAGCTCACCACCATCGGGCTGACGAGACCGATGGCAACGGCCAGCTGCCAGACGCCGATGGCCGAGGCAATCCCCAGTATCTTCAGAACGGCGCTTTCATGCCGCGCATACAACCTGGCCAGCGGCCGCGTGTCGGAAGACAGGCGCTTGGAACGGCTCGCAACCATGCTCATCGGCGCGTTCTCCCAGTGTTTCGATGCGGCGTTTCCCAAGGCAGGGTCCACCGGACGCAGCCGCAGAGAAACGAGACGCTCGAACGCGCGGGGCGCCGCGGCCCGGCGCCGCATGTTTTCAGGGAGCTCGGCGCCGCCGCTCTTCGTTCCTCCCTAATAGCGCGAGAAATCATAGCCCTCCTTGGCGATGATCTCCATCAGGAAGGGCGCGCCCCGCGCGGTGCTATCGATCGCCGCCTTGATCGTCGGAATGATGTCTGCCGGATTCTCGACGCGCCTGGCGGCGACATTGAGCCCTTCCGCCACCTTGGCGTAATTGCCGCCGACCGAAAGCGAATTGAACCGTTCGGTCGAGATCTTCATCACCTCGCGTTCGCAGGCCATGACCTGGTTGTTGAAGACAATGGTGAAGATGCCGATCCGGTTTCGCGAGGCGGTTTCCATATCCATGCCGGTCATGCCGAACGAACAGTCGCCCATCACATTGATGCAGAGCTTGTCCGGCGCGGCGAGCTTGGCGCCCATGGCGAGGCCGAGGCCATAGCCGAGCTGCGTGGACTTGCCCCAGCCCATGTAGGAGGCGGGCGTGGTGGTCTGCCAGAACGGCAGGAGCTGCTCGCGAGGGGAGCCGGAATCGTGGGTGATGATGACGTTGTCGCGGTCAACCGTCTTCATCAGGTCGTTGATGACGCGGTACTGATTGATCGGGGCCTCGTTCGATTCGAAATGCTCGGCCCACTCGGCCAGCCACGCCCGCTTGATGCCGGCGATCTCGTCCTTGAGCGCCCGCAGCGCCTTCGTGTCGGCGGACTTCTTCTGCCGACCGATCTCGTCGATCAGCGCCGCGACGACGAGCGCCGCATCGCCCGCCAGCGCGTGATCGGCGCGGTAGTCCTTGTTGATGTCCGAAGGATCGTTGGTCGAATGAATCACGGTCTTGCCCCGCGGCATCGCCGGGCCGAACGACGTCTTGGTCAAGCTCGAGCCGATCGCAAGCACCACGTCGGCGCGCGCCATGAACTCGGCATAGGGCTTCGAGCGCGAGCGGGTCGAGCCGCCCAAGGAGAGCGGATGGGTGTCGGGGATGGCACTCTTGCCGGGGTTGGTCGCCGCCACCGGAGCCGGGATGAGCTCGGCGAGTGCCGCGAGCGCGTCGCCGGCTTCGGCGTAATGGATGCCCTGGCCCGCCCACAGCAAGGGATTTTTGGCCGCGAGCAGTATGCGTGCCGCCTCCCTGACCGCTTCGGGGCCCGGCGCCGTACGCACGATCGGCACGGGCTTGTAGTCGATGTCGCCGGGGCAATCCGCGTCGAAAACGTCGATGTCGACTTCGACCAGCACCGGCCCGGGCTTGCCGCTCCGCATGGCGTGATAGGCGCGCCGCATCACGTCGGGGATTTCCTTGGCCGTCGTCACCAGGGCCGACCATTTGGTGACGGGTTTGAACGTCTCCGCCGCGCGGAACGTCGGCCGGATGTACTGCCGCTCCGCGGAGAACCCACCGGAAATGACCAGGAGCGGCACGTTCTCCGCGTAGGCTTGCGCCACGCCCGCGAAGGCATTCTCGATGCCAGGGCCATGCTGGGCCGCGAACACGCCGTTCTGCCGGCCGCGGCGAATGCGCGAAAAGCCGTCGGCGATGCCGACGCCGACACGTTCCTGGCGGCAGAGGATCGGACGAACGTCGATCGCGGCGCAAGCGTCGATCACGGCGTTCCGCGGGTAGCAGGCCAGGAACTCGGTTCCTTCGCGCTTCAGGATCTCGGCGATCACTTGTGCCCCGTTCATGTGGGCAAATCTCCGCTCTGGTTCATCGGCTTCGGCTCCCGTGAATGCGACCGGTCAGGCATCGGCGCGCACGCGCTCCTTCACGTCGTCGAGGAAGCGGGCCTGTCTCGGGGCCTGGTAGCGCGTGGACCGCACCCGGCAGCTTGCCGGGTCGAGGCCGGGTGGGTTCAGGCCCGCCGCCATGTCCTTGAGCGTGTCCAGCAGCAGGCGCCGGATCTTGGCGATCGCCAGGTCGTTGACGAGCAGATTCTCGAGCGACCGGTCGGCGATCGGGCCCATCGATTCCTGGATCGCGCAGTCCTGGGTTCCGAACCCTTTCAGGCCGGTGTAGGACTTGCCGCTCGCCTGGAGCGCGCGGTCGATCAGGTAATCGTTGCCCCGGTTCGCGATGGCGTGGTCGGTGCCCGGCGTGTTCTCGGTATGAATGCCCTGCCAGCCGGCTTCCTCCGCCAGGTCCGCCGCGGTGAACGGCCGGTGGGGGTTGAAGCTGATGCTGTAGAGCATGGTGTTCTCGTCGTCGATCGGCACCCACATGTGCGCGCCGTGCGGCACCGACGAGATGATCTTGTGGAACGGCATCAGGAACACGTTGATGTTCCATTCGATGTCGTCGCCGCCGTAGTCGCGGCCGGTCCCTACCACGAAACCGAAATCGGTCGCGACGACCTCGTACAGGGAGGGCACGATCAACCGCCGGTTCCTTGTCCCGCCGTCGGCGCGGTGCAGGAATGTAAGATGCGGCGCGTCATACCCGCCTTCGACGCCCTGCAGCCAGTTGCACTCCTGAACGTGCCGCGTGTCGAATCGTTGCTCCGCCGGAAGTCCGATCCATTCGAGGTCCGGGAAGTCGGGCTTGAGCTCCGCCGGCCCCATATACGTCCACACGAGGCCGCCCCGCTCGATGCACGGATACGCCTTGAGGCGGATCTGGCGCTTGACCGCCTCAACCTGGGAGGCCGCGGTTCCCGGCGGCAGGCACGGCACGTCCATGCAGTTGCCGTTAATGTCGAACTTGATCCCGTGATACACGCAGCGCAGGCCGCGCTCCTCGTTCCGCGCGAAGAACAGGGACGCCGTCCGGTGCGGGCACCGCTCGTCCACCAGCCCGACCCGGCCGTCGGTGTCGCGGAACGCCACCAGGTTCTCGCACAAGAGCTTGACGCGGAGCGGCGGACCGTCGGCCTCGGCGACCTGATGCGAATACGCCACCGGGATCCAGTAGCGCCGCATCAGCGTGCCCATCGGTGTGCCAGGGCCCACGCGGGTTAACCGTTCGTTGTCTTCACGTGAGAGCATGCGGGGCCTCCTGCGGACGAAGTGGATGTCTTCCCAAGCGTGGGGAGAAACCGGTGAATTGGTCGGCGCAGCATTATGGATGATTTCAGGAATTGCTCAAGACCAAGCATCCCGCCGATGCGCGATTTCAACGGCTCGCTGAGCCGCGACCTGTGCAGGGAACATCGTGCGGCGGTCCCGGCGACGCAGCGTGTGGGGCGGCAATTGCGCTAAATGTAAGGACATTCTATCCTATGGCCCCTCGGTGCCGTGGTGGCGTGACCCCTGCTGCTCGCAGCGGTTGTGTGCTGGGCATCGGGGCGGCGCACGAGGCGTGCGGCCGACCGGGGCAAGAGAGGGAATCAGCCATGAAGCAGGGCAAGAATGCCTTCATCGGCAACGCGATCGATCGCGTTGAGGACCTTCGCCTGCTGCGAGGCAAGGGTCAGTTCGTCGACGATCTGGCGCGCGAAGGCCTTCTGCACGCCGCGATCCTGCGCAGCTCGGTCGCGCACGGGCGAATTCGCTCGGTCGACGTGAGCGCCACGCGGATGCTTCCGGGGGTTCATGCCGTCATCACGGCGCACGACGTCGGGCCGGCCATTCCGACCATTCCCTTGCGGCAAGATGCGATCGCGACCCTGCAGCGATTGGAGCAGCCGGTGATCGCCCATGACAAGGTCCGCTATGTCGGCGAACCGATCGCGGTCGTGATTGCCGACAGCGCCGCGAGCGCCGAAGACGCGCTGGAGACGATCGAGCTCGATATCGAGATGCTTCCGGCCGTCACGAGCTGGGATGCGGCGCTCCATGGTCCGGTCCGGCTGTTCGAGACCGTTGACACGAACCTGGCCTGCGAGCTGCGCGGCGCGAAGGGCGACGCCGATGCCGCGTTCCGGAACGCCGATTACAAGCGGCGCGAGCGCTTTCACGTGCAGCGCCATACGGCGGTGCCGATGGAGCCCCGCGGCCTGCTTGCGGAGTGGGACGTCGAGCGCGGAACGCTGACGGTCTGGGGCGCGGCGAAGGTTCCCTTTGCCATTCGCAAGCTGCTTTCGCGCCATCTGGGCCTGCCCGAAGCCGCCGTTACGGTCATGGAAAGCGACATCGGCAGCGGCTTCGGCGTCCGCGGCGAATATTATCCGGAGGATTTTCTGATTCCGTTTGCGGCGCGCGCCGTCGGACGGCCGGTGAGATGGATCGAGGACCGGCGCGAGCATTTGCTTGCGACGAACCATGCGCGCGAAGTCGATGGCGAGCTGGAGATCGCGTGCCGCCGCGACGGAACGATTCTCGGGCTGCGCGGTCGCGCCTATGTCGATATGGGCGCGTATATCCGCACGAACGCGGTGACGCCGGCGCGCAATATCGCCCAGGTCGTGTCCGGACCCTATCGCGTGCCGAACGTCCGCATGGACGTGTCGATGGTGATGTCCAACAAGACGCCGGTCGGCACCTATCGGGGGCCGGGTCGCTTCGAGGTCGACTTCTTCCGCGAGCGGCTTTTCGACATGGCCGCTCGGGACCTCGGCATCGACCGCGTCGATTTCCGGCGCCGCAACCTCGTCGCCGCCGCGGAGATGCCCTATCCGCTGCCCACGGTCATGCCCTTGGACAGCGCGACGGAATGCGACAGCGGCGATTACGCCACGACGCTGGACCGCTGCCTGGCGGAGATCGACTGGCCCGACAAGGTGAAGCTTCAGGGCCGATTGATCGACGGCCGCTACCATGGCCTCGGGGTCGGGTGCTACATCGAGGGCGGCGCGTCGGGCCCGAGGGAGAATGTCCGGCTCGTCGTCGAACCCGGCGGCGACATTTCCGTCTATGTCGGATCATCGGCGGTCGGCCAGGGGCTTGAAACGGCACTCACGCAGATTGCCGCCGATGCGCTCGAGATTCCGATCGGTCGCATTCGTGGGGTGTTTCACGGCTCCACCACCTATGTCCGCGAGGGCTACGGGTCGTACGGCTCGCGTTCCGTGGTGATGGGGGGATCGGCGATTTGGGCCGCCGCGGCAAATTTGAAAGCGATCATCCGTCGGGCCGCCGCCGAGCGGCTGAAATGCCCGCCCGAGGCGATCGAAATTCTGGACGGCGTCGCGCGTTCAGCCGACGGTGGCGCCATCGCGCTGGGCGCGCTCGCCGGCGATGGCCTCGAGGCCGAGGGCAGCTTTGCCAGCGACAAGCGCACCTACAGCTATGGCGCGCACGCGGCGCATGTCGCGGTCGATCCGCGGACCGGCCACGTGAGCGTGATCGAATACGTCGCCGTGGAAGACGTCGGGCGCATCATCAATCCGAAGATGCTGCATAGTCAGACCGTCGGCGCGATCGTACAAGGCCTGGGCGGCGCCTTGCTGGAGCATCTCATCTATGACGACAGCGGGCAGCTGCTGACCGCGACCTTCGCCGACTATCTGCTGCCGACGACGTCGGATGTTCCCAACATCCGCGTCGTCACGCTCGAGGAGCGGCCGTCGCCGAACAATCCGCTCGGCGCGAAGGGCGCGGGCGAGGGCGGCATCATTCCGGTCGGCGGGGTCATCGCCAACGCCGTCGCTGCGGCGCTTGCGCCGCTCAAGGTCGAGCCGCGCGAGCTGCCGATTTCGCCGGCGCGTCTCTGGGCGCTGATCGCGCAAACGCGGCAGGCGGATCGGCGCTAGCCGAAAGCCGCAGGCGGCGCGGCTTCTCACCATTGGCCGCCGAACAGCAGGCCCGGGAACAACGGCAGGTGCAGGACCAAGGTAAACAGCGTCCACACGAAGGCGCTGACGATGAGCGTGACGACGACGGTCTCCGTCAGCGAGCGCCGGCCGACGAGGTTCAGCGACATCGCCAGGAACAGGGGCGTGGCCACGAACACGCCGAGCCAGATCAGCGTAGCGACGAAGACGGCGATCCATAAAATGTAGAACAGCTCGGCGCGGAATGCGGCCTTATCCGGGGTGGATTCCGTGGCCTGCAGGGCCGCCGGGTTCAGCCATTTGAGCAGCGCCCGGCCCCAACTCGTGCCGGCACGAGAGACGAGATCGAGCGTGGCAAGGACGAGCATGGCGCGGCCGATCAAGAGCGGCATCGTGCGCGATTGCGGCTCGAATGTTGCGCCGATCGAGAGAAAGCCGAGCGCAAGAACCCAAAGCACGGCGGCTGGCACATAGGCCGTCAGCGGGGCGCCAAAGAGTCGCGGCATCTCAGGCGCGTTCCTTTCTGGGCCGACGAAGGCGCGCGGAGCCCCATCCCAGCGCCACGCGGCCCGGCGTCGCCGCCAGAGCCAAGACCACGAGGGCCAACAGGATCAGCGATACCGGCCGGGTGAGGAAAATCCGCCAGCTCCCGTCCGCGATCATCATGCTCTGGAAGAAATCGCGCTCGATGGTGCTGCCGAGAACGAGGGAAATGACGATCGGCAGCCGCGGGTAATCCAGCCGCGACATGAGGTGGCCGATCACGCCGAAGGCGAGGGTCACGATCACATTCTCGATCGTCTGGTCGACGGCCCAGCTGCCGATCAAGGCGACGGTGAGCACGGACGGCACGAGAATCGTCGAGGGCAGCAACGTCACGCGCGCCAGCGGCCGCGTCAGGAGCAGGCCGAGGCACGAGGCGAGAATGCACGCCGCGGTCAGCGCCCAGATCAATCCGTAAATCTGCGTCTGGTTCTGGATCAGCAACAAGGGTCCGGGCTGAAGCCCGTGCAGCACCAGGATGCCGAGAAACACGGCCATCTCGGCGCTGCCGGGGATGCCGAAGGCCAGCGTCGGGATGAGGGAGCTGCTGTCCTTGGCGTTGATTGCCGCCTCCGGTGCAATCACGCCCTGGATGTTGCCCTTGCCGAAGCTGTCGGGGTTCTTCGAGACCTGGACGGTCATCGAATAGGAAACGAAGGCGGCAACGACACCGCCGGCGCCCGGGATCGCGCCGATGACGGTGCCGATCAGCGAGCCGCGCAGAACGGTCGGCCAATGCCGGAAGGTTTCGATCAAGCCGGCCATCATGCGCGTGATCTTCACGTTGCGCGCATCCTTGGCGATGGTGCCGCCCTTGACCCAAAGATTGATCATTTCGGCGACGGCGAAGAGGCCGATCAGCGCAGGCACGAGATGGATCCCGTCCCACAGATAGGGAATGCCGAACGTGTAGCGCACCACGCCGGTCACCTGGTCGTAGCCGACGCACGAGATCATGAGCCCGAAGACGCCGGCCACCAGGGCGCGCAGCATCTTGCCGCGCGAGGCGCTGGCGACCACCGCCAGACCGAGCATCCCGAGCAGGAAGAATTCGGGCGGGCCGAACAGGAGGATCAGTTGCTTGGCGAGGGGCAGGACCAGCAGGACGGAAACCGTGCCGATGATGCCGCCGATCGAATTGGCGCTGGCCGCAGCACCGATCGCCAGCCCGGCCTTGCCTTGCTGCGACAGCGGATAGCCGTCGAGACATGTCGCCGCGTTGGGCGCCGCGCCGGGTGCATTGAGGAGAATGGCCGCGATCGATCCGCCCATCGGCGCGGCGCCCATGACCCCGGCCGACAGCGCCAGCGCCGTGATCGGCTGCATGCCGTAGGTGAGCGGGATGAGCAGGGCGAGCGCGGTCGTGGGCCCTAAGCCGGGAACGACACCGGCAATCAGACCGACCGCCATGCCAACGGTGAGGAACACCAGCTCCTGGACGTGCAGCAGGCTCTCGAACCCGCTCAGCCAGACATCAAGCATCGCCGGGGTTCCACGCGATCAGCCGCGACGCCCGTGCAGTCCACGAGCCTGGCATGCCACGGCCGTGCGGTTCATGTCTGCGACAACAATCCGGCCCAGCGCTTGATGAAGGCGGATTGTTCGTGCATCAGCCGGGTGGTCTCTTCTGCGGAGAGTGGATCGAGCGTGGCGCCGGCCTTCTGCGCCCAGCCGGTCACACCCGGGTCGTGCATCGCCTTGATCAGCGCGGCCGAGAGCGTCGCCGTGACGTCCGGCGCCAGATGCGCCGGGCCGGCGACCGGACGCAGCTCGATGATCTGCGCCAGATCGGGCTTGTTCAGGGTCGTCGCGTCCTCGGCGCCCTTGATCGAGCTCGTCTTCTCGAACGTCGCCACCACGCGGATGAGCTTGCCCGCAACCATCTGGCTCACCGCCGGCAGGGTCAGGATGGCGGCGTCGCCGTCGCCGCGCATGACGGCGACCAGCGAGGCGCTCGCGCCGCGGTATCCCGTAATCACCTCTTTGCGGATGTCGAGCAGATGGGTGCCGATCAGGGTGGCCGCATAGCTCGTGGTCTGCGGTCCGGGCGCGATGAACTTCACCGGCCGGGCGCGCGACATCTTCTGCAGATCGGCGATGGAGCGGATCTTGGACTTCTCGGCGACGACCAGGGCGTACTGGTCGCGTGCGAGATTGCCGATCCAGGTCAGCTCGTTGATATTGAAGCCGATCGTGCCGCCCTTGAGCTTGAGCAGCAGCAGACCGACGGCGTTCAAGACGCTGATCGTGTAGCCGTCCGGTTTCGCCCGATAAAGGATATTGGCGGCCCTGGCGCCGCCCGCACCGGCCACGTTGTCGGGAACCACACTGACCTTGCTCGGAAGCGCTTTCGCCATCGGCTGGGCGATCGCCCGAACGTATTCGTCGTAGGCGCCGCCGGGCGGGTAGGGGATCATGAAGGTGATGTCGCGCTCGGGAAATCCGGCGGCTGCGGCGTGCCGCGTACCGAGCAGCGTTCCGGCGCCGATCAGGCCGGCAGAGGCAATCAATTGGCGGCGATTCAGCATGAGCCCGGTACGACGCATCGTTTCCTCCTGCCTGTGCCCGTTCCTGAGCCAGCGCGAGAGCCGGCTCGGACACCGTTTTGACCACAAGGACAGAATGTCCTTACATTTCGGAGGCTATGCAACGATCGCCGTCGTGTCAAGAAGCGGTCGCGCGCCGGCGCGCGGTGGAAGCGGTTCCGCCGCCGCGGTCTCGGCCCGGCGCCGATGGAACGAGCCGCTCCGTCACATCAGGTCATATGGATTTGGGCCTGGAAGCTGAACTCGTATGAATCGCCGCGGAAGAACACCGTGCCGAACAGCACCGGGGTCCCATCCGCGAGCCGATAGCAGTGTTGGCTCGAGAGCAGTGGTACGCCCGTCTCGATCGCGAGCCGGCGCGCGACCTCGGCGTCGGCGGCGATGCTGCGCAGGGTAAAGCCGACCTTCGCCGGACCCTCGCCGGTCACGGACTTGATGAGCGAGATGCCGAGTTTGCTCGCGAGCGCCTCCTTCGTCACCTGTTTGCGATAGCGCGACGGCAGGTACCGTTCCTCGAAAGCGAACGGCCGATCGTCGAGGAGGCGCAGGCGGATGATGCGTTCGACCTTTTCGTTGGGGCGCAGTTGCAGCGCCTTGCGCACGTCGGTCGGCGGCGCGACCGATTCCCACTCGAGAACGCGAAACTTGACCAGGCGATTGTCGGACCGGATTTCGGCTTCGAACGAGCGGCCGACATCGTAATCGACGCGCCGCGGCGCGACGAAGGTGCCGCGTCCGCGCCCGCGCGTGATGAGGCCCTGCGAGAACAGTTGCGACATCGCCTGGCGAACGGTCGGCCGGCTGATGCCGAAATAGATCATGCACTCGCTTTCGGACGGTAGAATTTTCCCGATCAGCGCAACGTGCGATTTCTCGATTGCCGCGCCGAACCGCTCCGCCAATTGCGCGTAGAGCGGAATGTGGCTCTTCGTATCGAGGCGCGGAATCCGCTGAAGATCGAACGCCCGGACGCCTGATGAATTCGGCAAGCGAGTCCTGTTGTGCAATAAGTTGCTATCTTACCGGATGATCTTCGGCGTCGCTGCCAGGGTCAAGCGCCATCATCCGACCGCCGGCGCATCGCGCGGATCACCCGAACGCGTCGAGCTTTTTCGCGCCCACGACCAGCGGCTCGGCGCCCGTCAGAACATAGGCGATGACGCAGTTCTGCGGTCCGCGATTGATCCAGTTATGCACCGTGCCGCGCTGAACGACGACGTCACCGGCCTTCAGGTGGACGGTGACGCCGTCATCGAGTTCCATCTCGAGCTCGCCGGCGATGACGATGGCGTAATCCAACGAATCGGTCCGGTGCATGCGCGGCGCGACGCCGGGCTCGTATTCGACCACGCGGAAGACCGTGCCGTTCGGCGTGCTGGTCGCAACATTGCGCGTTGCGCCATCGGTTTCGTCGGCATTGTCCGACGGAAACTTTTCGGTCGACCAGATCACGCAGCTCGAATAGCCGGGCCGCTTGGTCACGATGTTCTTTGCCATCTCGTCGATCGTCACGATCGCCTTGCCCTTGGCATCGTGGCCGGTGACGACCCGTCTCACCTTGATTGTCATGTCCTACACTCCCTCGGTTGGACCACCGCGGCCAATCCTACTCACCGGGCGACCGGGCCTCGTCGTCGTGGATCGCCGCCGCCGGTTGATCGTATTTCGCCATCCGCAGCGGGTTCCACTGGCCGCCGTCGATGTCGATCGCGGTGCCGTGCAGCCATCGGCCGCGCGGCGAAACCACGAACGCGACCAGCGCCGCGACATCCTCGGGCGTGCCGAAGCGGGTGATCTCGAGCTCGCGCCGATGACGTTCGCGGGCCGTCGCTTCGTCGAGTCCGGTGCTCTTCATGATGATCGCGAGGCGGTGGCGGAAGCGGTCGGTTTCGACCGATCCCGGATTGATGGCGAGAACCTGTACCCCGTCTTCCTTGCCGATATCGGCGAGCGCGCGCATGAACGCGAGGCTGGCGCCGATCACCGATGCGCCGATCATGTAGTCGGCGACGGGCGCCCGCGCACCGATCCCGGAGATGAACACGACCGAGCCGCCGCTCTGCTTCAGGAGCGGCCACAGCGAGCGCGACAACCGGACATGCGCGAAGAATTTGAGGGCAAATCCGTCCTGCCAGTCGCGCTCGGCGAGGGTAAAGAAGCTGCCGCGCTTCACGGCGCCGGCGTTGTTGACCAGGATGTCGAGCCGGCCGGTGTCGCGTTTCACGGTCTCGACCAGAGCGTCGGCCGCCGCTTCGGGACACAGATCGGCGGCGTAGACGGATGCGTCGCCGCCGCGCGCGCGAATCTCGGCGGCGACGCTTTCGAGCGCCGCGCGGTCGCGCGCCGTCAACACGACGTGGCAGCCGCGTGCGCCGAGCTCGAGCGCGATGCCGCGCCCGATGCCGCGACTGCCGCCGGTGATCAGCGCGACCTTGCCGCGCAAACTGCCTTCCATTCGCAATCCCCAGCCGATGGAACGCGTCGAGCAAAAGCGGGACGCGGCGAGGTTCTGACGACGCCCCGGCGCCCGCAAATTCGCCCAAATGTAAAGACATCAATACATTTGTCGAATGGCAAAAGCAATGCCTGCGCCGATGGCCGGCACGCGTCCCATTTGTGGCGCGGCGGCTACGGGTACGAACGCCACCGGTCGCCCGGACCGAACGACACGCTAGACCTTGAGGCGCGGGAGCAGACGTTCGGCATTGCCGCGGTAGATGGCTTCGAGTTCGCCGGGCTTGAGCCCGTATTCCTCGAGGCCGCGAATGCCGTCGGCCGATGTGCCGAACGGATAGTCGCTGCCGAGCAGAACCTGCGAAAGTGGGACATAGGCGAAGAGCGCCGCCAGCGCCGGCCGGTTCGCCTGGAGCGCCACGTCGTAATGCAGCTTGCGCAGCTCATGATCGATGCCGTTCGGCATCTTGTCGGCGAACTCGCGGCCCAGTCCCATCACGGCCGCGCGCCCCGCCAGGCTCGGCACCGCGGCGCCGGAATGGCAGAAGACGAAGCGTATGTCGGGGAAGCGCGCAAGCGTCCCGGTGAACAGGAGACTGAACACGCACCGGTTGGTGTCCTGCGTGAATTCGAAGAGCGAGGCCTGGATCCAGCCGAGCGACGGCGCACAGCAAATGGGCGCCAGCGGATGGACGAAGACCAGGACCTTGCGCCGGTTCAATTCCTCCATCACAGGCGTGAAGTCGGGATGGCCGGGATAGCGCTCGCCATAGCTCGTCATGAACTGGATGCCGTCCGCCTTCAGGGTATCGAGCGCGTAGGCGATCTCCGCCAGCGTGCCGTCGACATCGGGCATCGGCACCGAGGCGAAATGCCCGAAGCGCGCCGGATGGGTCGAGCGCATCTTCGCGGCATGCTCGTTCACCGCTCGCGCGAGCCGCCGCGTCGCATCCGTGCCGACATGATGGAGGCCCGGCGGCGAGAGCGACAGCACCGCCGTGCCGACGCCGTTCCGGTCCATTTCTTCGAGGCTGCGGGCGACCGTCCAGTCGCGCACCACCGGCCGTTTCGCCATGTCGCCCATCACCGCGAGATATTCGGGTGCATAGAAATGATGATGGACATCGATCCGGATCGGACGCTTTGCCTCAGCCATTGTGGAACTCCGGGGTTTGAAGGAAGGGGTCGGTGCGACGGTAACATTCTCGTCCGCGCGGTGGAAGCCTTGCGCGCCGGCGAGCGTAAGAGGCGTGGCGATCGGCAGGCCTTTGCAGAACAACCCCATTGCCTACCGCACGCCCCTCGTCCAAAAAGAGCAGGAGAAAGGGTCGTGGCGTCCGCTATGGATACCGAATGGCGCCGTTGATGCCGGCGCAAGGGAAAAAATTCAGTCATCCGGGGACGATCAGGTAAAATCGTGCCCGTGCCCGGGGGCGCACCAACGGACCGACGGCGGCCCGCACGTATGAGAAAGAAAAGCCGCAAGGGGGGAATTGATGAACAACGAGGCTTCGATCACCGAGCAAACGATTGCGGCGCGGATTGAACGGTTGCCGTTCTCGCGCTGGCATATCACGGTCACGGTCATCCTCGGCGTCGCGATCTTCTTCGACAGCTTCGACTCCCTTGCCATTGCCTATGTGCTGCCGGTGCTGATCCGCGAGTGGCACATCGCGGCGCAAGACATTGGCAAGCTCATCAGCATCGCCAATCTCGGCCAAGCCGTCGGCGCGCTGTTCTTCGGCTGGCTTGCCGAGCGCATCGGCCGCGTCCCGACGGCACGCATCACCATCGCACTGTACGCGCTCATGAGCCTCGCCTGTGCCTTTGCGCAGAATTACGAGCAGCTCTTCTGGTTCCGCTTCATCGAGGGTATCGGGCTCGGCGGCGAGATTCCCGTGGCCTCCGCGTATATCAGCGAGATGTTGCGCGCCGAACGCCGCGGCGGCTCGTTCATCGCCTATCAGATCATCTTTCCGCTCGGCTTCACGGCTTGCGCCGTCGCCGGCGCTGTCATCGTGCCGCGCTTCGGCTGGCAGTGGATGTTCATCATCGGGGTCATCCCCGCGGTGATCGCGGTCTTTCTGCAGGGATTCTGCCCGGAGTCGCCGCGCTGGCTCGCCTCCAAGGGCCGCCTCAAGGAGGCCGACGCGGTGGTAAGCAAGATCGAGCGCATCGTCTCGCACAATGGCACCGTGGCGTTGCCGCCGGTGCCGGCGATCGTGCCGAAGCCGAAAGAGGCGCAGACCCGTTGGCGCGAGCTCTTCGAGGGACGCTATCTTTCGCGCACGCTCGTCGTCTGGGTGTTGTGGGCCTCGTGCTACATCATTTCCTACGGCTTGCAGACGTGGCTGCCGTCCCTCTATCGCGAGGTCTACAAGCTGCCGCTGCAGACCTCGCTCAATTACAGCACCGTCACCAATGTCTTCGGGCTCGTCGGTCCGCTCCTCGCCGCAACCGTCATCGACAAGGCCGGCCGGCGCAAATGGTTCATTCTGGCGTTCTTCCTCGCTGCCGGTTCGCTGGTCTTCCTGTGGCAGAACGGCGCCGCCAGCGCGGAGACAGTCCTCTATGCGTTCTCGTTCTGCTTCATCTGGATCTCGTCATTGAACCTGCTGCTGTTCCTCTACACCGCTGAGATCTACCCGACCCGCATGCGTGCGCTGGGCGTCAGTTGGGCGAGCTTCTGGTTGCGCATCGCCGCGGCGGTCGGGCCGCTGGTGGTCGGATTCTCGCTGCCGCACTACGGCGTCGCCGGCGTGTTCCTGGTCTTCGGCGTCATCGCGGTGCTGGGCGGCGCGGTGAGCTTCTTCATGACCGAGACGCGCCGCCGCGTGCTCGAGGAGGTATCTCCCTAGACATCGCAGCGGTGCGAATTCTTGGGCTGCGACGGCATGATGCCGGCAACGTGCCCGAGGATGGCGCCATCGCCGTCCCTGCCGATGGCTCGGGGGCGGCGATTTTTTTTTGGTGCATGGATCGGCGGCTAACCTACTATGGGACGCAGAAAATCGGCTGTTCATCCGGGACCTCCCGGATGCGGCTCATGAAGTCTGAACCGGGGAGAAACGCGGTGGGTGGATTTTTCGGCAATCGCTGGTGGGTGGTGTTCGCGTCGATCTGCGGGCTCCTCGTCGGTGCCGGCGCGATCAATGTCTTCGCGTTCGGCGTCTTCCTGAAGCCCGTGACCCAGGATCTTCATGTCGGGCGCGAATTCTTCTCGACGGGCCTCATTCTGACCTCGATCCTCACCGCGCTTGGCACGTTGCCGCTCGGCACGTTACTCGACCGCTGGGGCGTGCGGCGGGTGCTGGTGGTGGGGCTCATCCTGTACTCGCTGGGGGTGGCGGCCTACGCGCTGATGACCGCCGCGCCGACGATGATGTATCTCGCCTTCGGCCTGGCGGGGATTTTCGGCTGCATCGGCTCGCCGGTTCCCTATGGTGTCGCCATTTCGCTGTGGTTCGACCGGCTGCGTGGCCTTGCCATCGGCGTCGCCATGGCAGGCGTCGGGCTCGGGGTCGCGATCGTGCCGCAGATTGCCGAGTTCTATATCCGCCATTTCGGCTGGCGCACCGCCTATCTCATGCTTGCGCTTACCGTGTTCGTGATCGCATGGCTGCCGGTGGCGCTGTTCGTGCGCGAGCCAAGCGCCAAGGACGCGGCGCGGCAAAGCGACATTTCGATCCAAGGCGAGCTTCCCGGCATGGCCGCCCGAGAGGCATTTCTCGGCTCGTGGCGGTTCTGGGCGCTCACGATTGCGTTCTTCGTCGCGATCATGGCGATCAACGGCACCCTCACCCACATCGTGGCGTTCCTGACCGACCGCGGCATACCGCTATCCGTGGCGACGGGCACGCTGTCCGCCGCGGGTCTGGCCTTGATCGCGGGGCGCATCATATCCGGCTGGTGCATCGACCGGTTGTTCGCCCCCTATGTCGCGATCGGCTTTTTCATCATCCCGATGGTCGGGATCGCGCTCCTGGCGAGCGGCGCCGGAGGGATGGTGCCGCTGGCGGGCGCCATCCTTTGCGGCCTCGGCGTCGGCGCCGAGGTGGACATCATGGCCTTCATGGTGAGCCGCTATTTCGGGCTCAAAGCCTACGGCACGATCTACGCCGTCATGTTCGCGGTATTCTCGTTCGCGCAGGGCTTCGGCGCGTCGATCGCCGGCTGGTCCTACGACCACTATCACTCCTACCACCCGGCCTTCATGATCTTCGAGGGCTTCCTGGTCGTGACCTGCATTCTGATCGCGCCGCTCGGGCCCTATCCCTATCCCAAGCGCCCGGCGGAGCCGGCCGCAGCCCTGCGGACGCGCGGCGCCGCCTGAACCGCCGCGCCGCGCCTATGGTTTGAGGTGCCGCGAAAGCGGCTATGCCTTCCGGTCGGGATAGCTCGCCGCCATGCCGGCGCGGACGTCCTGCTGGATGCCGTATTGCGGGAACGGGTAGCGGAATCCGTTCTTCGCCAACGCCTCCATGCCCGTGATCGCCTGCGCGAGCGGGTCCGGCGGCAGCGCCATCAGCATCTCGTCGTCGAGCACGCCGCCATAGCGGCGCTCGGCGAAGCATGGGATCGACAGGCTGGGCTCGCGGGTCTTGAGCGCCCGGCCCCAGGAGTCCGCGCACGCGGATTCGCCGACCACGCTCCAATCGAACCGCTTGTAGCCCGACCACTGCAGGCCGTTGATGAAATAGATCATCGCGCCGGGCGTGGCATAGAACATCACGATATCGGGCGGGTCGAGCCGGCCGGTCGCGAGCGGCGCGACCGCCAGAGCCTCGTACTGGCCGTCGGCAACGCAGTGCATCGCCGCCTGGTGCGCGCCGGCGTCCTCGTGTGTCTTGAACCAGACGCCGACCATATGCTGGCCGGACCGCCATTTCGCGTCCTTGGCTCCGCCCAAGCCAACCACCGCGCGGCATTGTGCGCCGACCAGATTCTCGGCGGTGATGCCGACGGTCCAGCTCAGCCGCGCGGCCTGTGCCACGACCTGGTCCAGCGTGTGAACCGCCTGCGGTCGGCGAATGTGCGGGATCGATTCCATCTCTTCGCGACGCTCGAACAGCTTCATGCCGAACGGCGCGTTCCGCAGCCGCAGGAGGCGATCGAGATCGGCCGCGAGCTTTGCCCAGCCCGTGGTCATGTTGGCATTTCCATGGTGATCATCTATACGCCGAACGTGAAGCGGCTACCGACATTGGAGGCCACGATGCGCTCGGGCATGCGCCGGCGCATCGCGTCGATGAAATTGGCGCCGGTGCAATGCATCGGCACCACCACATCGGGCGCCAGGGCCTCGAGCTCGTCGACCGTATGCGTGATGTAATCCGGCGCCGCCATCCCCAAATGGAACCCGCCGATCACGGCATGCAGCTTGTCGACGTTGGCGACCTTCATCGCGGTCCGCACTGTGTTGACGATTCCGGTGTGGCCGCAGGACGAAATCACCACCAGGCCGCGTCCTTTGACGACGTAGCACGTGCCGTGCTCGTCGGTATGCTCGTCCAGCACAAGCTGGCCGCGCCGTTCGGCATCGGTGAAGTGATCGTCGTTCCTGACCTTCGTGCCGCCGGTGATGGCCTCGAACGACGTGCGCTCGATCTGGCCGGTGGTGAACGGACCGGCCAGCGCCTGCGGCGTCCCGCAGCAGACGGGCATGACGTTCTGCGCCGTCAGGGCAATGCGGTCGAGCGCGCCCCATGAGACGGGCGGCTGGTTCGAGCGCGGCGTCAGCCATTTTTCGCGGAAGATCGTTTCCCCGCCGATATAGAGCGCGAGGTCGGATCGCATGGCGGCCCGGTGCTGGTTCACGAATCCGACCATTCCGCCGTAATGGTCGCGGTGACCGTGGCTCAGAATCAACCCGTCGATCTTCGCGGCCTCGATGTCGAGCAGGTCGAAATTGCGGTTGAGGATCTCCGGCGTGAAGCCGAAATCGAGGAGATATTGGGCCTTGGCGCTCTCGCGCTCGGATTCAAGGTGGAGCGACAGACCCCATTCGCCGGCGAGCGTGGTCATCTGGCGGCCGGGAATCTCGCCGACATGCTCGATCGCGACGACCGGGTGCGTCGCTTTCGGGAGGAATCGCTCGTAATGGGAATCGACGACCACGCGGACCGAGAGCCGATCCACCATCGGCGGGGTAAAGGGCATTCGGGCAGTCGGATTCGTGCTCATCTGGGCCTGGCTTGACAAGGGGTTCCTTCGGAGGATGGCTCAATTCGGCCGGCACGACAAGGCGGTCGGCGCGGCGCGGCACCCGTCGAGCGGTTGACGCCATCACAGAATGCTTGCCGGCGGCCCTCGTTCGCCCCGACAATGGCGATTGCACGACCGGCACGATCCGGCGGGAGGACGCGATGTATCTCAGCGACATGCCCGAGCCTTGGCGCAGCAGGCTCGTCAACCAGCCGATGCCGGAATTTGACGGCACGCCTTGTGCCGGCGGCCCGCCGCTCGAGGATCGCCGGATATCGCTGATCACCACCGCGGGCCTGCACCTTCATGGCGATCGGCCGTTTATTCCCGGCCGGGCGGACTGGCGCGTTATTCCGGACGATGCCGATCTGGCCGAACTGGTCACCAGCCACCTTGCGACGAATTTCGATCGCATCGGCATGATGAGCGACATCAATACGGTGTTCCCGATCGACCGGCTGCGCGAGCTTGTCGCCGCCGGAACGGTCGGTGCGACGGCGGCGCGTCATTTCGGCTTCATGGGCTCGACGCCGCCCACGGCCTATGCGGATTCGATCAAGGCGCTGGCCGACGACATGAAGCACGACGGCGTCGGCGGCGTGGTGCTCGCCGGCGTCTGACCCATGTGCACGCGCGCCGTGTGCGGGCTGGCACATTATCTGGAACGAGAAGGCATCCCGACCACCCTGATCGGTGCGATCCGGGATCATGTGGCGCTGCTGCGGCCGCCGCGCGCGCTGGTCGTGCCCTTCGAGCTCGGCCGCCCGTTTGGCGCACCTGACGCGCCGGAGTTCCAGCGTCGCGTGCTGCGCGACGTGCTGGCGCTACTGGAGCGGACGGATGGTCCGATTCTCGTGGACTTTCCCGACGGCCCGCCCGCGCCGCAAGCAGGCCTCGAGTGCTGGACCCCGCCGCCGGATCTGGCGTGCCCGGAGCGAGCGCCGCGCGATCCGGTCGAACTGACAGCGGCGGTACGATCCGAGATTGCGCGGCTGCGACCGTTGCGCGATCGCTGGGTCCGCGACCATGGCAGCCGGCGGTTCGATCGGCTCACTGGGCTCGATCTGGATCGGATCGTCGCACTGATCGTCGCATACACGCGGGATCAGTCGATCGCGAACCCCCTGCCGCAATACGGACTCGACCGGACGGTCAAGTTCGCCACCGACGACCTCAAGCATTTCTATTACCAGGCCGCGCTGTCGCGGCCCGGCCGGATCACCGATATCGAACTGGACGACTGGTTCTTCGGCAGCACTCTGTCCGGGGAGATGCTGTTGCGGCTCCGCGCGGCGCTGCTGGCTTCGGACGATCCGAACCTCCAGCGGTTCGGCGAGACGTCGTTTGTGCCGTCGCACCAAGCGCACCGCCAGCCAAGCCAATAGGACCGGGCACGGCGCCCCTCGCCGCAGACCGGAACGCGGAAACTCGTCCGGCTCTCGCCTCATGCCCTGACCCGGCTCGCCGTGAATGCGCCGGGATCACGGGGAATGATGGGGCCAAACCGGTTCCGTCGGCTTGATGCACGTCAATGTCTCCCGGTCGTGAGGTGATTAACTGCGTGCTTCTGCATCGCGACGGAGCGCGTCATGAACCAGATCACGCGAAGGAATCGCTTGCTGCCGTGGTATATCGGGATCGCCGTGATCCTCGCGGCGGTGGCCTATGTCGGCTATCAGATGTTCGTTACGGCGTGTCCCGCATCGACGGTCGTCGAACTCATTGTCCTGTTGGTTATCCCGGTCGTTTATCTGACCCTCATGTATCTGACTCTCGTCAGTCAGGATTGAAGGTGATGGCAATTCCTCACGAATTCGATCGAAGGTGTCGGCTCCAATCTGCTCGACCGGTTGACCTGCGAGCTGTCCAGCCAAGGGAGAGGCGATGGAGACCGTTTCACTGACCGTGGCGCTCGAGCGTTATGAGCGCCACCTGCCGCTCATCGATGGCCGGGTAGCCCCGCCGAAGGGCTTCCGGCTGGACTTGCTCGAGGTGGGGCAGGAGGGCGAGCAGCGCCACGGCCGCCACCGGCACGAGCGCATGCTGGGTGACGGCGCGTTCGATATCGCCGAGGTATCTTTGTCCTCATACCTGATGGCGAGGGATCGGGGCCTGCCCTTTACCGCCGTTCCCGTGTTTCCGCGCCGTCTGTTTAGCCAAATGCAGATGTTCGTGCGGGCGGATTCGCCGATCCGTGCGCCGCGGGAACTCGCCGGCAAGCGCGTGGCGCTGCAATCCTTTCAGACCACGCTCGCCGTGCTGGCGAAGGGCGACCTTGCCTTCGCCTATGGCGTGCCATGGCGCTCGATCACCTGGCATGTGCGCGACCATGAGACGGTGGCCCTGCCAAGCGGTATGGATGCGAAAATCGTGCGCGTTCCGCGCACGACCGACCTTCCATCATTGCTGGCCGAGGGCGAAGTCGATGCGCTCTTCTATTCCCGTTACCCGCAATCGCCGAACGCGCCGCCCGGCCGCATCCGCCGTCTGTTCCCCGACCCAGCCGGCGAGGCACTCGGCTATTTTCGCAGGTATGGCTGGTTTCCCGTGATGCACGTCCTCGCGCTGAAGCAGGGTGTCGCCGATGCGAATCCAACCCTGCCGGCGGCGCTCGTCTCGTGGCACGACGCGGCCCTCGAAGTGTGCCGGATGGCCTATGAGGATCCGGCGTGGCTCTTCCTGCCGTTCGGTCGTCTGGCTTACGAGACGACACTCGCCGAGTTTGGGGCCGATCCGTGGCCCAGCGGATTGCGCGCCAATCGCCCCTATCTCGCGCGATTCATCGAATATTCCCGCGATCAGCAACTCATTGCGCGCTCGTTCGCGCCGGAGGAGCTGTTTCACGAATCCGTGCTGGACACGTGACACGGTTCGGATATCCGCGCCGGTCGGCGGCGTATTGTTGTAAGCGCCCGTCGAACGCCGGCGATCATCCGTCGCGTCGTCTGTACAATGGCATGGGCACCGGACATAATTCCGGCGCGCCGATGCGCGCAGGCGACGGAAAGGGTGGTGGGGACGACGCATGTTGATGACGGGCGAGGACTATCTCAAGAGCATCCGCGACGGCCGACGCGTCTATATCGGCAGCGAGTCCGTCGAGGACGTGACCACTCACCCGGCATTTCGCAACGCCGCGCGTTCGATTGCCATGATCTACGACCGCAAGCGCGCGCCCGAAAATCGCGACGTGATGACCTTCGAGGAGGATGGCGAGAGCTTCTCGACCTATTTTCTGCTCCCGCGGACGCGCGAGGATCTGCAGCGGCGGCTCGAGACCCACCGGCGCATCGCCGCCTGGACACATGGCTTGATCGGACGCTCGCCCGACAATTTCCCGAGCTATGTGAGCGGCCTCGTCATGGACCCGGCGATGTTCGACCGCATCCGTCCGGGATTCGGCGACAACATCCGGAACTACTACCGGCACATGCGGCGGAATGACATCTTCGCCTCGCATACCGTCACCAATCCTCAGGGCTGGCGGCCGGCGACCCCGGCCGAGGGCCCGGCGCGCACGCCGCCGACCCTGCGCGTCGTCGCCGAAGACGACAAGGGCGTCACCATCAACGGCCTCAAGATGCTCGGCACCGCGTCGGTGTTCTGCCATGAGACCTGGTGCGGAAACCTGCAGCCGGTGGCGCCCGGGCAGATCAAGGAGGCGATCACCTGCGTCGTGCCGCTCAATGCGCCCGGAGTGAGCATCTGGTCGCGCAAGCCTTATGAGCGCCATGCCGTGAGCGAGTTCGACAACCCGCTCGCCGCGCGCTTCGACGAGACCGACAGCGCGGTGTTGTTCGAGAACGTCAAGGTGCCGTGGGAGCGCGTGTTCTGCCACGACGACGTGGAGATGACGCGCGCGATCTACTTCCGCACGCCGGGCCACGCGATGGCGAATCACCAGGCCAATGTGCGGTTCCTCGAGAAGCTGAAGCTCATCGTCGGCATCGCCGGCAAGCTTGCCGCGATGAACAATGTCGCCCACATCCCGGCGGTGCAGTTCACGCTCGGCGAGCTGGCCGCCATGGAGGCGACGCTCGAAGGACTGATCATGGGGCAGATCGCCGGTGCGGAGGCGCAGGTGCCCGGCTATCTCACCGTCAATCGCCGCTATGTCTATGCCGCGCTGCATTGGTGCAGCAATCACTACGCGAAGATCTGCGACACGGTGCGCGAGCTCATGGGCGGCGGCGTGTTTCAGATGCCGGCCGATTCATCGGTGCTGCTGGCCCCGAAAATGCAGGAGACTTTTGAGACCTACTGGTCCGTGCCGGGCCAGAAGGCGAAGGACCGCATGAAGCTCATGAAGCTGGCGTGGGACCTGCTCGGCTCGGAGTTCGCCGGGCGGCACATGCAGTACGAGAAATTTTATGCCGGGCCGGGCTTCGTGATGAACGGTTACAGCCATCTGACCGCGCCGTGGCCGGACTGGACCGGTTCAGTCGACGCCCTGATGGCAAGCTACGACGTGCCGGGCGGCGGCGACGGCACGAACTGAGGAGACAAACATGCCGGCGGAAGCGACGCAGGCCCTGGCCGCGTTTGCGGCCACGCTGAAATACGAGGACATCCCGGAGCGCGTGCGCGAGCAGTGCCGCAAGCTCCTGCTCGACGCGCTCGCTTGTGCCGTCGCCGGGCATCTCGGCGAGGAGACCCGGCAGATGGCGGCGCTGTCGGGGGCGCTGGCGCAGTCCCGCGAAAGCAGCGTGATCGGCGGCGATCGGCTATCGCTCGCCGGCGCGACCATCCTGAACGGCTACCTCATCACGGCCGTCACCATGTGCGACGTCCATCGCGCGACCTTGACGCATGTGACCCCGGAGATCGTGCCACCGGCGCTTGCCGTGGCCGAGCGCGAGGGGGTTGGCGGGCGCGACCTGCTGGCGGCGCTCGCGGCGGGCTTCGAGGTCACGACGCGCATCGGCATCGGACTCGATTATCCCGCGTTCCGTGCCCGCGGCTGGCATGGACCGGGCGTCATCGGCCCGTTCGGCGCGGCGGCTTCGGTCGGCCGGCTCCGCGGCATCGACGCCGAAACCATGGCCAGAGCGTTCGGCCTCGCCGGCAGCCAATCCGCCGGCACGTTCGCGGCCTGGGGTACGCCGACCGTGAAATTCCATCAGTGCCGCGGCGCCTTGTCCGGATTGATGGCCGCGCTGCTGGCGGAGCAGGGTTTCGTCGCGACGACGGAATTCCTTACCGTCAAGGACGGCGGCCTTTACGCCAGCTACGCGAGTGGCGGAAAGCCGGAGCTTGTGACCGAAGACCTCGGCCGGCGCTGGGAGCTGGAGCAGATCGCGCTGCGCCTCTGGCCGTCAGCCTCGCTCATCCAGGGCCTCAACACCGCGCTGTTCGATCTCGTCGAGACGCACGGGGTCCAACTCGATCAGGTGAAGATGCTGCGCATCGCGCTCAGCAAGACGGCCTTCGAGATGCACGGCAAGCTCGCCAGCTACAAAGGGAAGTTCGAGGCGCTGATCTCCGGGCACTATACCGCGGCTGTCATCTTGCAGGATCGGGATCTGACGCTCGCCCAGTTCGAGCCGGGGCGCTACGACGATCCGAAGCTGCGGCGCGCTGCCGCCGAACGGGTCGATATCCGGCCCGACCCGGCGTTATCGGGCACCGAGACCGTTGTCGATGTCGAGATGTGCGACGGCTCGACGCTCGCGACGCGCTCCGATCATCCACGCGGTTCGCCCGAGCGCCCTCTGTCGTGGGCCCAGATCGAGAAGAAGTTCCGCACCTATGCGACAGCGCGACTTTCGAACCATCAGATCGAGACCGTCATCGAGTCGGTGACGCATCTCGATCGGCTCGGGTCGGTGCGCGAGCTGATGGGATTGCTGCGCGCAGCGCCGCAAGCGAGCTAGGCGCCGCCACTGCGGCGCGCGGCCGCGGATGACGTGCATCCGTGGCCTCCGGGCCGTGAGGCCGTCGGCAACGAGACGACCGTCCCGCGGCTTTCGAAGGCGGAGCTCAAGCGACCGGACGTGACCCCCAACGAGGCGAGCCGACGCGCGGTGCTGCCCGAAAGTTAACGCTCTGCCCATTTGTCTATGGCAACGTCGTCAATCGCGGTTCGTTCATACGGCGGCGCCCACCCATGCCTTGAATGGCGATAGTCGCGTCTTCGAAAGGCGTTAGTCCGGTGATTAACGTAAGAAATCTGTATATCGTCCGCCCGCGGTTCCGTCCCCGGTCATGGAATGCATATCTCGTTGCTGGCCTGATCGTGGCTTTGGCGACGGCATTGCGACTGACGTTGAATTTGTGGATCTCGGACCTGCCGTACGTTGTGTTCTTTCCAGCGGTAATCCTCGCGACCTTTCTCTGCGGGTCGGCCGCGGGGGCGTTGGCGACCGTCTCATCCGTCCTGTCGGCGTGGCTCTTTATCGTACCGTCGGAGATTTCGGGCCACTCGGTTTACAGGACAGGGCTGTTCATCGTGGGCGCCTTCACCGTGATCGCGGTGATCAGTGCGATGAGGGCAGCGTCCGCCGGTCTGCGACGCACGAACGAGGCCCTGCTTGTGAGTGAGGGAAAATTTCGGGGACTTTTGGAGTCGGCGCCCGATGCGATGGTCATCGTTGACGCACAACAGCGTATCGCCTTGATCAACGCTCAGACCGAGACCCTTTTCCGCTATCCGCGTGCCGAGCTCCTGGGCCGGCCGTTCGCAATGCTGCTGCCCGAACGGAGCCGAGCGCCATACCTGGCGCAGCTCACGGCGTTCATGATCGACCCGTGGACGACGTCAAAGAGCCAGATGATCGATCTTTATGGAGTGCGTAGCGACGGCGTGGAGTTCCCGATTGAGGTCAGCCTCGGTCCCCTCGATACCGAGGCCGGCATTCTGGTTTCCAATGCCATTCGCGACATCACCGCGCGACGGCAGATCGAGGCAAGTCTCGCGAAGGCAAGCAAAGCCAAATCGGACTTCCTGGCGAGTGTAAGCCATGAACTGCGGACGCCGCTCAATGCGATCATTGGGTTCTCCGAAATGATCCGCGATGCGATCATCGGTCCGCTGGATGTCCGGTACCGGGAGTATGGCGCCGACATAAACCAATCCGGTCGGCATTTGCAGAATATCATCAACGACATTTTGGACATCTCCAAAATCGAAGGCGGTGGCCTGGCGCTGCGTGATGAAATGGTGTCGATCAGCGAGACCGCCGAGACGTGCCGCCGCGTTATCGCGCCGATGGCTGAAAATGCGGGCGTCACGCTGTCATTCAATGTATCCGGCTCGTTGCCGCTGCTTCGCTCGGATCAGGTTCGCTTCCAACAGATTCTGCTCAACATCATATCGAACGCGGTGAAATTCACGCCGGCCGGCGGCCGCGTGAGCGTGTCCGCCTCGATCGAGGCGGGCGGTGCGGTCATTACGGTAGAAGATACCGGGATCGGGATGAAGGTGGAGGAAATAGCGATTGCCCTGGAGCCGTTCCGCCAAATCGATGGACCGTTGAGCCGGCGCTTCGACGGAACCGGTCTTGGCTTGCCGTTGGCCAAAGCCCTCGTTGAACTGCATGGCGGTGGCCTGAAGATCGAGAGTGCGCCGGGTGTGGGGACAACAGTGCGCATTCACTTGCCGTCAGAGCGCATCACCAACGTTGCGGCGTGAGCGACCAACGCGCTCGCTGACGCACGGCGATCCGTGAACTGTCATGGACTGTGCCGTCGCGCGGGTCATCGCGCCGGAACGATCATCGCATTTCCCATGGCTCCTCCCGCTTGTCGGCAGGTGCGGCCGTTGCGTCGCCGAGGACGGGCCGTCGATCACGCTTGATCTACATCATGTCTCGGCCTTCGGGAAATCGCGTAATGTCTCACCGGCGAGCATGGAGCGGTGCCGTGACGAGACCCCCGATGGCGGAGCGACGACAATTGCGGGCCGATCTTTCGCGGGCTGTCGATCCCGTTCGCGCCAGCGCTTGGCTGCCGATCCGGTAGGAAATCATCCATGATCCCCGTGACCGAGCGGATCGAGCGGTTCCTGAAAAATGAGCATCCGCCGTCGCCGTTCATCGTGATCGATCTCGACCTGGTCCGCGCAAGCTACCGCCAATTACGCGAATTGCTGCCGGCGGCCGCGATCTATTACGCCGTCAAAGCCAATCCCGCGCCCGCCGTCGTCGCGGCCCTGGCCGAGCTTGGCGCCGGCTTCGACCTGGCGAGCGCGGGCGAGATCGAACGATGCCGAAAGGTCGGCGTGCCGTTTGCGCGATGCTCGTTCGGCAATACCATCAAGAAGGAACAGGACATTGCGCTTGCGGCGGGCGATGGGATCGACCTTTTTGCGTTCGACAGCGCGGCGGAGCTCGAAAAGCTGGGGCGGCTCGCGCCCGGTGCGCGCGTGTTTTGCCGGCTCGCCGTCGAGAACGCGGGATCGCAATGGCCGCTGACGCGCAAATTCGGCTGCTCCCGGGAGATGGCGATCGATCTTCTGCTGCGCGCCAGGGCGCAAGGGCTGCGCCCGGCCGGCATTTCCTTCCATGTCGGCTCGCAGCAGACCGACCCGCGCGCATGGGCCTTTGCGATCGCGGATGCTGCCGGCGTTTTCCGCGTCTGTGCGAAGGCGGGTGTCGAACTTGAACTGCTCAATCTCGGCGGGGGCCTGCCCGCGCAGTATCGGACCCCTGTTCCCCTGCTTTCGGCCTACGCGGAGGCGATCGAAAGCGCGCTTGCAGCCGAATTCGGAAACGCGCGACCGCATCTCCTCATCGAGCCGGGCCGCTATTTGGTCGGCGATGCCGGTCTGTTGCGGAGCACCGTGCTGCTGATCGCGGTGAAGTCGCGCTATGCGCGGCGCCGCTGGGTCTATCTCGATGCGGGCCGTTACAACGGCCTTCCGGAGACATTGGGCGAGCGGATTCAGTATCGTCTGCGTACGCCCCGTGACGGTGGCCCGGATGCGGCCGCAGCGCTCGCCGGCCCGAGCTGCGACAGCACGGACATCCTCTACCAGCATTCCGATTATCACCTGCCGCTGGAGCTCGCGATCGGCGATCCGATCGATTTTCTCTCCGCCGGCGCCTATACGGCAAGCTATGCTTCGGTCGAGTTCAATGGCTTCGCTCCGATCCAAACCTATTGCATCTGAGCGCGCGGCACCGGCACGCTCGAGGCGGCGCGTCGTCATTCTTGGCGCCGCGGGCCGCGACTTTCACAATTTCAACATGGTCTATCGCGACGATCCGGGCAGCGAGGTCGTCGCTTTCACCGCGGCGCAAATTCCCGGCATCACCGGGCGCCGTTATCCGGCGCTGCTCGCCGGGCCGCTCTATCCCGATGGGATTCCGATCGTCGATGAGGCGGCGCTCGAGGCGCTCGGGCGCAGTCAACAGATCGACGAAGTCGTTTTTGCCTATAGCGATGTGACGCACGAGCAGGTCATGCATCTCGGTTCCCGCTCTCTCGCCATGGGCGCGGATTTCGTGCTGCTCGGCCCCAACCGGACGATGCTCGCATCCTCATTGCCGGTGATTGCCGTTACCGCCGTGCGCACGGGTTGCGGCAAATCGGCGGTGGCGCGCTTCCTTTCGCGCCGGCTGCGCGGGCGCGGCCAGCGCATTGCCGTGCTCCGCCATCCCATGCCCTATGGCGATCTCGCGGCCGAGCGGGTGCAGCGCTTCGCATCGCTGGCGGATCTCGACAGCGCGGCCTGCACCATCGAGGAGCGGGAGGAATACGAGCCGCATCTCGCCTTCGGCAACGTGGTCTTTGCCGGCGTCGATTACGCCTCCATCCTTGAAATGGCCGAAAATGAATCGGACATCATTCTCTGGGATGGCGGCAACAACGATTTTCCCTTCGTCCGCCCCGATTTGCACATCGGGCTTGCCGATGCGCTGCGGCCGCGCCAGCTCGCGACCCATCACCCCGGCGAGACCGTGATGCGCATGGCCGATATCCTCGTCGTCACCAAGGTCGATGCCGCGGCGCCGGCCGATACGCAGAGTGTGATCGAGGGTTTGAAGCGCATCAATCCGCGTGCCACGATCGTACGATCGGCGTCGCCCGTGCGGCTCGACGATTCTGCCGCGGTCAAAGGCCGGCGGGTTCTGGTGATCGAGGACGGTCCGACCATCACGCATGGCGGCATGCCCTATGGCGCCGGCTACGTCGCCGCGGTCGCGGCCGAAGCTGCCGAGATCATCGATCCACGACCCAGGGCGCGCGGCGCGATCCGCGAGGCTTATGCCGCCTATCCGCATATCGGCCGCGTGCTGCCCGCGCTGGGCTACAGTCCGGCGGAGCTTCAAGACCTTATGGAAACGATTGTCGCGACGTCGCCGGAGCTCGTGATCTCCGCAACGCCCATCGACCTCGCGCGCCTCATTCCGATCGGCGTGCCTCTCGTGCGCGCGCGCTACGAATTTGCGGAACTCGGAGAGCCGCATCTATCGGCGCTCGTCGATGCGTTTCTCGACCGGCTGCCGGCACGGGCACGGTGATGCGCGTCGTGCTGGCGCTGGGCGGCAATGCCCTGCTGCGGCGCGGCGAGCCGCTCGAGGCGGGCGTGCAGCGGCGCAACATAGCAATCGCCGTGGCCACCGCCGTCGCGCCGATCGCCCGGAAGCACGACGTAATCATCACGCATGGCAATGGCCCGCAAGTGGGTCTTCTGGCACTCCAAGCGGCGGCCTATCCGGGCGTGCGCCCCTATCCGCTCGATGTGCTCGGCGCCGAAACCGAGGGCATGATCGGCTATCTCATCGAAGCGGCGCTCGCCGGCGCGCTACCGGGGCGCGAACTCGCGACGCTGTTGACGCAGATCGAGGTCGACCCGGACGATCCCGCCTTTCGCACGCCCGAGAAGCCGATCGGGCCGATCTATGACGACATCGAGGCGCGGCGCCTCGAACGCGAGATCGGCTGGCCGATGATGCGCGATGGAACCGGGTGGCGGCGCGCGGTGCCGTCGCCCGCGCCCAAGCGGATTCGCGAGATCAGCACGATCAAGCTGCTGCTCCGCTCGGGCGTCATCGTCATCTGCGCCGGCGGCGGCGGCATACCCGTGGTCGCCACGCCGCACGGCATCGAGGGCGTCGAGGCGGTCATTGACAAGGATTTCTCGGCCGGGCTCCTGGCCCGGTCGCTCGACGCCGACGCGCTGCTGCTGCTGACGGATGTCGCGGCCGTGTGGTCGAGCTGGCCGGCCAAGGACGGGCGCCCGATCGGCCGCACGACGCCGGCCGCGCTGCGCCAGCATCGCTTTGCCCCCGGGTCGATGGCCCCGAAAGTCGAGGCGGCATGCCAATTCGTTGAAATGACGGGGCGAATGGCGGGGATCGGGAGCATGGAAGAGGCCGAGGCGATCCTCGACGGCCGGTCGGGCACGATCATCGCTCCTCCTTGAGATGGATCAACGCCCGCTGCGCGGGAATCGCCCATCCTCGGCGTCGGAAAGGCGAAGACGGCGTGGATAGGACGATTTCGGCGGCGGTCGATCCGACGGTGATCAACATCCGGACACTGCTCCTGGGCGAGCGGCTCGATACGCGCGGGCTCGAGCGCAAGGGTTCGCTTGCCACGGCGCCGCTGACCGTTCGCCTCGATGAGGGAGCCGTCGCCGTTCTGTTTCGGTACGGTGTCGCCGTCCTGTTCGATGCCAGCCCCGAAACCGAAGTCGAATTCCTCGAACGGCTTCGACCCTTCATCGTCGATCCCGCCGCCGCGCGCGAAATCGACGAGGCTACCGTGCAGATCAGTGAATCGGCACATGAGCCGGTGGATCTGTCGGGCACGATCTTTCTCAAGGAGGCGAGCACCGAACGCCTTCAACTCGTCGCCGACATTCTCGCGAAAAGCCTCATCCTGTCCCACTACGAAGCACGCGTTGCAGATATTTTCGACCGGGTCGAGCCGCTCGCGACGACGCTCAGGACCAAAGGCAGGGCGGCCGCCTATGGGCGCGACCTGTTGCGCCAGATCGGCGGCGTTCTCGAAACGCAGCAGAAGATGGTGGGGCGCGTCGAAGTCAGCGAGAAGCCTGAGCTCATATGGGAGCATCCGGATCTCGAGCGGCTCTATCTCCGCTTGGCCGAGGAGTACGAGCTGCGCGAGCGCGACCGCGCGCTCGATCGCAAGCTCGACGTCATTTCGCGCACGGCGGAAACGCTTTTGAGCCTTCTGCAAAGCCGCAGCTCGCTGCGGGTCGAGTGGTATATCGTGGCGCTTATCGTCGCCGAGCTCGCCCTGTCGCTCTACCCTCCCGCTCTCTGGCACTGAGCTGCATCAATTCTCCCGTTCCTGACAGACGGCAGGAATGGGAAGCGATGCAACCGCTCGCATCGGCACGGGGCCGTTTGACGTAGATCAAGGCCGCTGCACCGGCCGAATGCCATGAATTACGACCTGTTCCGCGGAGGACCAATGTGCAGAGCGTGTCGCGTCGCGTGTTCCTTCGAAGCTCGGCTCTGACGACGGCGGGAGCCTCCATCATGGATGCCGTGTCAGGAATCGGATCGAGCGCTGCCGCCGAAACGAGTGGGCCTGCGACCGTTGGACCGGACGCCGTTCCGGTCACGTTTGATGTCAACGGCGTCGCGCGGACTGTGAAGGTCGAACCGCGAGTGACGCTCGCCGAGGCGCTGCGCGGTCCGCTCGGACTGACGGGAACCAAGATCGCCTGCAATCGTGGCGCGTGCTCGGCCTGCACCGTGTGGCTCGACGGCGTTCCGGTGTGCTCCTGCATGATCCTCGCGATCGAGACCGGCGGGCATGACGTGACGACGATCGAAGGGCTCGCCAAGGGGGAAGCGCTCCACCCCGTGCAAGCCGCCTTCATCGAGCACGACGCGCTGCAATGCGGATTCTGCACGCCCGGGATCGTGATGAGCTGCGCCGCGCTCCTCGAGCGCACGCCCAATCCCACAGCCGAGGCTGTCCAAGCCGCCATCAGCGGCCATTTCTGCCGCTGCGGCACCTATCCGCATGTCGTCGCCGCGACGCTCGCCGCGGCCAAGGCGTCGAGAGGCTGACAATGGCCAAGGATCAGGTCCGCACCGCGACGTTTCCCGCCGGCATCGCCAGTGTCGGCTTGGGCGAGGTGACGCGGCAGATCCCCATGGACGAACCGCCGCCGCTTCCGCCCAATGCCGCGCTCGCGGTGATCGGGAAGAACGTGCCGCGCTGGAACGGCCGGGCCAAGGTCACGGGCGCGACCCGCTTCACCGTGGATATCAACCTGCCGGGCATGCTGCACGGCCGCATCCTGCGCTCGCCGCTGCCGCACGTCGAAATCCGCGCCATCGATGTCTCCGGCGCCGCGCATCATCCCGGCGTGCGCGCGGTCGTTGCCGTCGTCCAGGCGGGCGCGGTCTTGCGCTATGTCGGTGCGCCTGTGGCCGCCATCGCGGCGATTTCTCCAGCGGTCGCGGACGAGGCATTGCGGCTCGTTCGCCTCGACGTGAAGGCGCTGGCATTCACTGCCGATATGGACGATGCGCGCGCGCCCAACGCGCCGCTCGTCTATGACGCCGGCTCGGCGCCCGCCGGCCATCCGTCGGGCTTCCCGGCGGCCCCGGGGCTCGCGCTCAACGGCAATGTGCGCGGACCCGCGATCGAGCGTCGCGGCGACGCCGCGCACGGCTTTGCCGCAGCCGACATCGTCGTCGAGGGCGATTTCGCAACGCAGGTGCAGACCCATTGCTGCCTCGAGCCGCACGCGATCGTCGCCGACTGGCGCGCGGATGGGCTTACCGTCCATATGTCGACGCAGTTCACCGCCGGCGTGCGGCACGAGCTCGCCGAGGAATTCGGGCTGCCGCTCAACCGCGTGCGCGTGGTGGTCGATGGGATGGGCGGCGGCTTCGGCTCGAAGTCGGCGCTGGGCAATTACGGCCGCCTCGCCGTCGCCCTGTCGCGCACCGCCGCGGCGCCGGTGCGCATCATCCTCGACCGCGAGGAAGAGCAGACGGATTCGGGCAATCGTCCGGCAACCTGGCAGCGGCTGCGTATCGGCGCGAAGCGCGACGGCACGCTGACGGCGGTCTCGCTCGTGAGCTACGGCACCGCCGGCGTCACGGTCGGCGCGGGCGTCGGCAATATCGCCCAGGCGCTTTATGCCTGCCCCAATTTCGAGGGGGCGCAGCATGACGTGTTCATCAACGCGGGACCGGGTTGTGCGATGCGCGCGCCGGGCAATGCGCCGGGCGCGTTCGGGCTCGAGCAGGCGATCGACGAGCTGGCCGAACGGCTCGCGCTCGATCCCGTCGCCTTGCGCGACCGGATCGACCCGAGCCCCGTCCGGCGCGAGGAACGGCGCATCGGCGCCGCGCGCTGCGGCTGGCCGCGCCGGCACGCGCCGGGCGCCGATTCAGGAACTGTGAAGCGCGGCCTCGGCATGGCGCAGTCGCTGTGGGGTGCCAATGTGCAGACCAATGCGTCCTGCGAAGTGCGGGTGATGCGCGACGGTTCGGTCGAGGTGCTGTCGAGCGTGCAGGACATCGGGACCGGCATCGGCACGGTCATGGCCCAGACCGTGGCCGAGGTGCTGGGGCTTCAGCCCGAACAGATCACTGTGCGGATCGGCGACACCGAGTTTCCGGCCGGCGGGCCCTCCTATGGCAGCCGTACGACCGCCTCGATCACGCCGCCCGCGCGCACCGCGGCGTGGCGCGTCCTGCAGGCACTGTGCCGCGAGGCAGCGCTCGTCCTCAACGCCGTACCCGAAGACCTGGTCGCGCGTGGCGGACGGATCGCGATGCGCGACGACCCCAGCCGCGGCATGAGCTTTGCCGCCGCTGCCGCGCGTCTGCGTACCGACCGCATCAGCGCCGTGGCGTCGCGTCGCGACGATTACGCCGGATTTCGTCGGCGGATGGGCGACGCGGCGCTCGCGCAGCAGGATCTGGGCGGTGTGCAGTTCGCCGAGGTCGCGGTCGACACCGAGACCGGCATCGTGCGCGTCGAGCGCGTCGTGGCGGTGCAGGATTGCGGCCGGCCGATGAACCCGCTGCAAATCGAGAGCCAGGTGCAGGGCGGCGTTCTGATGGGGCTCTCCTATGCGCTCTTCGAGAACCGCATCCTCGATCGGCATACCGGCCGAATGGTCAACCCGAACCTCGAGCAATACAAGCTCGCGGGCCCGCACGAGACGCCAGCGATCGACGTCGTGCTGCTCGAGAATTACCAGGGGCAGAGCGCGACCGATGCCTTTGGCATCGCTGAGCCGGCCAACATCGCGACCGCGCCCGCGATCGCCAACGCGGTCTACAACGCGATCGGCGTCCGGCTTCGGGTGCTTCCCATGAATCCTGGGGCGATCCTCGCCGCGCTCGGCAAAGTTCCTGTGAGGAGCTGAGAGCCATGAACCGCTTCGCCTGGGCGAGCGCGCGAACCATCCCGGAAGCGGCGGCGGCATCGGCCACCGTGGCCGATGCGATGATCGCCGCGCGCAATGACGCAGCGGTGATCAAGGCCGGCGGTGTCGATCTCCTCGACCTCCTGAAGGAAAGCCTGCTGACGCCCGCGACGGTGGTGAGCCTCAAGGCGATTCCAGGGCTCGACGGGATTGCCGATGACGGTGGCGGCTTGCGCATCGGGCCGATGGTGACGCTTGCGAGCCTCGCCGCACATGCCATGGTGCGGCAGCGCTATTCCGCCTTGGCCGATGCGGCCCTGTGTTCCGCGAGCCCGCAACTCCGCCATGTCGCGACGATCGGCGGGAATCTTCTGCAACGGCCGCGCTGCTGGTATTTCCGGGCGGAAGAATATCGCTGTCTCAGGAAGGGCGGCGGCCACTGCTTTGCAATTGCTGGCGAGAACCAGTACCACGCGATCTTCGACAATCAGCCCTGCGCGATCGTCCATCCTTCGACCGCCGCTACGGCGCTCGTCGCGCTCGGTACGACGGTCGAGCTCACCGACGCCACGGGCGCCGTGCGCCGCCTTCTGCTTGAAGAATTCTTCGTGCCGCCGGACCGTGATCTCCAGCGCGAGAACGATCTGAAGTCGCATGAGATTCTGACCGCCATCCGGCTCCCGGCGCTGCCTCCGGGCACCCGGATGGCGCATCTGAAGCAGGGCGAGAAGGATTCGTTCGACTGGCCGCTCGCCGATGTCGCCGTCGTGCTCGATCTTTCACCCGACGGCACCTGCACCGGCGCATCCATCATCCTCGGCGCGGCCGCTCCGGTTCCTTACCGGGCAAAGGCCGCCGCTGCGGCGCTGATCGGCAAGCGCATCGACGATGCCGTCGCGCGGGCCGCGGGCCGCGCCTCGCTCGATGGCGCGACGCCCCTCGCCAAGAACGCCTACAAGCTGCCGCTGTTCGAGACGCTCGTCCGCCGGGCGGTCCTGACCGCGGTACGCTGACCTCCAAGGAGTGACGACGATGACGCGACGCCAAGCCAGTGCCGGAATCCTCGCAAGCGCGGCGCTCGCGGCCTCTCCCGCGGCCGCGGTGGCACCGGCGTTGAAGCCGATCGCATTGCCGGCGCCGCGCCGCGATGGCGGCATGCCGCTCACTACGGCGCTCAAGCTCCGGCGGTCGACGCGTGAATATTCGGACCGGCCGCTTCCGGTGCCGGTCCTGTCCGATCTGTTGTGGTCGGCCTTCGGCATCAATCGCCCGAGCGGCGACCGCACCGCGCCCTATTGGCGCCACGTCATGGTGATGGACATCTATGTCGCGACCGCCGACGGCGTGTGGCTTTACGAGCCCAAGGATCACCGGCTGGTGCCGCGCCTCGATGCCGATATCCGCGCGCGGACCGGGCTTCAGGACTTCGTCGGGATTGCGCCGCTCAATCTCGTCTATGTCGCCCATGGCGAGCGCATGACGGATATCTCGCCCGAGGAGCGCCGCCTCTATGCCTCGGTCGATACCGGATTCATCGGCCAGAACGTCTATCTCTTCTGCGCGTCGGAGGGCCTCGCCACGGTGTTTCGGGGAGCGGTCGATTACGCAAGGCTCGCCCGCATCTTGAACTTGCCGGACGGGCAGTTCGTTACCTTCGCGCAGACCGTGGGTTATCCGCGCGCCTAGCGCCGCGCCGCGCCTGAGGCCGTTGGGATATCGTCGTGGATGCCGCAGTGGAACCAGCCGAAAAGGGAGCCGTCCCGGGCCGCGTGACCGCGGTGCACGGCTCCGTGGTCGATATTGCGTTTCCGACCGGCGCGCTTCCGGCCATCAACGAGGCAGTTGCGATCCTGTGGGATCGCGGGCCGCCGCTCGTCGCGGAGGTGGAGCAGCATCTCAGTCCGGCGATGGTGCGGGTGGTTGCGCTCGAAAGCACGGCGGGTCTCAGGCGCAATACGGGCGCGCGCGCGCTCGGCGCCGCCATTTCCGTGCCGGTTGGCGCAGCCGTGCTCGGCCGGCTGCTCAACGTCGTCGGTGAGCCCATCGACCGCGGCGCGCCGCTTCCTGCCGATGTCGAGCGCCGGCCGATTCATGCGCCCGCGCCGCCGCTCGACCGCCAGGGCGGCGGGCGCGAGATCTTCCACACCGGCATCAAGGTCATCGATCTGCTGGCGCCGCTCGCGAAAGGCGGGAAGGCTGCGATGTTCGGCGGCGCGGGTGTCGGCAAGACCGTGCTCATCATGGAACTCATTCGCACCACGGTCGAGCGCCATTCCGGCATCTCGGTCTTCGCCGGAATCGGCGAGCGCTCGCGCGAGGGGCATGAGCTGCTGCTCGAGCTCAAGCAGTCGGGCGTGCTCAAAAGCACCGCACTCGTGTTCGGCCAGATGAACGAGCCGCCGGGTGCGCGCTGGCGCACCGGCTTGACGGCTTTGGCCATTGCCGAATATTTCCGCGACGCAAAGCACGAGAACGTGCTGCTGCTGATCGATAATGTCTACCGCCTGGTCCAGGCCGGCAGCGAGGTGTCCGGCCTGCTCGGCCGGCTGCCGTCGCGCGTCGGCTATCAGCCGACCCTTGCGAGCGAGATCGCCGAGTTCGAGGAGCGCATCGCGTCGGTCGCGGGCGCGGCCATCACCTCGATCCAGGCGGTGTATGTGCCGGCCGACGATTTCACCGATCCGGCCGTCGCCGAGATCTTCAGCCATCTCGATTCGTCGATCGTGCTGTCGCGCGACATGGCGAGCGAGGGCATGTATCCCGCGGTCGATCCGCTCGCCTCGACATCGAGCCTGCTCGACCCGCGGCTCGTCGGCGCGGCGCATTACCGGACGGCGCAAGACGTCCGCAAGACCATCGCCCATTACCGCGAGCTGCAGGAGATCATCGCGCTGCTCGGCATCGAGGAATTGAGCGCGGCCGACCGCACCGCGGTGAAGCGCGCGCGGCATTTGATGCGCTTCCTGACGCAACCCTTCATGGTGACCGTCGCCTTTACCGGCAAGCCCGGCCGCACGGTCGAGCTCGATGCGACGCTCACCGGCTGCCGCGCGATCCTCGACGGCGCGGCCGATGACTGGGCCGAGGCCTCGTTCTACATGGTCGGCGATCTCGACGAGGCGCGGCGCAAGGAAGCGCAAGCGAAGGCGGGCGCGCCGTGAGATTGAGCGTCGCCACGCCGCTCGCAATCATCGTCGATGCCGACGATGTCGCGCATCTCCGCGCCGAGGACGAGACCGGCGCCTTCGGCATTCTCACCGGTCATGCCGATTTCGTCACGGCGCTGGCGATCTCCGTTGTGAGCTGGCGCGACAAGAGCGGCGCCGAGCATCACGTGGCGGTGCGCGGCGGCATGCTGCAGGTGCGCGGCGGCGATAAGATCGCGATCGCCGCCCCCGAAGCGGTTCCCGGCGACGACCTGCGCGAGCTCGAATCGGACGTGCTCGTCCGGTTTCGTCGCCAGCTCGCGGCGGAACAGGCGGCGCGCACCGATGCGCAGCGGCTCTATCTTGCGGCCATCCGCCAGATCGTCCGCTTCCTGCGGCCCGAGCGGATCGTGGCCGTCCCCGGCGGCAACGCCGCGGCGCCGGCGGAAGGGTTGGAGTCATGACGCCCGCGCCCATCGCCGATAAGAACGACCATCCCGATCACCTCGACGAGGCCGTGCGGACGCGGCGCGAGCGGCGCGCGCGCTGGGAGCGCGAAGGCGAGCGGTCGGTCGGCCGGAATCTGGCGATGATCGGCATCCTCGGCTGGACGATCGTGACACCGACGCTGCTCGGGATCTTTGCTGGCCGGTGGCTCGACCGGGTGTTCGAGACCGGGGTCTTTTGGACGCTCGGGCTGCTCGTCGCGGGCCTTGCCCTCGGCTGCACGCTCGCCTGGAAGAGGATTTACCGGGCATGACGCACGCCATGCTTGCGCTTGGATCGGCCATGGCCGTCGCCGGGTTCCTCTTCGGCCTCGGCTATTTCGCGACGCTGCAACGGACGGTCGGTCTTTTCGTGTCGCGTCACAGTCTCCTCGGGCCGGCGGCGCTGACCCTCGGCCGGATTGCCGCGGCGGCGGTATTCCTGACGCTTGCGGCGAAGCTCGGCGCGCTCCCGCTTCTCGCGGCGTTCCTCGGCTTTCTGGTCGCGCGCGCCTATGCGCTGCGCGCCGTACGGAGGGAAGGCTGATGCCCCCGTCGCCGCTCGTCAGCATTGTCGTCTTCCAGCTTGGCCCGGTCGCGATCACGCGGCCCGTCGTGACGACCTGGGCCATCATGGCAGCGCTGACGCTTGCCTCGTGGGCCGTGACGCGCCGGCTGAAGCTCCGTCCTGACCGCCGCCAAGCCGTGCTCGAGCTGATCGTCACCGGAATCGCGAGCCAGATCGAGGATGTGATCCGCAAGGACGCGCGTCCGTTCCTGCCGCTGTTGGGCACGCTCTTCATTTTTCTCGTGACGGCCAACCTCTCGGGCGTGCTGCCGGGCGTCGAGGCGCCGACCGGAACGATCGAGACGCCGGCCGCGCTCGCACTCATCGTGCTCGCTGCCATTCACTATTTCGGCGTGCGGGCGCAGGGTCCGTGGCGCTATCTCGCGAGCTTCGCAAAGCCGAAGCTCCTCATGCTGCCGCTCAACATCATCTCGGAGGTGACCCGCACCTTCTCGATGATGGTACGCCTTTTCGGCAATGTGATGAGCGGGGGGTTCGTCATCGCGCTCGTCGTGGCGCTCGCCGGTCTCTTCGTCCCGGTTCCGCTCATGGCGCTCGAGATTCTCGTAGGATTGGTACAAGCCTATATCTTCACCATCCTCGCAACCGTGTTCATCGGCGCGGCCGTCGGCGACGACGAACGAGGCTAGGAGGCCCCATGGACATCAAAATGCTCAGTGTGATCAGCGCCGCGCTCGCCGTTTCGATCGGCTCGATCGGTCCGGCGCTGGCCGAAGGCCGCTCGGTCGCGGCGGCCATGGACGCGATCGCGCGCCAGCCGGAAGCGGCCGGCACGATCTCGCGCACGCTTTTCGTCGGCCTCGCCATGATCGAGACCATGGCGATCTATTGTCTCGTCGTGGCGCTGCTGCTGCTCTTTGCCAATCCCTATGCCGGGTGACCATGCATTTCGACTGGTCCACGCTCGCGTTGCAGACGATCAATTTCGCGATCCTGGTCTGGCTGCTGCACCGTTTCCTCTACAAGCCCGTGCTGAGCATGATCGATACGCGCCGCGGCGAGGTCGAAAAGCAGTATGCCGATGCCCGGGCCGCCGAAGCGAAGGCGCAGGAGCATCTCGCAGCGATCGAGGCCGAACGCGTCGGCATCGCGACAGAGCGCGCGGCGGCGCTCAAGACGGCCGCGGCGCAGGCCGAGGCGGCCGCGACCGCCCGCCACGCCCAGGCGGAACGCGATGCCGCCGCCCTGCTCGACGGATCGCGCGTGACCCTCGCGCACGAGCACGATGCGGCGCTCGCCGAGGCGCGGCAGGCCGCTGTCGAGCTCGGCGCGGACATTGCGGGACGGCTGCTCGCCGAAGTCCCGCTCAAGCTGCGCGCGGAGGCATGGCTCGAGCGGATCGAACAGCACATCGCCGCGCTTTCAAAGCCTGAACGTGACGGCTTGGCCCGGCAGCTTGCGAACGGCGATGCGCTCAAGGTCGTGACCGCATCGCCACTCCCGACGGACGCCGCTGACATGTGGAGCGCGCAGCTTCATCGCGCGCTCGGCGATCGGCTCGCCATCTCTTTCGCGACCGATCCGCAGCTCGTTGCCGGCGCTGAACTGCATTTCCCGAACGCCGTCCTGCGCTTCTCGTGGCAGAGCGCGCTGGCCGAAATACGCGCGAAGATCGAATCCCATGCCGACGCTCGTTGACGATCTGCGCGTCTGGCTCGCCGTGGCGCAGCAGCGGATCGGCACAATGCCGCTTGCGCCTCGCCTCGAGCAGATCGGACGGGTGCTCCGGCTCGGTGATGGCGTGGCGACCGTCGCGGGTCTGCCCGATACGCGTCTCGACGAGCTGCTCGTCTTCCAAGGCGGCGGGCGCGGACTTGCAGTCGATCTGGGCGAGGAGGCGATCGGCTGTGTGCTGCTCGGCGACTCGGGCGGCATCGCCGCCGGAAGCATCGTCCGCGGCACGGGCGAGGTGGCGCGCGTCCCGGTGGGGGAAGCCCTGCTCGGGCGGGTCGTCGATGGTCTCGGCCTTCCGCTCGACGGCGGCGCGCCGATCGAGGCGAAAGATCTGGTGCCGGTCGAGCAGCCGGCACCGGCGATCGTCGACCGGGCGCTGGTGACGCGTCCGATCGCGACCGGCCTCCTGGTCGTCGATGCGACCATCCCCCTGGGCCGCGGTCAGCGCGAACTGATCATCGGCGACCGCGGCACGGGCAAGACCGCGATCGCGGTCGATACCATCATCAATCAGCGTTCGAGCGACGTGATCTGTGTCTATGCCGCGGTCGGGCAGAAGGCCTCGTCGGTCGCGCAGGTGATCGATGCGGTGCGCCGCTATGGCACGCCGGAGCGCTGCATTTTCGTCGTGGGCGCGGCCGATGCGGCGCCGGGTCTCCAATGGCTCACGCCTTATTCGGCCTGCACGATGTGTGAATATTTCATGGCGCTGGGCCGCGATGTGTTGCTCGTGATCGACGATCTCACCAAGCACGCGGCCGTCTATCGGCAGATTTCGCTCCTGCTGCGGCGGCCGCCGGGCCGGGAAGCCTATCCAGGCGATATTTTCTATATCCATTCGCGCCTCCTCGAGCGCGCGGCGAAGCTTGCGCCCGAGCGGCATGGCGGATCGATCACCGCGCTGCCGATTGCCGAGACCCAGGCCGGCAATATCAGCGCCTATATCCCCACCAACCTGATCTCGATCACGGATGGACAAATCTATCTCGATCCGCGGCTCTTCTACGACGACCAGAAGCCCGCCGTCGATGTCGGAAAGAGCGTGTCGCGTGTCGGCGGCAAGACTCAGGCGCCCGCGCTCAATGCGCTGTCGGAAAGCCTGCGCCTCGACTACGCGCAGTTCCTCGAACTCGAGGTGTTCACTCGCTTCGGCACCATGGTCGATGAGCGCACGCGGAAGGTGATCGAGCACGGGCGGCGGATTCGCGCGCTGCTCGCGCAGCCGCAGTTTGCGCCGCTGTCGCTCGGCGAGGAGGTGGCGCTGCTGCTCGCCGTGGTGGAGCGTGTGCTCGACGAGCTTCCGCTCGAGCGCATTCCCGACTTTCGCGCGGCGCTTGCGGCCTGGCTCGCCCAGCATTGCCCCGACGCCCTGGCGGTCGATGACCAGGCGCCGCCTTTATCGGACGATCTGCGCGCGCGTCTCAAGGCCGCACTGAACGCGCTGGCGCAATCGATCCGAAACACGGCCGAACCACCATGATGCGGCTTGCGGAAATCGAGCTGCATCTTGGCAGCATTGGCGAGCTGCTCGACGTCGTCGGGGCCATGCGTTCGCTCGCAAGCATGCGGGTACAGGAAGCGCTCCGCGCGTTGCCCGGCATCCGCCGCTATGCGGATGCAATGGCGAATGCGATCGGATCGGCACTTCTCCTGCTGCCGGAAATGACGGTGGCAGGACGCGGCAAAGACGGGCACCGCGCCCTCATCCTGTGCACCGCCGAGCACGGCTTCGTCGGCGGCTTCAACGAAAGCATCATGGCCGCCGCCAGAGCCGATGTCGATCCGCGCGACGCGCTTTTCATTCTCGGCAGTCGCGGTGCCGCGCTCGCCCATGAGCTGAACTGGTCGCAGGCTTGGACCCATCCGATGGCGACGCGTCCCGAAAGCGTGCCCGAAATGGTCCGACGGCTGACCGCCGAGCTCTATCGCCGAATCGCACGCGGCAGCATTACGCGCGTCGAGGTGATGTTCGCGCATTATCGGCGCGGCGGGGCCGCGACGATCGAGCGCCACCGGCTTCTACCGCTCGATCTCGCATCGTTTGCGACCGAGCGGGGACGTTTGCCGCCGCTGCACAACCTCGCGCCGCAGGCGCTCATCGAGAAGCTTGCGGCCGAATATATCTTCGCGCTGCTCACCGAAGCGGGCACCGAGTCGATTGCGAGCGAGAATGCGGCGCGCTTCAGTGCCATGGAATCGGCGCATGACAATGTTTCGAAAAAGCTCGCGCAATTGCAGCAGGATGCACGTCAGGCGCGTCAGAACGAGATCACCACGGAGCTGATCGACCTGGTCACCGGTGCGGAGGCGCTCTCGTGATGGTGGCAGCCTTGCGCTGCCGGATGCTTCGGTGTCCCGACGCGTGCGAGGCTTTCCGGCGCCGTGCTTCGTCAGCAGGCCCGGCTTCGGCAATAGGTAGGACCCCGTACGTAGCACTCCCAATTGCGAGCGCTGATGCGATCGGGATTCAATTGGTTCGCGACGCGACGGAACCGTGCGCGTGAACGAGGAGGCAATCATGACCTGCAATGCCGAAATCAATCGCGTGTTTCCCTCTTATAAGGCCGCGTTCCATTATCTGACCTCGCGCGGCTTCTTCTGCGTGCCGCGCGGATGGGAGAATGGCCGCTGGTCCGCGTCGGTCGAGGCTGCGGGGAGGCAGATCCAGGTATTCGTGAGGCTTCGCGCAGCCTGAGCGTCGGTTCATTCGATGGGTCGCGGTGGTGAGACGTTTCTGTCGCCGGCCGATCTCCCAATCACGCCAGGATGTCGATCAGCGTACCGTCGTCCACCGCGTTCCAGATCTCCTCGATCGCGATGTTGCCGACGGCGATGCAGCCATTGGTCCAGTCGACGAAGAACTTGACAGGATCGTGATGGCCGAAGCTCGCCGGCATGCCGTGAATGAAGATCGCGCCGCCGGGGCGCACATGCGCGGCGCGGGCGCGAGCCGCATCGCCGAAATTGGGATAGGAAATATGCAGCGCCCGATGGTACGGCGTGCGTGCGGTACGTCCATCGATCATGTAGAGGCCTTCAGGCGTGCGGCCATCGCCATACCGCCGCTTGGGGCGGCGCGGGTGAGGGCCAAGGGCGATGGGATAGGTCTTGAGCGTCGTGCTGTTGCGGAGGAGCAGCAACAGCCGCTGCGCCTTCAGAACGCGAACCCGGTCGGCCTTGAGCGGCTCGGGCAGCGGGGCAGCAGCGCTCGGGTCCGGAAGGCCGGCTAATCCTGCGGCGGAAAGGAGGATGAACCGGCGCCGGGACAGGGATCGCATGAGCTCGCTCCGAACGCATTCGATGGTCGCTTTTCTACCCGCGGCTCCTTTGTGCGCTTTGATCTTGATCAAGGGCGGAAGGCGATTATCCGTCTAGCCTTGGTCGATGTTGCGATCATCGGGCCGCTGGCTGTCGCTCGCCATTCTGCTTCTGGTCCCGATGCTGGCCCAGGCGGCGGAGCGCAGCGATCTGATCGGAATTCCGACCGTCTTTCAAACGCGGGAAGAGGACACGCTTCTCGACATTGCGCGCGCCTATGATCTCGGTTACGTCGAGATCCGGGCCGCGAATCCGGGCATCGATCCGTGGCTGCCGGGCGCGGGGCGGGTGCTGTCGCTGCCGACCCAACACCTGCTTCCCGACGCCCCGCATCGCGGCATCGTGATCAATCTCGCGGAGCTGCGGCTCTATTATTTTCCGCCGAAGGGCGAGCCCCGGACCTTCCCCATCGGTATCGGCGGCGAGGGCAAGGAAACGCCGGTCGGGCGGACCGAGATCGTCCGGAAGCAAACGCATCCGACCTGGTTCCCCACCGCTTCCGAGCGCGCCGAGGATCCGGACCTTCCCACCATGGTCCCGCCCGGGCCGGACAATCCGATGGGGGATTTTGCCCTTTATCTCGGCTGGCCGGGCTATGCGATCCACGGCTCGAACAAGCCCTACAGCATCGGCCGGCGTGACAGCAGCGGATGCATCCGCATGTATCCCGAGGATATCGAGACACTGTTCAAGCTGGTCGGGCCGGGCACGCAAGTCACGGTCGTGGACCAGCCGGTGAAGCTCGGCTGGTCCGCCGGCGAGCTCTATCTGGAAATCCATCCCGATCAGGCCGATGCCGATTCGATCGAGGCGACGGGCAAGCCACGCTCGTTTCTTGGCGTTGATGCGGACGACCTCGTGATCAAGGCGGCCGGCACGCAGGCGTACCGGCTCGACTGGTATACCATTCATCTTGAAGAAGCGAAGCGCAGCGGCATCGTGGTGCAGATCACGCGGGCGGCGTCCGGCTATTAGCCGGTACTTTGGGCCGACCAAAGTTCGGTGCCGATTGAGGCCGACCGCCGGCACCCTGATCCAACCTCCCTGAAACAGCACGCCGGCGATGACGTCGAGCCACCGGTGGCGGTTCGGACGCTGGGGAACCGCCGGCGGCGCGTTTGCGGTGGCGTCTGCGGGGAGCGGTTGACGTCCCGGCGGCGAGCAGCCTGGCACGGGCCTTGCATCGGCCCCGCAGGTGAGGCAGGCGGGTCATCGATGAGGGACCGGGAATGTCAAGCGCTCGATCGGGCGCGCCGCTACGAGCGAAAGCGGCAACTGTGCGAGCGCGTCTGGACGCGGCGCGGACGGGACGGCGCAGCGATCGCCTGGTGCGTCGGAATGCGATTCACAAAGCGGCTCACAAAGCGGCGGCACCCCAAGACCTGACCGCGCCGCCTGTTCGATGGTGATGGAGTCAAACCCAATGAAAAAGCTGACGAGGCGCGACACACTGAAACTCCTTGGCGCGGCGGGTGCGGGGGCCGGTCTATTGCCTCGCCGCGGCCTGGCCGCGCCGGCCATCGGCAAAGGCACCGTGTTGACGGTTTCGACCTGGGGCGGTGTCACCCAGGACGCGGTCGAGAAGCATGTCGGGCCGGAATTCAGTCGGGCGACGGGCGCCACGCTCGCCTACGATATCGGCTCCCAGGGTGCCCGATACAGCAAGCTTTTGGCGCAGCGCGCCAGCCCTGCGACCGACGTGTTTTTCGGGTCCGACGAGTCGCTCATTGCCGGCCTGAAGGCGGGGATACTGACATCGGCGCGACGCAAGAGCCTGTCCCATCTCGGCGAGGTCGAAGATTGGGCGCTGACCGTCAAGTCGCCGGCCGGCGATGACATGATCGGCGGCGTGCCCTACGGTCTGATCGCCTACATCCTGGGCTACAATCCCGAGCGGGTGAAGGCGCCGATCACCAGTTGGAACGATTTGTGGCGCCCCGAATTCGCCGGCAAGTTGGCGTTTGCCTCGCCCTTCCACAGCATGATGCCGGAGCTGGTGGTCATCGCCGCGGAATTGGCCGGCGGCTCCATGAGCAATATCGATCCGGGGTTCAAGAAGCTGGCCCAGCTACGGCCGGCCAAGCTGGGCTTTACGTGGACGGATTGGGCGGCCCTGTACCAGAGCGGCGACGTCATTCTGGCGACCGAGTTCGATTGCTATCTCGATGTGATGAAGGCGCAGGGATACAAGATTCAAACCGTGGTGCCCAAGGAGAAAGGAATCGCCTGCATCGACGGCGTCGCCATCGTCAAGGGCCGGCCGAATATCGAACTCTCGGAATTCTTTCTCGACACGGTCATCAGTGCGACGGCCCAGGAAGGTCTCGCCTCCGTCTTGTATCAGGCGCCGATCAATCGCACCGTGCAATTGCCGGCCGAGGTCAACGCGAAATGCAGTTGCGGCGCGGACGTCGCCGATCTGCGGTTCTTCGATCCCGAGCCTTTCGTCGCGCTCCGCCCGGTCTGGACCGAACGGCTCAACACCGAAGTCGTGCCCCATTGGGGGGCGCGGTGACGCCGTGCGGAGCGACCCGGCATGCCGAGCGCGATAAAGGCCGGTGACGCGCCGGCATCGGTCCGGGTCGGCCGCGAGCCGGGAGCGGCGCCGGTGGCGCGGACCGGTCGGGGACCGCAGGTGCGGCGGCGCAGGGCGGCGAGGTTTGATGCGACCGGCGTGCTGCTCGCGCCAAGTCTCGTTCTCCTGGCGCTGTTTCTCGGCATTCCGGTGATCGTGATCCTGGTCACGAGTTTTCAGCCCAATGTGCTGCTGCAGCGCGCGGCGCCGGGCTTCTACAACTACGAATACCTGGTGGCGCAGCACTATTACGCCGGCGTCCTCCTGCGCACCATTCGGCTTGCCGTGGTGGCAACGGTCCTGACACTGCCGCTCGGCTACGCCGCCGCGATGCTGCTGCCCCGGTTGCGCGGCCGGCTCGGCAATATCGCGATCATGGCTCTGACGTTTCCCATCCTTGCCGGCCCGTTGGTCGTCATCCTCGGTTGGATGGCATTGCTGCCGGGACGCGGCCCGTTGTTCGGTCCATTGGTGCGTCTGGGGCTGATGTCGCCGCCGCGAATCATCGGTACCGAATCGGCCGTGGTCCTGAGCCTCGTTCAATTCATGCTGCCGTTCGCGATCCTGACGCTCTACACGGCGATCAAGCAAATCCCGCGCGATCTCTACGAAGCGGCCGAGAGCCTCGGCGCCGGACCCGTGCGCGAATTCCGGGACGTCACGCTGCCGCTCAGTCTGCCGGGTGTCCTGTCGACATCCATCATTCTCTTCTCGCTCAGCGCCAGCAGCTATATCTCGCCGCATTATCTCGGCGGTGCCGCGGGGCTCACGCTGACGACGCTGATCGGAGAGTTCATTCTGGCGACCTACAATACGCCGCTCGCCGGCGCCGCCGCCATCCTGCTGCTGCTCGTGATGTTGATTTGCATGGCCGGGCTGGTGTTGCTGTTTCGGCCGCTGATCCGGCCATGAGACGGGTGATTTCGGGCGCCGGGTGGGTCTATCTCGCCGCGGTGTACGTCTTCGTCATCGGCCCGGTGATATTCGTGACGGCGACGTCGTTCAACACGGCGACCAGTTTTCCGGCGCCCTTCGCGGGTGTCACCGTCAAATGGTATCGCGCCATCCTCGCGCATCCCGAATTCATCGATGCGGCGTGGACCAGCGCGCTGATTGCTTCCGTGTCGTCCGCCATCGCCACTGCGGTCGCGTTTCTCGCGGCTTACGCCATGCGACGGGGCGGAAAACGGGAAAACACCGCGCTCAGCACGATCCTCGCCAGTCCGATCCTCGTGCCGCAGATCGTGATCAGCCTCGCGATGCTGCAGTTCGCGAGCTTGTTGGGTCTGGGCGGCGGTCTGCCCAGCTTGATCGCCGTACACACCGTCTATGCCCTGCCGTTCGCGCTGCGCCTCGTCATGACCGGGCTGGCGCGCTTCAATTTCGGCCTCGAAGATGCCGCGCTCAGCCTCGGCGCGGGCCGTCTCGCGATCTGGCGGGACATCACGTTGCCGCTGTTGCGGCCCAATCTCGTCGCCGGCTTCACGTTCTGCTTCATCCTCTCGTTCGTGAACCTGCCGATCTCGCTGTTCCTGACCAATGCGCAGACGACGACCCTGCCGGTGGTCATGTTCGCTTATCTCGAAGCGAGCATCGATCCCATGCTGGCCGCGGTCGCCACGATCGTCGTTGCGGCCGCCTGCGTCGCGACCCTGATCCTCGAACGCTTCCTCCATATCCGGCTTGTGGAATGACCGATGCCTGATCTCGTGCTGCGTCATGTCACCAAACTTTTCGGCGACACCGTCGCCGTCGATGATTTATCGCTGTCGATCGGCGACGGCGAATTCGTCTGCCTGCTGGGTCCGAGCGGCTGCGGCAAGACGACGACGCTGCGGATGATCGGTGGCTTCGAGACGGTGGATCACGGCACGATCCTGCTCGATGGCGCGGATATTACCGCAATGCCGCCGCAGAAGCGGGACATCGGGTTGGTGTTTCAACACTATGCCCTGTTTCCACACATGACCGTGGCGCAGAATGTCGGCTATGGGCTGAAGATGCGTCGCTACGCACCGTCCCGCATCGCGGCAGAGGTGGGCGAGGCGCTCGATCTGGTCCGTCTCGGCGACCTGGCGGCGCGCTATCCGAGCCAGCTCAGCGGCGGCCAGCAGCAGCGCGTGGCGCTAGCCCGGGCGCTCGCGATCCGCCCGCGGCTCCTGCTCATGGACGAGCCATTGAGCAATCTCGACGCGAAACTGCGCGACGACATGCGTGTGGAGATCCGACGCATCCAGAAGCGCGTAGGCATCACGACGATCTTCGTCACGCACGACCAGGTCGAGGCGTTTGCCTTGGCCGACCGGATCGGCGTCATGACGAAAGGCCGCCTGCGCCAGATGGCAAACCCGGCCGCTCTCTACGAGACGCCAGCCAACGCCACGGTCGGCAGCTTCATTGGCCAGGTGAATAGCCTGACCGGACGGGTCCGCGCGTTCGAGGGAGAGCGGGTTCGCATCGACGTGGAGGACGGATTGGCGATCATCGGCATGGGCCGCGATCTGCGGCTCGGCGCCGCGGCCACATCGATCGTGAAGCAGGAACGCGTTCTCCTGTCGCGCCAAAGCCCGGCCGGCACCGAGAACGTCTTCCCCTGCCGGATCGAGGCAACGACCTATCTTGGCGGGCACATCAATTATGTCTGCCTTGTGCAAAGCCAGGTCGTGAATGCCATCGTACCGAGCCATTCGGCGTTCGAACGCTTTGAACCGGGCGAGACCGTGTTCGCGTCGTGGTCGACCGCCGATTGCCACATCTTCGCGGCATAGGGGCAATTCGACGGTGCGTGCATTTTGGGCAGGGGCTGCCAGCGCTTGCTCAAAGAAGTGCCAAATTCCGGCAGGAACGGTCACGGTCCTGCGATACGTCACTTGGCGGCGGCATCCCGCCCTGGCACAGGTTTTGCGAATTCGCCGATGAAGAACCGGGCGACGCTCCGGTGTGAGCGGTCACTCGTCCGGCCCGCGAAGCGAGGAATTCCTGCGCCATGACGACATCGTTGCGTGCCAGCCGTGGTCGGATGCATCTCGGCGGGTTCTTCCATCCGACCGGAAATCATGTTGCGGCCTGGCTGCATCCCGAGTCGCAAATCGATGCGGGCGTGAATTTTCAGCATTACGTGGAACTGGCGCAAACGGCAGAACGAGCCAAGTTCGACTTGATCTTCGTTGCCGATTCGGCGGCGGCGCGGGATGGCAATCTCGACGCGCTCAAGCGCTGGCCGCAATATATGGCCTATTTCGATCCGACCATGCTGATGGCGGGATTCGCGGCGGTCACGCGGCGGATCGGCCTCGTTGCCACCGCCAGCGCCAGCTTCAACGAGCCCTACAACATCGCTCGGCGCTTCGCGACGCTCGACTTGATGAGCGGCGGGCGGGCCGGATGGAACGTCGTCACCTCGTCGCAGCCTGCCGAGGCCTATAATTTCGGGCTCGAGGCCTTGCCGCCGCATGCCGAGCGCTACGCGCGGGCGCGGGAGTTCGTCGAAGTCTGCCGCGGCCTGTGGGACAGTTGGGACGACGACGCCTTCGTTCGCGACCGGGCTTCGGCGCTCTATTTCGATCCGCAGCGGCTCCATTACTTGCGTCACAAGGGGAAATATTTCTCGGTCCGCGGCCCGCTGAACGTCGCCCGCCCGCCGCAGGGCTACCCGGTCCTGGCCAATGCCGGCGTTTCCGATACCGGCAAGGAGTTCGCGGCCGACATCGCTGAAATCGTGTTCACGCCGCTCCACACGCTCGAGCAGGCGCAGACGCTCTACCGCGACCTCAAAGGCCGGATGGAAAAATATGGGCGACGGCCGGAGCATCTCAAGATCATGCCCGGACTGAATACGATCGTCGGGCGGACGGATGAGGAGGCGGAAGAGAAGCACCAGTTCCTGCAGTCGCTGATTCATCCGGATGTCGGCCGGCAGCTTCTTTCGACCGAGCTTGGCATCGATCTTACGCCGTTTCCGGTGGACGGATTTCTGCCGTACCACCTGATCGACACCGCCGCCAACGCCCAGCGCAAGATGCTGGTCGAACAAGCCCAGCGCGAGAACCTCACCATCCGCGAGTTCTATCTCCGCTATGCCGGCGCCCGCGGCCAGCGCACCGTCAAAGGCTCGCCGCAACACATCGCCGACGAAATGGAGGATTGGTTCCTCAAGGAGGGGGTCGACGGCTTTCTCGTCCAGCCGCCCTACCTGCCGGGCGGGCTCAACGATTTCGTCGACCTCGTCATCCCCGAGTTGCGGCGCCGCGGACTGTTCCGCTCCGAGTATGAAGGGCGGACGTTGCGCGATCATCTCGGCTTGCCCCGGCCGGCGAGTCGCTACCAGATCGCCGCGGCAGCCGATTGAATATTCGGTGCGGCCATTCGTCGATGTCGCGACGAAGCCGGTTGCGGTATGGCTGAGGTCGCGGCCCTGAATAAATTGTACGAATTGAGGCGGTCGGATGCGGCACTGCGACGGGAGGAAAGTGCCGCAATGACGGGCAAAAGCGGCCAATCGGCCTGAAACGGTCCGGCCGGTGCTCCAAGCTGGGCCTCGCGGACGCTGCCTTTGGGCTTCCGACGCCCGCCGCAGAATGCTAACGTTCGCGCGAGTTGCCGGTCCATCAGCGGGGGATGTCGGTCCAATCTATAAGTGTCCCTGATTTTGTGGGATCGAGCTGCACCGAAATTGCAGCGGCCGTCCCGAACGATCGCCCCGGAACACGGTACGCGATATTTGGAGGCACGAGTGGGGAGCGCAGGGAAGGCTTGCTGCTGCGATAGGCGATCGCGGACGCGCAGGCGTTTTGACCACCATCGAGCTTGCACCATTGGGATGGGGATTGCGGCCATCTCCAGCCTTATCGCGCTGCAATCGCCGGCGGCTCAGACCATTGAAGAGCTCAAAAGCCTGTCGATCGACCAACTCGCCAATATCAAGATCACGTCCGTCTCCAAATCCGCCGAGCCGCTCAGCGACGCGGCGGCTGCCATCTATGTCATCAGCCACGACGACATCATCCGCTCCGGTGCGACCACCATTCCGGAGATTCTGCGCTTGGCGCCGAACTTGGAGGTCGCACAGCTCAACGCGTCCACCTACGCGATATCGGCGCGCGGCTTCAACGTCGGCAACAACGCCAGCATGTCGAACAAGCTGCTCGTCCTGATCGATGGCCGCAGCGTCTATACACCGCTGTTCGCGGGCGTTTACTGGGACATGCTCGGGGTTCTGCCCGAGGATATCGAACGCATCGAAGTGATCAGCGGACCGGGCGCGACCCTGTGGGGATCCAATGCCGTCAACGGCGTGATCAATATCATCACGCGTAAAGCCGCCGACACGCAGGGCGGTGTTCTGGACTTGGGCGCCGGGAATCAGGAACGCGCTGCGAGCCTGCAATATGGGGGCCGGCTGACCGGCGATCTGACCTATCGCGTCCACGCCGAGGGCTACCAGTTCAGTCCGAACAAGACCGCGGCCGGCTTCGATGCGGAGGATGCCTGGTCGAAGCCTCAAGGCGGATTCCGGGTCGACTGGACTCCTCCCGGGGAGTTCGTCTCCGTGCAGAGCGACATTTTCCAAGCCTCCGAAGAGCCGGGTGCCTCCATTGGCGGCCGCGACCTGGTCGCGAGTTGGCAACATCAGCTGGATGACGGATCGTCGTTTCAGACGCAAGCCTATTACGACGTGGCAAAGCGCCACGTCGACAATGGCGGCGGCGGGTTCACGGTCGACACCTATGACCTGAGCGGCCAGCACAGCTTCGCCCTGGGAAGCTGGAACCAGATCATTTGGGGCCTGGGCGATCGGATCATCTCGTACGAGATCGAAAATACGCCGACGCTGCTGTTCGAACCGGCAGGCCGCACGCTCAATCTCGCCAACCTGTTTGTCCAGGACACCGCGGCGCTTACCAACACGGTCAAACTCGCAGTAGGCACAAAGCTCGAAAACGAGCCCTATACCGGGGTCCAACTGATGCCGAGCGCGCGGATCTCGTGGAAGGTCACAGACAATGCCCTGCTGTGGTCCGCGGTATCGCGCGCGGTGCGCGCGCCGACCCCGGTCGATCGCGACCTGATCGAACGCTCGGGATCGGTCGATGTCCTGAGGGGATCGTTTAACTTCATGCCGGAGGTGCTGACCGCCTACGAGATCGGCACCCGTGTCCAAGCATCGCCGCGCGTGTCGTTTTCGATCTCGGCGTTCTACAATTTCTACGACGATCTTCGCAGCATCGAGGTCTCACCGGTTACGTTTCTGCCGCTGAAGTGGGGCAATCTGATGGAGGGGCGTGTCTACGGCACCGAAGTCTGGGGCACCTACCGGGTCGCCGATTGGTGGCGATTGAGTGCCGGCTTCAACGTCCAGCATGAGCATTTGAGATTCAAGCCCGGCAGCAGCGAGATCGGGGGCCTGTCGTTTGCGGCCGACGATCCCAACCATCAGGCCTCGCTGCGGTCATCCATGGATCTTGGCAAGAACGTCACGGCGGACGCGTTCTTGCGCTATGTCGGCGCCCTGCACAATCCCGGAGTCCCCGACTATGCCGAACTCGATCTGCGGCTTGGCTGGAAGGTCACGTCATCGCTGGGGATATCGATTTCGGGATTCAACCTGATTCATTCGCGCCATCCCGAATTCGTCGAGCCCGGCCTGACCGACGAGGTACCGCGCAGCTTCTTCGTCGACACACGCTGGACATTCTAGCCCTGCGCGCCCGGTCTATCGCGCAGGCGCCGCGTCGGTCCGGGCGGACGCTACCGTTACAGCGATTTCGACGCGACGCCCGGGATCGCCGCCAACCACTCGTGCCGCGACCGCTGGAACTGAACAGGCTGGTGTCGGGGATGTCCAAAATGCGATGGTGCGTCTTTGCCGAAGACGTCGCAAGAAACTTCCGGTCGGGTAGCCGAACTCCGCCAGGACGAGCGTGTCGATTTCAAGAACGCCGATTTCGTCATCGACGATGACGATGGTGCTCGTCGCTTCGGCCGGTGCGGAACCATCGCCACCGTGGTCGAACGTGGCGGGGAGACCCCGGATCAGCCCGCCGATCCCTGCAGGGCATTGTGGACTTCGCGGGCGAGATCCTCCTTGCGGTAGGGCTTGATGAGAACGCGGATATTTCCCGTCGAGCCAAGTCCCGAGAGGACTTTCGGATCGGCAAAGCCCGAGGAGAGCACGACGCCGATATGCGGCCATCGTTCGAGCGTCGTACGGATAAGGTCGATGCCGTTATAGGCGCCCGGCAAGATGATGTCGCTCAAGACGACATGCACGATCTCGCGTTCGAGGATTTCGAGTGCCTTCATGGCCGAATCGGCCTCGACGACACGATAATTGAGCGTCCGTAGCTGCAACCCGGCGATCTTGCGCATCGCGGCATTGTCTTCCACCACCAGTACCAGTTCGCCTTGTCCTTGCGCCGCCGGTTCCGAGTTCGAGCGATGGGTCGTTGCGGCGGCGGCGTCGCTGCGGGGAAGATATAGTCGAAACACCGTGCCGGTACCGACCTCGCTGTAGACATTGATGTGGCCGTGCGACTGCTTCATGAATCCGAAGACCATGGCAAGACCGAGCCCGGTACCCCTGTCCTTCTCCTTGGTCGTGAAGAAGGGATCGAAGATTCGACTGACGACGTCCGGCGGCATGCCGGTACCGTCGTCGGACACCGCGATCAATGCATACTCGCCGGGCGCGACGTCCTGATACTGGGCCGTATAGTCTGCGTCGAGCCGTTGATTGCGCGTCGTGAACCGCAGGGTCCCGCCCTTCGGCATGGCGTCACGCGCGTTGGTCGCAAGATTGACGAGGCTCGACTCGAGCTGCGCCGGATCCACCTCGACCGACCAAACATTCGGCGCGAGGTCGAGCACCACGTCGATGGACTCGCCGAGTACGCGGTCGATGAGCCTGGCGGTCCCCTCGACCAGCGCGTTGATTTCGACCTGCACCGGATTAAGCGTCTGCCGCCGCGCAAAGGCGAGCAGGCGGCGCGTGAGATCGGCGCCGCGCAGGGCGGCCTCCATGCTCGCCGCGATCAGTTCGTCCGCCTCGCCGATCGATCGGGCGAGGGGTCGCAGAAGGTCCAGATTACCGATGACGATGCCAAGCAGGTTGTTGAAGTCGTGCGCGATCCCGCCCGTCAGCGTACCGATCGCTTCCATCTTTTGCGCCTGCACGAGCTGGCTTTCGGCTTTCTGGCGCGCGGCGCTTTCCGAGCGCAGAACCTCGTTCGCGGTTGCGAGTTCCCTGGTCCGTTCAACCACGCGACTTTCGAGCTCGTCGGCGTATCGCTTGATCTTTGCGTTGGCGGCGGTGAGCTCCGACCTGATCTGCTCGAGCTCGCGGTTCGCACGGACCGTCTCTTCGAAGGTCGAGATCAGGAGGTCGAGGATCTGGGTTCTTTCGGACGTGATGGTGTAGCGATTGCCCATGAACTCGACGTTTACGCCGATCGAAAGGCGGTCGGCGTTTCGCTTCTCGATATTGGCGAGGATACGCTCGACCCGAGCGACGAGATCGTCGGTTGCGTACGGCTTCCGGATGAAATTGTCCGCGCCGCACTCGAGACCATTGATCACGTCCATCGGCTCGCTGAGGCTCGTGAGCAGAACGACGGGCACCGGAGGCTTGGCCCGGTGGCTCTTGATCGCACGGCAGAGCTCGTAGCCCGACATGCCCGGCATCATCACGTCCGAAATCACGACATCGAAGTCTTCGCTGGCGAACAACGCGAGCGCGCGTTCGCCGTCGGCGGCGCCGGAGACCTCCAAGCCTCGCTCCTCGAGGGCATAGATGAGACGAGCGGCCTGGGTCGGGCTGTCTTCCACCACGAGTATCCGTGCCATAGGCGATTACCTCCGCGTGCATCGCGGCCGCTTCTGCGCGGCTGATGCGCGCTCGATTGGCCGCGATGGTCGAGGCGGTAGCGCATCCCGACGACGGAAGAAGTCCGCACGCGCTGCGCGCAGGCAGCTTCTTGTCGATGCGGCCATCTCCATTCGGCCGCGGTGCGCGACCATCCTCGCGAAGGCTCATAATGCACGAAAAACGACAGTTGTAGAATTATTATTCCACTGTAAGATGCTTAACGCGATACACATGCGCGCCGGCGCCAGGTGGCTGGAAATTGGCCTTTGGGGTCTCCTGGGTCCCCCATCGGGGCAGTGGCGGGGCGCGGCGTCCGCGTCGCCGTGCGGGCGATGGACCCCAGGCTGTGTCCCGATCGAGACGGGTGCGACCGCTCTTTCAGCGGCGTTGGGCCGCGACCACGACCGGCGCATCATGCGTGGGTAAATGTGGCGCGGCTGGTGCATCCGCGGATCATCGAGGGCAGCCTCGAGTCGACGCCGGAGACCATCATTCCGTTCTTCTATGCCAATGCGATGGAGAGGGGCACCTGTGGCATGGAGGCGTGGGGAGCCTGTTGGATAAACGCCTGGTGGCGCCTCAATGCCGGACTCAATCTCCTGCGCAAGGACCTGCGCTTCCGGCGCGGGAGCAGCGGTCTCGCGGGGATATCGTCGGCCGGCGACGACCCCACCCATCAGGAATCGCTTCGCTCGTCCATGGACGTCATGCCCGCGGTCAGCTTCGATGCGGAACTGCGCGAGGTCGGCAGGCTGCCGGATTCTGCCGTGCCAAGCCATGTGGAGCTCAACGCGCGGCTCGTCTGGAAGGTCTCCGAAGCCTTGAGCATATCGCTTTCCGGGTTCAATCTGCTCCAGCCGCATCACATCGAGTTCATCGACCCGTCGGTGACGCCGACCGTCGAGATCGGGCGGAGCTTCTTCGTGAACGCGCACTTGAGAGTCTGACGTGAGACGCCGAATTCAGATGAGATCGCGAATCACCGCTTCCGCTGCGACCATCACGGCGACCATCGCGGCCTTGGTGCCGGGTCTCGCCATCGCCGTCACCCGGGTCTGGCGCAACATTCGGGGCGCGGCCGTCGCCCCGTTCTGTGCCATCGCCCTGATGACAATGCCGGCGAACGCCTTGGAGGCCACCGCACCGGCCATCAAGGCCGCATTCCTTTACAAGTTCGGCTTCTTCGTCGAATGGCCGAAAGCGGCGTTCACCTCGAGCGACAGTCCCATCAACCTGTGCATCGTTGGCAACGATCCGTTCGGAACGTTGTTGGACGACATCGTCAAGGGACAGAAGATCGGCCATCGGGCGCTCGCCCTGCGCCGGATGAACTCGATCGCGCGCGATTCCGGCTGCCATATCGTCTACATCTCGAACGGCGCAAATTCGCATTCGGCCCAGATGCTCGCCGCGCTGCGCGGCAGCGACGTCCTGACGGTGACCGATACAAGCGGCGGCGGCGATGTCGGCATCATCAACTTCGTAATCAAGGACCATCGCGTGCGCTTCGATATCGACGACGCCGCGGCCGCGGCGGGCGGCCTCGTGATCAGTTCGAGGCTCTTGAACGTCGCTCTCGACGTCAAGCCGCGGCGCTGATCGCCGGATGCCATGAGCGAACATCGCAACCCATTGGCGACAATGAAAGGCCCGGCAGGGCCGGGGGCGCCTGCCGGGCGGGGCCGACCATGAAGCATATGAACCCTTCCAGCCCGCTCCGCCGCAAGCTGCTGATCGCCGTCTTCCTCACGAGTGTGGCCGCATGGGTCTTGGCCGCGCTTGCGATCGCGGCCTACGAGCAATGGACGTTTCACGATCGGGAGGCGCAAGAGCTGTCGCAGCGGGCGAGCCTTCTGGCCCTCAACCTGACGGCGGCGCTGCAGTTCAGCGACAAGGACGCCGCCACGGAGACCCTGGCGACGCTGAATGATCTGCCCGGAACGCTCTCCGCTTGCGTATACGATGCCTCGGGCAAACTGTTTGCGGGCTTCGTGCGCAAGCAGGGCGCGGCATGCGCCAAGGCGGCTCGTTCCGGCGGCGCCGGCTTCGACATCGTGTCGCAGCAGGCGCGGCTCGTCCAACCGGTCATCTCGCGGGGACAACGTGTCGGATCGCTGCAAATCAGCGCGGCGGTGCCGTCTTTGGCCAGTCGCCTTCCGCAATACGGCCTGGCACTGACGATCGTCCTGCTGGCGCTGGGCTTCGGGTCGCTCCTGCTGCGCCGCGTGATGCAGCGGATGCTCCTCGATCCCATCGTGACCGTGGTCGAGTTGGCCCGGACGGTCGCGGCGAAGGGTGAATTGCGCGCCCGCACGCGGATCGACACGCAGGACGAGATCGGCGAGCTCGCGCGTTCCTTCAATCGGATGCTGGACACCATTCAGGAGCGCGAACAGCAAGTGAGCGCGAGCCGCAACCTGTTGCAATCGGTCATCGACAACACGTCGGCCATTATCTATGCCAAAGACCTCAAAGGCCGCTATCTCATCGCCAACCAGTCATATGCCGAGACGTTGAACACGACGCCGACGGACATCGTCGGCAAGACCATATCGGAGCTGTTTCCCGCCGACGTCGCGGCACGAATGATGGCGAATGATCGGGATGTCATCGCGCGGGGCGGGCCGGTGATTCGCGAGGAGGTCCTGGCGCATGGCGGGCCAAGCCGGACTTACCTCGCTACGAGCTTCCCGTTGCGCAATGGTGCCGGCCTCATCGGCGGCGTCGCCGGCATCGCGACCGACATCACCGAGCGCAAGCTGGCCGAGGTCGAGTTGGACCTCCACCGTCACAATCTCGAGCGGCTGGTCGCCGAGCGTACGAGCGAGCTTGCCGCGGCCAAGGAGGCGGCGGAGGCGGCAACGCAGGCGAAGAGCGCATTTCTCGCGAACATGAGCCACGAGATCAGAACGCCGATGAATGCGATCGTCGGGCTCACCTATCTGCTGCGCCGCGGCCACCGCAGCCCCGACGAGCAGGAAAAGCTCAGAAAGATCTCGGATGCGGCCCAGCATCTTCTATCCATCATCAACGACATCCTCGATATCTCCAAGATCGAATCCGGGAAATTGACGCTCGAGGAGACGGATTTCGATCTCGATTCGCTGTTGGTGGACCGGGTTTTCAGTCTGGTCAGCGATCGCGCCCAGGAAAAGGGGTTGGAGGTCATCTTCGACATCGATCCGGCCCTACCGCCGTCGCTGCGCGGCGATCCGATCCGATTCTCGCAGCTGATCCTCAATTACATGAGCAATGCGATCAAATTCACCGAGCATGGAACGATCGTTCTTCGCGCGCGCCTCGTGGAGGAAGGCGGACCGACCATCCTGGTTCGGTTCGAAGTGCAGGATACGGGGCTCGGCATCGATCCCGAGCAGATCTCGCGGCTGTTCGAGACGTTCCAGCAATCGGACAGCTCGACCACGCGCAAATACGGCGGGACCGGCCTGGGCCTCGCCATCAACCTTCATCTCGCGGCGCTCATGGGAGGCGAGGTCGGCGCGACGAGCCGGCCGGGATCCGGAAGTACGTTCTGGTTCACTGCCAGGTTGCAACGGAGCGCGGACCCGGTGGCGCGGAAGATCAGTGCGCGGCTCCATGGATCGAGAGCCCTGGTCGTGGACGACTCCAAGGATGCGCGCGATGTCCTGTCGAGCATGCTGGTCGGTCTCGGGCTGCGTGTGGCAACTGCGGAGAACGGAGCGGCCGCGGTGGCGTTGATCGAGGCGGGCGACAGCCAAAGCGACCCGTTCGACGTGCTTATCATCGACTGGCGCATGCCCGACATGGACGGAATGGAAACCGCGCGGCGCGTCACGGAATTGAATCTTTCGCGACCTCCCACCTATGTCATGGTCACTGCCTTCGACGAGCCCGGTCTTCGGGAAACGGCCGGGCATCGCGGCTTCTCGTCCGTATTGGTGAAGCCGGTCACATCGTCCACCCTTCACGACTCGCTCAGCGCGATGGTCGAAGGCGGATTGCAGTTTCGACCCTCTCCGACCGAGGCATCCGCGGCGGAGCGCGTGCTGCGAAGGGAACATCGCGGACGGCGGCTGCTTCTGGCCGAGGATAACCTGGTCAATCGGGAAGTGACCCTCGAACTGCTCCGCGACGTTGGCTTCCAGGTCGACGTCGCGGGCGACGGGTTGGAGGCGGTCGAGAAGGCGAGGCAGCATGAATACGACCTCGTCCTCATGGACATGCAGATGCCCGAGATGGATGGGCTCGCGGCCACCCGTGCCATTCGCGCCCTGCCGGCGTGGGACCGTGTTCCGATTATCGCAATGACCGCGAATGCCTTTGGCGAGGACCGCTCGGCTTGCCTGGCGGCCGGGATGAATGATCATCTCGGCAAGCCCGCGGCGCCGGCGGATCTGTTCGCGATCCTGCTCCATTGGCTCAGCCAGCGGGATGCCGGCGCCGCGAGCCATGGCGATTCCGAGGAACCGGCCGAATCCCCGGAGCAGAAGCCCGATCAGGGAGCCGAGCCAGAGACGATTTTGAGCGTGGACGTGCCTAAATTGCTCGCGCAGGTCAAGAATAATACGACGTTCCTCCGCCGCCTCTTGCAGCTCGCCGCGACCGAACTCAGGGACGATGCTGCCGCCTTGAGCGACAGCGTGGCGCGCGGCGACTTCGAAACGGCGTTCAAGATCGTGCACCATATCAGAGGGACCGCGGGCCAGATCGAGGCCACGACCCTGTTCGCCTGCGCGAGCAGCGCCGAGGCGCGGTGGCGTCGCGGCCAGCCCGTGGACGCGACGCAATGGGAAGCCTTGACCAACGCGTTGACGGGCGTCGTGGCGGAGATCGACCGGTATCTCGCCGCATGACCGCGCCCGGTCAGGCGGCCCGGGCGCCGCCCGTTCCGGCGCCGGTCCGGATGGCGTCGCGACGATAGGGAACGTCGCCGCCGTTCAATCGTTCACTTCGAATGATGGCGTGGTCTCTGCGGCGACGCGACACCGAACAGCGTCATTGGCGGCGCCTGGGGGCGGCTCTGAAGAGCCTGGGTCCTCCCTGGACCGTCCTGTCCGATGTTTGCATCGAGATGCCGCCCGATGACCGCCTCATTCTCGATCATGTGCTCCTGCATCCGTCATGCGGCGTGGTCCTGATCGATAGCATCGCGGATGCTGCGGCGGGCGAGGCCGGTAACGCAATCGTCGATCGGTTCCGCAGATTTCTTGAAGACGGCGAATTCGAAACCTTCTTTCCCGGCTTTCTGCCGGTCGTCCGGCTTTCCGAACTGCCTGAACAACCCGCTGCCTGGCGGTCGCTGCTCACCGAAGCCTTCGCCGACGCGCCGCTCTTGACGATCAAGGATGGCGGTTGGGCAGCGGCGCTGACGACTGTGGTCGCATCGGGCGGACGCCGCCGCGATCCGCGCCCGACCACAGGGCCCCAGACGGAGCGCGCGACCAAAGAACAGCCCGCGGCATCGTTCGCCGTGCCGCCACCGGCAGCGCGCGAAGCGACTCCTGCCGACATGGCGTTCCGGCTTGTCGCCGATCCCGCCGCCAGACCGATGCCGGCGCAACACCGCCTCGGCCGCTCGCTCTGGCTCGCCGGACCGTTGGTTGCCGTTACTGTCGTGGCGGCCGAGCTGTCGTGGTTCTGGCATGGCGAGATCGCAGATCGCGCTACGGCTCCCGTTCGTCCCGCCACCATGGATTCCCAGAAGATCACGACACTGCCGCCGCCGGCCGCGCCGGCGGTAACGACACGCGCCGCGCCGCCGCCGGCTTCAGCGCCGACAATCGGCGCCGCGGGCCGGCGTGCCGACATTCCTGCCACGACGCCCACATCAACGCCGCGTGCGGCCGGCGACGAAGCGCCGCCGATGCCGCAACCGCCTCCCGTGACCGCAGCACAGGGCGAACCGCCGCCGATCCCGGCCGAAAAGCCAGCGTTCAATCCGATCGCGGTACGGTCGCCTGCGCGCGCGCTGCTGCATGAACCGGCGAAGCGCGCGCTCCGTTACGAGTCGCCGCGACGGCCGCATCGCGTCCGACCTTCGGCGATCGCGCGGGACACCGACCTGACGCCGTTGGGCAGCGGGCCGCCGATCGACGCGCGGGATCTGCCGCCGCTCGAGCCGGCTGACGGGCAGTAACGAGGCGGCGCAGGCGCGCGAGCGCGTCTGTCGGCATCCGTGCGTCGCCGGCCGCGGCCGGAACCGGGCGCACGGTCATGCGTTCCCTCCTGCGATGGACCTTTTGCGCCGAAACGATGCCTAGATTTCTCCGCCAGTGGGCCGATGGCCATTCGATCGGCGCGGAAGGTTGCAAGAACCCCCGATCACCGCCGGCGTCCGCTGTACTGGCGGCTGCAACAAAAATCGGGCGGAAGAAGACGCAAAATTGTCTTGACCCGTTTCGCCGTTGTCATCGCGACAGTGGCGGCGCATTCCCGCCCGCCGTGTCTCAGGCCAGTCTGCCGTCTGGCCAGATGAGAAGCTGCCGGGCCGCCGATTGTTTGAATGGAAGAAGGATTGACCCGATGAAGCGGTCCGCCATCCTGCTTGTCGCCCTCGCGCTTCCCGCGTGCTCCTCGACGCCCGCCGGAACCGGCCAAATCCCGGCGAATCTCGCGCGCACCGCCAAAGTCAGTCAGCCGCCGATTCGCGATTACCGGCTCGCCCCCGGCGACGTGCTCGATTTCCGGGTCGTCGCCGCGCCGGAGATGGATACCCTGCAGCAGGTCCGCGCCGACGGCAGGATCACGCTGCCGATGATCAAGGATGTCGTCGCTTCGGGCATGACCCTACAACAGCTTCGGCAGACGCTCGATAAGGACTATGTCGCCGGCGGGTATCTGAAGCCGATGGCCGCCCAAGGCATCAACCTCATCATCAAGAAGTCCGCCGCCAACAATTTCTTCGTCGGCGGCCAGGTCAAGAACGACGGGTCATTCGTCTATTCCCATCCGACCACGGTGATGCGGGCGATATTTCAAGCCGGCGGCATGCTCGAGAGCGCTGATCCGACGCGCGTCATCGTGATCAGGGACGACGGCTCCTACCAGGTCGTCAACGTCAAGAAAATCCTCGCCGGGAATTTCCAGGACGACCTGCAACTTCGGCCCATGGATACGGTGTACGTGCCGACATCGTCGATCGGCAACATCGACACGTTCGTTAATCTCTACATCAAGAACGTGCTGCCGTTCGAGCCCGGGATCGGCGTCGCCAAGACCTTCTGAACGCGCTGCGCCGGCGGGTCTAAGCCAGCCGTTCCGACGGGCACGCCGAGCTGCTGCGCCGTCTCTTCGTAGCTCAATCCTTCGAGCGCGACGGGACGGAGAAACCGCTGGTTCGCCTGGGGCAGATCGTCGAGAGCGCAATCGCACTCGTGGAATTCCAGAACGACGTCCTGGCACGGCCCGGTCACGAGCATTTCCTCATGAATCTCGACCGGGGTGCCGGTGACCTTAAGGTGGCGGCAATCGCTGACCTGCAAATTGCGCATGATCGTGATCATCCAGGAAAGCAGATCAGGGTCAAAACCCGATAGCTGTCGCCTCGCGGCCCTGTCGCTGATGCCTTCGCGGTCCGGTCTGGTGCCATCCCGTAGCCGATAAAGCCGCACGGTTGAGTGATCTTTCGGTGATCGATCGGGACCGCGTCCGGCGTACGTCGCCCGTCCGGACATCGGTCGGTCGCGATGGCTCAGGCCGCGTCCTGCTCGTCAAGCATCCGGCGTATGCCATCGGCGGCAAAGCCGCTCATGTCCAGGTGATCCAGCAGCTCGAACTTGACGCGGTGAAGACCAGCCGGCGTCGATGCCTCGCAGCGCGCCACCAGCATGTCCTCGGTATTGGAGGGACGCAGCAGCCACCACCCGTCACCGGTCCTGACGCGGACGCCATCGACGTCGCAGATGTCGGCGCCCGCCCGCCGCAGCCGGGTGCGCACGTCGTCGACCACCGCCCGCTTGCGGATGGCCGCGCAGGGGAGTCGGACCTCGGGCGTGTACTAGGTTCGCGGCATGCGGTCACGCAGCGCTGCGAGGCTGTGGTCGGAACGTCCGAGAAGGTTCAGAAGCCGGATCGCGGCGTAAAGCGCGTCGTCGTAGCCGTAGTAGCGGTCGCTGAAAAAGATGTGGCCGCTCGCTTCGCCCGCCAGCAGCGCGCCCGTTTCCGCAATCTTCGCCTTGATGACAGAATGGCCGGTTCGCCACATCAGCGGTCGCCCGCCGAGCCGCGCCACTTCGTCGAACAGCACCTGGCTTGCCGTGATGTCGCCGATGACGGTGGCGCCAGGACAGGCGCGTAGCAGATCCTCGGCCAGCAACAGCAGGATCCGGTCGCCCCACAGCACGCGGCCTTCGCCGTCGACGGCGGCAAGGCGGTCGCCATCCCCGTCGAACGCCAAGCCAAGGTCGCAGTCGTTTTGCCGCACGACCGCGCGAAGCTGATCGAGCGATGCCGGCTGCGTCGGATCGGGGTGATGAACCGGAAACGTTCCGTCCACCATCTCGTTGAGGAGAATATGCCGGCCCGGCAGCCGTGCGGTGAGGCGCGCGACGGCCGGACCGGCGGCGCCGTTGCCGGTATCCCATGCGACCGTCAGCGGATAGCCCGGCTCGTGATCATGCAATAGCCGATCGACATATTCGTCGAGGATTGCGCGATCCGAGACGGAGCCCTCGCCGATACGATAGGCGCCTGCGACAGCGATGCGGCCCAATTCCTGAATCGTGTCGCCATGGATCGCATGATCGTGAATCAGCATCTTGAAACCGTTTTCGTCGGCCGGGTTGTGCGATGCAGTTACCATGATGGCGCCGTGTGCGCCCAACACCGTGCTTGCATAATAGAGCATCGGCGTCGGACCGAGGCCGATGCGTGTCACGTTCATGCCCGTTCCAGCGAGGCCGCGAACGAGCGCTTCGGCCAGTGCGGGAGAGCTCAGCCGGCCGTCTATTCCGACGGCTACCTCGCATCCGTGGCGGCGTGCGATCACGGTGCCGAACGCGGCGCCAAGCGCCAGCGCATCGCGCACGCCGAGCGTCTCGCCGATAACGCCGCGCACGTCATACGTGCGCAAAATCGTCGCGTCGATGTGATGAGTGGTCATCGTCTCTCCCTTGGGCCCGTGGCACCATGATCTGCGTCACGGCGATGCTGCCGCCTCGGTGGCGCCGATCCTGCACGCGCCGCGCGGCGTTGTGCTCCAACACTTGCGATAGCCGAAACGTAGGACTTTGTCGTCGCAGCGGTGCGTCCGGCGGCGTGACATTTTGGTGGCCCGCCAATACGACGCTTCGTTTTTCAATGATTTTCAACGTCATGAAGCAAATGACGTCGCTTGGCGTCGGCACCGGTGCCGCATTTGCGCCAAGATTTATCGCTACGTCTTCGCTGTGCGAATGCGGCGCTCTTCATCAGACGTCGCCCCGCGGGCACGATAGCTCGCAAGGAACGGAAGATTGCTTCGGACAGCGAATCCACTACGGGCCTGAGGAACTCAGGAGCGACGATGACCGTTCAAGCGCAACTATCGTGGATATGCGTGCTGGGACTGGTCGCCGTATCAGGTTGCACGGGCGGCGGCATTCGCGGCTGGGACGGAACCGCGTTGGCCCTTCATCGGGTCGGGTCCATGCATCCGCATGCAAAGGCAGCGTACCCGTCGGCCAGGCGCAGCACGACGCTCGACAATGCCATTGTTGGGCTGGATCGGCGCGAGGTCGAAGCGCGGCTCGGTCCGCCGACTACGGAAAGCCAGCGCGGTCTGGGCCGTGCCATGGGGTACCGCGACCGCCACTGTTCCATCGAGTTGACCCTATATCCCGAAGTCAAGTCGCGCGTTTATCGCGCACTTGCCTACCAAGTGAGCAGCAATGACCACACTCATCAATCCAACCGTGCCTGCCTCGAACGCTTTGCCGCCCGCATTCGCGAACGGTAGCGATGGGCGTATCAAGATCGTTCTGGTGGACGACGATGACGACTATCGCGACGCGGCAGGCGCGGAGCTCGAGTATCTCGGTTTCGATGTCGTGGCCCTGCCGGGCGGCGATGTACTCCTCGAAACGCTGAACGTGCATGAGAACGCCGAGATCGTCGTGCTCGACTGGAAGTTGCCGGGCGGGCTCGGCATCGATCTGCTCAAGGCGCTGCGCGACAAAGCGTGCCAGTTGCCGGTGATTTTTCTCACCGCAATTCCGGCGACCGCTTACGAGAGCGCGGCGTTGGACGGCGGCGCGCTCGACTTCGTCGACAAGGCGCGCGGCATTGGCATCCTGGCGAAGCGCATTCGCGCCTGCGTCGATCTCGTTCGGCAGCTCCCGGCGGCCGCCGTGAAGGAAGCGCTTCGGTGCGGCTCGCTTCTGCTCAGGCCCGAAGTGAGCTGCGCCCTGTGGAATGACGCCAACCCGGCGCTGACCGTGACCGAGTTCAACATCGTCTATCTCCTGGTGGCGCAGGCGGGCGAGTTCGTGACCTATCGTGCGATCTACGACTGCGTGCATCGTCCGGGCTTCGTCGCAGGCGAGGGCACGGAGGGCTACCGCACCAATGTTCGTTCATCGATCAAGCGAATCCGCAACAAGTTCCGAGCGCTCGATCCCGCCTTTTCTGAAATCGAGAATTTCGCGGCGTTCGGTTATCGTTGGCGCAGTGCGCCGGCCGACCCGGTCTAGCCGGGCGAGGCTAAGGCGGCTGTGGCGGCGGTTCGGCGCGTCGCTGACCGTTAAGCTCGTCGTTCTGGTCGGCGTGTTCATCGCGTTGCCGATCGTGCTTTACGGGCAGTTTGAGGCGGGCGATCGCAAGATGCGCGATCTCGTGGCCCGCGGGATTCAACAGCAGAGCTGGCTCGTGGCGCAGGCTCTGGGGCCGGTGCTCGACGGGCGCGCGATACCCTCGCCGGAAGTGCTCGACCGCGAGCTCAAGAAATATACGACCGACGGGACCAAGCTCGACCTTATGTTCAGGCCGGCGCAAAGCCATGCCGAACACGGCTTCTATTTTGTCGCGTCGTCGATGCTGGGCGGCGGCGACAAGATCGGTAGGGAGCTCGACGGGCTCCTGGCGCATGGAATTCTGGGCAGCCTGACCGAGACCTGCTCGTGGGACGTTGCATCGGAGCTTCGCTACATCGAACCCACGGCGAAGCACGAAATGCTGACGTGGGTGCTGCCGATCCAGAGCCCGTGGGGATGCTGGGCGCTGGTATCGTCCCACCCGACCGCGGAATTCCTCAATACCTCGGTGGGGCGGCCCTATTGGCAGACGCGCGAGGTTCGCCTCGCGGCCGTGATCTATCTTTTCATGGCAATGCTCGCGCTGCTGGTGGCGGCAAGCGTCGGACGGAGCGTGCGCAATTTCCGCAATGCGGCGCGTGCCATCAGCGATGGGCGTGTCCGCAGTCGCAGCTTTTCTGCCTCCAATACCATCCCCGAGCTTGGCAGTGTCGCGAAAGACCTCGATCGCCTGGTCACGGAACTCTATTCGGCCGCACGCGAAATTCGCGAGACCGCGGAGGAGAATGCGCACTCGTTCAAGGGACCGGTCGCGACCATCGATGCGGCGCTGGAGCCGCTGCGTCGCGTGGCGGCCGCCAGCGACGAACGGGCGCGCCGGTCGGTGTCGCTTGTCGATTCGTCGCTGCGCCGTCTGAAGACCTTGATCGCCGCCGCCCAGCGGGTGGATAACGTGACCGCCAATCTGCTCGATGCGCCGCGGACCAATGTCAATCTGACGCAAGTCATTCACGAGACGCTGGCGCGCTATCGGGAGCTCATGGCGCTCAGGGACATCGCGTTGCACCATGCGCTTGCCGAGGATGTGGTCATCAGTGCCGGGAGCGGGGCGCTCGAGGCAATCGTCGAGAACCTGTTGGACAATGCGATCAGCTTTTCGCCGCGCCGCGGTGCGATCGCCATTTCGCTGCGCAAGACACGGCAGCTGATTGACCTGCGGATCGACGATCAGGGTCCTGGCATCGACCCGCGCAAGATCGGGCGCATTTTCGAGCGCTATGTGTCGTTGCGTCCGCACGAGGCGATGTCCGACCAACCGCAACGCCCGGACAGCGCGGTCGCGCGGACGCGAGCCCATCCCCATGCCGGGCTCGGGCTTTGGATCGTGCGGCGCAATGTCGAGGCGCTGGGCGGGTATGTCGTGGTCCGCAATCGTCCCGAGGGCGGCCTCAGCGTTCACGTCGTCCTGCCGTTGGATCGGACCTGTCCACTCCCGCCGGAAGCTTTAGGGACCGAGGCGGACGGTTGCAATTTGCTCACTGGGCCGCGGCGAACGTCCGCGTGACCGGCCCTCGATTGGTCACGCACCATCGCCGTGCTCCAGCGTTACACACAGCAAGCATCCGCCTTTCGGCAGGCGGCGCGCATTGCAGCAAAGATGTCACCATGGATCGAACCGCAATCCACGGCATCGTGATCAACCGGGAAAAGCGAAGCTTGTAATGTCGGTACCTCGCCTGACGCTTCGACCTGCGGCACTGTCACGGCGCGAACGGGTGTCGGTGCTGCAACCGGTCGCCTCGGCGCCGGAACGGCAGGAATTCATCGAGACGCTGCGCAAGCTGTGGCGGCATCGCTATTTCGTGCTGGGGTGCTCGGTTCTGGCCCTCGCCGCCAGTGCCGTCGCGGCGCTCAGCATTCGGCCCTATTACATCGCCGAGGCGCAGGTCCTCATCGGCGTCCCCGAGCCGCGTATCTTCACGACCGACCAATTGCTGGATCCGGCCGGTCCCGACGCGGAAAAAGTGGACAACGAGCGCGTCGCCATGATGTCGCGCGATCAGGCGCAGAAGGTCATTGCCCGGCTCGATCTTGCCGACAACCCCGTATTTGCGCCGCGACAGGGAAAGTCGGCGACGTGGTGGCATCGTCTTGACCCGGTGGGCTTGTTTCCGGCCGCGTGGCGTGCGCGGCTGCATCTCGGCGCCGCCAAGCAAGGCCCTGGTGGTCCGCGCGCAAGTGATGCGGTGCAGACGAACCGCATCATCGATGCGTTGCTGTCCGACGTCGCCGTGACGCGAGTCGGTCGCTCGCAGGTGCTTTCGATCGACGCGCGGGCGGCTCGGCCCGGCCTCGCGGCGCGACTCGCCAATACCTGGGCTTCGGTCTATCTCGAGACCGAGCGTGACGACAAGCTGGCGCGGACGCACCGCGTCGAGACCTATCTGACCAATCGCATTACGGCGCTGCGGACGCAGGTTGCGGCGTCTGATCAGGCGGTCGAGAACTACCGCCGGAAATACTCGCTCTATCGTGGTATCAACGCCAACGTCACCTCCGAGCAGCTCACCCAGCTCAATACGCAGCTCATCCTCGCGCAGACCGCGAAGGCCGAGGCCGATGCCAAGCTGCGTCAGGCCCTGACGCTGCAGCACGGCGGCAATGGCGGCAGCGGCGGCGACCCGGCGGTGCTCGGTTCGCCGCTGATCCAGTTGCTCAAGGAGCGGCAGGCGGCGGCCCAACAGAGATTGGCGCAGCTTCAGACGACGTACGGGGATCGCTATCCGAAGGTGATCGAGGCGAAGGCCGAAGTAGCAGATATCGGACGCAAATTGTCGGTCGAGGTCGGGCATGTGATCGATGGCCTGCGCAATGCCGCGCACACCGCGGACATCCGCTACGCGAACCTGGAGCACAATTTTCAGACCCTTCAAACCCATATGGGCGTCGTCGGCGACAAGGCGATTCATCTCGAAGCGCTCGAGCGCGACGCCACCGTCAACCGCAACCTTCTCGAGGCGTTGTTGGGCCGCGCAGGCGAGACGATCGGACGGCAGGAACTCGAACGGCCGGACGCCAAGCTGATTTCGCCGGCCGCGCCGCCGGCCGCTCCCGGGTTTCCGCCGCGGAAGCTCATTGTGCTTCTCGGCACGCTCGCGGGATCGCTGGTCGGCCTGTTCGGCGCACTGATGCGCGAAGGCGCCGATCGGACCTTCCGCAGAGCCGACGATTTCGTGACGGCGACCGGCCTGCCAGTCATCGCTTCGGTGCCGATCGTCAGCGGCCGCGTCCCGCCGGCGGCGCATGTCGTGCGTTGCCCCATCTCGCCCTACAGCGAATCGCTGCGCAAGATCTATATCGGTCTCCTGCTGTCCGAAGCACCGCAGCCGCCGAAAACCGCGCTCGTCTGTTCGTCGGTTCCGGCCGAGGGAAAATCGATCCTGGCCGCCTCGCTGGCACGGATGCTTGCCTGGAACGGCAAGCGAGTGCTGTTGATTGATTGCGACTGGCGGAGCCCTTCGCTGCACCAGGTCTTTCACTGCTCGAACAAGGCGGGACTCGCCGCGCTGATGACCGAGGAGAACCCGGGTCTGCACGATCTCATCTTCGCGGATCCGTTTTCCGGTGTCGATGTTCTGGCGGCCGGCGGCTGGACGCCGCGCATGGCGCACAGGATGGCGTCCGAACGCATGCGGCGCGTGCTCGAGACCTTCGCCAACAACTATGACCTCGTCATTCTCGATGGTCCGCCGGTGCTGGCAGGGGCGGATGCGCTGCCGCTCGCGCGCATGGTTGACAAGACGCTGTTCGTGGTGCGGTGGGGGCATACGAAGCGCGAGGCGGTTCACGACGCGATGCGGCAGCTGGTCGATGCCCAGGCCGACCTTGCCGGCGCCGTGTTCGCCCGGGTCGATCCCAAGCGCTACCGCCAGTTCACCTATGCCAACCTCAATTACGAATATGCACGCTCGACCGGTTGATCGCGCGATCGATGCGGCGGCGCGTGTCGGTCGCCGGCGTGCGCTGCTCGTGACTCAGCATTTTTTGCCCGAGCTCCTCGGTTCGGCGCCCTATTGCGCGGACATCGCCCGGTGGCTGGCGGATGGCGGATACCGGACGACGGTGCTGACCAGTTTCCCGGCCTATCCCGATGCCGAACGGTTTGCCGCCTTCCGCGCCCGGGCGCCGCGCCGCGAGCTTCGCGACGGATTGCGTATCGAGCGGGTGACGGGCCGGCGCCCCAAAGGCCGGTCCGCGCTGGCGCGCATCGTGGCGGAATCGATGTTCCTGATCGCCGGCGCGGCCGCGATCACGATCGGACGGATTCGGCGCGAGGCGTTGGTGATGTCGCTCTGTCCGTCGATCCTCGCCGTCGCGCTCGGCGTGCTGGCCTGCCGTCGTGACGGCAGACACGTCGCCGTGGTTCACGATATCCAGTCCGGGCTTGCCGACGCGCTCGGCATGGTCGGGCGCGGTTTCGTGGTGCGCTGCATGCGATGGCTCGAAGGTGCGGTTCTCAATCGCGTCGATCTTGTCATCGTCCTGACACGCGAAATGCGCGACGAGCTGCGGCTGCGCGGCGTGGTCGCGCCGATCGAGGTCGTCCCGGTGTGGGTCGATCTCGAACGGATCGCGGCGATGCCGCAAGATGCGGCCGACACGGCCTTCGTCTATAGCGGCAATCTGGGTCGCAAGCAGGGGCTCGCGCAGATACTGGCCTTCGCCGATGCGTTGCGGCAGCGGCGGCCCGGGCTCGAGATCCTGTTGCGGGGTGCCGGGAATCAGCGCGCGGTGCTCGATGCGGCGCTGGAGACGGGTCATCGCGCCAATATCCGTCGCGCCGAGCCGCTGCCATCCGCGTTGCTGGGCGAAGGACTGGCCCAGGGTCGGGTGCATCTCGTGCCCCAGGACCCGGATGCAGCGACCTTCGCCATGCCGTCCAAGGTCGTCACCACCATGGCTGCCGGCCGGCCTGTCATTGCCACCGCGCGCCCCGGAAGCCCTCTATGGCGCTTGAGCCGCGCAAGCCGGGCGCTGATCTGCGTGCCGCCCAACGATCCGCGGAAGTTTGTCGACACTGCGCTGCGGTTGATCGACCGGCCGTCCTTCTGCGCCGCCCTCGGGCGCCGCGCGCGGCGTTACGTCGAGCGCCATTTTGAAAAGCCCGCCGTTCTTGCCAGGCTCGGCGCCCGGCTGGAGCGGCTTCAAGCATCGCCGCTCGCGCGCAGCGTGCTCGTCATGGACCCGCACGCCGACGGGCATCAGCGCGAATGGCTCGAGCACATCCTGCATCAGGCACTGGCTGCCGACGGGCCGCTCGTGTGGCTGGTGGTCGCGCCGGAGCTGGCGTGTGCCGTTGCCGCCGAGCTGCCGGATGACGCCGACGACCGCGTCCGCGTGCTGCCTCTCGGCGCGCTCGCGACGCGGCTTTGCCGCCATCGCTGGCTGGCGGTGAGCGCCTTTGCCCTGTGGTGGTCGTTGCGGTGCGCCTTGCGGCGGACCGGCGCCACCGCGGCGCATGTACTCTTCCTCGATCATCTGTCGCTTCCGATGGCGTTGGGGCTGGGTCTCCGCGGCTGCCGCTTGAGCGGCATCCTCTTCCGTCCCTCGGTCCATTACCGCCTGCTCGGCCCGCACACGCCGTCATGGCGCGAGCGGCTGCGCGATCTGCGCAAGACGATGCTCTATCGCCGGATGCTCGCCAACGACGCGCTGGGCACCGTGCTCAGCCTCGACCCGTATTTCCCGCGCCATGCCGCGCGCTTCTACGCCGGCGGCGACAAGGTGCAGAGCGTGCCGGACCCCGTGCATCCGGCGGTCGCGTGTCGGCCGGAGGATTTCGCGCTGGCGGCGAAGCTGCCGCCGGACCGGATCGGCTTCGTTCTGTTCGGCTTTCTCACCGAGCGCAAGGGGACGCTGGTCGTTCTCGACGCGCTGGCGCAATTGCGTCCTGCGACCGCCGCACGCATCGCCGTCATGCTGGCCGGCCGGATCGACCCGGCGATCGAGCCGGCCGTCGCGCGCCGGCGCCGCGCGCTGATCGATGCGCGGTCGGAAGCGTGGCTCCACGTTGAGGACCGTTACCTCGCGGCGGGCGAGATCGAAGCGCTGCTCGATCGTGCCGATGTGGTGCTGGCTCCGTATCAGCGATTCGTCGGGTCGAGCGGCGTTCTTCTGTGGGCGGCGCGGGCCGGCAAGCCGGTCTTGACCCAGCGCTTCGGCCTGATCGGATCGCTGGTGCGCGAGCACGGTCTCGGTCTTGCAGTCGAAACCGGCGACGCGGCGTTGCTGGCCGACGGCATGCGGCGGATTCTGGATGAAGGGTTGGAGCGGTTTTTCGATCCGCGCGCGGCCCGCGCGTTCGTCGCCGATCATACGCCGCAGCGCTTCGCACGATCCGTGCTCTCCTGTCTTGCTGCCGGATCGGAAACGTCGATCGGGCCCAGTCCCAGCATGGTCACGCGACTATGAACGCCGAATGAGGACGATTGGGCGTTTGCCGAATCAAGGATTCGACACGCTCAACCAGGCGGGATGCAAGTTCCATGCGTAGCACCGTATTTCCGACCACATTCTCCGATCTGCCGCAAAGCGGCGCGACGCGAAATGCGGCCGCCACGCGGCGGCCCGTATCGCTGCCGATCGTGACCGGCCTGCTCGGGGTCGTCGATGGCGCGGCGATCCTCCTGCCGGGTGTGACGGCGACGCAATGGGTGCGGCTGCCGGTGGCGGCGGAATGGAATTTCCTTGCTGTCGTCGTGCTGCTCGGCGCGCTGATTGCGCTCAACGTCCAGCGTTTCGCCGGCGCCTACCGGGTGGAAACCGTGACCGCGCCGGGCGCCGGCTCGGGCGTCACGGCGATGTCGTGGATCATCGCCGTTGCGGTCCTCGGCGTTCCTGCGGCGCTGGGTCGGCCGGAAGGCGACGGCTTCGCGACGTGGCTCGGCGCTTGGGCGGGCGTGGCGCTCGTCGCGCTCATGGCGGAGCGGCAGGGCGCCGCGATGCTGGTGCGGCGGTGGCGAAAGGCCGATCGGCTGTGCCGCCACGTCGCGATTGTCGGCTCGGGGTCGCTCGGCGAGCGCGTGCTGCGCCAGATCGAATCTCAACGCGACGGGTGGGTCGTCGCCACGGGACTCTATGACGACCGGCGGACCGGCGCGACGCAGGGGTGTGGGAGGCGGCACGTCTCCGGCACGGTCGATGACCTCGTCGCCGACATCAGGCGCGGCGGGATCGATGAAGTGGTGATCGCCGTGCCGAGCACCGACGATCGGCGCGCCGCCCTGGCGATCCACAAGCTGAACGGAGTGCCGGTCGATGTCCGGGAATGCGTCGAAGCGTTGAGCTTCCGCGACCAGCCCTGTCGCATGGTTCGTCTTGGCGGCCTGAACCTGATCGGCATCGTGGACGCGCCCTTGCGCGATTGGCGCTGGGTGTGCAAAGCGATCGAGGATCGGATCCTCGCCGGATTGGCGCTGGCGCTCTTGAGCCCGGTCATGCTGCTGATCGCGGCGGTGATCAAATGCGACAGCCCGGGCCCGGCGCTGTTCCGCCAGAAGCGGCATGGCCTCAATAATCGGCTGATCGAGGTTCTCAAATTCCGCACCATGTACCAGCACGCATGCGATCCCAACGCCGAGAGCCTGACGCAGCGGAACGACCAGCGGGTCACGCGCATTGGCGCGTTCCTGCGCCGCACCATGCTGGACGAGCTGCCGCAGCTCATCAACGTGCTGCGTGGCGACATGTCGCTGGTCGGGCCGCGGCCGCACGCCATCTGCGCCAAAGCGGGCGGGCTGCTCTATCGTGACGCGGTTCCGAATTACGATGCGCGCCACCGCATGAAGCCTGGCGTGACGGGATGGGCGCAGGTCAATGGCTGGCGCGGCACCACGGATACGGTCGAGCAGATCGAAAAGCGGGTCGAATGCGACCTCGATTACGTCGAGAACTGGTCGGTCGGGCTCGATCTCGCGATCATGCTGCGCACGCTGCTGCTGCCGTTGAAGGCTTTGCGACGGGCATAGGACGACGCGCGCATGCGGTGCTTGTGGCTGACGCTGGCGGATCCGGACCCACCTCATAACGGCCAATACGTGTACTCGGCCGGGCTCATCAGCGCGTTCGCAGCCGCCGGCGCCGCTCTCGTCGTGGTCGGCCTCAAGCGGCCCGACTCCCGCCGCGAGGATGGCGCGCAGGAGGGTGCCGTCGTGTGGCGGCTCGCGGGCAGCGGACCGCAGCCGCGGTGGCGGTGCCTGACGGCGTCGCTGCCGCATATGACCGAGCGCTGCAACACCGCCGAGATGCAATCGCTGGTCCGCGAGGAACTGGCGCGGGGAGAGGTGCAAGCGATCGTCTTCGACAGTCTCACCTCGGCCTGGGCGCTCGACGCGGTACTCGATCATTTCGACCCTGCGGCGCGGCCGAAGATCGTCTATGTGTCGCACAATCATGAGGCGAGCCTTCGCTTGGCGCTGGCCGCGGAGCAGGCGCGGTGGGCCAAGCAATTGGTGCACCGGCTCGACGCCGCCAAGGTAGCGTGGCTCGAGCGGCGCATGATCGCCGCGGCGGATCTCGTCACCGCGATCACCCCCGAGGATGCCTGCCGCTATCGCGCCGACTGGCCCGGCAAGCGCGTCGAGGTTCTGACGCCCGGCTATGCCGGGCGGGCGCTTGCGGCCCGGCGCATTGCTCCGGCAACGCCGCGGCGGGCGATCATCGTGGGCAGCTTCGAATGGGTCGCCAAGAAGATAAACCTCGAGGAATTCGTCCGCGTCGCCGATCCGATCTTCGCGGCGGGGGGTGCCGAATTGCAGGTTATCGGCAGCGGCGAGCGCGCCTTGTTCGATCGGCTTGAAAAGGACGCTGTGGCGACGCGCTTCATGGGCACGGTCGAGCGCGTCGAGGACTACATGGCCGGCGCCCGGGTCGCGATCGTGCCGGAACGCAATGGCGGCGGCTTCAAGCTCAAGGTACTCGACTACATTTTCAATCGCATGCCGATCGCTGCGCTTGACGGCTCGATCGCGGGCACGCCGCTGCGCGACCGCGAAAGCGTGTTGTTCTTTTCGGACCAGGTTTCGCTCGCGGCCGGCGTGATCGACGCGATGGACGACGTAGAGCGCCTCAACTCCCTCCAGGAAACCGCCTTCAAGGTGTGCCGCGACGGGTTCGATTGGCGCTCGCGCGGCCGGAACCTCGCGGCTTGGATCGGCGCGTCATGAACCGAGCGCGCGCGACGATTTGCGCCGACGTTGCCCGATGAGGGTCGAGCGACCAGGGCCGGATCGGCGCGGTGTTCTTGTCGCCGGCGCCGCTGCCGCGCTGGCCGCGCGCCCGAACCCGGTGCGCGCGGCGCCGCACCCCGGGCGAACCTTGTCGGCCGCGCGCTTCGGCGCCGTCGGCGACGGCATCGCCGACGATACCAAGCCGCTCCAGGCGGCGCTCGACGCATCGTTGCGGCATGGTGGCACGCTGCTCGTCATTCCGCCCGGCACCTATCGCGTGACCCGCACCTTGCGGCTGATGCCGAACCGGTCGACCACCGGCGATATCGGCCGGCATTGCGGCGTCCTGGCGCATGGCGCCCGGCTGCTCTCGGCCATCACCGACGGTGGCAACGTGCTGGAGGTGACGAGCCGGGCGACGGTCCGGTACGTGCTGATCGAAGGGCTCGACGTGCTCGGCACGGGCAAGGAGGGGCATGGCATCGTCGTCGCCTGCGATCGGACCGACGATTATCTCTACAATTTCTGCCTACGTGACGCCGTCGTGCAGGGTTGCGGTCGCGACGGCTGCCGCCTCGTCGGCAATGTGTTCGAGGGCCAGATCGTCGACAGCTATTTTCGTAACAATCACGGCAACGGGATCACGCTCACGAACGGTACGCATGGCGGCATCCTGTCGGCGATCCACGTCTTCGGCGCGGTCTGCGGCAATAACGGCGGCCACGGCGCGGCCTTGATGAACGGGTGCTACGACGTCGGGTTCCACGGCTGCTATTTCCTGCTGAACGGCCAGTTCGGATTGGCGGCGGGAAACGGCTGCACGCTACTGTCGAATTGCGGGTTCGAGAACAATCACGCCGCTGCGGGCGCCTATGCCAAGGGCGGTGCGGGCATCGACCTCGGCAGCTTCGGAACCCTGATCGGCTGTACCGGCTATTCGCGGTTCTATCAGAACGGCCTCATTCGCGCCTTCGTCACGGCGCCGTTCGTCATGGTCGGCTGTTCCGGCGCCGGCGACGGGACCGCGCGGGATGCCGGGCTGGCGCGGCTTGCCGGCACCGCGGCGGGCGAGGCCGTCATCGTCGGGTGCAAGGGCCGAATCGACTACGCCCCCGGCTTCGAGGCGCTCGAGATCGGCGGCCCCGACGGGGGCGTGCGCTTCGGCGCCGATTGGCGGAGCCGCTATTTGCCCCGGCTCGGCGAGTATCGGCTGTGGATCGACCGTGCCGGCCGGCTGCGGCTCAAGAAGGGCGCGCCGGCTGCCGACGACGACGGCGTGCCGCTCGGGCCACAGGCCGATTAAACCGGCAGCGCCGATTTACCACGCCACAGCGATTGCGGGATCCGCATCAACCCGATCAGCCTGCGGCGACTGCGCGAGAAGACCGACAGGGTAGCGACGGCGCTCGTCAGCGCGGTCCCCGCGGCGGCTGCGAGACCGACGACCGGCTCGACCGGCGCGGCGAGCACGAAATGCCGCAGCGCGACGGTCGTCCCCGCCGTCACCAGCGCCGATGTCGCCGCCGGCACGACCGCGGCCGCCAAGTCGGTCACGGTGACCGGTCCGCGGCGGGTGGCGAGGTAGAGCGCGACCGGGAGACGCAAGGCCCAACCCACCGTCGCGAGCGCTGCTGCGACCGCGAGCGTGCCGAACGGCAGCCCGGTCAGAACCGCCACGACGAACAGCGCGGCATCGACGAAGGCGGCGCGCAGCATCTCGCGCTTTCGGTCCTGGGTCAGGTAGAGGACCCCGACGAGCTGCGCCACCGGCTGATAGGCGGCGGCAATGGCAAAACCGGCGACGAGCGGCGCTGCTCCGCCCCAGCCGGCGCCGAACATGACCGCGACGACCCAATCGGACGTCACGGCGATCAGAGCCGCGCCCGGCATGACGGCCATGGCCAGTGTCTCGACGATCTCGCCGAAGACGCGGCGATAGCGTTCGCGGTCGAGCTCGAGCCGGCTCATCAGCGGCAGGGTGACGGAATAGAGCGGCACCACCAGGTTGAGCGTGGGCGTCAGCAGCAGCTTCGCCGCCCGTTCGTAGAGGCCAAGGGCGCCGGGGCCCCACATGAACCCGACCACGACTTGATCGAGACTGCGGGTCAGAGCGCCTGCGACATTGACGCCCGTGACGGAGACTCCGAAGCGCAGCAGCGCGCCAAGTCCCGCGACGCGCCGCGGCAGTCCGGGCCGCCAGGAACACAGCGACCAGCTCGCCAGCAGCGCAACCGCCGGAACCGCCAGCCGCTGCGCCACCAGCGCCCAATAACCGGCATGCAGCACCGCCAACGAGAGCGCCGCGAGGAACCCCGTCACCTCCGATCCGACATCGACGGCGGCGACCACGGTGAACCGCATTTGCCGCCGCAGCAGCGCCCAATGCTGAACCGAGAGGCCGCTGAAGACGAAGCCGATCGCCAGGCACCGCGTTACGCCGACGAGCGCCGGCTCGCCATAGATCGACGCAATCACGGGAGCGGCGGCGATCAGCATCGCAGCGATGAGCGCACCGCACGCGGCATTGATCCAGAACAGCGCCGTCACCTCGGCATGGGTGAGGTCCGACTTGCGGATGGTCGCGGCCGAAAGACCGAAATCCTTGATCAGGTCGAAAATCGTATTGAGCGCCGCGACCATGGCGATGAGGCCGAACGCCGCCGGCGGCAGCAGTCGCGCCAGCACCGCAACCGTAACGAACTGGAGCACGACCTTTCCCGCCTGGGCCACGAAGGTAACGGCGCCGCCCCGCACCGAGCGGCGGCCGAGATCGGCCAGCAGGTGATCGGTGCGCAGCGCCGCGTCGTAATCACGCATGCGCGAGCGATGACGATCCGGCCGGGCAATGATGGTCGAGATACCAGCGGTAGGTCCGCGCCAAACCATCGGCGAGGGTGGTTTCCGCGCGCCAGCCCATGCCCGCGAGGCGCGTGCCGTCGAGCACCTTGCGCGGCGTGCCGTCGGGCTTGGCGCGATCGAACGCGAGCGTCCCGTCGAAGCCCACGACATCGCCGATCAGCCGCGCGAGATCGCCGATCGAGATTTCCTGCCCGGAGCCGAGATTGATCGGCATCTCGTCGGCATAGTGCTTCATCAGGAAGACCAGCCCGTCGGCGGCGTCGTCGACATAGAGCAGTTCGCGCAGCGGCCGGCCGCTGCCCCATACCGTCAGCGCCGGCGCCCTGCCTGTCTTCGCCTCATGTGCCTTGGCGATGAGCGCCGGCACCACGTGGCTCGACCACCGATCGAAATTGTCGCCCGGTCCGTAAAGATTCGTTGGCATCGCGGCAATGAAGTCGCAGCCGTATTGGCGCCGGTAGGCTTGGCACAGCTTGACGCCGGCGATTTTGGCGACGGCGTACCATTGATTCGTCGGCTCGAGCGGCCCGGTCAGCAGGGCGTCCTCGGCGATCGGCTGCGGCGCGAGGCGCGGATAGATGCAGGACGAGCCGAGAAACAACAGCCGTTCGACGCCATGCCGGCGCGCGGCGTCGACGACGTTCGACTGGATCATCAGGTTGTCGTAGATGAACTCGGCCGGATGCGTGTCGTTGGCGTAGATGCCGCCAACCCGCGCGGCGGCGAGGAAGACCGCCTGCGGCCGGTTCTCGCGCATCCATCGGTCCAATTCGGCCGCCACCCGAAGATCGCAGTTCTCGCGCCGCGCCTTCTGCACGATGCAGTCTTCGCGCGCCAGGCGACGCACCAGCGCGGCGCCGACCAGTCCGCGATGACCGGCGACCCAGACTCGCTTATTCCGCAGCGAATACATCGAGCTCTCCGTTCCGTGCGACGTTGTGAAGCTGCAGCGCGCGCCGGTCCGCCTGCACCATCTCCTCGACGAGCTGCTGGAAATTCGTACGGTGGCGCCAGCCGAGCGTGTCGCGCGCCTTGCTGGCATCGCCGAGCAGAAGATCGACCTCCGTCGGCCGGTAATAGGCCGGGTCGATGGCGACGAGGACCTCGCCGGACCGCGTGCAGTATCCCTTTTCCTCGGGTCCGTTGCCGCGCCACGCGACGCGGCGACCGATGCAGGCGAAGGCCGTCTCGACGAACTCGCGCACCGAATGGGTCTCGCCGGTGGCGAGCACGTAATCCCCCGGCCTGTCCTGTTGCAGGATGAGCCACATGCCTTCCACGTAATCGCGCGCGTGTCCCCAATCCCGGCGCGCCTCGAGATTGCCGAGATACAGTCGCGCCTGGAGGCCGTATTCGATCGCGGCGACGGCACGGGTGATCTTGCGCGTGACGAAGGTCTCGCCGCGCACCGGCGATTCATGGTTGAAGAGAATTCCGTTCGAGGCGTGCAAGCCGTAGGCTTCGCGGTAGTTGACGGTGATCCAATAGGCATAGAGCTTGGCAGCCGCATAGGGGCTGCGCGGATAGAATGGCGTCGCTTCGCTTTGCGGCGTCTCCTGCGCCTTGCCGAACAGCTCGGACGTCGATGCCTGATAGAACCGCGCGGTCGAGCCGAGCTTGAGCAGCCGCATGGACTCGAGCAGGCGCAGCGTGCCGAGCGCGTCGGTATTGGCGGTGTATTCCGGCGTCTCGAAGCTCACCTGGACGTGGCTTTGCGCCGCGAGGTTGTAGATCTCCTCGGGACGCACTTCTTCCAGAAGCCGCAGCAGCGCCATCGCGTCGGTCATGTCGCCGTGATGAAGCACGAAACGGCGATCGTTGCCGTGCCGGTCCTTGTAAAGGTGATCGATCCGGGCGGTGTTGATGGAGGATGCGCGGCGCTTCATGCCGTGTACGTGGTAACCGCGCCGCAAAAGAAACTCGGCGAGATAGGCCCCGTCCTGGCCGGTGATGCCGGTGATCAGCGCCGTCTTAGGGGACATGAAGCTCGTTCCTTTCCATTGGCAACAGGGCGATGCGGGCGGCGACGCTGTCCCAGCTATAGGCGGCGAGAACATGCGTCTGCCCCGCCTGTCCGACACGCGCGAGGCGCTCGGGATTAGCCACAGCATCGATAATGGTATCGGCAATCAGCGCGGGGTCCGGTCGCGCGACCAGGAAGCCGTATCGACCGTCGGCGACGATCTCGGGCAGGCCGTTGCGGTCGAGCCCGAGCACCGGCGTGCGCGACGCCAGGGCCTCGAGATAGACCTGGCCCCAGGGATCGTTGAGCATCGGCTGCACCAGCAGCGTCGCAGCGCGGTAAAGCGCCTGCAGATCGGGCCACGGCAACCGGCTGTGGAAGGTGATGCGGGGATGGCGGGGCACGAGCCGACGGCTGGCCGGATCGGCGACGACGGTCAGCCGCAGATCGGGCCGGCGCGCCAGGGCGATGCGGAACGCCTCGACCGCGAGCGCGCCGCCTTTGGCGCGAAATAGATGCTTAGCGACGAAAAGGAGCTGCGGCGATGCATAGGATTTTTCGCCGAAGAACGGTTCGATCCGTCCCATGCCGCAACCGACCGCGCTCACCTGTCCGGGTGCGAGCCCGTAATGCGCGATCAGATTCGCGCGCACGCACTGTGCGAACGTGAACACGTGTTCGAGACCACGCAGCGATTCAGCCTCGAGCCGCTCGAATTCCTCGAGCGCGCGCGGACCGTAGGCGGCGGCATCGGTGCGGTATCGCATCGACAAATCCCAGGTCTGGTCGCAATAGAGGTAGTGCTTGACGCCCGGCAGCAGGTCGAACGCCGGGAGATCGAGCGTTCCGGTATGCAGAACGTGGCGCACGCCGAGGTGGGCGGTCTGGCGTGTGACCTCGATCGACATGAGTGCGCGTGCCCGCGCCCCGCGCAAAAACTGCTCGCTCGACGACAGCCGGCCGAAGCCGCCAAAAATGTGGCGCGCGGCCAAGGGAAGGCGGCGCATGCGGCCGATCGACGAATTGATGCTTTCGACAATGATGCCGCGCCGTTCAAGCGCCGCTGCGAGGTTGCACGGCGCCCCGGACCACGTGCGCGGATCGCGCGGTGGGCCGAAGATGGACGTGATCGCGATCCGGTCGAACCGCAAGGGTCCGTCGGGGGAGATCATCATCGGGGAGTTCGGCACGCATTGTGAATCCGGCACGGCCTCTATCCAACGTCACCACGCCTCGGCAGTTCGGCAGCAAACGAAATATCACCTGAAGCGAAACGTAAGCGGTCGCCGGGCGCCAGTGATCAACCTGTGACCCGGCGCAGCGCGCTCGGCAGGTGCCTGCACGTGACCACGGATTGATCACATTGGGATTCGCCGGCGCGCGATCAGAATTGTCGCGAAGAACCGCCGCCGTTCGCCGGATGGTTGGCGATCCGGATGGCGATGGAGGGTGCAATTGTGCCGCCTGAGTGACGTTGGCCCCGGCCTGGCTTTCTTCGCACCCGATATCACCGAAGTCAGCACGATCAAGCGCGTTGCCGAGTTCGTCGATCACGGGATGCGGCCGTTGGTCCTCGGCTTTCGCCGCGATCGCTGCAACCGGGACTTCGAGCCGGCCTGGCCGTACCGGTTGCTGGGCCGTACGCGCGACGGCCGCCATTGGCACCGGGTCTGGGCGCTGGCGCTGGCGGTTCCGAAGCTGCTCCGCGCGCGCGCGGCGCTCAGGCGGACGCCGGTCTATTACGCGCGCAACATCGATCTGCTGCTTCTCGCGTTCCTGGCGCGGTTTCTGTTCAACCGTGGTGCGGTGGTCGCCTACGAAGTGCTCGACATTCAGCCGGCATTTCTCGGCCGGGGATGCACCGCGGTGCTGCTTCGGTGGATCGAGCGGCGATGCCTCGGTCGCGTGCTCGTGCTCGTGCTGTCATCGCCGGGGTTCCTGCGTAATTACTACCGCGGCCAACTGGGATATACCGGCCGGTGGGTTCTTCTCGAGAACAAGCTCCATCGCTCGGCGCTGGTGTATCTCCCGGCGGGCGCCGACAGGCGCACCGCGGTCAAGGACAAGGACGCGGCTGGACGCTGGGTGGTCGGATATTTCGGTCTGATCCGCGGCGAGGCGACGATGCGGCTCGTCCGGTCAATCGCCACGCGCGTGCCGCACAAGGTTTCCTTCCGCTTCTCGGGCGTGTTTACGACGGTCGAGGAACGCCTTTTCCGCGCCATGTTCACGGGCCTGCCCAACGTCGTCTATGACGGAGAGTACGCTCACCCGCAGGATCTCGGCGACATCTACGGCGCCGTCGATCTGGCCTGGGCGATCGACCTCGAGGATTCGCAGTGCAACTCCCGTTGGCTCTTGCCGAACCGTTTCTACGAGGCCGGAATCTGCGGGGTTCCGTGCCTCGCGGTCGCCGGCTTCGAGCTTGGCGTCGCGCTCGATCGCCTCGGCGTCGGCTGGAGCTTTGCCGAACCGTTGGAGGACGCGCTCGTCCGCTTCTTCGAGAGCCTCGAGCGATCCGAATATGAGGCGTGTCGCCGCCGCCTTGCCGCCCTGCCGCGAAGCCGCTTCGTCGCCGGCGATGAGATCGCGGCGCTGTGTGCCATTCTCAACGATGCCGCGGGTACACCGTCGACCCGCATCGCCGCTCTCGCGGTCGAAGGCGGGCGGCTCGACCGCCTTCCCGAAGGGTGAGGCGCATGTCGGCTGCCGACTATTGTGCCACGATCACGTCGCAATAGGCATAGGCCGCATCCCGGCGTTGGGATGCGAAGTCGCGAAGCCAGGCCGCGATGACGCTGATCGGGCGCCAGACCGGCGTTGCATCGACATCGCCGGCCAGAACGGCGCCGCGCGAGAATGTCGTTGCGATGAACGTGGCGAGAGTGTCGGGGTCGCCGCCCAATCGCCGCAGTCCATAAGGCCAGAACTCGAAGGCAACGAGGGCGGCGGCGGCAAGGACCGCCCGTCCGCCGCACAGCACATGGCACTCCGCACCTTGGGTGTCGATTTTGACGACGACCGGGGGCGCCAGTTGCGCCGCGTTCACGACGTCGTCGAGCCGCTCGGCCGGCACGGTGATGACGCGGCGCCGTGCCTCGCCGAAGCTGCCGTCGTGGTCGACGCGACGGATGCGATGATCGCCGAAATTATCGTCTGCAAGCTCGAACGCGACGCTGCCGCGTTGATCGTAGAGCGCGAGGTTGTAGGTCTCGACATTGCCGGCCGCGCAGTTCTGATGCACGTTCCGTGTCAAGTAGCGAAAGGTCGCGGGCTCCGGTTCGAAGGCCTTGCACGCGACGGCGCCACGCCGGGCGATTGGAATCGTCGTCAGCCCGATATTGGCGCCGACGTCGATGTAGGTGCCCCGTTCGTGACGATCGAAGAACGCGTCCACGATCCGGTTGGTGCCTGCCGCCCAGCGCCGCGTCCTGGCGTAGGTGGCCAGAATTGAGCTGTCGGCAAGCGCGCCCTCGACCAGGCCATAATCGCCGAGCACCCGGATGTCGGTGATGCCGAAGGACCGCCCCAGCGCCTGCAGCACCTCGTAGGCCGTGTCGGCCGCGACGTCCGCGCTGAGCGCGTGGAGCAGGACGCGCTTGGCGGCAGGCGGTAGACGATGGACGACTTCGGTTATGACGGACCTGGCGAGCGGCTTCCACATCGATGCTGCGCCCTTCGTTGCGATGCGATGGGCGCCAGAGTCGGTCCCGCGGCCGGGCAAATCTCGTGATCAATCGATGACTGCCGCCAAAAGGGAGCCGGCAGCGCCCGGCACCGCCCGCCCGTCAGGCATGCGCGAGAACGGTCGTATGAAGCAGGATGAAGCTGTCGCCCGCGAGCTGTCGCAGGTCGTAGAACAGGATGGTGATCTCGTAGGTGGTCAGAAACGCGATCGCGTAGAATGCGCCGTGGTGCCGCGCCTCCCACCGCAGCACGCGCGCCGGCAGTGTCGTGCGACCGAGCCAGTGATGCGCGGCCGCCATGATCACGGCGCCCAGCGCGATGCCGGCAAGGATGTCGCTCGGATAATGAAATCCGAGATAGATGCGCGGGATGCAGATGACGATCACGGTCCATATCATCGCGAACAAGCCGAGCGGCTTCGATTCGTACCAAACCGCGAGCGCCAGCGCGAAGAACAGCGCGGCATGGTCACTCGGAAGCGAATTCCAGCGGCTGAGCGTGGCGGGATCGACGCCGTAGGGCAGGACGAAGAACGGGTCGCCGGCATGCAGCGGCCGCGGGTGGAAAGGCAGCACGCGCTGGGCGATCCGCGAAATCACCACTGCGAGGAGCGCACCGGCAATCCACACCAGAACACGCTGGCGACGCGCCTCGACGCGGTCGTCGGTGCGTAGCCACATCCACCAGAAATACGCCATGAAAAGGCCGCCCTTGAGCAGGTCGGAATCGGCGACGTCGCGCACGAGCTGGTCGAACGCGACATCCCTGGCGGCGAATTGTCCGAAGAAGCGGATGACGGTCTCGTCGAAGGGGGCGACATAGGCCACGGGTCCTCCGTCGGGGTGTTGTGATGCTCTCTTGGCATTGCCGACCTGGCGAAGCCACGGACCGGTCAACGCGAAGCGCGGGCGAAGATTTCCGTGATGAATTTGTGACGCTCGATCGAGCGTCGCCACGGATATGTCACTGTTCCGGACCGCCGTCCTCTGGCCAAATGAAGCGCAGCGTGCGACATGCCATATGCCGCCATCACCCGATCCGGAGAACGCATGGTTGCATCGGCGCGGCAAAACCTGCGGGCGCTGTGCCCGCCACCGCTGCGGCGCTGGCGGGAGATGCGCTATTTCCTGCGGAACGGCGAAGTCGAATTGCACATCGTCCCGATTCTGTGCCGACGGGATCGCGACGCCATCGATGTCGGCGCCAACGAGGGCGCCTATCTTCACGTCATGATCCCGAATGCGCGGCGCGTACTCGCGATCGAGCCGATTCCGTCGCTGGCTGCGGCGCTGGTGCGAAAATTCGGGCGCCGCGTCGCCGTTACCCAGGCGGCCCTGTCGCGCGCGGCCGGCACGTCGGTCCTTCGCATTCCGATGGTGATGGGCGCGGCCGTGGAGGGACTTGCGACGCTGTCGGCGGCGTCGCCCGCGTCGCACGAGCGATACCGCGAGATCGCCGTGACCACTCACCGCCTCGACGAGATCTATTCGGGCGTGGTCGGGTTCATCAAGATCGATGTCGAAGGCCATGAGGAAGCGGTCCTCGATGGTGCTGCGGAAACCATCGCGCGCTGCCGCCCGCGCCTCCTGGTGGAGATGGAGGAACGCTTTGCGCCAGGGGTCATTCGTCGCGAGCATGAGCGGCTTCGGCGGATCGGTTATCGCGGCTTCTACATTCATCGCCGGGCGCTCAACCCGATCGCCGATTTCGATCCACAGCTATTGCAGCGGGCGGAAGACATTGACGGCTTCACGGGATCGGTGCCGCGCATGATGCTCGACGGCTACGTCAACAACTTCGTGTTCCTGCCCGAGGAGGATTGCAGTGCGGTGATGCCGCGCATCGCCGGGACACTGGCGTGCGGGCGCTGATCCGGATCGGCGGCGGCGTGCCGATCGGCGTCAAGTGGGCGGTAAATACTCGTAGATCCAGGTCTCGGTGAGAGGCTTGCCGCCAAGACGCAGCACGCACCGCAGGTCGAGCGGGTCCTTGCCGGTGAAGTGAACGTCGAAGAACGCCCGCCAGAGGCTCGTGCCGACCACCTTGATGACGTAGGAATTGTCGACGGTGCCGCGCGAGACGACGACGGTGGGCTTGAGGTCATAGCGCGCCTTCATTGCCGCCAGCGGGCCGCCCATGAAATCGATTACGAACTTCCGCGCGTCCTTGTCGGTCGGTTCGGGCTTTCCTGGCACGCCGCCGCGTCCGATCCGCGTCGCCACCACGCGTGCCAGATCGGTCGGTGGATGCGGCTCCTCGTCTTGCCAGTAAAGGCGGTAGGCGAGGGGCAGGCGGTCGCCGGCCTTGATCGGCCGCTTCGGCAGCCAATAGGCGACGACATTGTCGTGGATTTCGTCGTTGGTCGGAATCTCGATGAGCTGCACTGCGCCGGCACCCCAACCGGCGGCCGGCTCGACCCAGATACCGGGCCGGCGATTGTAGAAGGCGCCGTCGTCCTGGTAGTCGGCGAAGGCGCGGTCGCGCTGCATCAGGCCGAATCCCTTGGGATTGTCGTCGAAAAACGAATTGGTGAGCACCGAAGGCGGATCGATCAGCGGTCGCCAGACATGCTCGCCCGCCCCTGTCGACAGGGCCAGACCGTCGCTGTCGTGGATCTGGGGCCGCCAGTCGGGATGGCATTGCGCGTTCTGGCCGTACCAGTACATGCTGGTCAGCGGCGCGATGCCGAGCCGCGTGATATCATTGCGCATGAACAATTCGGCGCGAACATCGATCGTCGCGCCGCGGCCCTTCCGGGCATCGAACCGGTAGGCGCCGGTCAGGCTCGGTCCGTCGAGCAGCGCGTAGATCGTGATGCGAGGATCGCCGTCCGGCGGCTCGTCGAGCCAGAATTCGACGAAGCGCGGGAATTCCTCTTTGGTCGAGAGCGCGGTGTCCACGGCGATTCCGCGCGCCGACGCGCCATACTGATTTTCGGCCCCCGAACTGCGGAAATAGCTCGCGCCCTGGAATGCCAGCCAATCGGTGGCGCTGTCCTTTCCGGCCATGACGCGAAAGCCGGAAAAGCCGAGATCGACCGGCAATTTCGATTGCAGCCCGGTCCGGTCGTAATCGAAAAAGCGCGGCGAATAGAGAATCTCGCGTGCCGCGCCGTCGGCAATCGCGCTGATCCGGACCGGCAGCGCGACAAATTTGTCGAGATGGAAGAAGCGCACCGGGAAACGCCGCGGTCCGTCGCGCCACAGCGTGTATTCCGGCCGGAATTTGATCTTTTGCCCTTGGTCGAAATTGATCGTGTCGACCACTTTCGGCGCCCGCGGCTTGGCGGCCACATAGGCGTGCTTCGCGAGCTTCGCCGCCCTCTGCGTGAGCGCGGTGAAGTCGAACGGCTGCGCCGGACCGAATTGGATTGGGCCGGCATCGGCGCGAGCGCGCTGCACGGGCATGCCCGACAATGCCAGCGTCCAGCCAAGGCCGGAGGTCAGGAAATTTCGGCGGCCGATGGGTCGCATACCGGAATCCTGCAACTGGTTGGGGGTCAGCGCGAGCGGGAACCACGCAGAGTAACGGGAACCACGCAGAGTAAACGGCTCACGATGAAAAACGGTCCGCCATGGAATGCGGGATGACCGGACGCAAAACCCTTGCACTTTTTTGTCACGGCGTCGCGCGCAATTTCTGTGTTCTTTCGCCCGTTCTCGGCGTTGGAATTGGAAGAGGAACCCTCGCAGCGACGGCCGGCCGTCAACGGAGACACATGACAATCAGTTCAAGCCGAACCAGTGCAGCGGATGTCCGGCGTTCCGAGCGTGGGCCGTGCGAGACGTCGCGCGCGATTGCCGCCGTTCGGCCGGCGGCCGAGGCGGGTCGATCGGCGCTCAGGAAGGCGGACGATGGCGTCGGGCTGCCCGGCGCCGATGCGGCGATGGGGACGCCGCCGCCGCGTCCCTCGCCCATGCCGACCCAGGAGATTGCGTTCTGGACCCTCGGTTCGATCCTTGTCGCGGCAGGGCACGCTTTTTTCCGAATGCTTCGTCTGACGCTCACGCCGCGCATCCGCAACAGCGACCATGCCTGACTTGGCGGTGCGCCGCACGGCGCATTTTGCGCTCACCATGTCGACCGCCGCCGCCGGCACGGCGCGGCTGTGGCAGATTTTCAGGGTGGACGGCCCGAGCGGCCTCGAGATGTTGCTGCTCGCGCTGTTCGCGGTCCTGTTCGCGTGGATCGCGTCGTCGTTCTGGCTGTGCTGCTTCGGGGCCTATGCGCGATCGCGCGGGTTTGCCGATAAGCCGCCGGCGGCACGTTGTCCCTCCGGCCGATGCCGCCACTCATCGGACACACGAACGGCGATCCTGATCCCGATTCATAACGAAGAGCCAGAATCCGTGTTCGCGGGCGTGCGCGCCGTTTGCGAGTCCGTGCGCGCGGCCGGCGTCCTGGATGGGTTCGATTTCTTCGTCCTCAGCGATTCGACCGATCCCGAAGCGTGGATTGCCGAGGAACTGGAATGGTGCCGTCTCCGCCGCGACGCCGTGCCCGGCGCCCGTGTCTTCTACCGGCACCGAAGCGACAATTGCGGGCGCAAGAGCGGCAATATCGCCGATTTCTGCCGCAATTGGGGCACGCTCTACGACTATATGGTGGTCCTCGATGCGGACAGCCTGATGACCGGCGAGGCGCTGAGCCGGCTGGTACGGCTGATGGACGCCAATCCGCGTGCCGCATTGATCCAGCTCGCGCCGCTCCCGGTCGGCCGCGATTCGCTCTTTGCGCGGATGCAGCAATTCGCCGCGAGCGTCTATGGACCGGTCTACATGGCAGGGCTTTCGTACCTCCAGGGACCTGACGGGAATTATTGGGGCCACAATGCGATCATTCGCGTGCGCCCGTTCATGCGTCATTGCGGATTGCCGAAGCTGCCTGGCCGGGGGCCGCTCGGCGGCGAGATCCTGAGCCATGATTTCGTCGAGGCGGCGCTGTTGCGGCGCGCGGGATGGGAATTGTGGCTGGCGCCCGATCTCGAGGGCAGCTACGAGGAGCCGCCGCCGACGCTCCTCGATCATCTGAAGCGCGACCGCCGCTGGTGCCAGGGCAATCTGCAGCATATGCGGCTCATTCTCGCGCGAGGATTTCGCTTGCCGAGCCGCCTCCACCTCGCCAACGGCGTGATGACCTATCTGTCGTCGCCGCTGTGGCTGTTGATGCTCGTCGTGTCCGCGGTCGAGGCTTACCGGATGGAGCATGTTCCTGCGGTCACGTATGTCGGCGCCTATCCGGTTCTCACTTGGCCGGTTCCGCACGCGCTGGCCTTTCTGACCCTGGTGCTGGTGACCATGGTGCTGCTCTACGGGCCGAAGCTGCTCGCCTATGTCCTGTTGCTGGTCGATCGGGACGCTCTGAACCGCCATGGCGGGTCCCGCCGCGTTGCGCTCGGCATGCTGACGGAGATCCTGCTCTCGACGCTGCTGGCGCCGGTGGTCATGCTGACGCATAGCGGTTTCGTCGTGAGCGTACTGCTGGGACGGGGCGCCAGCTGGGGCCGCCAGGAGCGTCGCGAGCACGGCGTTTCCTTCGCGGCCGCTGCGCGCGCCTTCGCGCCGCATACGCTGATTGCGCTCGGTGCCGGCGTCGCGGCTTGGTATTTCATTCCGCGGACCTTGCCGTGGTTTCTGCCGGTCTTGGCCGGGCTTGCGCTGGCGGTTCCGCTGTGTCAGCTCACCAGCGCCGCAAGGCTCGGTCGCGCAGCGCGGCGGCGCGGCCTGTTCCTGGTGCCTAGCGAAAGGCGCGGCTTGCCGGTCCTCGATCGCGCCCGCGCGCTTGCCGAGACCGGCACGACGCGCCGCAACGACGCGCCGGGATTGCTTTCGGCCATTCGCCGTGTCTTTGCCGATCCGGTCATGGTTGGCGTGCATCTTGCGCTGCTTGGCGGCGCGCGTGCGCCCGAACCGGATCGGGCGCGGCTCTCGTGCCTGGCCGCCGCCGCCGCGGCCGGCGACGGCGCGCTCAGCGCCGGCGATTGGCGTGCGTTGCTCTCCGATACCGCCAGCGTGTCCGCGCTCGCCGCGCGGACGGCGCGGTCGCATCACGGGTAGAGTCGCACCGGCGTCGTCCGAGGCAGATCGGATGCGGTCCGGTAAAGGGACAGCAGCTCGGAAAGTATGGACAGGGTTTGGCTGGACCGGCCGCCTGCGCGGTTATCCCCCGTCATGACGCGGTAGCGATGGTCGAGATAGGTCACGGATGCAAGGAAGGGCATCCCGTCCGCCTTGCCGTCCTCGAACACGCGGAAAAGCAGCTCCGGATGCATGATGGGACAGCCGTTGCGGCTGGCTTCGTGATCTCCGACCGCCGGCGGTGCGCAGGCAGCCTGCCGAAGCGCCTCGTAGCTCTTGTCGCTGAGGACGCGAGGTCCCGGAACCCGACCGTGACCGGCTGCCCTGCCGCGGGTCTGCAAGGCGGCGATCTGGCCGAGATAATCCAGCATCTGGCGAGGCGATCGCAGATAAAGCGTGATCGGTCCCAGATCGAGCGCCTGGCCCGGAGCATTGGGTGACGCCGGCGGACGCGGCGGCGCCTTGGTGGCCGGAACGAGCTCGTCGGGCCGCAAGCCGAGAATGAGGCCGGGAAGATACCGGTCGGTATATTCGGTCAATCGCTCGCCGAGCGGGCCGGAGATGTCCTGGCCCTGGGCAAGAAAGCGGTCCACCTCCTGGGCCCGCAGCACGTCCGGAAGCAGCGTGCTGTCGTGCGGCCGCGCGAGATGCGCCGTGATCCAGTTGCGGCACGTGATGGCGAGGACGCGTTTGGCGAAATCCTGGCGCAGATCGGCCCGGACGATATCGAAGGACGCCAATACCGGCGGCGCGGAAAAGCAGAAGCGCTGCGAATTGCGCGTTTGCTCCAGTCGATAGATCGGCGGATTGTCCTTGGCTTCGACCAGATCGATGTCCGGACGGGACAGCACGTTGGCGTGATCGAGGGTTCTGACCTGGTCCGCGGTCATGTCGGCGCCGATGGTGACCTGTTCCTCGGTCGTTTCGGTGGTCAGGCCCAGCGTGATCAGCAGGCGCAGCAAGCCCTCGAAGCGCGTCATCTCGTCGGGCGTGCTCGGATCGTTGCTCAGCGTCTGGCTCCCCGCCGTCTCAATTCTTCCGACGAACAAGTTGAGGAGCTGATCGATGTCATAGGATTGCCGAAACAGATCGATGGTCGGGACCGAGACCGGCGTCGAAATGCCGCGAATGAAATTGCTGCTGTTGAGGACGCCAATGCCGAATTGGGCGACGTTTTCGGAAATGCTGAAATTCGGAACCAGCGACAGGCCGGACTCGCCGGGGACCCCGATGGGCACGGTCGAAGCGAAGCCGAGACTGCTGGACAGGGGGGAATGGACGTCGGTGAAATCGGTGAAATAGAGCGGATGGCCGAAGCTCGCGCGGATGACGTTCAGTAGCAGGTCGTCGTTCGTTGCCTTCTCGACCTCGTGATTGTAGAGGACGGCGCGGGTGACCATGCCGCGATTGCAACCCGAAAGCGCCGTTACGCAAATCAAGCACCCTGCAAGTCCGAGGAGGAATCGCTCACGCATCCTCGATCACGGGTCCGCACCGACATCGGCAAGGATAGGCGACCCGCACATCCGATCAAGCGGAATGCCCGAATGTCGCGCGCGGCTCACGGTATGGTGAATGTCGCATTCCAGGCTTGCGTGGCGTCGTTGGCGCCGGCAGCGGCGCGGCATCATGTACTTCGGTATCATTGTTGCGCGCTCAACGGTTGCCATATATCGATAGACCTCAACGTCCAAGCGCAGGCGGAAGCATGAACGATAGATATGTCGGTCTTGCGCGCGGCAGGGCACGGGGATGGCGATTCTCGGGTGCGGTGACGGTGGCGTGTCTCATGGTCGGTTGCACCGGCGTGGCGAAGGCCGCGCCGCCCAAGAACGCGGACCCCGCCCTGGCCCCCTGGTTCAACGGATTGCGTCAGCCGGGCACCGGAGCCTCTTGCTGTTCGACCGCTGACTGTCGAATCTCACAATATCGCACCGAGGCCGATGGCTACGAGGTGCTGATCGATGGCCAATGGGTCCGCGTACCGCCCGAGGCCGTGCTCGATCATACCTCCAATCCGACCGGCCGCGCCGTCGTATGCTATCTGCCGGACCATCAGATTCTGTGCTTCGTACGGCCGGCCGAGACATGATCGCGACTTCCCGTCGCTCGCACGCCTGGTTGTTGCGGTTCGCCGCCGCGGATCGTGGCCGCGGCGGCGCTTGTACGATGCATCAATGCGATGTCGTGCCCGCGGACCCCGCGGGGACCGGGCTCGCTGCCGAGCCGTTCATCGCCTGGGTGGTGTCGTGCCATTCCGGCATGGACTTCAATTGTTGTTCGGAATCCGCGATCATGAATCCGCCTTTGCTGGCCTCCCATGTGAACTGGCCAACGGGAAGGGCGACCCGGTGCGCGCCGATGCCCAAGAGGCCGCCGGCGCTGACGACGAGCCGATCGATCTTCTTGGTCTGAGGATTCATCAGCGCAGTCGATATGCTGCCGATCTTGTGGCCGCTGCTGCCGTAGACGTCGGTGCCGCTTAACAACGACACGTCCTCGCCGTTGAGGGGATTCGCGGCCGGCGCCTTCGGCGCTGCAGGCGCCGCACTGCCGATGGGGGCCGGGGCGGTCGCATGCGTCGGGCTCATGCCGCCTGGTGACGATAGCTGGGCCAAGGCCGGAGACGAGGCCAGGGCCAAGGACGAAACCGCAATAATTGTCATGGTACGCATCGGAGACCTCCTTGCGTCACTTGACTCCGTGAAAACGAAACGATTCATCCGCGACCCGGTTCCCTGCTGCTGCGGCGTCGGTGCCCGTGCCGGATCGAAAACAGGCGGCGGCACCGCCTCGGTGCGGCCGAGTTGAGGGAGGAGAAGCACCAGACGGCGAACGGCCGCCATCACCGCTTCGAGGCGCGAGCGGATCTCGATCAGTCGACGATGCAACGATGGATCGGGCGACCGGGTTCCGTGCTTCGATGCGCTTGACGCCAAAGCATTGCGGTTTCCGCCGGCGACCGGCAGCGCCGACATGGCGCCCGGTTCTGATACAGATCGGTCACAGCCGCCTTGCCGGAAATCGTGTTTTCATCGCGGTCGCGCCAGTACCGTCGTGACCGGGTATCGCCGCTCGCCGGCGGTGTCGGGCGCGAGCCGTGCATGGTTCAGCTCTGGCACATTCACGGATTCATCCTTCCGGTCGGCAATCAGCGGCGGCAGTCGGAGGACATGAGTTTCATACCGGACCACCGTCGGATGGCAACTGCGTCGCGGCCCGGCGGCGTAAACATGCCGAACGCGCGACGCCGCGGCGTCATGGACGCCGCCGAGCCCCATCTCGGCTGGGTGGACATGGCGCTGCTCTGCCTCTATTTGCTCGGCCTCTACACGCATTACACGTTCAATGTGGCGGCGCACGTGCCGTTTCCCTCGGCGGCGGCCGGCATTGCGGGCATGGTGATGCTCGTGCGCCGGCGCGATGACATCGCGCCGGCCGCCTGGATGACGCTGCTCGGCGTCGTCTTGCTGTATCTGGTATCGATTCTGTGCGCGACGGATTTGTCATTCCTGGGCCGGCGGCTCAACGGGTTCATTCAACTCGTCTACTCGCTGGTCATCGGCTACGCGGCCTTTCTGACCCTGGTCCATGCCGGTCGGCGGCAGATTGCCGGAATGTTTCTGGCCTTCTCCCTCGTCATCGTGGTCGGGTGCCTGCTCGAGGATTATGCCGGCCTGGGTCCGATCAGCGACTGGGTCCGCGAACGGCTTTACAGCCAGGGCATCTATAACGCTGATCTGCGTGACAAAATCCTCTACGGCGTGGTGCGTCCCAAATTCTTTGCCTCGGAACCGGCTTCGGTCACTTTCGCCTTTTCGCTTTTCCTGTTCATCTGGTTGGTGGTCAGCCGCTGGCGCTGGAAGCTGATCGCCTATGTCGCTCTGGTCGGGGTCGCCATCTTTGCGATTCCGGGGCCGACGCTCCTCCTCATGCTTCTCCTGGTTCTGCCGTACGAGCTTTTTCTCGTAGGCCGTCGCTTCGACGGACGCGTCGAACCGGCCGATCTGTTGCGGTTTGTGAAATTTGGCGTTCTCGGGGTGCTGCTGGTGGCGGCCGTCGTCGTGATGTCGAACACGATCTTTGCGGCACGCCTCAAGGACATCATGGAAGGCAACGACGCCAGCTTCTTCTATCGCGTGCTCGGTCCGGCCCTGGCGGCGCGCGACATCATGGCGCATTATCCGATTGCCGGCGCCGGATTGACGGGTGAGCCTTTCGTCGCGAATCGGATCGTCAATGTTTATGTGCAATCGCCGGCCTATTCGGTCGCGTGGACCCTCGTCAGCCCGTCGACGGAACTGCTGATCAATTATTTCTGGCTCCACTGGATCTATCTCGGCATCGTGTGGGGCTCGATCATGGTCGCGGCGGTGACGGTGTGGCTCAAGGTTCTGGGCGTGCCGAGTCCGACGTTCTGCTGGCTCGTATGGGCGATCCTGGGTCAGGCGTCCGGCGCCTATGTCGGTCCCCTGGCGTGGTCGGTGCTCTATTTTGCCGGCGCCGCTGCGGTGCTCCATCGGCGGTCCGGGTCCGGCGTCGTGATGCATCGCGCGAGGAGCGCGGGCCACGCGCTTTGGCGCCCGGCCGCGCCACTTTCCGCAGCGCGGGTGAGGGGCGCGGTCATGCGATGAAACGGCAGCGGGATTGATGATGGCGACGCAAATCGCAAAGCAGATCGTAAGAGGCCTCATCGGCGCCGCGACGCCGTTGGTGGAGCCCGTCGGGACCATGGTCATGTGGAACGCCGGAATTCGGGCGCTGAAACGTGCCGGATTCGCACCCAAGACCGTGTTCGACATCGGCGTCGCGCGGGGCACGCCGGAACTCTACGCCGCCTTTCCGACGGCGCGCTTCGTTCTCGTCGATCCCACGCACGAATCGCTTCCCTATATGAAGGAGACGGCAAGACGGATCGACGCCGAAATCGTCCCGGTGGCGCTGGGCGATTGCGACGGCGAGATGGAGATCGAGGTGCGTTGCGACGATATCCAGGGTGCGACGCTGTTTCGCGAGATCGGCCCGCTTGGACCGACCGACCGCTACCGCGTTCCGGTGCGCCGCTTCGATTCGCTGTTCATGGAATTCCGGCGCCCAGCGCTCTGCAAGGTCGATGTCCAGGGTGCCGAATTGATGGTGCTGCGCGGCACGGGTCCGCGCATACACGATTTCGACGCGATCATCGTCGAGACCAGCACGATCGCGACCGTGGCTGACGCGCCGGAGATCTTCGACGTGGTTGCGTTCCTGAAGCAGCAGGGCTTCGTGATCTTCGACCTGTTCGGCATGTCGCGCCGGCCGCTCGACCGCGCGCTGGCGCAACTCGACATCCTGCTGGTCAAGGAGGATTCGCCGTTTCGCGCCGATCACCGCTGGCGCGCGACGGTCTGAACCCGGCGGCCGATCGGGGCTTCGCCGGCGCGACCAGCGCGGCGACGGGAAAGGACGCGAACAGCCGCGCCGCTGCGATGGCGGTGCTGACGTCCGGCGGTGTGGCCTCGATGCGCGCGCCGGTGAGGACATTCGACCACGCCCGGCCCGCCAGTTCGTCCGGCAGCGAAACCATGGTGTCGCGCCACACCGCGCCCATCGGCGGGCCGGCCGCATCGCCCATCAGTGCCGTGAAGAATCGCGGCGCCGCCACGATACACGCCTCGGTCTCCCCGACCCGGGCGAAAGCGCAGACATGGTCGGCCAGCCCGCCCGTGACCGCGAGCGGGAGATACGCGCCGTGGCGGAACAGCGCCGGCTTTCGTCGCCGCAGGCCGAGCAGTGTCGCGACGAGATAGAGCTTCACCCGTCCGTCCGGCCAGGACTCGAGCAGTGCGCGAAGCGCCGCGGCGCCGAGCGGGGCCACGCTTCCGCCTCCGCCGTCGCCGGCAAAGCCCGCCAGCGCCGCGATGCGCGGGGCATAGTCGACCGGCCGGCGGTTGTCCGGATCGACAAGGCTGAGATCCCACAGCTCGCATCCCTGATAGATATCGGGCACGCCCGGCACAGTCAGCTTAAGGAGCGTCTGCGCGAGGCCATTGAGAATGCCCGGCACCGCGAGCGCTCGGGCAAAGCCGCGTGCATCGCCAAGGAAGGGTCCGCCGCGCGCCGGATCGAGAATGCGGCGCACGAACGCGGTCAGACCGTCCTCGTAGGCCGCATCGGGTGCAGCCCAGCTCGAATGCAGCTTGGCCTCGCGCACGGCCTTGACCATGTACGCGACGATGCGGTCGGCGAAAGTCGCGAGCGCTTGCGCCGGTGCCTCGTCCGCGAGGAGGTCCATCGGCCACGCGCCGATCAGCGCCTGATAGAGAAGGTATTCATCGTTCGGCGCCGGCGCGACGGTGCCCTCTGCCGCGGTCTTGGCGCGCCGGTTGAGCACGCGCCAGCGGCGGACGCGGCGGCTCCATTCTTCGGGGACCTCGGAGATCACGTTGATGCGTGCACGCACGTCCTCGCCCCATTTCGTGTCGTGCGTTGAGGTCGCTGTCATGGCGTTCGGCCAGTGCCGTGCGCGCTCCTGGTTGACGTGGTGGAACGCCGCGACCGTGGTCCCCCAGCGGCGCGGATCGCCGCCGACCTCATTGAGTGAGACGAGCCGGACGAAGCGATAGAATGCGGTGTCCTCCATCGCCTTGGCGGTGACCGGGCCGGTGAATTGCTGGAACCGCATCGCGAAGTCGATGACCTTGCGGCGGTTGTAGCCGCGCCGCCGCCGCTGCACGAGGTCGGTCGTCAGCGCCGCGTGGATGAAGTCGAACAGTGCCGCATCGGTCCCCGGCGCGCGCCTGCGCGCCTGGCCGACCGCCCAGTCGATGTCGCGCCGGTCCTCGGCCGACGGGCCGCTCGCGACGACGTATGTGCGATACACAGGAAACGATGCGGTCACCTCGGCCAGGGCGGTGGTCAGCCCGGCGAGCGTGAAATCACGCGTCCGCCAATTGCTCTCCGAGATGCGGTCGAGCTGGATGGCGAGGACCTTGAGCTCGCTCGCCAACATCTCCTCGAGCACGTATTTCTTGCTGGCGTAGAGAACCTCGTTGAAATCGGCACGCGCACCGACGAAGCGGCGGTAGACACGGTCGAGTGCGCGCTCCGCGTCCGGCCGCACGAACAGCCCATTGATGAGATTCAGCATCTCGTAGCCGGTCGTGCCGGCGATCGGCCATTCCTCGTGCAGCGCCTCGTGCCGGGCGAGGATCTTCTCGACCACGAGATAGGCCGGGGCGCCGCCGTCGCAGGTCACCCCGGCGCGCGCCTTCTCCGCCGCGTCCAGCAACCGCCGGCAATAGCCGACCGGATCATGGAGTCCGTCGATGTGGTCGATGCGGAAGCCGTCGATCTTGCCCTCGGCGAAAAGGCGGAGCACGAGGCGATGCGCCGTCTCGAACAGGCGCTCGTCCTCCATCCTGACGCCGGCGAGCTCGTTGATGTTGAAGAAGCGACGATAGTTGATCTCGTCCGCGGCGACGCGCCAATAGGAAAGCCGGTAGGCCTGGCGATCGAGGAGCCAGTGCAGCAGGCGGAAACTGCGCCGGTCTCCGGGCGTGCCGTTGATGCGGCGGAGCGCCTCGTCGATGACGTGCGCGCGGATGTCGGGCATGGTAACGGCGAGGCGGCCGAGTTCCGCCCTGAGCGAGCGCGCCCGCGCGCGAAGCGCGGCGCGGCCGGCCGCCGGCGCCCGCGCCGAACGAAGCGCGCGGAACCGCCCCGCCAGGTCATCGATTGCGCTGACCACCGCATCATCGTCGCCGCGCAGCCGACGCAGCCGCTCGATCCCCGGCGCGAGCATCGTCGCGTCGTGGAGCGGGCTCACCGGAAAGCGGTGGTCGTGATACCGGACGCTGAACTCGCCCGCCGCGTCGTCGAAGGCGAGCACGAGTTCGCCGCGCTCCAGCACGTTGCCGTAATAATCGCCGAGGAACGGCAGCAGCACCTTGCCGCGCAGGTCGGGCTTGGCCGGCTGCCAGTCGATGTCGAAATAGCCGGCATAGGGCGACGCCTCGCCCCATTCCAGAACGTCGAGCCACCATTCGTTGTCGGCCTTGCCGATGGCCAGGTGGTTCGGGATGAAATCGACGATCTGGCCCATGCCGCTTCCATGCAGCGCCGCGACCAGCGCGTTGAAATCGTCGTCGTCGCCGATCTCGGGATTGAGCGCATTGTAGTCGGTGATGTCATAGCCGTGTGGACTGCCGGAGCGCGCCTTGAGGACGGGTGAGGCATAGACGTGGCTCACGCCGAGCATGTCGAGATAGGGAACGCAGCGCGCGGCGTCACGGAAGGTGAAACCGCGGTTGAATTGTAGCCGATAGGTCGCGGTCGGCGTCGCCGGCGCGTGCGGGGGCGCAAGGAAGCCGGTATCCGTCAACCCGCCTTATCCACGAACCAGGCCACCGACCAGGCTGCCCAGCGTGCCGGCGCGGGTCCGCTCGCCAGCTCCGGATGCGTGGCGAAGACGGGGCGCCCCGCCGGACGCTCCGGCGGCGGCGCATTCGGGTCCGGGCCGAGATTGGCAAGGAGGCGAAGCGCGCTCCCATCGCCGAGCCGCCACGTGGCCGCAAGCCCATGCGCGCCGTGCAGCGCGACCATGCCGCCATGCCCGGCGATGCCGGCGAGGCGCGGGACGATTTCACGGCGACGGAGGTCGAGGAGCCGCGCGAACAAGTGTCGGCGCGCGCGCGCCTTGGGCGTGTCGCGACCGTTCCAGTCGAGCACCGCCGAAGCGAATGTGGTGGCGGCGTTCGGGTCGGGAATGCGTTCACGCGCCGCCGGGTCGCGGAACGCAGGAAAGCGCGCGAATTCGCGGCGGCGGCCGTCGCGCACGGCGCCGGCGAGATCGGGGCCGAAATCGCAGAAGAACGGGAACGGCGCTGCCGCGCCCCATTCCTCGCCCATGAAAATCAGTGGCGGCGACGGCGCCAGGAGCAGGATCGCGGTGAGCGCATCAATGGCCTCGGCCGGCGCCAGCGCATCGATGCGCTCGCCGAAGGCGCGGTTGCCCACCTGGTCGTGGTTCTGAAGGAACGAGACGAACGCGGTCGGCGGCAGGTGGGCGCTCGGCTCGCCGCGCGGTCGTCCGCCGCGATAGGCCGAGACGTCGCCCTGGTAGGTGAATCCCTCGGTCAAGGCGCGGCCGAGATGGGCGACGGGCGCAGCCGCGTAGTCGGCGTAGTAGCCGGCCGTGTCGCCGGTCGCCAGCACGTGGCAGGCATGATGGATGTCGTCGTTCCACTGAGCGTCGAACCAGCGCGGCCGGCCGCCGCCGTCGCGCGCCAGGAAGCGCGCGCTATTGTCATCGTTCTCCAGCACGAGATGGACGGGACGCGTCGTCACGCGCTCGCGCACGGTCGCGGCGAGATCGATGAGGATGTGTGGTTCCGACTCGTCGAAGATCGCGTGCACGGCGTCGAGGCGAAGCCCGTCGAGGTTGAACTCTTCGATCCAGTAAAGGGCGTTGTGGACGAAGAAATCGCGTACCGTCGGCGCCCCGCCGTCGAAGGCGATGGCAGCACCCCAGGGAGTGCGGTAGCGGTCGGTGAAGAACTGCGGCGCATAGAGGTTGAGATAATTCCCCTCCGGCCCGAAATGGTTGTAGACAACGTCGAGCAGCACCCCGAGGCCGCGTGCGTGTGCGGCCGCGATCAGTGCCTTGAGATCCTCGGGGCGGCCGTAGCGGCTGTCGGGCGCGTAGGGATAGACGCCGTCATAGCCCCAGTTCCACCGCCCCGGCCAGTCGGCGACAGGCATCAGCTCGAGCGCCGTGACGCCGATCTCGGCGAGCGCGTCGAGCCGGCGCGCGGCGGCGGCGAAGGTACCCTCGGCGGTGAACGCGCCGATATGCAGCTCATAGATGACGAGTTCCTCCCAGGCACGGCCGTGCCAACTCGCATCCGGCCAGTCAAAATCGCGCGGGTCGACGACCTCACTGGCGCCGTGCACGTCGTCGGGCTGGAAGCGCGAGGCGGGGTCGGGAACCCGCTGCCAGCCATCGATCGCAAAGCAATAACGCGCGCCGGCCCGCGCCTCGCCAAGTTCGCAGTCGAACCAGCCGCCGTCGCGGCGCGCCATCGCGACCGGCGCACGCTGTCTATCCGCGCCAAGGCACAGCGCGACCGATCGCGCCGCCGGGGCCCATAAGCGAAAGCGCGTGCCGCCGGTCTCGAGCGGCTCGGTGCCGAAGGGCATGCGATGCTGCCGCCGCATCAGCGCAATTGTCCCTCTTCGGTCGCGGGATCGCACCTGACGAACACCGCGAGGCTGTGCGCCGTGACGGCGAAGATCTCGCCGGGTGCGAGCATCCGGCCGTCGCCGCCGCCGTCGTCCTCGGTCGTGTCGATCAGCAGATGCCAGCCGCATGGCGCCGCGAACGCGGGCAGCGTATAGGCGACGCTTGCGTTATGGGCATTCATGATGACGAGAAAGGTATCGTCCGGCTCGGCTTCGCCCGCCATCGTCAGGTGGTATTCGCCGGCCTCGCCGCTGAGCAGAAAGCTCAGGCAGTGGGCGTGCGACACCTCCCAATCCTCCTGGACCTTCTCGTTGCCGTCGGGACGGAGCCAGGTGATGTCCTTGATGTCGGTCCCGGGGGTCGGCTTGCCGTGGAAGAAGCGGTTGCGCCGGAAGACGACGTGTTGGTATCGGAGCCCGATCATCCGCCGCACGAAGGCGAGCAGCCGCTCCTCGTGCTCGCCGACGGCGGTCCAGTCGATCCAGCTGATCTCGTTGTCCTGGCAATAGGCGTTGTTGTTGCCGCGCTGGGTGCGGCTGATCTCGTCGCCCGCAACCAGCATCGGCGTCCCCTGCGAAAGCAAAAGCGTCGCGAGCAGATTGCGCTGCTGGCGGGCGCGCAGCGCGGCGATCTCCGGATCGGTCGTCGCGCCCTCGGCACCGCAGTTCCAGCTATTATTCTGGTCCGTGCCGTCCCGATTGTCCTCGTGGTTCGCCTCATTGTGCTTCTGCTCGTAGCTCACGAGGTCGCGGAGCGTGAAGCCGTCGTGCGCCGTGATGAAGTTGACGCTCGCCCACGTGCGCCGGCCGCTGCGGTCGAAGATGTCGCTTGAGCCGGTGACGCGCGAGCCGAGCTCGCCGATGGCGCCGTCGTCTCCCTTCCAGAAGCGGCGAACGGTGTCGCGATAGCGGTCGTTCCACTCGGCCCATCCCGGCGGAAACTGGCCGAGCCGATAGCCGTCCGGTCCCAGGTCCCACGGCTCGGCGATCAGCTTGACCTTCGCCAGCAACGGGTCCTGAAGCATCGCGTCGAGAAAACCGCAGTCGGGATCAAAGCTGCCGTCCTGCTCGCGCGCGAGCGTCGTCGTCAGGTCGAATCGGAACCCGTCGACATGCATCTCCTCCACCCAATAGCGCAGCGAATCCATCACCAACTGCAGGACGCGCGGCTGGTGCAGGTTGAAGCTGTTGCCGCAGCCGGTGAAGTCTCGGTAATGGCGGGCATCGTCGGGGACCAAGCGGTAGTAGGATGCGTTGTCGATGCCGCGGAAGCACAGCGTCGGACCTAACTCGTTGCCCTCGGCGGAGTGGTTGTATACGACGTCGAGAATGATCTCGATCCCGGCATCGTGCAGAATCCTCACCATCGTCTTGAACTCGTTGATGCCGCCGTCGCTGAGATAGCGCGGCTCGGGCGCCAGGAACGCGATGGTGTTATAGCCCCAGTAGTTCACGTCGCCGCGCGCTGTGATCGCCGATTCGTCGACCAATCCCTGCACCGGCAAAAGCTCGATGGTTGTCACGCCGAGCTCGCGCAAATGCGCAACGATCGCGGGCGCGGCGAGCCCGGCGAACGTCCCGCGCAGGGGCTCGGCGACGCCGGGGTGCCGCATGGTCAGCCCGCGCACATGCGCCTCATAGACGATCGTGTCGGGCCAGGGTATCTGCGGCGGGCGGTCGTCGTGCCAGGTGAAGGCGCCGTCGGTCACCTCGCATTTCGCCATGAAGGAGGCGCTGTCGCGCGTGTCGAACGAGAGATCGGCGTCGGGATGGCCCACGGTATAGCCGTAGAGCGCGTCGTCCCACGTGAACCGGCCCTTGAGGCGGCGCGCATAGGGATCGATCAGCAGCTTATGAGGATTGAACCGGTGGCCGTGCTCGGGGTCATAGGGTCCGTAAACGCGATAGCCATAGAGCTGCCCCGGCCGCAGGTCGGGAAAATATCCGTGCCAGGCCTCGTCGGTGTACTCGGGCAGCGGGATGCGCGCCGTCTCGCGCGCGCCGTGCTCGTCGAACAGGCACAGCTCGATCCGCTCGGCGGTGGTCGAGAACACCGCGATGTTGACGCCGCGACCGTCCCAGGTCGCCCCGCGCGGATACGGCAGGCCGGGCCAGACGCGCGTACCGACTTTCGGCACCGTCCGTATCGCGATCGTGCTGTGCCGCTCCGGGCCGGACCGGCCGCTCCTTGGCGCTCGCTTTTCCAAGCCTCGCTCCTTCGTCGTCCTCAGGACGCGCCTTCCGGCGTCAGCACCAGCGTCGCGAGCGGCGGCAGCGTCAACGTCAGCGACCACGGCCGGCCGTGGCAGGCAATCTCCTCGGCCGCCACGCCGCCGAGATTGCCGACGCCGCTTCCACCGTAGTCTTGCGCGTCGGTGTTGATGCGCTCGCGGTAAAATCCCTGCCGCGGAACGCCGATGCGATAGCGTTGGCGCACCACCGGCGTGAAATTGCACACGATCACCGCGAAGCGCGTCGCATCGGCTGCGCGCCGGATGTAGGATATGACGCTCTGCTCGGCATCGGAACAGTCGATCCACTCGAACCCATCGACGACGCAGTCCCGCTCATGCAGGGCCGCGACGCCGCGATAGAGCCCGTTGAGGTCGCGGATCAGCCGCGAGACGCCGCGATGCATCGGGTCGGCCAGAAGTTCCCAGTCGAGGCCGGTGTCATGGTTCCACTCGCGTTCCTGCGCGAACTCGCCGCCCATGAACAGGAGCTTCTTGCCGGGCATCGTGTACATGAAGCCGTAATAGGCGCGCAAATTGGCGAATTTCTGCCACCGGTCGCCCGGCATCTTGCCGAGGAGGGAGCCTTTTCCGTGCACGACCTCGTCGTGCGACAGCGGCAGGATGAAGTTTTCGGTGAAGGCGTAAAGAAGTCCGAAGGTCAGCCGGTCATGGTGGAATTTGCGATGGATCGGATCCCTGGTCATGTAGGCCAGCGTGTCGTGCATCCAGCCCATGTTCCATTTGTAGCCGAAGCCGAGTCCGCCGAGATAGGTCGGTCGCGACACCATCGGCCAGGCGGTCGACTCCTCGGCGAGCGTGACCGCGCCGTCGCCGCGGCCGTAAACGGCCTCGTTCACGCGGCGCAGGAAGTCGATCGCTTCGAGATTTTCGCGCCCGCCGTAGCGGTTCGGGACCCACTCGCCAGCGCCGCGGCTGTAGTCGAGGTACAGCATCGACGCCACCGCATCGACCCTGAGCCCGTCGATGTGATAGCGGTCGATCCAGAATAGCGCATTGCCGACGAGGTAGTTCGCGACCTCGCGCCGACCGTAGTTGTAGATCAGCGTGCCCCAGTCCGCGTGGCGGCCGAGGCGAGGATCGGCGTGCTCGTAAAGGTAGGTGCCGTCGAAGCAGGCGAGGCCGTGCGCGTCGCTCGGGAAATGCCCGGCAACCCAATCGATGATGACGCCCAGCCCCTCGCCATGACAGCGGCCGACGAAGGCGGCGAAGTCGTCGGGCGCGCCGTAGCGGCTCGTCGGCGCGTAGAGGCCGATCGGCTGGTAGCCCCACGAACCGTCGAACGGGTACTCGGCCACCGGCAGGAGTTCGATATGGGTGAAGCCGAGGTCGCGCACGTAGGGCACGAGCTCGTCGGCGAGTTCGCGATAGGAGAGGTAGCGCTGCTCCGCGCCGCCGCGCCGCCGCCACGAGCCGAGATGGACCTCATAGATCGAGACCGGCGCATCGCGCGCACCGGCGGCGTCGCGCCGCGCGAGCCAGTCGCGATCGCTCCAGCGCAGCCCGCCGAGGTCGTGGACGATCGAGGCCGTGGCCGGCGGATGCTCGGCAGAAAACGCGTAGGGATCGGCCTTGAGCGCCAGAAGCCCGCCCGATTCCGCCTTGATCTCGTATTTGTAGAGCGCGCCGGGACCAAGCCCGGGGACGAACAGTTCCCATATCCCGCCATCGTGGCGGTGGCGCATGGGATGGCAGCGTCCGTCCCAGTCGTTGAACGGCCCGACGACGCTCACCCGGCGGGCGTTCGGCGCCCAGACCGTGAACGCGACGCCCGCAACGCCGTCCATCGCCGCGACATGCGCGCCGAGCTTCTCGTAGATGTCGCGGTGAGTGCCTTCGACGATGAGATGCAGGTCGTAATCGCTGAGCACGGGTGGAAATCCATACGGGTCCTCGAGGTCGCGCGCGCCCTCGTCGGTCTCGAGCCGGAGGCGATAGGGGAAGGGGCCGCCCGCACGCACCGTGCCAGCGAACATGCCGGCTTCGTGCACGCGCGCCAGTCGGGCCGCGACTTCGCCCGAGCGGGCATCGATCACGACGACGCCACGCGCCTTGGGCTGGAACGTGCGCACGGCGACGGCGCCCTTCGCGTCCGCCGGGTGCATGCCCAGAAACGAGAACGGGTCGCCGTGATCGCCCGCGACCAGCGCGGCGATCGCGCGTTCGTCAGCGTCCTTCATCATGCAGCGCCTGCGGTCCGCGATCGATCAGCGCAAGGATGCCTACGAGCGGAATGTGGATCCAGTCCGGCCGGTTCGCCGCCTCGTAGCAAAGTTCGTACAAGGCCTTCTCGATCGAGAACAGGCCGATGAGCTTGTCCACCACGGCCTCGTCGTCCGGGTAGGACGGGCAGTCGCCGATCGTCTCGCGGTAGCCGCTCCTGAACGCATCCTTGGTGCACCGAACCCAGTCCTCGATCCATGGCACCAGCGTCTGGCGCGATTCGGGACGAACGCTCGCGCGCTCGCGCAGCGCCAACGATGCGACATAGTCGATCGAACGGAGAATGCCGGCCACGTCGCGCAGCGGACAGTGCTTGATCCGGCGCTCGGCCAGCGGCCGCGCCGGCTCGCCCTCGAAATCGATGATCTGAAAATCGTCCTTGACGACGAGCACCTGGCCAAGATGGAGATCGCCGTGACAGCGCGTTTTCGCTGCGCCGACGGCGTCGGGGACGAGCGACTTGATCTTCGCCGCGAGCGCGCGCCGGGCGGTGAGGAAACGCTGCGCCAGCTCGCGCTCGTCGGCGCCGAGCGACTTGCGGACGCGCGCGGCCGTCGCGAGCGCAAGCCGCGCCTGGCGCAGCACGTCCTTGTGCCACTGATGGATATCGCGGGGGCCGATCCGCTGCGGCGCGAATGCGCGGTCGGCGTTCGCTGTGGCAAGGGCGCGGTGGAGTTCCGCCACGCGCCGCCCGAGCAAGTGCGCCATCGAGAGAAACGCTTTGTGACGCTCGTGCGCGGTGCCGAGCGCCGCCGGGGCGAGCAGGTCCACCTCCTCCAGGAACCTGCGCACATATTCGTGCGTGAGGGTCCACGCATCTCCCTGGTTCCAGACATAGGCCATGAGCGCGGCCAGGGCCGTCTCGGACCCGGCCGCGTCCACGTGCGCGACCCAGCCGAGGATCGGGGGGCTGTTGTGATAGGAGGCGACATCGGTGAGATGGAGGCCGACCTCGATCTCCGGGTGCGTCCCCGCCTGAAGCTGGCGGTAGAATTTCAGGACCATCGCGTCGCCGATACGCACCGAGGTGTTGCTCTGCTCGCGGGTCGTGCGCTGAATGGGAAGCGCCGCATGGTCGAGCGCGGCCGGGAACGATCCGGTCGGACGGAATACCAGTCGGCCACCGTCGGGTCCGGGAAGCTCCCGGTTCTCCTTGATCGCCGCCACGACCGCACGAATGAAATCGTCGTCGGCGATGGCGCTGTGCAGTATTCCCGGCTTCGGTCCGCGGCGGACGCGTGCCACGATGTAGGGGGTGACGGCCGCGAGCCGCTCCTCGCCCGCATCCTCCCAGGTGATGGAGAGCGGGAAGGCGTAGAGCTGCCGGCGGCGGCCGTCGCCGAGCGCAATGGACACGACGCCGAAGAGCGCGGAGGCGCGATCGAACGGAATCTCGCCGAGACTCGAGAACGTGACTCCGGCGATCTTCTCGTCCTTGGCGCCGAACCAGCGGCGGGCGGCGATATGCTCGCGCAGCACGCGCTCCTCGAGCGTTGTGCGCTGATCTTCCGTCAGCAGACTCGCCCATCCCTGGAGGATAACGAAGGTCATGAGCTCCGGCGGCGGCGTGATCTGCGGCTCGTGCCAATCCGGTGCCGCTGCCGCCTCGGCCAGCACGAACCAGTAGAAGCCATAGGCCGGCAACGTGATGAAATAGGGCAGGTCGCCGATCGGCGGGAATGCGCTTCGGCCGAGAAGCTCGACCGGAACGCGGCCGCGGAAGGCGACGAGATCGAGCATGACCGGCTGCGGCGCGCGCGCCAGGTTCGCCACGCACAGCACCGTTTCCGAATCGAGCTGCCGCAAATAGGCGAGCACCTTGCGATTGCCGGGATAGAGGAAGGTGAGCGTGCCGCGCCCGAACGAGGCGTATCGCTTGCGCGCCGCGATCAGCCCTTTCATCCAGTTGAGAAGCGATGTCGGGCTGCGGCTCTGCGCCTCGACATTGACCGCCTCGTAGCCATAGACCGGATCCATGTTCGGCGGGAGATAGAGGCGGGCGGGATCGGCGCGCGAAAAGCCGGCATTGCGGTCCGGGCTCCACTGCATGGGCGTGCGTACGCCGTTGCGGTCGCCGAGATAGATGTTGTCGCCCATGCCGACCTCGTCGCCGTAATAGAGCACCGGCGTGCCGGGCATCGACATCAGCAGGCTGTTGAGAAGCTCGATCTTGCGCCGGTCGTTCTCCATCAGCGGCGCGAGGCGGCGACGAATGCCGAGATTGTGGCGCGCGTGCGCGTCGACCGCGTAGCGGCTCCACAGATAGTCGCGTTCGCGGTCCGTCACCATCTCGAGCGTCAGCTCGTCATGGTTCCTGAGGAAGATCGCCCATTGGCAGCCATCGGGAATGCCGGGCGTCTGGCGCATGATGTCGGTGATCGGATGGCGGTCCTCCTGCGCGAGCGCCATGTAGATGCGCGGCATGAGCGGGAAGTGGAATGCCATGTGGCATTCGTCGCCGTCGCCGAAATAGGGCCGCACGTCCTCGGGCCACTGGTTCGCCTCGGCGAGGAGCACCCGCGCGGGATAGTGCCGGTCGATCTCGGCGCGGATGTGCTTGATGATCTGGTGGGTCTCGGCCAGGTTCTCGTTGTTGGTGCCGTCGCGCTCGCAGAGATAGGGAATTGCGTCCATGCGCAGCCCGTCGACGCCCATGTCGAGCCAGTAGCGCATGATGCGGATGACCTCGCTGAGCACCCGCGGGTTGTCGAAATTGAGATCGGGCTGATGCGAATAGAAGCGATGCCAATAATACGCCTTCGCCTCGGGATCCCATGCCCAGTTCGAGGTTTCGGCGTCGACGAAGATGATGCGGGTTCCGACATACTTCTGATCGCTGTCGCTCCAGACGTAGAAGTTCCGCCAGGTCGAGCCGGGCTTCGCCCGCCGCGCGCGCTGGAACCATGGATGCTGGTCGGAGGTATGGTTGATCACCAGTTCGGTGATCACCCGGATGCCGCGCCGATGGGCCTCGCGCACGAAATGGCGGAAGTCGCGCATCAGGCCATAGGAGGGATGGATGTTGCGGTAGTCGGAAATGTCGTAGCCGTCGTCGCGGAACGGCGAGGGATAGAACGGCAGCAGCCAGATCGCGGTTATGCCGAGGTCCTGGAGATAGTCGAGGCGCTGCGCAAGGCCCGGGAAGTCGCCGATCCCGTCGCCGTTCGCATCGTAGAACGACTTGACGTGGACCTCGTAGACGATCGCATCCTGATACCAGCGGCTTGCCGTTTCGGCCATCCGTGTCCCCTCAGAGCGACGGCGTGCGGAAGTCGACCCGCTCCCACGCCTTCACCCGATAGATCGCCGCCGGGTCGTGGCCGGGATCGAGCCGCACGTTCTGGACGGCGCCGCGCCAGAGGTGGCGGGCGTCGGTGAGAAGTTCCTCGACTTCGAACGATTCGCCGTCGGGAACGCCCATCTCGCCGAGCGGGAACTCGATCGCGCTGTCGTGGGCGTCGAACGGATCGAGATTGACGGCGACGAAGATCATGTTGCCTCGGTCGCGGGTCATCTTGCCATAGAAGATCACGTTGGGGTCCGAGGCAGGGTAGAAGCGCAGGTTGCGGAGGTGATGGAGCGCGGGATTGTCGCGCCGGATGCGGTTGACCGCAGCGATGTAGTCCTTGATGTTGCCGGGCCGATCCCAGTCCCACACTTTGTATTGGTACTTCTCGGAATCGCGATATTCCTCGGTGCCCGGGATTGCCGTCGCCTCGCACAGCTCGAAGCCGTTGTAGATGCCGTAAACGCTCGCCATCGTCGCCGCGAGCACGAGCCGGATCTGGAAGGCCGGCCGCCCGCCGCTCTGCAGGAAGGGCGGGAGAATGTCGGGCGTGTTGGTGAAGAAGTTGGGCCTTAAATACTCGGCGCACGCCGACCGGGCCAGCTCGTCGAGATAGGCCGTGAGCTCGTCCTTGAAATTGCGCCAGGTGAAATAGGTATAGGACTGGGCGAACCCGACCTTCGCCAGCATCTTGAGCATCGCCGGGCGTGTGAACGCCTCGGCGAGAAAGATCGTCTCGGGATGGCGGTCCCGGACCTCGCGGATCAGCCATTCCCAGAACGGCACCGGCTTGGTGTGGGGATTATCGACGCGGAATATCTTCACGCCCTGGTCGATCCAGAACAGGACCACGTCGCGCAGCGCCCGCCACAGATTGTCGCGGTCGGCGCAATCGAAATTGAGGTTGACGATGTCCTGGTACTTCTTGGGCGGGTTCTCGGCGTGTTTGACGGTGCCGTCGAGCCGGAACTCGAACCATTCCGGATGCTGCTTGAGCCACGGATGATCCGGCGCGCACTGCACCGCGAAATCGAGCGCGATCTCCATGCCGTGCGCGTGGCACGCGTCGACGAGCCGGCGGAAGTCGTCGAGCGTGCCGAGCTCGGGATGGACGGCATCGTGCCCGCCTTCGGCCGCGCCGATCGCATAAGGGCTGCCCGGGGCGTCGGCGCCGCCGTTCCGCGCATTGTTCGGGCCCTTGCGGTTGGTCCGGCCGATCGGATGGATGGGGACGAGATAAAGCACGTCGAAGCCCATCGATCGGATCGCGTCGAGCCGGCCGATGCAGTCGTCGAAGGTCGCGCTGCGCATCGGGTCGCGGCCCTGCGACCGGGGAAACATCTCGTACCAGGCGGCGTACCGCGCGGCCGGGCGGTCGGCGATGACCTCGAACTCGCGGTCGAGGCGCACGGCGCGCGAGCGGTCGGGCGTGCGCGCCATGACGGCGCGCAGCCGCGCGGACGCCAGTACCGCCGCGCGTTCGTCCTCGCTGCGGGCGTGATCGAACGCGGCGAGCGCCTGCGCGATCCGGGGGCGGTCGGCGTCGCGCGCCCGTTCGAGCGCGGCGGCGACAATCTCGCGGCTTTCGATGAGTTCGAGCGCAACGCTGTCGCCGGCACGGCGCTTCTTCTCGATCTCGTCGAGCCGGCTCTCGTAGGCGTCGGTCCAGGCCTCGATCGTGTAATCGTAGCGCGTGTTCTCTTCGAGGCGGATCGCGCCGCGCCAGCGATCGAGTCCGGGGTCGGCGAGCGTCATCGGCGTCTCGTGCCATTCCGTGTCGCCCTTGCGACGGTGGCACAGCACGGCGGCGATCTTGTCGTGCTGGTCCCTGAAGATGTCGGCCCACACCTCGAACCACTCCCCGACCTCGCGCTTGACGGCGAAGCGGCCGCCATCGATTTCCGGGCGGACATTCTCGATGACGATGCGCCGGCTGCGCTGGCGCTCGATCGGCGTGCCGGCGTCGGCGCGGCGCGGCGCGGCGCGCGGTCGCCGCTTGGCGTCCGGCGCGATGCCGCTTCCAAAGATGCGCGCTTCCGACGGCTCGAGGCAAAGCAGCGTGCCCCGGTCGAGTTGGGCGCCGGCATGGCCGGGCGTCACCTCGACCCCGGGGGAGTCGATCCCGATCCCGGCGAGGTCGCGAAATGCGATCGTGTGCGCGCGGCGGCGGTCGGGGTTGATCAGCGTCGCGACCCAGCCGTCCGCGCCGGTGCGGCGAAGCCCGACGACGCTGTCGCCCAGCCGCGCGCAGGCCTGCGCGCCCTCGGCGTTGAGCGCCGCGCGTGAAGCCTTCACCCGGTTGGCGTCGGCGATGAAATCGCTCAGGTCGAACAGCGGCGTCTCCCAGTCCGACGGGCGCGTCTTCACGACGTCCATCTTCCGTCGGAAGCCGAACTCGTAGCCGATCGGCATCATCATGCCGGTCGAGAACGCCGCCGCGAACAGATAGCGCTGGCGGTAGATCGCTTCGATCTCGGCCGGATCGGTGACGCCGTCGCGGGCGAGGTCGGCGGCCAGGCGGTCGGTGTCGTGGCTCTCGGGAAAGGCGACGGTCGGCGCGATGCGGCGATAGATGTCGTATTGCTCCATGAGCCAGGGCGCCTTGAAGTCCCACCATTTCGAGCTGTTGAAGAGGTAATCGAAGCCGGCGTCGTGGAGGGCGGCCACCTCGTCGGGCCGGCAGCCGAGCGTCTCGGCCATGAACACGACGCCGCGCTCCTTGTCCCGCGCCGCCGCGATGACGGCGCGCCACACCGGCGACGGCACCTTGTAGGCGGCGTCGCCGCGAAAGCCACGGAATCCGAGCCCGGCATAGTGCGTGACGACGCGCCGCCAGAACGCAACGATCGCCTCGCGCTCGGCCCGCTCGCCGTAGTCGATCTCGGCGAGATCGCCCCACACGGTGACGCGCGACGGGTCGTCCGGATCGATCGCCCGCGGCGAACGCAGCGATCCATCGGACTCGCGTACGAACCAGTTCGGATGCGTCGCGGCGAGCACGCTGTCCTTCGCCGTGTGGTTCAGGACGAGGTCCATCATCACCGCGAGTCCGCGCTTTGCCGCCGCATCGGCGAACGCGGCGAGGATGGCATCGTCCGATCGCGTATCCTCGCCGCGGAACGACGGGTTGAGCCGGAAATAATCCTTTACCGCATAGAGGCTGCCCGAGAAGCCCGGGAAATGGAACGGATTCACATAGACCCAATTGAAGCCCATGTCGCGGATGCGGTCGAGTTGCGCGGTCCACGCTTCGACCGGCCCCACCAGGGACGGGAACAGGTTGTAGAGGCGGGGGCCTTCTTGCATGCCAAAGGGTCTCCGGGTTCCGATGATACGATGCACGCCTATGCGGTGATGGACGCACAAGGGAACGTAAAGTTCATCCCCTGCGCTCGCACGACCATGGCGGATCGCGTGTCCGGTCGATCCCCAGGCAGAATGACGCGTCGGACCTCGCCACTCTTAGGCCGGTGCGGCGCGGCGTTCAACCCGAGCTAGCGTCATCGCGCGAAGGGCCGGAATGCCGCGAATGCCGCAACGACGCAATCGCGTTCGGCCGCGTTCGGCGCCGCGTTCGGCATCGTGCGCTCGCGCCGAATTCTCGAGACTGATGCTGAGATGAGACGATGCGCCGTGTTGGCCGCACCGATTCGCGGCCGGTCGTTCGGTCGAGATTGCGAACGGTGGCATCGACCGCGCGCACAAAGCCCGACGGATCGATGTCGGCCGCGCCGTCCGGGAGATTTGGACCGCGGCGCTCGGCCGCGGTCCCTATCCTCAGGCGCGCGTCGCTATTGATTCCACACCGGCTTGCCGAGATCGACGGCCGACGGGCTTGTGACCGCGCCGACAGTCGCGCCGGCGCCGGCGCCGATCGCCGCTCCCGCCAACGGCGCGCCAACCATCGCGCCGACCACGGCACCGGTCGCCGCGCCCAGCCCGGCGCCGGAGAGGCCGCGGTCGCCCGGCGTCGTCCCGCAGCCGGCGAGCGTGATGCCTGCAAGAGCAAGAGAAAGAGCGATGACGGATTTTTTCATGTCGTCCTCCTGTCTAACGATGGCTGACGGTGACGTTGGACGGTGTCGCGGCCATGGGCTGGCTTTCGTCCGGAACAGTCGGGCGAAACCGTCGGGAAAGGGTCTGTCGCGAAACAGCCCGCACAGCCGTTCCCATCGGCGCCGAGACACCATCATCGACGGACCCAGCTAACATAGGCCGAGATATCATAAATTCCAGAGCGAAAATAAGGTATCCAAAAAATGTCATATTCCGTAGAAATGGCGCAGCTCCAAGTGCTGGAGTTAACTGCATCGATTCGTTACACCGATTCCTGGAGATCTACTCGTTCTGGCGGGTTTGACACTGAACGATTATGGCAATTTGGCGTGCTTTCCTGTCGCCGTGCCCAAATTAGGGGACGCTACTCCGCCATCGGCGCGGTGGACCGAGCGGCGCCGCCGGTGTAGGAGCGGCGCAGCGGGGTTTCGCCGGGAGTGACGAGCTTGGCCGAGGAATGCGATGTGGCGGTGGCCGGGAGCGGCATCGCCGGATTGAGCGCCGCGCTCGCCTGCGCGCGGCTCGGCTGGAAGACGCTGCTCCTGACCGGCGACGGTCTCGGCGGCCAGCTTCTCAGTATCGCGCGGATCGACGGCTATCCGGGCTTTCCCGAGGGCATCCCGGGCTACGAGCTGTGCCCAATGGTGCAGGAACAGGCTGCCGCCTGCGGCGTCGCGTTCGCCGCGACCACGGTCGAGCGCCTTGCCGCTGCCGACGGGCGCTGGCACATCGCGGCGGGCGACGGCGGCGACCATGTCGCGCGCGCCGTGATCGTCGCGACCGGGGCCGGGCTCAAGACGCTCGACGTTCCCGGGGCGGCGCGGCTCGCCGGCAAGGGCGTGAGCCATTGCGCCAGCTGCGATGCGCCGCTGCTGCGCGACCGCGTGGCGGCGGTCGTGGGCGGCGGCGATTCGGCAGCGCAGGAGGCGCTGACGCTCGCCGAGGCCGCGCGCCGGGTGATCGTCCTCCATCGCGGCGCGGCGCTGTCGGCGCAGGCGGCCTATCGCGACCTCGTCCTGGCGCATCCCAAGATCGAGCTGCGCCCGCGGAGTGTGGTCGAGGAAATTCTGGGCGAGGCCAGCGTCACCGGCCTGCGGGTCCGCGACCGTGCGACCGGGGCGGTCACGGTCGTGGCTTCGGCGGCGGTGTTCGTCTATATTGGCCTCGCGCCGAACACGGCCTTCCTCGATGGCGTCGTGGCGTGCGATGCGGCGGGGCGGATCGTCACCGACCCGTCGCTGCGCAGCGCGCGGCCGGGGCTTTGTGCGGCGGGCGCGGTGCGCTCGGGCTGGGGCGGCCGAGCGGTGATTTCGGCAGGCGAGGGGACGGCGGCCGCGATCGCGGTCGATCGCTATCTCAGGGACGGGGTCTGGATGGAAGCGGCGCATGGCTGATCCGGTCACGGTTCACGATCCCCGGGGCTACCCGCCCAAGGTGACGGGCAAGCGCCTGGCGGGACGGCCCGAATCCTTGGACGGCAAGCTCGTCTATCTGGTCGATTGCCTGTTCGACAATTCCGCCGCCTTCATGGACCAGATGCAGGACTGGTTCGCGGCCCATCTCCCCGCCGTCAACACCCGGATCATCAAGCCGCGCCAGAGCTGGGTCGATGATGCCGACATGCGGGCGAAGATCGCCTCCGAGGGCAATGGCGCCATTCTCGGCGTCGGCTTGTGAAGCACCTGCACCCCGACGGTCGTCGGGCTGGCAATGTCCCTGGAACAGGCCGGCGTACCGAGCGTCGCGGTGCATACCGACGTGTTCGCGCGGCTCGCACGCGCGACGGCGCTCGCCAACGGCATGCCGCGCACGCGCCAGGCCTTCGTGCCGCAGCCGGTGGTTGACCGCTCGCCGGCCGAGCTGCGCGCCTATATCGAAGGCAACGACCCGGTCTCCCGCCGGCCGTTCGTGCAGGAGATCCTGGAGGGGCTGACCCGCCCGCTCGCGGCCGAAGACCTCACAGGCATCAGCTTCGAGCGCGCGACGCCGCGGCTCCTCGCGCCGGACAGCGAGGAGAACCTGCAACAGCTTTTCCTCGAGAACCACTGGACCGATTTTCTGCCGATCGTGCTGCCCACCGAGGCACGCGTCGCGCGCATGCTCGCCGGCACCAGCCACCGGCCGGACGAGGTGGTGGGACGGCTGCGCCCGGCCGCCTTCCGCGAGTTCTGGGAATTCACGGTCGAGAAAGTCGCGGTCAACGCGGTGATGGCCGGAACGCGGCCGGAATATTTCCCGGTGATCCTCGCGCTGGCCGCGAGCGGCGTCACCGCGCGCTCCAGCAGCACCACCTCGATGGCGAATGTCGTCGTCGTCAACGGCCCGATCCGGCTGGAAATCGGGATGAATTCGGGCATCGGCGCGCTTGGCCCCTACAACCATGCCAATACGACGATCGGCCGCGCCTACAACCTTTTGTCGCAAAATCTCCAGGGCGGGTCGGTCCCGGGCGAAACCTATATGGGCTCGCTCGGCAACGCCAATGCCTATGCCGGCTGCTTCGCCGAGAACGAAGAACGCAGCCCCTGGGAGCCGCTCCATGTCGCCAAGGGGTTCAAGGCCGAGGACAGCACCGTCAGCATCTTCTTCGGCGCGCGGTACACAATATCCGGGTATGGCCCGCGCGACACTTGGCAGGAACGGTTCCGGCGCAGCTTTGCCGCCTGCGAGCATTTCCCGCCCCTCTTGGTGATCGATCCGATCGTGGCGCGCGGCTTGATCGAGCGCGGCATCGCCACGCGGCAGCAACTGGTCGAATGGTGCGCCGCCAATGCGCGGCTCCCGGCGCGCGAGTACTGGGACGACCAGTGGATCCAGACCCTGCTGCGCCCGCTTGGCGTCGCCGGGGTCGAGCCCTACGCCACCCGCCTCAAGGCCAAGCCCGACGAGGTCATCCCGATCTTCGAGCCGGGCGAGATCAACGTCGTGGTCGTCGGCGGCGAAACCCAGGGCGCTTGGAAAATGATCGGCGCACGCTACGAGCGCACCGTCTCGGTGGATGCCTGGCGGTGACGGCGCATCGTGCCATCGCAGGCTCACGGCTATCCTTCCCAAGGAGAGTGTCGAGAAAATTTACACTTCTAGCCGATCCCTCTCATCCCTCGGAGGGATATTGCATTATTGCAAGGACTTATGGGCTGTGGCATAAAAATTGCTCCAGATTGGGCGATGCGAATGATCGGGAAAATCACTAGAGAATGGGCTGCCGTGAACGCAAAGCGCGGGTTGGGATATGCTGCGCTCGGCGTCTGTCTGGCCCTGTCCGGGGCCGCGACAGCGGCAGCCAGCACCTTCACGATCAATAACGGCCTCGGCGGCAGCACGCCTACGACCCTGGTCGAAGCGTATAGCGGCAATTCGCCGGACAATTTTTTCACGCCGACAAGTTACGGCTCCCAATGGGGCCCCAATATTAGCAACCCGGGCGATCCCTACAGCACCACCGGCGCGACGATTACTTGGACCGGCAACACGATCACGTTCCAGTTCGACACGACGTTCCCGGCCAATTCGACACAGCCCGGCGTCGACACGACCTACACCAAACAACCGGTCTATGCGGCAGACATCTTTATCAAATCGACCGGCGGCAGCGCGGTTCCCCAATACAATCAGTTCGACTACGCGATCGCGCTCGGCTTCACCCAGGCCGCGGATGGCGGCTTGTCCGCTGGTCTCTATCAGGTTTCGAGCGCCAAGACGTCGCAGGACATCTGGACCTCGCGGACCGGCTTCGTCTATGGCGGTGAATATGCCCCGACTTCGACCTGTGGGACCGCCGGCTGCACCGGCGGGCAGCTTTCGCCGACGGTGCTGACGGGCGGCACGCAGCAGTCGGATATCACGGTCGGCACGACGTTCGGTACCGGGACCATGGACGTCTCGGTCACGGCGACTGACGCCGCTGGCCTGGCCGAGTTGAACGCGATTTTCGGAAACGGCGATTTCGACATCTTCTGGGGAACAGGAGATTGCTCCAACGCGCCGATCTGGGGCGATGTCACCTTGACCAATAACAACGTTCCCGAACCGGGATCGGTTGGGCTGCTGGCTTCGGCGTTGCTGGGTTTCGCGGTATTCTGCCGGCGCCGGCGACTCCTAACGCGACTTTAACCAAGCCTTGACGGTGCCGGCCTAGCATGCGGCTGGGCCCATGATCTTCCGTGGTTTGCGACATTTTCTTCCGACCGGGCGCCGGCGTCTCGCGCTTGGCGCGGTGGCGGTGTTGCTCGCTGTCGGGCTGGGCGTGCTGTGGTTCCGGACGTCCGCGCCCAATGCCGAAGCCGAGCTTGCGGCGGCCGAGCAGGCGATCCACAAGGGCGACTACAAGGCGGCCGCCGTGTTCCTGCAAAATGCCGCCCGCGAGGTGCCCTATAGCGCCGGGATCCGGCTACGGCTCGCCGAGGTCTATATGCGGCTCGGTCGCTATCCCGCTGCCGAAGCATGGGCCCGGCTCGCCCGGGAGAGCGGCGCCAACGTCGACCGCGTCGATCCGCTGCTCGCCGAAGCGCTGCTACAACAGAACAAATTCACGACTCTGATCAAGCTGGTCCCCCCTGGCACCCGCGATCCCAAGGCCGAAGCCGCGGTGCGCGTGACGCTCGGCCTGGCGCATCTTTATCTCGGCGACGTCGATCTCGGCGCGCAGTTCCTCGCCGATGCGCAACGGCTTGACCCGGCGACGCCGCGCCTGCCGCTCGGTCTCGCCCGTCTCGATCTCATCAAGGGCAATCTCGCCGGCGCCGAGGTCCAGCTTCGCGCTGCGCTCAAGACCGAGGCCGGTACGCCCGACGTAGCCCGCCTCGATAGCGACGTGTTGCGCCTCAAGGGCGATCTCGACGGCGCGATCGCGGTCTTGAGCAAGATTCTCGCCAAAAACCCCAACGATCTCGCGACCCTGGTCGCGCGCGTGGACGTCCTGATCGTCAAAGGCGATCTCAAGGACGCGCAAAAGGATGTCGACCGCGCGCTGCGCATTGCGCCGGGGAGCCCGACGCCGAGCTTCCTCAATGCACTGCTGGTGGCGCGGAGCGGCAATTTCGTGAAGGCCGACGAATTGTTGACGGCGATCAGCGAACAATTCCCCTCGCTGCCGGCGGGCTATTATCTTCAGGGTGTCGTGAAATATGCGCTCGGCCAATATTCGATTGCCGAGGACAGTCTCACGCACTATCTCGGGCGCCGCCCGGACGACACGGCCGCGTTGCGACTGCTTGCCGCCATCGCCGTGCGGCAGAAGGATTACGGCCGGGCGATCACCCTGCTGCAGCGGGCCGTCACGGTGGACCCGGGCGATGGTGCCACGATCGTCCAACTCGCCAAGGCCTATCTCGCCGTTGGGCGCAGGGATGACGTCGTGGCACTCTACGAAAAGGCGGCGAAGGCGCGGCCCAACGATCCCCGCCGGCAGACCGAAGCGGCGCTGATGCGCATTCGCTACGGCGACGCCGATGCCGGCCTCTCCCAACTCGACGCGATCGCCAAGACCAGCTCCGGTCTCGCCTCGGCGGGTCCGGTGGTGGTCCTGGCCGCCCTCGATGCCGGCGACGTGAAGAAGGCCGCGGTGACGGCCGAGGCGCTGGTGCGGCAGGATGGCTCCGACCTCATCGCGCAGAACCTGCTCGGCATGGTGCGCGTTGCGCAATTGAAGCCGGCGGAAGCCGAGCAGATCTTCAATGCGATCATTGCGAAGGCGCCCGACTTCCTCGCCGTGCGCCACAATCTGGCAACGGTCTATCTTGCGACGGGGCGCATTGATGCCGCCCGGCAGGTCTATGAGGCGGTGCTGCAACGCCAGCCCCAGGACCTCGAATCCCTGGAGTCGCTGGCGGATATCGCCGCGGCGTCGGACGATGTCGGAACGGCGGCCGCGTTGCTGCATCGGGCGATGGCGGCGGCGCCTGACCAGCCCGATCCGGAATCGCGCTTGGTGAAGCTCTATGCCCAGCGCAAGGATTGGAAGGACGCGCTCGCCGCCGCGCAGGATCTGGTGAAGCGCTTTCCGCGCGATGAGGCGGCGGTCGATCTCGATGCCAGCGTACATGCGGCCTCGGGCGACACCGCCGGCGCGGTCGCAGTCTTCTTCCCCTTCACCCAGTGGTACCCGAAATCCGCCAACCTGCTGCTGCGCTTTGCATCATACCAGATCAAGGACGGCGACATCGCGGGAGCGCGGAAGTCGCTCGAGCACGCGCTCGTGCTCCAACCCGACGAAGCAAAGGTCATGGCGACCCTGGTCCATCTCGACTACGCGACCAAGAGCCCCGAAGCCGGGCTCGCCACCGCTCGGTCCTTCGCCGCGCAAGCGCCGATCGTGTCCGATCTGCTGGCGGCCGAGGTCCTGGAACGCATGAACCGTCGCGACGAAGCGATCGCGGTCCTGACCAAGGGCCAGAAGCTTCATCCGGCGACGGACATCGTCATTCGGCTCGCTGCCCTGACCGACGCCAAAGGCCAGCGCGCTGCTGCCGAGGCGCTGCTGCGGTCGTGGCTGGCGCAGCACGACAAGGATCTGGCGACGGAGCTCGCGCTCGCCAATGACTACATGCTGGATCGCGCCTACGACAAGGCGCAGCCGCTCTACGAGGCGGCGGTGCAGCAGGCGCCGACCAATGCCATTGCCGCGAACAACCTGGCGTGGATCTATGCGCGGGCGCACGATCCGCGCGCCAACGACCTGGCGCAGCGCGCTTTCCATCTGGCACCCGGCGGCGTGACGGCCGACACGCTCGGCTGGACGCTCCTCAGGGACGGCGACGCCAAGGCCGGCCTGCCGCTGCTCAAAAGCGCCGGCGCCGCCCTGCCGGGCGATATGTCGGTGCAGTACCATCTTGCCGTCGCGCTCGAGGTCACCGGCGACACGCAGCAGGCACGTTCCCTCCTCGAGCGCGTCATCGCCTCGCGCGATACGTTCGACGGCAAGGACGACGCCGAACGGCGTCTCGGGGCGCTTCAGGGGAACTGACACCGCCGCCGCGCCGCGGCGCTGCCGATCCGCGATCTTGCCCCTTCGTTCCGATTCGACTACACGGGACCGCTGTCACGGCACAGCGCCAAGCGATCGGGGTGGAACATGACGGCAGTCTTCAAGGGGCGTCGCGAGGATCAGCGGCTTGTTACCGGCGCCGGCCGCTATACCGCTGACTGGAACCTTCCCGGCCAGCTTCATGCCGTCTTCGTCCGCTCCGATCGGGCGCATGCCGAGATCCGTACCGTCGACACGAGCGCCGCCGAGCGTGCGCCCGGCGTCGTCGCCGTCTTCACCGGCCGCGACGTCGCCGATGCCGGCATCAAAACGCTGCCGCCGCTCGCGCATTTCCCCGGTCGCGGCGGCATGAAGCTGATCGTGCCCGAGCGCCCGGTGCTTGCCCTCGACCGCGTGCGCCATACCGGCGAGGAGATCGCGGTGGTAATCGCGGAAACGCGCGAGGCCGCCCTCGACGCGGCCGAGCTGGTCGAGGTCGAATACGCCGAGCTCCCGGCCGTCATCGGCTTCGATGCCGCGCTCGCGCCCGGTGCCACGCAGGTCCACGACTCCATTCCCGGCAATGTGTGCTTCGACTTTGAATACGGCGACGAAGCGAAGACGGCAGAGACGATCGCGCGCGCTGATCGCGTCGTCCGCGTCGCGCTCGAAAGCCCGCGCGTCGCGCCCAACACGATGGAGACGCGCGGCGCGCTCGCCGCGTTCGACGAAGCAACCGGGCGCTACGAGATCCATTGCGGCCATCAGGGCGGGCCGGCGATGCGCGATGCGCTGGCGTTCGTACTGGGCGTGGCGCCCGACAAGGTGCGGGTGCACATGGTCGATGTCGGTGGTGCGTTCGGCGCGCGCACCGCGCCCTATGCCGAGCATCCGCTGCTGCTTTGGGTCGCGCGGCGCCTCCGCCGTCCGATCAAATGGATCTCGACGCGCTCGGAGGATTTCCTCACCGACAACCACGGCCGCGCCATCCGCGTCTCGGGCGAATTGGCGCTCGACCAGGCGGGACGCTTTCTCGCCCTGCGGACCGACTGGCTGTGCGATTCCGGTGCCTATCTCAGTCAGGCCGGCGTGCTCACCAATTCGATGAACGGCCTCACCATGGGGGCGGGCGCCTACCGCGTCGAGGCGCTCTATGGTCGCCATCGCCAGATCATGACCAACACCGCGCCCACCAACGCCTTTCGCGGCGCCGGTCGGCCGGAAGCGGCCTTCATCGTCGAACGGCTCGTCGACGAGGCGGCGGTGGCGCTCGGAATCGATCCGTGGGAACTGCGCCGCCGCAACGTCATCCGCAAGGATGAAATGCCGTACAAGACCCGGACCGGCAGCGTGTTCGACAGCGCCGATTTCCCCGGCCTCATCGACCTCGCCGAGCGCCAATCGGACTGGCGCGATTTTCCCGCGCGCCGGGCCGAGGCGGCGCGGCGCGGCCGGCTGCGCGGCATCGGCTGCGCGGTGTTCATCGAGCCCTCGGGCGGCGGCGGCGTGCCCAAGGACCAGGTGGCGATCCGGTTCGAGCGCAGCGGCCGCATCACGCTCTACAACGCCGCCGGGCCGAGCGGGCAGAGCTACGAGACGATCTTTCCCGAGATGGTCGGCGCCTGGCTCGGCATCGATCCCGAGCGCATCGATTGCCGGCCGAGCGACCCCGACGGGCCCGACCTTATTGGCGGGGCCTCGATCGGCTCGCGTTCGGCGATGTCGCAGGGCACGGTGTACAAGATCGCAAGCGACGAAGTGATCCGCAAAGGCCTGGCGCTCGCCGCCGACGCGCTCGAAGCGGCGAGCGCCGATGTCGAGTTCCGTGACGGCAGCTATTTCGTCAAGGGCACCGACCGCGCCATCGCGCTCGCCGAGATCGTCGAGCGGCACAAGGGCGCGGCGCCGCATCCACTCGACACCATCTCCGAATGGGTGCCGCAGCGTGCCTTCCCCAGCGGCGCGCACGTCGCCGAGATCGAGATCGATGCCGAGACCGGCGCGGCCGAGATCGTACGCTATACCGCTGTCGACGATGTCGGCGCGGTCGTGAACCACGTGCTCGCCGAGGGGCAGCTGCATGGTGGTGTCATGCAGAGCGCGGGCCAGGTGTTCGGCGAGGAATGCCGCTACGACGCCGAGAGCGGGCAGCTCCTCGCCGGCAGCTTCATGGACTATGTCATGCCGCACGCCGATCTCGTGCTTGACTTCCGCACCGCCGAGCATTGCGTGCCCAGCCCCAACAACCTGCTGGGCGCCAAGGGCGCGGGCGAGGCGGGCACGACCGGCGGGCTTCCCACCTGCATGAACGCCGTGCTCGATGCGCTACGGGCTGCCGGCGTCGCTTCGTTCGACATGCCGGCGACGCCCGCGCGGCTGTGGGCGGCGCTCCGCCAGGGACGCGGCAAGGGCGCCTGATCCGCGTCCACAGATCACGGCTGGCCCGATAAAGTCCGAGCAAGGTTTATCCCCTATCCTCGGCCGCTTCGGCGGGCTTCGGGGCCAAACCATGGGCATCGGCGGCAAGGCGGAAGCGGGTACGGTTAATGGAACCTCGTGGCAGGAGCGGCGCCGGCACCGCCGCAAGCCGGTGATGTGGGCGGCCCGGCTGGAGACGGCGAGCGGGGTCGTCGATTGCACCGCGTTCGATCTCTCCTTGGGCGGGGCAAAGCTGCGGCTCGACGGGCCGGTGGCGCTGCATCATCCGGTGCAGCTGGTGCTCGCGCGCCTCGGGGTCATCGCAGCCGAGGCGGTATGGCAGGGCGACGGCACGCTCGGACTGCGCTTTACCGAGCCGGCCGAGACCGTCCGCGCGGTCCTGGGCTGCGCCCTGCCGCTGTAACCAACGTCGGCACTGTGGCGCCGTCGCCGCTCCCGCTATTATGGCGCGAGAACGGCGGAAGGTGCCTCATGCGTAACTGTATCTGGATCGGATTTGCCGCCGCTGCGTTGGCCGGTTGCGTCGCTGTGCCGGACAGCCCAGGCGCGCCGCCGCCGGTGCCGCTGATTGCCGGAGCGCCGCCGCCGGCCATAGGCGCGCCGCCGCCACCGCCGGTCGCACCCCCGCCCGCGCCATCGACGGGCTCGCGCTTTCTGGCCGTTGTCGGAACGCCCTTCTACCTTCTCTTCAAGATCCCGGTCTGCGTGGTCACGGTCGTCGTTGCCGGGCCGATCGCCGGCATCTCGGCGCTCGCCGGTCCGTCCAATCCCCAGGCCGTGCAGGTCCGCCGGGACCTCGGCGAGGGCCTGGCCCAGAACTGCGGACCGCCCTACGCGCTTTCGCCTTAGCGTTGGTCCGGTGCCGAGGGCCGCGTCGCTTGCTGGCTAACCTCGACGCTCGCCTTCGACTTGCCGAAGACCGAGGGGCCATTCTTGTCCGGGGCGATCACGGCGCCGACCAGCCACAGCGCACCGATCAGTCCCAAAGCGATCCACATCGCGCGTCTCCCTTGTCGTGAAGTCAGCCGTCGTCCGCGACGATCACGCGCTCGCGCGCGAGCGCTGCGATCTCGTCCTCGCCGAGCCCCGCCGCGCGCAGCACCGCGCGCGTGTGTTCGCCGACGCGCGGCGCCTCGTAGCGCAGCCCGGGCCTGGCGCCACCCATCTCGATCGGCAGCCGCGGCAGGCGCGCGTGCCGGGCGCCCGGCAAGCTCACGTCGAGGAGCGCGCCGCTCGCCTTGAGATGCGGGTCGTCGAGCAGGTCGCCGACCTTGGCGACGGGCGCATAAGGAATGTCGGCCGCCTCGCATTTGGCGATGATCGCGGCCTTGTCGTAGCGGGCGAGCAGCGCGGCCACGATCGGAATGAGCCATTCGCGCGCCGCCACCCGGTCCTCGTTGCTGGCAAGCCGCCGATCGGCATAGAGATCGGGCCGGTCGAATTCCGCGCAGAAGCGCTGCCAGTGATTATTGCTGGTGACGCCGACGAAGATCTGGTCGTCGTCGCGCGTGCAAAAAGTCTGATAGATGCCCCAGCCGCCGCGGCGCGCCGACATCGGCGGCATCGGCTCGCCGGTGAGGGCCTCGCCCGCCATGTGCTGTCCCATCAGGAACACGGTGCTCTCGAACAGCGCGCTCTTGACGAGCTGGCCCTGCCCGGTGCGGTCGCGCTCGCGCAAGGCGGCGAGGATCGCGATCACGCCCATGGTCCCGCCCATGATGTCGACGACCGAGCTGCCCGCGCGCAGCGGCTGGCCGGGCGGGCCGGTCATGTAGGCGAGCCCGCCCATGAACTGCACCACCTCGTCGAGCGCCGGGCGATGCTCGTAGGGCCCGCTCAGAAAGCCCTTGAGCGAGCAATAGACCAGCCGCGGATTGAGCGCGGCGAGCGCGTCATAGCCGCAGCCGAGCCGCGCCATCGTCCCGGGCGCGTAGTTCTCGAGCAGCACGTCGGCGTCGGCGGCGAGGGCGTGCACCAGCGTACGGCCCTTGGGGTTCTTGAGGTCGATCGCGACGCTGCGCTTGTTGCGGTTGAAATAGCCGAAGAAGCCGGCGGCGAAGCCGGCGAGCCGGCGCGTGCTTTCGCCGTCGGGCGCGGGCTCGATCTTGATGACGTCGGCGCCGAGATCGGCGAGCACCAGTCCGGCGCTCGGTCCCATGATGTTCTGCGTGAACTCGAGCACGCGCAGTCCGGCAAGGGGCGGCGAGGGCATGTCGAGGGGATTTTCCATGGCGGCGCGCGGTCCACTCTACAACGGCCGGACCTCCGCTCAACCCTCGACGGGAAGAGCGTGGACGGCATAGGCATGGGCGATGCGCCGGCCGAGGACCGGGTCCTCGAGTTCAAGCTCGAATTGCTCGGCCGCCTCGATTTTGCCTGCGACGGCGAGCGTGCCGCAGAACATCGCCGTTCCCGGCGGCAGGCTCGGCGCGCCACCGCGATAGAGCCGCATCAGCTCTTGCGGCGGACGCAGCCGCGCCACCGGCCCTTCCTGATAGAGCCGCCGGCGCCCGCCGCTGACCGCGCGCGAACGCAGCACGAGCGCGTCCCAATGATCGGCGACTTCCTCGAACGGCCACAGCACCGGCGCCAGCGGCTTGGCGCAAACCTGCTTCGCCAGGGTGACGCCGGTTGCCTCGAGCTTGCGGTCGGTATGGTCGGAGCCGACACCGACCCAGAGCCGGTCGGCGAGGCTCACCACCACCGGCTCGACCTCGCCGCTGCTGTCGCCGCCTGCGACCTCGATCGAGGATGCGGTCGTCAGCAGCGCGGCCGCGACACGATAGAAGATCGGCGTCGTCTTCGGGCGCTTGACGCCCAGGCGCTCGAGTTCGGCGATATGCGCCTCGACCGAGGCTTCATCCCGTCCGGTCCAGCCGGCAATGACCAGCGCGTCGATCCGCGCCTCGAGGTCGATGCGACCTTCTCGGGTCTCGCCGCCGAAGGACAGGTTCATGGGTCAGGCTCCCGTGGCATATCCCGCGCATCTTGCGGGGAAGTTCACCCCGAATGCCAGCGCGCCGTGCGCCGGCAGCGCAGCCGCCGCCTGTGCACCGCCGCGCCCAGGCCGAGCGGCCCGCCGATCCCCACCGTGCGCCGCAGCACCCAGTCGAAGCCGTGCACGATGCGTTGCAGCACGCCCCAGTAGAACGGCAGCGTCGCCAGCGCACTGATCACCAGCACCAGCGGCAGGGCGCGAAAGGCGAAGATGAAGGCCGGGCCCGGCTGGGTTTCGGCGAAAGGCGAAGATGAAGGCCGCGCCCGGCTGGGTTTCGGCGAAAGGCGGCGTCCCGCCGCCGAGATAGCCGAAGACGAAGCCGGTGCCGGCATCGGTCGCCTTCTGCAGCGCCTCCACTCCATCGTTGAGGACCAGGAACGCGCGCCCCGCGAACGGCACTTTGAGGAACAAGAGCGCCAGGCCGAATTGCAGCAGCACGCCGGCAGCGACGACGCGCAGCGGCACGTGCCAGCGGTCCTCGCTCAGCGCCCAGGCGATGAACAGCAGCGCGGCGAGTCCGAATGCGCCCCTCGGCATCGTGCTCGTGGCCGCGCGCGACGGGCGTTCAGGCCTCGATCTTCACCTGGATGTTATCGCCTTCGACGCGAACGGGAAACGTCTTGATGTCGCAATCGATCGGCGGGCCGAGGCCCTTGCCGGTCTTGATCTCGAACCGGCCGCCGTGCAGCGGGCATTCGATGATGTCGCCGTCGACCCAGCCGTCGCTCAGATAGGCATAGGCGTGCGTGCAGGTGTTCTCGGTCGCGAAGACCGTGCCGTCGACGTCGTAGATCGCGATCTCGCGATCCTTGACCTGGACGCCCATCACGTCGCCCGGCTTGAGGGCAGAACGCTGTGCGACCGTGACCCATTCCCCCGTTTGCTGCTCGCTCATGGCCTCATCCTTTTCCCGCGCTGATATTGCCCATGGCCGCGTTTTTGGCAAGCCTGCCCGCGCGAATCCCGCTACCATCCGCGCCGCTTTATCGGAGAGGCGGGGGATGCTGAGACGTTGGATGGCCGCGCTGGCCGGCGCGGTCTTGGCCTGCGTGGTGATGGTGTCCGGCGCGGCGGCGCAGCCGGCCGGCGAAGTCCTCGCCTTCCACGGGCAATGCTTCATCGAAACGGGCAAGGCGCGGTCGGCCCTGAAGCAGGGCGACCCGGTGCAGGTCGGCGATACCGTTGTCGTGCCCAAGGGCGCGCGGCTCAAGCTGCGCATGAGCGACGGCTCGATCATCGCCGCCGCCTCGGGCAGCCGGCTCACGATCGGGGCCTATGGCACGGGGGCCGGCGGCCGCCGGGTGAAGCTCGATCTCGCCGCAGGGCTTCTGCGCGCCGTCGTTGCTGCGGTCAGCGGACCATCGCGCTTCGAGGTCGATACGGCGACAGGCGTGGCGGCGGTGCGTTCGACCGACTGGTTCGTCGCGGCGAAGCCGGGCATGACCCAGGTCGGCGTCCTGTCCGGCGTCGTCTCGCTCGAGAGCCGAGCGACCGGCCATGCGGTCGACATCCCGGCGCGGTGGGGCGCCCGGGTCGAGGCCGGCATGGACCCGGTTCCGCCGCGGGTCTGGCGGGACTCGGAGTTTGAGGATGTGATCGCACGCACCACGGTCGACTGACCGCCGGCCGAGGCGCGATGTGACCGTGCCACGGGGAACGCGCGAAGCGGGGCTCGCCCTTGTCGCCGCTCTCGTCGTGCTGATGGTGGCGGGGATGCTCGCGAACACCACGGTGCTGCGCGGCCTCGAGACCGCGTCGTTCGATCTTCGCTTCCGCATTCGCGGTGCCGAGCGTCCCAGCGGAGCGGTGGCGCTGGTCATGGTCGATGACCGCAGCCTCGCCGCGCTCGGCCGCTGGCCGTTCAGCCGCCGCCTCTTCGCCCAGGCGCTCGGCATTCTCGACCGCGACGGCGCGAAGGTGATCGTGTTCGATCTGCTCTTCGCCGAGCCAGAGGAGCCGGTTCGGCCGGCTTTGCGCGACGCCGCCCGCAGCGCTGCGCAGTCGCTGTCGCCGGAGCGCGACGCAAAGCTGCGCGCGGACCTGGAGCGTCTCGCCGCCGACGATCCCGACGGGGAATTCGCCGCCGCGATCGCCGCCTCGGGCCGGGTTCTGCTGCCGGCCGCGTTTGCGTTCTCGGGGCCGGCGGGCGAGGAGTCGGACCTGCTCGCCGCCTCGGCCTACCAGCGCTTCGCCAAGAGCCCGGTGGCGCCGGCGATGCCGCTGCGGCCGGTCGCGGCGCTCCTGCCCATCGCCCGGCTGGCACAGGCGGCGCAGGGGCTGGGTCACGTCAACATCGCCTTCGATCGCGACGGCGCGCCACGGTACGATTACCTCGCGCTGCCGTTCGCCGGCGATTTCTTCCCGTCGCTGGCGGTGCGTGCGGCCGCCTTTTACCGCGGCATCCCCTGGCCCTCGGTCGGCCTCGCGCCGGGATCGGGGATCGAACTCGGGCGCACGATGATCCCCACCGATGCGGCGATGCGTTTCATCGTCAACTATCGCGGGCCGCGCGGCACGTTTCCGACCTTCTCCTTCGTCGATCTCATCGCGGGCCGCGTCCCGGCCGAGGCGATCAAGGGCCGGATCGTCCTGGTCGGCGCGTCCTTCATCGGCAACAGCGACGCCAATGCCTCGCCCTTCGGCAGCACGCAGATGCCGGGAACCGAGCGCCTCGCCACCATCATCGATACCATCCTGCAACGCGACACCATCGCCGAGGACCCGCCGCCCTGGCCGGAGATCGTCTTCGTCGCGGTGCTGTTGCTGGCCGTGGCGACCGGGACCGCGACGGCCGTGCTGCCGACCCGCGCCGCCGCGCTCGCCGGCATCGTCCCGCTCGGATTATGGTTCGTGCTGGCGCAGGCCGCGTTCGTGCACGGGCTGTGGCTGCCGCTGGTCGGGCCGGAAGCGGCGCTCGTGACGGCGGTCGCCGCCGTACTGTTGTTCCGCTATTGGGTCGTCGATCGCGAGGGCCGCACCGTCAAGTCGGCGTTCCGGCATTACCTCGCGCCCGATCTTGTCAACACGCTGGCGGCGCATCCTGAGCGCCTCAGGCTCGGCGGCGAGACGAGGGTCCTGACCGTAATGTTTTGCGACGTGCGCGGCTTCACCGCGATCGCGGAGGGGTTCAAGGCGAACCCGCAGGGGCTGACCCACCTGATCAACCGGTTCCTCACGCCGATGACCGACATCATCATGGCGCGGCGCGGCACCATCGACAAATACATGGGCGACTGCATCATGGCGTTCTGGAACGCGCCGCTCGAGGACGCGGACCACGCCGATCACGCCTGCGTGAGCGCGCTTGCCATGATGGGCGCGCTCGACCGCCTCAACGCCGAGCTCGCGGCCGAGGCCGAAGCCGAGGGGAGGACGTTCGCGCCGCTTCACATCGGCATCGGCCTCAACACCGGTGACTGCGTCGTCGGCAACATGGGCTCGGACCAGCGCTTCGACTATTCCGTGCTTGGCGATGCCGTCAATCTGGCGTCGCGCCTCGAAGGGCAGTCGAAGACCTATGGCGTCGCCATCGTCATCGGCGAAGCGACGCGCCGGGCGGCGCCGGCCTGGGCTGCGCTCGAGCTCGATCGCATCGCGGTCAAGGGAAAGAGCGAGGCGGTGCGCGTCTATGCGCTGCTGGGCGATGCCGATCGCGCGCGTTCGCCGGACTTCGTGGCGCTCGTCGAACGCCACGACGCAATGCTGGCCGCCTATCGCGCGCAGGATTGGGCAGGCGCGCGGGCGGCGCTCGAGCCGTGCCGGGCGCTGGCGCCGGAACTCGCGCCGCTTTACGTCCTCTTTACCGAGCGCATCGACCATTTCACGGCATATCCGCCAGAGCATGACTGGGACGGCGTGTTCGTCGCGGCGTCGAAATAGGCCAACCGATTGACAGCGTCGCGCGGCCTGTATGGAATGACGCGGCAATCGGCCGGATCGAACATTGGATCAAGGGGGGCAGGTGATCCGCGACACGAAGCGAATGCGTCCGCGCGCGGTAAGGCGCCGGGCCGCCGCCCTCGGTGCTGCGGCGTCGCTTCTCGCCGCATCCGCCCATGCCTACACCGCCGCCGGTGACCGGCTGTTTCCCGCGACCATCCTCCTGCCGCAGATCGCGCCGTCCGACGACGCTTATTTCACCACCTCGACGCTGCTCGACCATAGTAAGGCGCTGCCGTCGTCGGACGATCGCCTGACCGATTTCAGCGCCGTCTACAACAAAACCCTGACCGAGAACCTGAGTATCGGCATCGAAGGCGGCTGGAGTCGGCTCGACCCCGCGGGCGCCGGTACGCGCAGCGGCTGGCAGAACATTGACACCACCGTGAAGTATCTCATGGTCGAGAACGACGCGCACGAGTTCCTGATGAGCGCGGGCATCGATCGCGAATGGGGCGACACCGGCGCCAAGGGAATCGGCGCCAGCCGCCGCGGCGCGACGACGCCGGCGTTCTTTTTCGGCAAGGGAATGGGCGATCTCGGCGTCGATTTTCTCCGCCCCGTCGCCATCGTCGGCACGCTCGGCTACCAGATCGCCGATGCGAGCCCGCGGCCCGATCTCGTCACCACCGGTCTCGCGCTCGAATATTCGATGCCCTATCTCGAATCGAAGGTGCGCGCGCTGGCGCTTCCCGCAGTCGTTCGTGCGATGACACCGATGGTCGAGCTGGTGTTTTCCACCCCGGCCGGCAACACCCACGGCGCGACCACGACGGCGTTCGTCGCGCCGGGCGTCAACTACGCGGGCCGTGGCTGGGAATTCGGACTCGAGGCGCTATTTCCGGCGACGCGGGCGAGCGGCACGGGAATCGGCGTGACGGCGCAGCTTCACTTCGCGCTCGATTATCTGTTCGCGAACAGCATCGGCCGGCCGCTCTTCGGCGCGCCCTGAGCAGGCTCAGCGCGCGAGGTCCTGAAGCTTCACCGATTTGTCGGCGAGACGGTCGGGATCGATCGGCTTGCCCGCGGCGATGATCATGCGGGCAAAGCGCATGTCGCGCACGTTATTGACCGTGGTGACGATGACCGGCTTGCCGTCGCGCAGATGGAACACGGTAAAGGCGCGCTCGGTCGGCTCGCCGCGCCACACCAGACGGTCCCAACTTCCCGGCGCTCCCGCCATTTGCAGGTTCATGTCGAACTGGTCGGTCCAAAGCCACGGCACTTCGGCGAAAGGCTCGCTTCCGCCGGCCATGACCTTCGCCACGGCGATGGCCTGGTTCTGCGCGTTCTGCCATGCCTCGAGGCGGATGGCGCGCCCGACCAATGGGTTGAAATGGCGCGTCACGTCGCCGGCGGCGAAGATCGCGGCGTCGCTGCTGCGGCCGAATTCGTCGACCGTGATACCGTCGTCGACGGCAAGTCCGGCGGCGGCGGCGAGTTCCGTATTGGGTATGGCGCCGATCCCGACCGCGACGAGATCGGTGGCGATGCGTTCGCCCGAAGCGGTGTGAAGGATCACCTCGCTGCCGCTATCCTCGATCGCCGTCACCGCGACCCCAAGGCGGATGTCGACGCCGTGGCGGCGGTGCAGTTCGACGACATGGGCGGCGATCTCCTCGGGTGCGACGCGCGCCAGCGCCTGCGGCGCCAGCTCCAGCACCGTGACCGCGGCACCGCGCTTGCACGCGGTGGCCGCGACCTCGAGGCCAATGAAGCCGGCGCCGATGACGGCGAGACGCGTCCCGGGCACGAGACGCTCGCGCAGCGCCAGGCTGTCCTCGATGTCGCGGAGATAGAACACGCGCGCCCCGTCGCCGCCGGGAATGGGCAGGCGCCGCGCCCGCGCGCCGGTGGCGAGAAGGAGCGCGTCATAGGGTAGCGTCGTCCCGTCGGCGAGGCGGACGCGCTGCGCCCGCGCGTCGATCTCGGTCACCGCCGCGCCGAGGCGCAGTGCGATCCCGGCCGCGTCATACCACGCGAGCGGCCGCAGATAGGTCTTCTCGACCGCGACGACGCCGGCGAGGAGCTCCTTCGACAACGGCGGGCGCTCATAGGGCGGATGGCGCTCGGTGCCCAGGAGGGTGATCACGCCCCGGTGCCCCGCCGCGCGCAACGCTTCCGCGGCGCGGCCGCCGGCGTGCCCGGCGCCGACGATGACGATATGCGGCGCGCTCACGTCAATACGACTTGTCTTCGGAGAACGCCTTGTAGGCCATGATCGTGAAGGTGTCCTTCACGTCGGGCAGGGTCTGCAGCTTCTCGACGACGAAATGGCCGATATCCATGTCGTCGGGAAGATAGCATTTCATCAGGAGGTCGTACTGGCCGGAGACGGAATAGACCTCGGACACCTGCTCCACCGTCTCGACCGCTTCCTCGGCAACCTTGTAGGCGGTGCCGAGCTCGCATTTCATCATAATGAAGATGGTCTTCATGCGGCGCCCTCCCTAGCCGCGCGCGGCGCCTCCCGGGCGGGCCAGGAATGCCGGCGTGTGCTCGCCGAAGCCAATGACATTTCGTTCGTCTTCCGCCGCCCGGCGACGGTCACGCCGTTGCGGTAGCGGTGTGACATTGGCGGCGGACGGCAGGTCGGCGCCGGCCTCGCCCATGGTCACGGGCTTGAAGCCGGCATCATGCGCCAGCTGCGGCCGTCGCTCGCCGCGCGGGCGTGCCGTGGGCGCGGGTGCGGCAGCCGGCGCCGGCGCGGCAGCCGGCGCGGTCGGGCGCCGCGGCCCTTGTGCGGCGCGCGGCGGACGCTGTCCGCGCCGCCTGGTGCCGCGGCGCGTATCGCTGTCGCCTTCACTCTCGCCCTCGCTCAGCCCGGCGGTCGCGAGGTCGGGGACGGTCACGCGGGGGATGGGCTTGCCGAGCATATGTTCGATCGCCGCGACGAACTTGCCGTCGGCGGGCGTGGCGATGGTGAAGGCGCGCCCCTCGCGGCCGGCGCGGCCGGTGCGGCCGATGCGGTGCACATAGTCCTCGGCGTGGATCGGCACGTCGAAATTGAACACGTGCGACATGCCCTCGACATCGAGTCCGCGCGCCGCCACGTCGCTCGCGACCAGGAGCTTGACGTCGCCGTTGCGGAAGCGCTCGAGCGTCTCGGTGCGCTTGGCCTGGGGCATGTCGCCGTGCAGCGCCGCGGCGTTGAGGCGATGCTTGACCAGTGAGCGGTTGAGGATGTCGACGTCGCGCTTGCGGTTGCAGAAGATGATGGCGTTCTTCACGTCTTCGCTGTGGATGAGGCGGCGCAGCGCCTCGCGCTTGTCGAACGCCGCCACCACCGTCAGCGCCTGGATCACGGTCGCCGCGGGCGAGGCCGGGGGCGTCACCGTAATCTCCTTGGGGTTCATCAGGAACGCGTCGGCGAGGCGGCGGATCTCGGGCGGCATCGTTGCCGAGAAGAACAGCGTCTGCCGGATGCGCGGCAGCAGCCCGACGATGCGCTCGACATCCGGAATGAAGCCCATGTCGAGCATCCGGTCGGCCTCGTCGATGACCAGGATTTTGACGTCCGTGAGCAGGATCTTGCCGCGCTCGAACAGATCGATGAGGCGCCCGGGCGTGGCGACGACCACGTCGACGCCACGATCGAGCTTGCGCTCCTGATCGGTGAAGCTCTCGCCGCCGATGAGGAGCGCCATGTCGAGCTTGTGGTACTTGCCATAGGTCTCGAAGGCGTCGGCGACCTGGGCCGCGAGTTCGCGCGTCGGCTCCAGGATGAGCGAGCGCGGCATGCGCGCCCGGGCCCGGCCGGCGGCGAGAATGTCGATCATGGGAAGGGTGAAGGAGGCGGTCTTGCCGGTGCCGGTCTGGGCACAGCCGAGAACGTCGCGTCCCGACAGCACGTGGGGAATGGCCTGCGCCTGAATGGGAGTGGGGGTGGTGTAACCGGCGGCCTCGACGGCCCGCAATACCTCTGGAGAGAGGCCGAGATCGGAAAAACTCATTGAGTGGGTGGCTTCGTTCTGTTCGTTGTTCGAGACTTTTGCACGCCCTTTATTTGGTCGCCGCCGCCTGAAAGTCAAACCCTTTCACCCCTGAAGTGTAAAATAATTAGTTGTAACAATACATTAACAAGCGGCAGCGACCGCCATCGGGGGCTGTCCGCGGGGCGATCACGCGCCCGATCATGTGCGCGGCGATCAACGTGCAGTTGTGGACGCGGTTGGCGTCAGCATCGACCCGCGCCGGCCGCAGAGGGCATTCCGCCGTTGCGCGCCTCGGCTGACGCCTATAGGTTAATATCAGGGTTCAGGAATCGATAACGGCGTGGATTTCCAATCATGTCCGAGACAAGCACGACCTCCCGACGCCGGTTCTTGCGCAATGCCGGCATCGCCGCCGGCGTTGCCGCGACCCCGCTCGTTCGCGCGCGCGCGGCCGGCAAGCTGCGCCAAGTTTCGATGCGGCTCGATTGGATCTATCAAGGCCCGAACGACGGCTTCATCATCGCCCGCGACAAGGGCTTCTACAAGACGGCCGGGCTCGATGTCGATGTCGGTATCGGCAAGGGCTCCGGCAGCACCGCGCAGCTCATCGCCACCAAAGCCGCGCAGTTCGGATTCTCCGACGGTTATGTTGTCGGTCTCAGCGTGTCGAAGGGCATGAACATCCGGATGGTCGGCGCCATCTATCGCGGCAATCCCTCGGCGGTCGTGGTGCTGGCCGATTCCGGTATCAAGACTGCGAAGGAACTCGCCGGCAAGACCGTCGGCATGCCGACCGGTGGCACCGGGTTTCAGCAGTGGCCGGCCTTCGTCAAGGGCTGCGGCATCGACGACAGCAAGATCCACGTCGTCAACACCGATCCCGCCGGGACGCCGCCGGCGCTCATCGCCGGCAAGGTCGATGCCATCGCCGGCTATGCGCAGGGCTTCGTGCCGAGCGTCGAGATCCGCGGCCACAAAAAGGCGCGCATCTTCTGGTACGCCGATTGCGGTGTCACCGCCGTCAGCAACGGCATCATCGTTCATAACGACCTGGTGAAGGAGGACCCGGAGCTCATCCGCACGTTCGTCCGCGCCAGCGTCCAGGGCTTCCTCTATGGCCGCAAGCATCCCGACGAGGCGGCTGCCATCATCAAGAAATACGCGCCGGCGACGGAGATCGCGATCTCGCTGCGCGAGATGGGGCTGTCGTGGCATACCTGGGTTACACCCAACACCAAGGAAAAGCCGCTCGGCTGGATGTCGGCGAAGGATTGGAGCGCCACCGTCAGTGCGCTCAAGCAATATGGCGGCGTCAAGACGCCGCTCGAGGCAAGCCAACTCTATACCAACGAATTCGTCCCGACCGGGGCGCAGTTCGTGCCGCCGCAGCAAGCATAAGCAGTGCATTGATCTGCGATGGGAGAATGACGTGACCACCGACGCCGATCTGCTGCTGACGACACTCGATCAGAAGGCGGCGCCGGCCAACGCCGCGCTGGTGGTCGTTGACGTCCAGAACGATTTCGTTGCCGACGGCGGGTTCTTCGCCACCATCGGCGCGGACATGAAGACCATTCAGCTTGCGATACCGCCGCTCCAGCGGCTGATCGATGATGCACGGCGCGCCGGCGTGCTCGTCGTTTTCGTCCAAGCGATCTACGATCCCGAATATTATTCGGCGCCGATGCGCGAGCGGGATCGCCGTCGCGCCGTCGAAATGCCGCGCTGCCGGACCGGCTCTTGGGGCGCCGATTTCTGCGCCGTCCGACCGCTTCCGGCCGAGCCCGTGGTGATCAAGCACCGCTATAGCGGCGTCATCAATACCGAGCTCGATTCCGTGCTGAAACGGCACGGCATCAAGAGCTTGCTGATGACAGGGGTCGCTACCGACACCTGTGTCGAGTCCACCGCACGCGACGCCTATTTCATCGACTACTACGTGACGATGGTGGCGGATTGCTGCGCCGCGTTCAACGCGCGCGACCACGTCTCCGCGCTGGAGCGGTTCGCCCGCGACTACGGGTCCGTCGTCACCTCTGCCGAGATCATCGCAGCCTGGGAGCGTGCCGAAGCGGCGCAGGTGGTTGCATCGCGCGCGGCGGATTGATCGGACGTTACGGATCGCCCATGGACCTATCGGCGGCGGGTCGTACCACCACGGATCGCGAGCAGCCTTATCTCGGCATCCAGGCTCTCTCCAAGGTCTATCCCACCCGCGACGGTCCGGTGCGCGCGCTCGATCAGGTTTCCCTGAGCGAGCGTCGCAGCGAATTTCTTTCCATCCTCGGGCCGAGCGGGTGCGGCAAGAGCACGCTTCTGATGATCGCCGCGGGGCTTTTGCCCGCCTCGAGCGGGACGGTCACGGTCGACGGCCGCACCGTCGACCGGCCGCGCACCGATATCGGCATCGTCTTCCAAAGTCCGGTGTTGCTGGAATGGCGAACGGCGCTCGGCAACATCATGCTCCAGGCCGAGGCGCGGCGGCTCGAGCGCGCGGCCGCCGAGGCGCGGGCGCGCGCGCTGCTCGACTCCGTGGGGCTCGGCGGGTTCGCGCACAAATATCCGGAGGAGCTTTCGGGCGGCATGCGCCAGCGCGTCTCGCTGTGCCGGGCGCTCATTCACAATCCGCCGCAACTGCTGATGGACGAGCCGTTCGGCGCGCTCGATGCGCTGACGCGCGATCAGCTCGTGCTCGATCTACAGCAGATCTGGAACGAACGGCGGATGACGGTTCTCTTCGTCACGCACAGCGTCCAGGAGGCGATCTTTCTCTCCGATCGCGTCGTGGTGATGACGCCGCGGCCGGGCAAGATCGACCGCGTCATCGACGTCGATCTGCCGCGGCCGCGGACGCTCGCGATGCGCGAGACGCCGGAATTCGCCGACTACAGCCGCGAGATTCTCGGCCTGCTACTGGCCCGCGGCGTGTTGCGCGAGCACTAGGGCCGCCGCCATGACGACGCCCGCCGACCCGCATGCCGAGACCGTGGAAGCGCGTTTGCCCACGATCGAGGAGGTGGAAGCGAATGTCCAACGCCTGCGCGCCCAACGTGAAGCCCGCGCCCGCACCGCCGGCATCGTCTATCCGATCCTGGCGGTTGTCGGCGTTCTCGTGCTGTGGGAAGCGGCGGCGCGGGTGTTCGCCATTCCCGCGTTCATCTTGCCGGCGCCGAGCCTCATTGCGGCCTCGCTCGCGGCGCATTTCGGCCTCATCCTCTATCAGGGCTGGGTGACGACGTCGGAGATTTTGCTGGGCTTCGGCCTCAGCATCGCGATCGGTGTCCCGCTGGCGCTGGCGATCTTTCTCTCGCCGGCGTTCGCGCGCGCGGTCTATCCGCTCCTCATCTCCTCGCAGGCCATTCCCAAGGTAGCGGTGGCGCCGCTCTTCATCGTCTGGTTCGGGTTCAGCCTGCTGCCGAAGGTGCTGATCGCCTTCCTGATCGCATTCTTCCCCGTCGTCATCAATACGGCGGTCGGGCTCGCCACGATCGAGCCCGAGAAGATCCTGCTCGCGCAATCCATGGGATTCGGGGCGGCGGCGACGTTCTTCAAGGTGCGCCTGGCGAACGCGCTGCCGCTCATCTTCGGTGGCCTCAAGATCTCGATCACGCTCGCGGTCGTTGGGGCGGTCGTGGGCGAGTTCGTGGGCGGCGATGCCGGGCTCGGTTATCTGCTGATGGTGGCGAACGGCAGCATGGACACGCCGCTGCTCTTCGCCGCGATTTTCGGCCTCACCGTGCTGGGCGTCGCGTTCTTCCTGCTGATCGAGATCGCCGAGCGTCTTGCCATCCCGCGCCACGCCGAACGCCAGAGGGCCGGCGCACACGAATCAATGTAGGCGCGGTCGAGCGCGTCAAACGTCCAGATCCTTCGCGAACTGCGCCTTGTCCTGGATGAACTGGTAGCGCAGCTCGGGCTTGCGGCCCATCAGGCTTTCGACCAGCTCGACGGTGTGCGCGTACTCGCTCTGGCCCTTCTCGGGGAGCGTGACGCGCAGCAGCGTGCGCGTCGCCGGGCTCATCGTCGTGTCGCGCAGCGAGCGCGGCGGCATCTCGCCCAGGCCCTTGAAGCGGCTCACCTCGACCTTGCCCTTGTTCTTGGAGAACGCCGTGGCGAGCAACGCGTCCTTGTGCGCGTCGTCGTGGGCATAGAGCGAGAGATCGCCCTGTTGCAGGCGGTAGAGCGGCGGCGCGGCGAGGAACAGCTTGCCGCCGGCGACGAGATTCGGCATCTCGCGGAAGAAGAATGTCATCAGCAGCGAGGCGATATGCGCGCCGTCGACATCGGCGTCGGTCATGATGATGACGCGCTCGTAGCGCAGCTTGTCCTCCTGATAGCGCTCGCCCGAGCCGCAGCCCAAGGCCTGGACCAGGTCGCTCAGCTCCTGGTTCTGGCGCAGCCGGTCGGCGGTGGCGGAGGCGACGTTCAGAATCTTGCCGCGCAGCGGCAGGATCGCCTGGGTGTCGCGCTCGCGCGCCTGCTTCGCGGACCCGCCAGCGCTGTCGCCCTCGACCAGGAAAATCTCGGTGCCCTCGGGGCTCGAGCGCGAGCAGTCGGCGAGCTTGCCGGGCAGGCGCAGCTTGCGCGTCGCGCTCTTGCGCTCGAGCTCGCGCTCCTGGCGGCGGCGCAGCCGGTCCTCGGCGCGCTCGACCACGGCGTCGATGAGGCTGCGCGCGCCCTGCGGGTCCTCCGACAGCCAGTGATCGAAGCGGTCCTTGAGCGCGCCCTCGACGAGGCGCGTTGCCTCGGCCGAGGCGAGCCGCTCCTTGGTCTGGCCCTGGAATTGCGGCTCGCGCATGAACAGCGACAGGATGATGACCGCGCCCGTCATCACGTCCTCAGGCGCGATCTGCGAGGCACGGCGGTTGCCGGTCAGTTCGCCATAGGCCTTGAGGCTGCGGGTCAGCGCGCTGCGCAGACCGGCCTCGTGCGTGCCGCCTTCGGGCGTCGGCACCGTGTTGCAGTAGGACGCGCACGCGCCCTCCAGATCCTGGGGCCACGCGATCGCCCACTCGACCCGGCCGCCCTCGCTGAACTCGGCCTCGCCGGCGAACGGGCGCGGCGTCAGCGCCTCGCGGCCGTCGAGCAGCGAGGCGAGATAGTCCTCGAGCCCGCCGGGGAAGTGCAGATGCGCTTCCTGCGGCACATCGTCGGGCCGCGGCAGCGCCGGGTCGCACCACCAGCGGATCTCGACGCCGCGGAAGAGATAGGCCTTGGCCCGCGCCATGCGGTAAAGCGGCGCCGGCTTGAAATGGAGCTGCGGCCCGAAAATCTGTGGGTCAGGGTGGAAGCGCACCATCGTCCCGCGCCGGTTCTGCACCGGGCCGCCGTCCTTGAGCCTGGTCTTGGGCTTGCCGCGGGCATAGTCCTGCAGCCACAGGCGGCGGTCGCGCGCGACCTCGACCTTGAGCCAGTCCGACAGCGCATTCACCACTGACACGCCGACCCCGTGCAGCCCGCCCGAGGTCTTATAGGCTTCGCCCGAGAACTTGCCGCCGGAATGCAGCATCGTCAGGATGACCTCGAGCGCCGAGGTCTTGGGGAATTTGGGATGCGGATCGACCGGGATGCCGCGGCCGTTGTCCTTGACCGCGACGCTGCCGTCGCGATGCAACTCGAACTCGATGCGGCTGGCATGGCCGGCAACCGCCTCGTCCATGGCATTGTCGAGGACCTCGGCCGCGAGATGGTTGAGCGCGCGCTCGTCCGTGCCGCCGATATACATGCCGGGCCGGCGCCGCACCGGCTCGAGCCCCTCGAGCACCTCGATGTCCTTGGCGGAGTAGGCCTGGGGCTTGCGTGCGAGATTGTCGAAAAGATCTGCCATGGTGAATTTCGTCGGCTCGATGTCAGGATCATGTAGGCTTGGGCGCGGCAATCACAACATCTGGTCGCGCGAACTGCAAGGGACTTTGCCATGAGCGACGCTCAAATCCCCACGGGCGAGGCGGCGCTGCGCGCCATCGCCATGCCCGCCGACGCCAATCCGAGCGGCGACATTTTCGGCGGTTGGGTCTTGTCGCAGATGGATCTGGCCGGCGGCGCCGTCGCTTCGCGCCGCGCCCGGGGGCGGGTCGCAACCGTGGCGATCACCGGCATGACCTTCCATCTGCCGGTATTCGTCGGCGATGAAGTGAGCTGCTACGCCGAAATCGTCAAGATTGGCCGGACCTCGATCACCCTCAAGGTCGAGAGCTGGGCGCGGCGCAGCCTGTCCGGCGAGCGGGTCAAGGTGACGCAAGGAGTTTTTACCTACGTCGCCATCGGGGCCGACCGACGGCCGCGGCCGGTTCAACCCGAAGGGTAAAGCCCTGCGCCCAAAGGTCGAATCGTTCCGAACTAAAACGGAACAGATGCGTTTTTGACCGGGAACCAACGCGGCCCCTTGCTCGTTTAGCCAGGGTTAAAAATCTGCAACAACGAAATGGGGACCGGTCGTGCCAAAGCGTAATGTTCTCCATTGCTTCGTGCATTCATATGTTTTACTTGCCCTTACGGGATGTTTTTCACCGCAACCGCCGCACGTAGCACAACAACTTCATGCGAAGGCCGAGGATGTCGCCTTGTGTCGGTCGGTTCATGCGCGGCGGCGGCTGCACTCCCAGATCGGTATCGCCTCCTGGTACGGGCCGCGCCACCAGGGATTGATCACCGCCAGTGGCCAGCGGTTCGACCGGAACAAGCTCACCGCGGCGCATAACACGCTGCCCTTGAATACGAAGGCGCGGGTCATCGACCTCGAGAACGGCAAGTCGGTCGAGGTGACGATCAACGACCGCGGACCCCATGTCCGCGGTCGCGTCATCGACCTTTCCGAGCGCGCCGCGCGGCGCCTCGGCATGAAGAAGAAAGGGCTCGCCCGGGTCGAGATCGAGCCAATCGGGCGGGTTGGGACACGCCTGGCGCTGGCCGGGGGCAGTTGAGCGGCGACACCGATTCCCGTCGTTGATCCGGCGCCGGGAACGGGTTCTGCGCTATGGGGCTTCACGGCGATGAGGCGGGCGTGATGGCGACGATGACGAGCGAGCGGCAGATCTGGGAGGCGGCGGTGCTGCTGGTACGCTGCCACGGCGAGCACGCCGCGCAAGTCGCGGCCCTCGAGGCCCGCCGCCGCGGCGTCGATGACAGGTCGGGCCGCGTCGTCTGGGCATGGATCGCGCGCGTCACCGCCGAGCTGATCCGGCTGGAGCCCGACGTTACCGAACGGGTCCATTGAGCCCTGCCTCGGGAGCGAAGGGTGCTGTGGCGCGGTTTTTCATTTGACCGCGACCCTCGCTCGCCCGCAGCATAGGGAACGGCAGCGCATCCAGCCTGCGGCGGCAGGGGCCGGCGCGGCCGGAACCGGAGCAGTGCCGACAATGCCGCGCAGCGAAGAGGTCCTCGAGACCATCGTCGGCCGCAAGGTAAGCGACAGCGGCGAGTTGGCGGCACTTTGCGCCGGCGATCCGGCCGCGGCGGGCCGGATGATGGATGCCTTGCACCGGCTGTCGGTGCTCGCCGAGGTCGCCGATACGGTGACCGAGCGGCTGTCGCTCGATCACCAGCTGCCGCGGCTCATCGAACTCATCGCCACGGTCTTCGATGCCGAGCGCGCGACGCTGTTCCTGCTCGATCCCGAGACCGGCGAGTTGTTCTCGCGCGTGGCGCGCGGTGATGGCGTGGCCGAGATCCGCATCCCGGCCGCCGCCGGCATCGCCGGCGCGGTGTTCTTGTCGGGCAAGGCCGAGATCATTGCCGATGCCTATCGGGATGCGCGCTTCAATGCCGAGGTTGATCGCCGCACCGGCTATCACACGCGCAACATTCTCTGCGTGCCCTTGCGCGGCCGCGACGGCGCGGTCTGCGGCGTCACCCAGGTGCTGAACAAGCGGTCGGGCGCGTTCACCGAGGCCGACCTCGTGCTCCTCGAGGCGATCAGCCGGCAGGCCGCGAACGCGATCGAGGAGGCGCGGCTGGTCGAGCTCCTGGAGCGCGCGCGGCGCGAGGAGAGCGAGATTCTCGCGATCGCCGAGGCGATCTCGACCGAGCTTCAGCTCGACGTGCTGCTCGGGCGCATCATGCAGGCGACGGTGCAGCTCCTCGATGCCGAGCGCGCCACCCTGTTCATCTATGACGCCGCCACGGACGAGCTGTGGTCGAAGCTCGCCGACGGCACCGGGCAGCGCGAGATCCGTATTCCGGCCGGTGCCGGACTGGCGGGCACGGCCTTCCGCAGCGGAACCGTGCTCGACATCCCCGATGCCTATGCCGATCCGCGCTTCAATGCCACGGTCGACCGGGAATCCGGCTTCCACACGCGCAACATGCTGTGCGTGCCGCTGGTCGACCGCATCGGCGATCGGCTCGGCGTCGTCCAGGTGCTGAACAAGCGCGGCGGGCCGTTCACGCCAGTGGACATCCGCCGCCTTAAGGCGTTCGGCGCCCAGATCGCCATCGCCATCCACAACGCACAGCTCTTCTCCGACGTGCTCGGGCTCAAGAACTACAACGAGAGCATTCTCAAGTCGCTCTCGAACGGCGTCGTCACGCTCGACCAGAAGCTCAATGTCGCCAAGGTCAACGAGGCCGCCGAGCGCATCATCGGCCTTTCGATCGACGAGATGCTCAACCGCCCCGCCGAGCACGTGTTCGGCAACCGCAACGCCTGGATCACGCGCAGCCTCGAATACGTCGCGCGGATGCACGCCAACGACTATCACGCCGATACCGAGCTGATGCTGCCGGACGGCAGGATCGCCGCCGTCAACCTCACCACCGCGCCGCTGCTCGATCTCGACAACAAGACGATCGGCTACATGCTCGTGCTCGAGGACATCACTCGCGAGAAGCGGGTGCGCAGCACCATGTCGCGCTACATGGCCAAGGAGGTGGTCGACCGGCTGCTGGCGAGCGGCGAGGAAGTCCTGAAGGGTAGCGCGCATGTCGCCACCGTGATGTTCTCGGACATCCGCCGCTTCACCATGCTGTCGGAGACGATGAGCCCGCAGCAGACCGTAGCGATGCTTAACGAATACTTCACCGAGATGGTCGAGGTGGTGCTGGCGAACGGCGGCATGCTCGACAAGTATATCGGTGACGCGCTGATGGCGATCTTCGGCGCGCCGGTCGAGGACGCGGCCGACGCCGACAACGCGCTGTCCGTCGCCCGCGATATGATGCGCGCTCTCGAACGCCTCAATGCGCGCCGTGTCGAGGCTGGGCAGGAGCCCATCGATATCGGCGTGGGACTCGCTACGGGGGACGTCCTCGCCGGATCCGTGGGCTCGATGAAGCGCATGGAATACACCGTCATCGGCGATACCGTGAACCTCGCGGCGCGGCTCGAAAGCGCGAATAAGCATTACGGCACCAAGGTTCTGGTCTCCGGTCCGACGGTCGAGGCGCTGCGCGCGCGCCCGCGGTGCTGCGGCGGCTCGATCTGATCCAGGTCAAGGGAAAGTCGCAGCCGACCGTGGTGTATGAATCGCTCAGCCATCACACGCCGCAATCCTTTCCCGAACTCGGCGCGGTCATCGCCGCTTATGAGGAGGGGCTCGACCGTTATCAGCGGCGCGACTGGGATGGCGCAGTGGCGCGCTTTGCCGCAGCGCTCGAGCGCGCGCCCGACGACCGGCCGTCCCACATCTTTCTCGACCGCTGCCGCTACTATCGCATGCATCCGCCATCCGAGGACTGGAACGGCGTGTGGATCATGGAAGAAAAATAGCGCCGCGCGTCCCGGCCGGACCGCCTCCGGCAGCGTTCCGGTCGCGACAAAGGCATCGCTCGAAACGACGGCAAGACCGTGGCGCTGCGTATATGCGACGAAATCGTTGCGCGGACATCGTGGCGGTCGTCGGGTTGTGCATGGTCGGCACGCCATAGAGTGCCTTCGGTTGCGTCTGACGACACGCCGCTTTCAGCGCCTCGGGCACCAACCCGTTCTCGTCGATCGGTAAACCTGCGAGGCGAAAATCGAAATGGGACGCGAGCGCGCGCAAGCCGGGCAATAGGGGCCGCGGGTCGTAGTCGCGCGACACACCGAACTATGGCGCGCCGAGCACCGCCCGGCACGCCGCCGGCAGACGCGGCAGCTTGCGCGGCGGCAGCGGGCGCGGATGCGCGGGCGGCGGGCGCTGATCGCGTACCCAGGAGGCGAGCGTCGCGTCGCAGCCGTCGCCCGGCGGCACCGGGACCTGCGCCACGCATTGGGGCGAGCCGGCAGGGCAGCGAAGCCGGACGTGGAAGTGGTCGTCGTGGCCCCACCACGGTCGCAGCTTTCTCAGCCAGGCGCGCCGGTCGGGCGGCGTCGATCGGCACAGCGTTGCCTTGATCACGGGATTGACAAATATCCGGTCGACCGCGGAATCGATCGCGGCGAGTCGCAGCAGGGTGACCTGCCGCGCCGTGAAGCGGTTGGGATCGACGGCCTTCCAGTTCGCCAGCAGCATCGACGGCAGCCTGATCTGCTCGCGCGAGGCTAGACGTAGCAGCGGCCCTTGCGCGAAGGTGAACCAGATATCCACATCCATGCCGGTCTGGTGGCTGGCGTGGCCATAGGGCAGCGGACCGCCCCGCGGCTGCGCCATGTCGCCAACATAGAAGCTCGGCAGTCCGGCGGCGGCGGCGCGGCGGCCGAGACGCTCGACGAAGGCGATGGTGTCGGGATGGCCGAAATAGCGCCGGCGGCTGAGCCGGATGACCTCGTAGCCCGGCCCGTTGAACGGCAGCCGACGGGCGCCGGCGAGACAGCCATGGGCGTCGCCGCCGATCGCCAGGGCGGCGCCGTCGGTCGGTCCGGTAACGCCGCTCCAGGCATTGCGCTCATCGCCGCTGGCGCTGGTGGTCGCGAGACAGGCGAGCAAGAGCGCCGGCGCGGCAACACGGCGCAGGCGATGCAGCGGCGAAAGGCGGCGCGGTAGAGGCGGTGGAATGGCAGCGACGATCATGTCATAGGGACGGTGCATCGGTCTCGAGGTGTGACGATGTTGTCACAGGATGGGTCGAGTTTGATGAAGTTTTCGTGAGCTTATGATTTATGAACCGGCTTCTGTTATTGAATTCCGGCCGCGGCGGCTGCTCGAGGATGTTCATGAACTTTCGCCTGCCGGTCTTCGTCACCGCCTTGAGCTTGGCCGCTGTTCTGACGACCGCGCCGGCGTGGAGCAACGGCAGCAGGATCAGCGCCGCGATTCGCGGTCTCGTCGCCGCGGAGTCCGTTGGCGACTCATCGGTGTCGGGCGCGCTGCGCCAGTTCTATGATGCGCGCAACGATGTTCCCGCCTGGGTCGACGATTCGAAACGGCTTGCCGCGCTCATGGCGATCCTGGCGGACGCGCCGCAGCAGGGGCTGGCATTTCCCGTCGCGAATTCGCTGGTGACGGGGGGTCCGGCGACCGCGGCGGCGCGCGACGTGGCGCTGACGCGGCTTGCGCTCGGCTATGCCACGGCGTTGGCGTTGGGCCGCGTGCGGCCGGAAGATTTCGAGACCGACTGGGCGATACCCGGTCGCGCCTTCGACGCGGCGGCAGGACTGAACCGCGCGCTCGAGGGCGATCTTGCCGCGTGGTATGCGGGACTTCCCCCGGATGAGACTGCCTATCGGCGGCTGGTGGCGGCGCTGGCGCGCTATCGCAAGATCGCCGCGAGCGGCGGCTGGGCTTCGGTCCCGCGCGGCGTTCCGCTCAAGCTCGGCATGGAGGATCCGCGTGTTCCCCTGTTGCGCCGGCGGCTCGAGGCCGAGGGCGATCTGCGTGAAGCGGCGGCGCCGGCTGCGGCGGTTGCCACCGCGCCGGCTGGCGATCCCAACACGGTGTTCGACGATACGCTCGAGGCGGCGGTGAAGCGCTTCCAGAGCCGGCACGGCATCGCCGTCGACGGCACGGTCGGCCCGCGCACGCTCGCCGCAATGAACGTCCCGGTGCGCGCGCGCGTCGGGCAGATCGAGCTCAATCTCGAGCGCTGGCGGTCGCTGCCGCACGATTTCGGCGCGCGCTTCATGATGGTCAACGTGCCTGCCGAGCGGCTCACGATCGTCGATCACGACGTGCCGGTCATCACCATGAAGGTGGTGGTCGGCGACCCCAAGCATCCGACCCCGGTGATGCGCACTTCCATGGTTGCCGTGACGCTCAATCCGACCTGGACGATTCCCACCTCGATCGTAACCCAAGATCTCCTGCCGAAGTCGCGACGGCATCCGGACTATCTGCTCAAGAACGACATCGTGTTCACGCCTGGCCGCGGCTGGCAGCAGATGCCTGGGCCGAAGAATCCGCTTGGCCGCATCAAGTTCGAATCGCCCAACCGCTTCGACGTCTATCTTCACGACACCCCTTCGCGCTTCGTCTTTGATCATTATTTCCGCGCCCAGAGCCATGGCTGCGTCCGGCTCGAACGGGCCGACGAGGTCGCGGACTTCGTGCTGCAAAGGACGGGGTGGACGCCGCCCGAGCTCACCGCGGCGGTGGCGAGCGGCGCGACCCTTCACATCCAGTTGAAACGCCGCTGGCCGGTCTATCTCGTCTACGCGACCAGCTTCGTCGACGAGGACGGCGCGGTCGAATTCCGCGATGATCTCTACGGCAGGGATGCGCGGCTGCGCGCAGCCTTGGCGGCAGCGCGTCAGAAGCGCGACGGGATCGCGCGGCGCATGCCTCCGGGGGCGACGCTCGGCCATAGTTAGCCGGATCGAACGCGGCTACCCGCGTCGCAAGGCCGTAGCGAAGATGTGTCGAAGCGCACACGGCCTGCATTCAATATTGCGCCCTCGCGCGTTTCCGGATAGCGTCACACGACGCTTGGTCGTGGGTATTTGTCGTAATTCAACAGGATTTTCGCGGCGGGAACGTGATGGCTCGGGGGTCGAGAGCGAAACGGAAAGCTGCGCTTCGCGTGCCGGGGGTGGCGCTGGCGGCGCTGGCGCTGGGGGCAGGCCACGGCGAGGCGCAACTCGTCGGCGGGCACGTGACGGGCGGCCAGGCGACGATCAATGCGCTGTCGCCGACCAGCACGGTGATCAACCAGCAGAGTCAGAACGCGAGCTTTCGCTGGCAGAGCTTTTCGATTCCCGCGGGCTCGGCGGTGGCGTTTCGCCAGCCGAGCACGAGTTCGATCGCGCTCAACACCGTGACCGGGGGCAGCGCCTCGGCGATCTATGGCAGCCTCACCGCGAACGGGCATGTGTGGCTGATCAATCCCAACGGGATCGTCGTCGGGCCCTCGGCGCAGGTGACGGCGGCAGGCGTGCTGCTGAGTACGATCGGGACCAGCGACCAGGATTTCATGGCGGGCAACTACGCCTTCAATACCCCCGGCCATTCCGACGCGGCGATCGTTAACCACGGCCACGTGGTGGCGACGAGCGGCGGCTCGGTGGTGATGGTAGCGCCGCAGGTGCGCAATGACGGTCTCGTCGAGGCGGATCTGGGCACGGTGGTGCTGGCCGGCGCCAAGGCGTTCACGGTCGATTTCGCCGGCGACGCGCTGCTCAAATTCGCGATCACGAAGCCGGTCGATGCGGTGCCGGTGGGGACGAAGTCGCTGGTGACCAACACCGGCACGGTCGCGGCGTCGGGCGGCACGGTGCTGATGACGGCGCAGGCGGCGCAGGGCGTGCTCGACAACGTCATCAACACCAGCGGCATCGTCGAGGCCACCAGCGTGGCGCAAGTTGGCGGCACGATCGTGCTGGCGGCCACGGGCGGCGGCACCACGGTGAGCGGCACGCTCGACGCGTCCGGCACGGGCACGGGTGAGGCCGGCGGCACAGTCGCGGTGCTGGGCGACAGCGTGACGCTAACAGCGACGGCGCGGGTGAATGTGTCGGGCGATAGCGGCGGTGGCACCGCGCTCGTCGGCGGCAATCTCCACGGCGCGGGACCGCAGCAGAACGCCGCATCGACCACTGTCGCGCAAGGCGCCGTCATCGACGCCAGCGCCATCGCAAGCGGCAACGGCGGCACTGTCGCGGTGTGGGCCGACGACAGGACGCGCTTCGACGGCGCGATCATCGCACGTGGCGGCTTGGCAGGCGGCAATGGCGGGTTCGTCGAGACCTCGGGCAGAGAACAATTGTCCGTGCAGACCGGGTCGGTCGATACTTCGGCGCCGCACGGCAGCCTGGGAACCTGGCTGCTCGATCCGACCGACATCACCGTCGCAAGCGGCATCTCGGGCGCCATCGATCCGGCCACGCTCGGCGCCGCCTCGAGCAACGTGCTGCTGCAGGCCGCCAACGACATCACCTTCGACAACGGCGTCTTCATCGGCGCCGCCGGCGTCGGCATCACCGCAAGGGCGGGGAATTCGATCACCGTCGCGCCCGGCGCGGAGATCGACACGAATGGCGGCAACATCACGCTGAGCGCCAATGACCCGACAGGCCCCGCCTCGGGCCGCGGCAGTATCGTCATCGACGCGACCCTTTCTACTGCGGGCGTGGATCCGATCCACAGCACCCTCGTC